>NZ_JBIAVS010000012.1:112109-308544 GCF_042894545.1 Streptomyces sp. NPDC001530
GGGCGTGGGGGGGGGGGGGGGGCGCCCGGCCCCCCCCCCCGGGCTGGGGCGGCGCGGGGGGGGCGGCCAGCGAATGAGACCACAAAAGGGAGCCCCCCCCCCCCCGGGGGGGGCCCCCCCGCTTCTCCATCGGCCTCTATGGGCGTATGGGCGCCTACGGGCGTCTCAGCCCGCCGCCACCGTCAGTGGAGCGAACCGCCGTGTCCAGTCCCCGGGCAGCTCCGAGATCCCGTACGTCATGACCGCGTTGAAGGCGATGGGAACGAGGCCGCGCTCCTTCACCCAGGACAGCAGCTCTTCGTGCCGCACGTCGATGTCGGTGCGTAGCGGACGGTCGGTGTGGGAGCCCAGCGAGGCTATGAGCGCCTTCGCCGTCTCCGTGTCATGGGCGATCAGCGGACCCACGACATGGGTGTCCATGTTGGGCCAGGCGGACGCGTATCCGATGATCCGGCCGTTCTCTTCGGCGACGCGTAGCTGGTCGGAGAAGGCGGGCAGCCGCGTGACGATAGGGGTGCGGTCGGCCCCGAAGATCTCCTCGTCGAGCCGGAGGATGCCGGTGAGGTCTTCGGCCGTGGCTGGGCGGGTGAAGACCTCGGGCTCCAGCCCGCCGGGGACGAAGTGTCCACGGACCATCTCGGCCCGACCGGTGACCTTGAAGCCCAGTTCCTCGTAGAGCGGGCGGCCGTACGGAGTCGCGTGCAGGGTCAGCGGGATGGTGCCCCTCTCCGCGACCACATGCCGCATCAGCCGGCGGCCGACACCTTTGCGGGCATGCCGTTCGGCGACGAGCACCATGCCTATTGCCCCCAAATCAGGACGCTCCCGCGGTCCGTACTCGGTCACGACGCAGGCGGTGACGAGACCGCCGTCGGGGTCATCGATGCCGTAACCGGTTCCCGCCGCGAGGAGCAGACCCCATTTGTGTTCCTCACGGGGCCACCCCCGGTCCTCGGACAAGTCGGCGCAGGCGGTGAGATCGCGAGGCGTCAGACGGCGGATGGGCAGAGCGGCGAGGGAAGGTGTCGGCACGTACGTCAGGCTGTCTGACACGTGGCCCTGACGTCCACCGGTTTGCGGGCACCCGTACGGGCTTTTGGCCATGTCGTCCACAACCGCACAGCGGGCGGACAGATGTTTCACGTGAAACGGCGTGGATCAACAGCTTCGCTCGCCGATAGAGGGTCAGCCGACACCGCTAGCCTCGGCGGACATGGCACGACTTCATCTCTTTGATCTCGACGGGACGTTGCTGCACGGGAGCACCGCACCGGTGGAGATCTCGCGGCAACTCGGGCTGGAAGCAGAGACCGTGGCGCTCGATCAGGCGATCTCCGCGGGGCGCATAGGTCCTCCGGAGTACGCGACGCGGGTGTATGCCCTGTGGGCGGAGCTCACCGAGGCGCATGTGACGGCCGCTTTCGAGGGAGCGCCCTGGATGTCCGGCATCGAGGATGTCTGGGCTGAGATCCGGGGGAACGGTGACTACTGCGCGGTCGTCTCGCTGTCACCGTCCTTCTTCGTGGAACGGCTGACGGCGTGGGGAGCACACGCGGCATACGGCTCGCGGTTTCCTGCCGTGCCGTTCACCGAGCCGGTCGATCCGGCGGGCATTCTCAGCAGCGCAGCCAAGGTGCAGATCGCGGACCGGCTCTGTGAAGAGTTGGGGGTGAGCCGGGCTGACTGCGTCGCCTATGGCGACTCATTGTCGGACAGGGACCTGTTTGGTGCCGTGCCGGTATCCGTCGCGGTCAATGCGGATCGGCATCTGGAAGGTCTCGCCACCCACTCCTACGTGGGGAGGGATCTGTGGGATGCCTATGAATTGGTCCGTCGCGCCCAGTAATTGGCGCAATTGATTGATCGACCCCCACCAATTTGTGGTGCTGGAAGAGGGGACTTGTGTGTGGGGCGGCTGCCGGTATGGTCGAGTCCGGTTCGCGTCCGCCGAGATGTACGCATGTCTCGTGCGGGCACGAACGCAGGCCAATGCAGCCTAACGGGACGGAGAGATCGAAGACCCGCATTTTCCGTTTTGCGGTCGGGCGTTGGCTCGGGGTGGGATGCTGCCGTGAGAGTACTGCGGCCAATGTCACATTCTCGCCTTACTTGTCCGTACGGAGCGGGAATCCGGGTTCAATGTGGCCGCATTGGCCGACGGGGACTGAACCGGGAAAGAAAGCAAGCCGTCTGCGGGGGAAAGCAGGCCTCTTCCGACCGCGGAAGTGCGCAGACCGACCGAAAGATGTTCGAGGCGAGGCACACCATGGACGCTCCGACCACCACGTCGGCCGACAACGGTACGTCCGGCGGCAACGGCGGGGGCGGCTGGTTCACGCCGCGCAGGGAGCCGGCGCCCTCCGGCGGGGACCAGGGGGCGGCCGACGGCCGTCGGCTGGCCGCGATGCGTCCGGTCGGCCGGCCCCCCACGGGGCAGGGGACGCCTGGGCAGGCGACGCCGGAGCAGGAACGAATATCCCCGCCCGAGCCGGAGGGGCAGCGCCCTGAGCCGGAGCCCGCCCACCACGGCCACGAAGCGGTCCGGCCGCAGCCGGGTTCCGCGCAGTCCGAGTACGGCTCTCCACAGCCAGGACACGGCTCTCCACAGCCCAATCCCGGCCCGGAGCCCCGGGTACCCGCGCAACGGCCCGCCCCGGCTCCGGAGGCGTCCCCCGACGCCGTGCTGATCCGCCGGACCATGGCCGAGGTCGGCCCCGTCGCCGACAAAGTCACCTCCTACTTCTACGCGCTCCTCTTCGTGCGCCACCCGGAACTGCGTTCGCTGTTCCCCGCCGCGATGGACACCCAGCGGGACCGGCTCCTCAAGGCGCTGCTGACCGCTGCCGAGCACATCGACAACACCGAGGTCCTCGTCGCGTATCTGCAGAACCTCGGTCGTGGACACCGCAAGTACGGGACCCAGCCCGCGCACTACCCGGCCGTCGGTGAGTGCCTCATCGGCTCGCTCAGCCGGTTCGCCTCGGCCATCTGGGATGCCGAGATGGAGGCGGCCTGGGTACGGGCATACACGACGATCTCCCAGGTCATGATCGACGCGGCGGCCGCGGACGAGCTGCGTGCCCCGGCGTGGTGGTACGCCGAGGTGGTCTCGCACGATCTCAGGACCCCGGACGTCGCGGTCATCACCGTCCGCCCGGACCAGCCGTATCCCTTCCTCGCCGGGCAGTACACGAGCCTGGAGACGCCGTGGTGGCCGCGGATCTGGCGGCATTACTCATTCGCCTCGGCGCCCCGGTCCGACGGGCTGCTGTCGTTCCATGTGAAGGCGGTTCCAGCGGGCTGGGTGTCCAACGCGCTGGTGCACCGTGCCCGGCCCGGCGACATCATCCGGCTCGGCCCGCCGGGCGGGTCGATGACGGTCGACCACACCACCGACAGCGGACTGCTCTGTCTGGGCGGCGGCACTGGCATAGCGCCCATCAAGGCCCTGGTCGAGGATGTCGCCGAGCACGGGGAGCGCCGCCCGGTCGAGGTCTTCTACGGCGCTCGCACCGATCACGATCTGTACGACATCGACACGATGCTGCGGCTTCAGCAGAGCCACCCGTGGCTCGCCGTGCGCCCGGTTGTCGACCAGCAGGCTCATCTCCAGCTGCCGGACGTCATACGCGAGTACGGGCCGTGGAATGAGTACGACGCGTATCTCTCGGGTCCGCCCGGGATGATCCGCAGCGGTGTCGACGCGCTGAGGGACATCGGCATCCCATCGGATCGCATACGCCACGACTCGGTGGAGGAACTCGTCGCCGCCGGTGACTGACCGAGGGCCCCTCCTGACGTGTCCAGTCCCGTAGGTCAGCCCAGGTCGGGTGCGTGCATCGCCCGTACGCCCTCGATGTTCCCGTCGAGGTAGTGCCGCAGGGACAGCGGTACGAGGTGGACGGAGGCGATCCCGACCCGGGTGAACGGCACGCGTACGATCTCGTACTCGCCGCAGGGCGCATCCATCTCAGGGCCGTGCCGTTGGGCCGGATCCATGGATTCCAGACGGCAGACGAAGAAGTGCTGCACTTTCACGCCGGTCGCGCCGCCGTCGTCGCCGATGTGCTCGACGGTGTCGACGAAACAGGGCACCACATCGGTGATCTTGGCGCCGAGTTCCTCGTGCACCTCACGGTGGAGCGCGTCGACGACAGTCGTGTCCTCCGGTTCGACCCCGCCACCCGGTGTGAGCCAGTAGGGATCGACGCCGGGCTTGGTGCGCTTGATCAAGATCAGGTCGTCACCATCGAGCAGGATGGCGCGGGCGGTGCGCTTGACCACGGGTCGGACGGTCATGGGAGAAATGTGGCCCGGCTGGTTCCACGTGAAACATCGCAAAGCCCCAAGAGCTTCAGAATGAGCCTCAGGCCCAGTCGATGCCTCCCCGGCCGCAGCATGAGTCGACGCCACCCCGGTCTCGGGACCAGCCGATGCCCGCCCCTGCGTCAGCTCCAGTCGACGGCCGCCCTCAGCAGCCACTCGTGCGCCCGCGCGATATGCGGCATGGCCAGTGTGCCGGTGCGGACCACCAGGAAGTACGTACGCAGGGGCGGTACCGCCGGGTCGAGGAGCGCCACGACGTCGCCGCGCTCCAGGGCATCGGTGCACAGATACCGGGGCAGTACGGCGAGACCCGCGCCCGCAGCGGTGCAGGCGAGGACCGCACGCAGATCGGGGACGACGACGGTGCCCGAGGCGGCCGGGCGGGAGTCGAAGACGGAGGCCCAGTAGCGGGCGACGAGCGGAAGCGACTCGTGCACCTCGACGACGGGGAAGTTCTCCAGGGCGTGGGCGCCCTTGCGGCGCAGCTTGCCCGGACCGACGCAGGCGGCCCAGCGCGGGGCGGCGACCAGGACGTGCTCTTCGTCGCAGAGCGGAGTCGCGGTGAGCAGCGCACCGCGCGGACGGGCCGTCGTAATGGCTAGATCATGATGTCCGGCGGCGAGTCCCTCCAGCGTCTCCTCCGCGTTGCCGAAGGAGGCGCGCAGGGTGAAGCCCTGACCGTCGCCGCCCGTCAGCTCCGTGAGCGCGGGCAGCGCACGTTCCGCGGTGAACTCCGGCGGCCCGGCGAGGTGCAGCGTGCGTAATGAGGAGTCCTCGTCGAGGCCGGTCTCGGCGATCTCCACAAGGGCGTCGAGATGCGGAGCGGCCTTGTGGGCGAGCTCGTCGCCGATGGTCGTCGGCGTCACCCCGCGGGCCTGGCGCAGAAAGAGAGGCCGCCCCAACTGCCGCTCCAATGTGCGGATCTGCGAGGTGACGGCCGGCTGCGAGAGTCCGAGCAGCGCGGCGGCGCGAGTGAAGGAACCGGCCCGGTGCACTGTCACAAAAGTGCGCAGCAAGGCCAAATCCATGGTCCCCTCCCCTCCCAGCACCCCCGCGCGAGCCCTAACTATAAATAAGTCGATAGGTCTCTGTCGCTACTGTGATTGGACACTGACACAGAGTCAACTAGCCTTGTTTGCGCGGTTCTTCGCGCGCGGAACCGGGACGGTCCGAGCCACGAGGGGGGAGGCTCGGACCGTCCGTTGTACGTAGCGGGGTACTAAACCAGCGGCGCGGACACGCGCCGCCGCGTACTCACCGGTCATTCAGGAGGCATTCGCTCCGCGTACTCACCGGTCGCTCAGAGGCACTCAGTCCGCGGACTCGTCGAGTGCCCGCAGTACGTCCGCCACCAGGTCCTCGGGATCCTCGGCACCGGCCGAGAAACGAACGAAGCCCTCCGGCACGGCGTCCCCGCCCCATCGGCCGCGCCGCTCGGCCGTGGACCGCACACCGCCGAAGCTCGTGGCGTCGTCCACCAGACGCAGCGCGTCGAGAAAACGGTCGGCACGCGCACGTGTGGGCAGGGTGAAGGACACCACGCACCCGAAGCGCCGCATCTGCTGCGAAGCGATCTTGTGTGAGGGGTCGTCGGGCAGCCCCGGATAGCGCAGCCCGGTCACCTCGGGTCGTTCGCGCAACGCCTCGGCGATCGCCAGCGCGTTGGCGGTCTGCCGGTCGGCGCGCAGCTGGAGCGTGGCGAGCGAGCGGTGCGCCAGCCAGGCTTCCATGGGGCCGGGGATCGCGCCGACGATCTTCCGCCAGCGTCGTACGGGAGCCATCAGAGCGGCGTCGCGTGCGGTGACGTATCCCAGGAGGATGTCGCCGTGCCCGGTGAGCATCTTGGTGCCGCTGGCCACGGAGAAGTCGGCGCCCAGCTCCAGCGGGCGCTGTCCGAGCGGGGTCGCCAGGGTGTTGTCGACGGCGACGAGGGTGCCCTGCGCGTGTGCCGCCGCGACGAGCCGCCGTATGTCGCACACGTCGAGACCCGGGTTCGACGGGGTCTCGATCCACAGCAGCTTCGCGCCGTCGAGCACCTCCAGCTGGGCGTCGCCGCCGGTCGGGGCGGTGCGCACCTCGATGCCGTACGCGGTCAGCTGCTCGCGTACCAGCGGCAGTACCTGGTAGCCGTCGTCGGGCAGGACCACGACGTCGCCGGCGCGCAGCTGGGAGAAGAGCACGGCCGAGATGGCGGCCATGCCCGAGGGGAAGGCGAGCGTCTCGACGCCTTCCTGGCCGGGGGCCTCCAGTTCGCCGATGGCGCGCTCCAGGAGCGTCCACGTCGGGTTTTCGTCACGACCGTAGGTGTACGGGCCGGTGGGCTCGCCCGGCAGATGGAAATGCGCGGCGAAGACCGGGCCCGGGAGCGTCGGCTCGTACTTGACGGGTTCGGGCAGTCCGGCCCGCACCGCGCGCGTGCCGTCACCACTGCCCGCGACGAAATCCCCTGACGTCATGCCGCCCGTCCCTCCACTTGCTCCTGTATCGCGGCGAGCAGTCCGGGGCTCGCCGCTTCCACCATCTCAAGACACTCCTCGAAGCCGTCCATATGTCCGTAATACGGATCGGGAACGTCCAGATCATCCCCCGCGGCGGGGTCGTACGACCGGAGCAGCCGGACCTTGTCCGCGTCCTCGGGACTGGGCGCGAGGCGGCGCAGGTCCTTGAGGTGGCCGGAGTCGAGGGCGATGACGAGGTCGAGACGGGAGAACCACGAGGCCTGGAACTGCCGGGCCGCGTGGTCGCTCTCGTACCCGCCTGCCTCCAGCACGGCGACGGTGCGGGAGTCGGCGCCGTCGCCCTCGTGCCAGCCGCCCGTGCCCGCGCTGTCGACCTCGACCAGGCCGTCGAGCCCGGCCTCCTCTATGTGGGCGCGGAACACGGACTCGGCCATCGGAGAGCGGCAGATGTTGCCGGTGCACACGAAGCAGACGCGATAGGACATCGGGCACTCAGTCCTTGCCGTCGGGTAGCACGACGTTGAGCGCCCAGGACACGATGGAGATGATCAGGCCGCCGAGGACGGCGGTCCAGAAGCCCTCGACGTGGAAACTCAGGTCGAGCTTGTCGGCCAGCCACGAGGTGAGCAGCAGCATCAGGGCGTTGACCACGAGAGTGATCAGGCCGAGCGTGAGTATGAACAGGGGGAAGGTCAGCACCTTCACGACCGGCTTGACCAGGAAGTTCACCAGGCCGAAGACCAGCGCGACGATCAGTAGCGTGCCGACCTTCTTGCCGGTGCTGTCGCCTGTCAGGGTGATCTTGTCGAGCAGCCAGACGGCGACGGCCAGGGCCCCCGCGTTGGCGATCGTCTTGACTACGAAATTCTTCATGTGTCTGATCGTGACAGAAGAGATCGAGTGGCGAGCGGGGCTGTGGATACAGCCTGCGGCGTACGAGAGCGGACGAGGGCGGAAGACGGCGATGAAGGCATTCCGGCTGGACGAACTGGAGGCGGAACGCGCCGCCAACGACGGGGCCTACCTGCAGTTTCTGCGTGAGCGGAACATGTCGGTCGGCCTGTACGCACTCGACGCGGGCGAACTCGACCCGCAAAAGCCGCACCAGCAGGACGAGGTGTACTTCGTGGTGAGCGGCCGCGCCTCGATCACGGTCGGCCTGGAGACCACCCAGGTGGCGCGCGGCAGCGTCGTCTACGTGCCCGCGGGGGTCGCCCACAAGTTCCACCACATCACCGAGGACCTGAGGGTTCTGGTGGTGTTCTCTCCGCCGGAGAGCTGACCTCCGCCTCAGGGTTCCCTAGGGGAACGGTCAGGGGAGGACAAGGGACGCGAGGCCTCCGCCCGGCCCCCTCGCGGCCTAGCATCGAATGCAGGACATCACAGAACCCGGAATCACTGCCCCGGACTTGGGGCAACGGGCGGAGAGGTAAGGACTAGGGCGATGCGAGAGATCTTCAACGGTATGCCGTGGTGGGTGAAGTGGGTCGCGGTGCCGGTCATCGCCCTGGTCGTGTTCGGCACGGTGATAGTCAGCGTGCTCAGTGTGGTCATCAGCCTGCTCTTCAAGGCCCTGGTCTTCGTCGCGCTGGTCGGCGGACTGATCTACGTCGTGCGGAAGTTCATGTCGAGCTCGTCATCGCGCAGTGACTGGTGAGGCGTGAGAGGGTGAGCGATTCGGTAACGGCGGACCGGTAAAGGGAACCTGAGGTTCCCTCGGCCGAGGGAAGTTTCCCGGCGAGGCCGTCTGCGAGCGGTGGCAGGCGGTTAGAGTCCGGAATCCGACGCGGGGTCGCCCCCGCGGGCAGCGCACAGCCCCCCCTCCCGTGTTCCCCCGCACGGGCGGTCCCCCTCGCGCTTAGGGAGTGCCCCTTGGCCACGGTTGACACCGCACCCGCACAATCACACACTCCACCCGTCCAGCGATCGGGCGTGCCCGCGGGGTCATGCGGCCCGCCCGCCCAGCCACGTACCACGCCCGGGGAGACACGCGCTCCGCGCACTTCGCCGGTGGAGACAGGCGCTGCGCGCACCCCTCCCGCCGAGGCCGCGCCCCCGGAGCCGAACTCCACGACCCTGATCGGCTCCGTGCAGCGGGCGATGCGCCTTCTGGAGGCCGTCGCCTCGCGTGAGCACGGCGCGCCCGCCAAGCAGCTGGCCCGGGAGGCCGGGCTCGCGTTGCCGACGGCGTACCACCTGCTGCGCACCCTGGTCCACGAGGGCTATCTGCGCCGCGACAAGGGGCTGTTCTTCCTTGGTGGGGCCGCCGAGCGGCTGAGCAGTAGTGGAGCACAGCAGAAACGTCGCAGCACGGTGAGCGACGCGCTCGCGCGCTGGCGCGATTCGCTCGGCGTACCCGTGTACTACGCGATCTACCGCGACGGCGAGATCGAGGTCATGTGCATCGCCGACACCCCGGGGAATCCCGCGGTCGAGGAGTGGGCCGACTTCCGGGAGACCGGGCACGCGCACGCGATCGGCCAGTGTCTGCTGTCCCAGTTGGACGAGAGGGCCCGCCGCGATCACCTCGACCGCTATCCCGTGCAGTCGATCACTCCGTACACGGTGCGTGACAACGACAGTCTGCTGCGGCGCCTGGAACGGACGGGACGGATGGAGCCCGTCATCGAGCGCCAGGAGTACGCGCTCGGCACGGTCTGCGCCGCGATCCCCATCACGGCAGGCACAACTGCCGGGACCATGGCCATCTCCCTGCCTTCTCATCAGGCCGATCGGTTGCTACCTGCCGCAGTGCAATTGCAGAGCGAAGTCGGCAGGCTACTAGGGTCACTTGCCCTCTCTATCAGTATCTGAAAACTTACTCCTTGTGATCTGGTGTGTACGTTAAGCAAGATTCCAGCAGTGTCAGGGGGACGATTCCTGGCCAGTCGACGGCAAACGGCGGGGTAGGCGATGCGTGAGTCGGTACAGGCAGAGGTCATGATGAGCTTCCTCGTGTCGGAGGAGCTGTCCTTCCGCATTCCGGTGGAGCTGCGATACGAGACCTGTGATCCGTACGCCGTGCGGCTGACCTTCCATTTGCCCGGCGACGCTCCTGTGACCTGGGCGTTCGGGCGGGAGTTGCTGATCGACGGCGTGGGCCGGCCATGCGGTGACGGCGATGTGCACATCGCGCCGGCCGACCCGGAAGCGTTCGGCGAGGTGCTGATCCGGCTTCAGGTGGGCGGTGACCACGCGCTGTTTCGGTCCGGGGCCGCGCCGCTCGTGGCGTTCCTCGACCGCACGGACAAACTGGTGCCACTGGGGCAGGAGCGTTCCCTCGCCGACTTCGAGGCGCATCTCGACGAGGCGCTGGACCGCATCCTGGCGGAGGAGCAGAGCGCGGGCTGACGCACCGTCACACCCCCCAAGTGGAGTAACGCTTCCTCACCAGGGGCGTGACTGCCGGATGGCTTCAGTGCTTGCGGCGGCGGCCCTTCCCGCTGCGTGCCGGTGTCCTGGCTCCCGTGGCCTCCACAGGGCCGGCGGCGGTTCCCGGGCGGTCCGCGGAGACCACCAGGGCGGCCAGCGCGGTGGTCACCGGCACGGAGGCGACCAGCCCGATCGAGCCGATCAGGGTGCGCACGATCTCCTCGGCGACCAGTTCGCTGTTGGCGACCGTGGCCACGCTGCTCTGCGCGATCGAGAAGAGCAGCAGCAGCGGCAGCGCGGCGCCCGCGTACGCCAGGACGAGCGTGTTGACGACGGAAGCGATGTGGTCACGGCCGATGCGGATGCCCGCGCGGTACAGGCCACGCCAGCCCATCGTGGGATTCGCCTCGTGCAGCTCCCAGACCGCGGACGTCTGCGTCACCGTCACATCGTCGAGCACACCGAGCGAACCGATGATGACCCCGGCGAGCAGCAGACCGCTCATGTCGATGGACGGGTACAGGCCGTGGATCAGGCCGGTGTTGTCGTCGGTGTTGCCGGTCAGTGCCGCCCAGCCGATGAAGACGGAGCCGAGCACACCGATCAGCACCAGCGAGAGCAGCGTGCCGATCACCGCCACCGATGTGCGGGCCGAGAGTCCGTGGCACATGTAGAGCGCGATCAGCATGATGGCGCTCGCCCCGACGATCGCCACGATCAGCGGGTTCGAGCCCTGCAGGATCGCGGGCAGGATGAAGAACGTCAGGACCAGGAAGCTGACGGCCAGAGCGATCAGCGCCATGACACCGCGCATCCGGCCCACCACTACGACGACCAGGGCGAAGATCCCGGCGAGTACTGCCAGCGGGAACTTCCGGTTCACGTCGGTGACCGAGTACTGCAGATCCTTGGGCGCGGAGGGCTCGTACGCGACCACGACCTTCTCGCCCTGGTGCAACTGCCGCGACTGATCCGGCTGGACGATCTCGGTGAAGGTACGGCCCTTGTCCTTGCCGGTGTCGATCCGGATCGTCGCCTTCTTGCAGTCGCCCGTCGCCTGCTGCTGCGCGGAGGAGCCCTCTGCGGTGGAGGTGTCGCCGGTCGGGGTCTCTCCCGAGGCGTTCACGGACTTGCAGTCCACCTTGTCGACCTTGGTGACCGTCGCCTGCTGGGTCTGCCGGTCGAAGCCGACACCGGTGCGCTCATGGGACGGGGCGCCGCCGGGCCAGAGGACCATGAGGCCGACGACGACCGCCGTGGCGAAGGGGATCAGCACCGCGGCGATGACCTTGCGCAGATGCTTGGAGACGGGGGCGGCGGGGCCGTGGCCGTGGGAGTGGCCGTGCCCGCCGCCAGGGCCGTGGTCGTGCCCGTCACCGGGCCCGGGCCCGTGGTTATCACCGCCTGGTCCATGTCCGCGGCCGTCGCCGGAGCCATGTCCATGGCCGTCACCGGAGCCGGGTCCGCGCGGCGGCTCGGACGGTGGGAATGGGGGCTGCTGCGTTGTGGTCACCGACCGATCATCGCAAGAACGGCGGGGGCCCTCTGTTCACCGCGCCAGATATGACGCTAGCGTGGAGGCACCTTTGCACACGCGGGAGCTCGGAGCACCGGGCTGAGAGGGCGCTGACCTTCGTCCCAGCGATGTTTCACATGAAACATCGACGGACGGAAGCCGCTGCGTCGACCGCCGAACCTGTTACCGGGTAATGCCGGCGTAGGGAGTCGGTCTCATGACCAACAAGGACGTACGCACGCCTGCCTCCAGCCAGACGGACGGGGCGCTCGCCCCGGACGGAAACGGTGGGGCGTCCGCCCCGACCGTGAACGGCGAGGCCGGGAAGTCCATCGGCTGGCACAAGGGGTATATCGGCGGTTCGCGCCCCGATCTACGGGTGCCGGTCCGTCAGGTGCACCTCACCAACGGGCAGTCCGTCACGCTGTACGACACCAGCGGCCCGTACACCGATCCGACCGTCGACACCGACGTACGCAGGGGCCTCCCGCCGCTACGCGAGAACTGGATCATCGCCCGCGGCGACACCGAGGAGTACGCGGGCCGCCCGGTCCGCCCCGAGGACGACGGGATCAAGCACACCTCACCGCGCGGGGGGCTGCGCAACCTCGACGCGGTCTTCCCGGGGCGGCCGCGTCAGCCGCGCCGGGGCCGCTCCGGACAGGCGGTGACGCAGCTCGCGTACGCGCGCCGCGGGGAGATCACGCCCGAGATGGAGTTCGTGGCAGTCCGCGAGAACGTCGATCCCGAGGTCGTCCGCGAGGAGATCGCCGCGGGCCGTGCGGTGCTGCCCGCGAACGTGAACCACCCGGAGATCGAGCCGATGATCATCGGCAAGCGGTTCCTGGTGAAGGTCAATGCCAACATCGGCAACTCGGCCGTGACGTCCTCCATCGAGGAGGAGGTCGAGAAGATGACCTGGGCGACCCGCTGGGGCGCCGACACGGTCATGGACCTGTCCACCGGCCGCAACATTCACACCACCCGTGAGTGGGTGCTGCGCAACTCCCCCGTCCCCATCGGCACGGTGCCGCTCTACCAGGCGCTGGAGAAGGTCGACGGCCGCGCCGAGGAACTGACCTGGGCGATCTACAAGGACACCGTCATCGAGCAGGCCGAGCAGGGCGTGGACTACATGACGGTCCACGCGGGCGTACGCCTGCCGTACGTGCCGCTCACCGCGAATCGCAAGACCGGCATCGTCTCGCGCGGCGGCTCGATCATGGCGGCCTGGTGCCTGGCGCACCACAAGGAATCGTTCCTGTACGAGAACTTCGAGGAACTCTGCGAGATTCTCGCGGCGTACGACGTCACGTATTCGCTCGGCGACGGGCTGCGGCCCGGCTCCATCGCGGACGCCAACGACGCAGCGCAGTTCGCGGAGTTGAGGACGCTCGGGGAACTCAACACGATCGCCAAGCGTTTCAACGTACAGACCATGATCGAGGGCCCGGGACATGTCCCGATGCACAAGATCAAGGAGAACATCGACCTTCAGCAGGAGATCTGTGATGAAGCTCCGTTCTATACGCTCGGCCCGCTGACCACGGACGTCGCGCCGGCGTACGACCACATCACCTCCGGCATCGGTGCCGCGATGATCGCCTGGTGGGGCACGGCGATGCTCTGCTACGTCACGCCCAAGGAGCACTTGGGCCTGCCCAACCGTGACGACGTCAAGACCGGCGTCATCACCTACAAGATCGCCGCCCACGCAGCCGACCTCGCCAAGGGGCACCCAGGTGCGCAGGAATGGGACGACGCGCTGTCCGACGCCCGATTCGAGTTCCGCTGGGAGGACCAGTTCAATCTGGCCCTCGACCCGGACACGGCACGGGAGTTCCACGACGAAACGCTGCCGGCCGAACCCGCCAAGACGGCTCACTTCTGCTCCATGTGCGGGCCGAAGTTCTGCTCGATGAAGATCTCGCAGGACATCCGGCGTGAGCACGGCGGTTCGCAGGTGGAGATCGAGGAGGGCATGGCGCAGAAGTCCAAGGAGTTCGCAGCCGCGGGCAATCGGGTCTATCTGCCGTTGGCGGACTGAGGCGCACGTCTGCTGTGTGCGGTGTGGGGAGCCGTCCGATGTTCAGGTATGTGGCATCGGACGGGTCCGGGGCCGGGTTTCTCTCGGCAGACTGGGCGCATGACAGCGACATCCATGAGCAAGGGTGCCAACCTTCCCGTGGCCGCCGATGCCGTGCAGGTCGTGCTCGGCTGGTCCGGGGGGTCCGGTGCGCCGGACGCCGACGCCTCGGCGCTGCTGCTCGGCGCGGGTGGACGAGTGAGGGACGACGGGGACTTCGTCTTCTACAACCAGCCGCAGCATGCCTCCGGTGCCGTACGACACCTCGGCAAGCGGCGGGACGGCGGAGTCACGACGGACACGGTCGGGGTGGACCTGAGCGCCCTGGAGCCGGACATCGAGCGGGTGGTGCTGTGCGCCTCGGCCGACGGCGGCACCTTCGGCGAGTTGTCCGGGCTGACGCTCACGCTGCTCGACGCCGGGTCGCGGCGGGAGCTCGCGCGCTTCGAGATGGAGGCCACGACGGAGACGGCGTTCATCGGCGGTGAGCTGTATCTGCGGGGTGGGCAGTGGAAGTTCCGCGCGGTCGGACAGGGCTACGCGTCCGGACTCGCGGGCCTGGCCACCGACTTCGGGATCAGCGTGGACGACGAGCCTGGTGACTCCACGACCGCGCGGGCAGTGCCGTCTGCGGGCGCGGCCATGAACCCGCCGGTGGGGCCGCCTCCGGGAGCGGCCGCGGGCCCGCCGGTGGTGCCGCCCGCGGTCACGCCCTTCGCGGCGCCCGCGGCGGCCCCGTCCGCCCCGCAGGTGCCGTCGGCCCCCTCAGGCCCCGCCCCGCGCCTCACCAAGGGCGAGGAGCAGCTGCCCGTGGACATGCGCAAGCGGCTCTCCCTGCGCAAGGAGCAGGTGGCGGTCAGTCTGCGCAAGCACGGGGCGGCGGGGGTCACGGCGCGAGTGATTCTGGTCCTCGACGCCTCGGGGTCGATGTCCTTCCTGTACTCGAAGGGCGTCGTGGCCGACGTGGTGGAGCGGATGGCCGCGGTGGCCGCGCAGTTGGACGATGACGGAGTGATGCAGGCGTGGACGTTCGCTTCCCATGCGGCCCGGCTGCCGGATCTCGGTCTGGGGGAACTGCCCGAGTGGCTGGAGCTCCATGTCCGGGTCGGTGAGCTGAGCCTGTTCCGGCGGAGCAAGAAGCCGCGGAAGGGCCTGCGGCCGGGTCAGGTGGACATGCGCGCGGTCGGGATCCAGAACGAGGAGCAGAAGGTGATCGCCGAGGTCCGGACATACGTACGTGAGCACCCGGCCGCCGATCCCACGTTGGTGCTGTTCTTCTCCGACGGAGGTGTCTATCGCAACAAGGAGATCGAGAGGGAATTGCGGGAAGCGGTGGAGGAACCGATCTTCTGGCAGTTCGTGGGCCTGGGACGGTCCAACTACGGCGTGCTGGAACGGCTCGACACACTGCCGGGCCGACGCGTCGACAACGTCGGGTTCTTCGCCGTCGACGACATCAGCAGCGTCCCGGATCCGGAGCTGTACGACCGGCTGCTGTCCGAGTTCCCGACCTGGATGACCGCGGCCCGGCAGTTGGGCATTGTCTGACGGAACTGTGCCGGGCTGGACATCGCCTGATGGCGCCCTGCCGGGCCGCGTACGGGCGTAGGCGGCCCACCGGTTCGGGCCCGCGCCGCATCTGCGCGGGCCCCGGTTTCCTCCGCACACCCGGCGGCACACCTGGCCGCACACCCGGCCAACACCCCGGGCGTCAGCCTGGACCTGCGCTCCCCGGTCGGCCCGGGCGTCTACTCCGGCTGGTGCTCCGGTCCTCCGAAGTCCGGGCTGGTGAAGTCCGGGCTGGAGAAGCTCGGGCGCGGGCCGGCCGCCGGTCCGCCGTCGGGGCTGCTGAACCCCGGCCGGTTGTAGCCGAGTTGCGGGATGCGGCTGGTCGGCGCTGGTTGCGGACGGCCCAGTGCCGCGGAGCCAGGGTCGGCGAGGGCCTCCCGGAGGAACGGCAGGATGCCGCGCTCCAGCAGGGCCTCGCGCCAGGCTTCCCTGGCCCGGTCCACCTGTTCGTTCAGCTCACCGCGTGCTCCGGCCTGGAGCGAGGACGAGCCGTTGCGCAGTGCGGTCAGCAGCAGTCCGACCGCGGCGACCAGGATCGCGGCGGCCGTGACCGCGCCGAAGACCCATCCGGTGGTGAGGAGGGTCTGGGCGAACGTCTGCTCGGGGTCGAGCACCTTCAGCAGGTACCCCACGAGCAGGAAGATCGCCGCCGCCGTCCCGGCGAGGACGGGGGCCAGCACCGCGACGACGGCGATGGCGCCGGCTCCGGCGGTCTCGGTGACCTCTCCCACGGTGGCGGCGAGCCCCATCGCGGTCGAGCCCGGCTCCGCGGAGCCGGCTTCCTCGCTCACGACCGGGGTGGATGGCGCCGGCTTGCGCAGTTCCTCGCGGACCTTCACATAGTGCTGGTATTCGGCCGCCGCGGCCGCCGTGATGAGAGCGGTGGCGTTGAGCGCCATGGTGCGCAGTTGTTCGGAGTTGAGCCGCTGGCCGACAGCGGCGAGTTCCGGGCGGTGTGGTGCGGAGCGCAGCGCCTCATCGAGGATCCGCTCGTATTCCTGGCGGTCCTCGCTCAGCAGGTGCTGCGGAACGCTGTTCATGTGCATCCCCCGATGCTCCGTAGGGCTGGTGGCTCGCACGCTGACGAGCCGTCGGGCAGAAACGGAGGGGAGCCTGCTACGGATAAGCCGATGGTAGAGCGGTGACGGCACGCCGTGACAGGGGGTTTCCAGAATTGCCCCCTGGCCGGCGCAGTCCTCCGTGGGGGACGCCTGCCCGGTGAACGCTCAGCTATCCAGGGGCAATTGCTGGACCAGTAGCTTTCCGGCCATGGTCACACCGCCGTCCATCGCGATGGCCAGCCCGTCGGCGTACAGATGCGGTCCCTCGACCGCCGGGCCCGCGCCGTCCTCGCCGTCCTCCGATCCGACCTCGCCCAGGAGGTACGGAATGGGGCTGTGACCATGGACGATGCGGGTTCCGCCGTACGCGCTCAGCAGTTCGCGGACGGCCTCGGCGCCCCCGTCGTCGCGGAAGGCGAAGCGCTTGGTGAACTTGCGGAAGAGGTCCCAGCACTCGTCCGCGTCGTTGCGGGTGAGTGTCTCGCGGACAGTGTCGTTGACCGCTTCAATGGAGTCGCCGTAGTCGAGGTAGGCGGTGGTGTCGGAGTGCACCAGGAGGTGTCCGTCGACCTGCTCCATGGCGTCGAGGCGGGCCATCCACTGCAAGTGGTGGTCCTGGAGTCGGTCCATGTCGGTCTTCTGGCCGCCGTTGAGCAGCCACGCGGCCTGGAAGGTGGCGGTACCGGCACCGGAGTTGACGGGGGTGTCGCCGAACCGCCTGGCGCCGAGCAGCAGCAGCTCGTGGTTGCCCATGAGGGCCTTGCAGTAGCCGCCGGCCGCGGCGGCCTCCGCGGACAGGCGCATCACGAGGTCGATCACGCCGATGCCGTCGGGGCCGCGGTCGGTGAAGTCTCCGAGGAACCACAGGCGGGCGGTCCCGGCGGACCAGTTGCCCGCGGCGTCGATGAGGCCCTGCTCCTGGAGCGCGGCGACCAGCTGGTCGAGGTAGCCGTGCACGTCGCCGACGACGTACAGCGGACCGGGCCCGTCGGCCGACTGTGGGGCGGCAACGGCGGCGGGGTCAACCGCGACCTGAAGGGTGTCACCCCTGTTGATGACGGGCAGATCGCGCTGCGTGGGTGTGTACTCCTCCGCGTAGTCCCCGGACCCGTAGTCCGCGGACGGGTGCTCCGCGGGCCCCTCGGCGGGTCTGGCGCCCTCACCGGGGGGCGTGCTCTGCGCATACGGACCGGTCTCGTGGACGTACGCGGGCACCCGGAAGTCGCGCAACGTCGCCGTCCGCACCACCTCGGGTCCCTGACCGGCCCCCTGAGTCATCGACCCCTCCACCACCATCGCGCCGCATCTGCACCGGATCGGACTGCCTGGTCGCAGCGGCCCGCGGTGTCGTCCGCCCATCATAGGAATGCGGATCGCGCCATGTGATGACCCAGGGGTGGTGAATCGGAGCAGGAGCCCAGTTCACCGCGGCTTTCGCCCGAATTGGGCGGGGCTTTCCCCGCCCTTTCGGCTCCGCCCTTGGGGCAGGGCGTCAACCCTTCTCGGGCGATCGGGGCGCACTGACCGTCGTACGGGGTGGACGGCGTTCGGAGGACGTCCGCACAATCAGCTCCGTCGGTATCACCTGCTCGACCGGTTGGTCCGATTCGACCCCTTCGATGGCGTCGATGAGGAGCTGGACCACGGCCGTGCCGATTCGGCGCGGTTTGAGGGAGAGCGTCGTGATGGGCGGCTCGGTGTTGGCGTAGACGGTGGACTCGCTGCAGCAGACCAGCAGCAGGTCGTCCGGTACGCGCAGGCCGTAGCGGCGGGCCGCGGCGAGCAGGTCGGTGCCGTTCGGGTCGAAGAGACCGTAGACGGCGTCGGGGCGGTCGGGCCGGGCGAGCAGCCGGTCGGCGGCGACGGCTCCCGCGCACGGATCGTGCGCCGGGTAGGCCTCGTACACCGGATCCTGGCCTACCCGCTCGCACCAGCGCAGGTAAGCGGTGGTGGAGAGATGGGTGTACGTGTCCGTGGTGGTGCCGGTGAGGAGGCCGATCCGGCGGGCGCCGGCATCGGCCAGGTGGTCGAGGATGCCCAGGACCGCGGCCTCGTGGTCGTTGTCCACCCAGGCGGTGACCGGGAGCGAACCGGCCGGGCGGCCGTCGGAGACGACCGGTAAGCCCTGCCGGACCAGCTCGCTGACGACCGGGTCCTGGTCGGACGGGTCGATGACCACGGTTCCGTCCAGGGCGACGTTCGACCACACGTCGTGGCGCGAGGTCGCGGGGAGGATGACCAGGGCGTAGCCCCGGGCGAGCGCGGCCGACGTGGCGGCTCTGGCCATCTCCGCGAAGTACGCGAACTCCGTGAAGGTGAAAGGTTCATCCCCGTACGTCGTCACGGTCAGGCCGATGAGGCCCGACTTGCCGGTACGAAGGGTTCGGGCCGCGGCCGACGGGCGATAGCCCAGCCGGTCGGCGACCTCGCGGACGTGGCGTCGGGTGGCGTCCGGGAGCCGGCCCTTGCCGTTGAGGGCATCTGACACAGTCGTGATGGAGACCCCTGCGGCCGCAGCCACGTCTCTGATACCCGCCCGGCCCGGTCGACCGCCTCGGCGGGAGGTCTCCGCCCGGCTCACCTGGTGCTTCCCTGCTGCTGTCATGGCGAGCCGATAGTAGGGCTCATGCGGTGGGGTAGTGCGGACGCATATGCACTCGTTGACAGGCACGTTTCTGCATGGTCAAAAGGGGTCAACTACCTTGGAAATAAAGGTAGTTGAACGCTCCAATGGCAGTACGTGACTTGTCGGCACGCATGAGCCTGCCAAGTGGGCCATGTCTCGAAGAGGTCTCAACTCACCCTCACGAGGGATGCGCGCCACGGCGTGAGCTACCGGCGCGTGCGCGTCCGGGTGGCGCGCCCCCCGTTTCGTACGCCTTCGTACGAGGATGCCCCCACGACCGTACGCGGTTGTCCACAGCCCATTCGCAGCGGCGCCGAATCCTCATAAGGTGAGGAGCATTGGTAGCCGGTGGTGGTCATGAGCCGCTGGTGGTCACGAGGAGGACTGCGGTGAGCGAGACGAGCCCCAAGCTGCGTGCCGAGCTGGAGGGTATTCCCACCTACAAGCCCGGCAAGCCCGCAGCGGCCGGCGGTCCGGTGGCGTACAAGTTGTCCTCCAACGAGAACCCGTATCCGCCGCTGCCCGGCGTGATCGAGAGCGTCACCTCCGCGACCGGGTCCTTCAACCGCTACCCGGACATGGCGTGCACCGGGCTGATGAGCGAGCTGTCGGACCGTTTCGGCGTGCCTCTCTCGCATCTGGCGACCGGCACCGGCTCGGTCGGGGTCGCGCAGCAGCTGCTGCAGGCCACGAGCGGCCCCGGTGACGAGGTCATCTACGCCTGGCGGTCCTTCGAGGCGTACCCGATCATCACGCAGATCAGCGGGGCGACCTCGGTGAAGGTGCCGCTGACGCCGGGCGAGGTGCACGACCTGGACGCGATGGCGGACGCGATCACCGACCGGACCCGGCTGATCTTCGTCTGCAACCCCAACAACCCGACCGGCACCGTGGTGCGCCGGGCCGAGCTGGAGCGATTCCTCGACCGGGTGCCCAGCGATGTGCTGGTCGTCCTGGACGAGGCGTACCGCGAGTTCATCCGCGACGCCGAGGTGCCGGACGGCGTGGCGATCTACCGCGACCGGCCCAACGTCTGCGTGCTGCGCACCTTCTCCAAGGCGTACGGGCTCGCGGGCCTGCGGGTCGGCTTCGCGATCGCCCATGAGCCGGTCGCCGCGGCGCTGCGTAAGACGGCGGTGCCCTTCGGCGTGAGCCAGCTGGCCCAGGACGCCGCGGTGGCGAGCCTGCGCGCCGAGGACGAGCTGCTCGGCCGGGTCGGCACCCTGGTGTGTGAGCGCAACCGGGTGGTCGACGCGCTGCGCGGCCAGGGCTGGACGGTGCCCGAGACCCAGGCCAACTTCGTCTGGCTGCGGCTGGGGGAGCGCACCCTCGACTTCGCCGCCCACTGCGAGCAGGCCGGGGTCGTCGTACGCCCCTTCGCCGGCGAGGGCGTCCGCGTGACGATCGGCGAAACCGAGGCGAACGACATCTTCCTGAAGGCGACGGACGGGTTCCGCAAGGAGCTCTAGTCCCCAGGAGTTCCAGGCGTAAGGAGCTCTAGTCCCCGACGAGTTCTACGCGTACGGGGTCGCCGTCCCGCACGGTGGCAAGCGGGCGCGGGTCGTCGTCGAGGCGGCCGAGGACGTTGCACGGGCTTGCGAGGCGGCACTCGTCGCCTCTCGAGATGGGTGTGGGCCCGTAGGGGAGCGCGAGGGCGTCGCCGTCGGTCCAGAAGGCCACCGTGCCGGGTGCGACGACCTGTTGGGCGCTCTCCTCGAGGGCGACGGAGAGGCCGGTGTCGAAGTAGACCTCCTCGCCCCAGGTGCGGCCGGTGGAGGCGAGCGGCAGTGCCTTGGCAAGGGCCCGGGCGGTCGGGGTGTCGTCGAGGGTCGCGGTGAGGTGTCCCGCGGGCCAGGAGATCCGTATCTGCATGCCGCGGATTCAACAATATGTTGAAGGTCTTGGGAACCCCTCTCGCGCCATGGGTTCACCGGCCCCTCCCCATGGGGGCCGGTCGGTCCGCCTTAGGGACCCCCCACCCCTCACCCCTCGAACGGCCATGCGTCATAATTGCTTGTGAATGTGAACGCGTTCACAAACGTGTCCCGGTTGCTCCCGTATGTACGCGACAAAGGGGGCAAACTGCCGCTGTACCACGGCGACGTAAGGAGACTGACGACGTGGAATTGGCTTTGGCGCCGGAGACTCTGGCGCGATGGCAGTTCGGCATCACCACCGTCTACCACTTCCTCTTCGTCCCCCTGACGATCTCGCTCGCCGCGCTCACCGCCGGCCTGCAGACGGCGTGGGTGCGCACGGAGAAGGAGAAGTACCTCAGGGCCACCAAGTTCTGGGGCAAGCTCTTTCTGATCAACATCGCGATGGGTGTGGTCACCGGCATCGTGCAGGAGTTCCAGTTCGGCATGAACTGGTCCGACTACTCGCGCTTCGTCGGTGACATCTTCGGTGCACCGCTCGCCTTCGAGGCCCTGATCGCCTTCTTCTTCGAGTCCACCTTCATCGGGCTGTGGATCTTCGGCTGGGACAAGCTGCCGAAGAAGCTCCACCTCGCCTGCATGTGGATGGTCTCGATCGGCACGATCCTGTCGGCGTACTTCATCCTCGCGGCCAACTCGTGGATGCAGCACCCCGTCGGCTACAAGATCAACAAGGCGAAGGGCCGTGCCGAACTCACCGACTTCTGGGCGGTTCTGAGCCAGAACACCACGCTCGCCCAGGTCTTCCACACCCTCTCCGCGGCCTTTCTCACGGGCGCCGCCTTCATGATCGGTATTTCCGCCTTCCACCTGGCGCGCAAGAAGCACGTTCCCGTGATGAAGACCTCGCTGCGGCTCGGTCTGGTCACCATCGTCATCGCCGGCCTGCTCACCGCGATCAGCGGCGACCGGCTCGGCAAGGTCATGTACGACCAGCAGCCGATGAAGATGGCCGCGGCCGAAGCGCTGTGGGACGGCGAGAGCCCGGCACCCTTCTCGGTCTTCGCCGTCGGTGACGTCGACAAGGGCCACAACAGGGTCGCCATAGAGATTCCGGGACTGCTGTCCTTCCTGGCCAAGGACGACTTCAGCTCGTACGTCCCCGGCATCAACGACGTCAACAAGTCCGAGCAGGCCAAGTACGGGCCCGGCGACTACCGGCCCAACATCCCCGTCGCCTACTGGGGCTTCCGCTGGATGATCGGCTTCGGCATGGCGTCTTTCGCCATCGGCCTGGTCGGGCTCTGGCTGACCCGCAAGAAGTTCATGCTGCCGCAGCACCTGCGGGTCGGCGACGACGAAGTGCCGCACCTGGTGCTCTTCAAGAAGAAGGCGCTCGGTCCGACCCTCACCAAGTGGTACTGGCGCATCGCGCTCTGGACCCTGGCCTTCCCGCTGATCGCCAACTCCTGGGGCTGGATCTTCACCGAGATGGGCCGTCAGCCGTGGGTCGTCTACGGCGTCCTGCAGACCCGTGACGCGGTCTCCCCCGGTGTCTCGCAGGGCGAGGTGCTCACGTCAATGATCGTCTTCACGACGCTCTACGCGATCCTCGCCGTCGTCGAGGTCAAGCTGCTCGTGAAGTACGTCAAGGCCGGACCCCCCGAGCTCACCGAGGCCGACCTCAACCCGCCCACCAAGATCGGCGGCGACTCCCGTGACGCCGACAAGCCGATGGCCTTCTCCTACTAGGCCCAGGGAGCTGCTGAGTCATGGAACTTCACGACGTCTGGTTCGTACTCATCGCGGTCCTCTGGATCGGCTACTTCTTCCTGGAAGGGTTCGACTTCGGAGTCGGTGTCCTCACGAAGCTGCTGGCCCGGGACCGCACCGAGAAGCGGGTGCTGATCAACACGATCGGTCCCGTCTGGGACGGCAACGAGGTGTGGCTGCTCACGGCGGGCGGCGCGACCTTCGCCGCCTTCCCCGAGTGGTACGCCACACTCTTCTCCGGTTTCTATCTGCCGCTGCTGATCATCCTGGTCTGCCTGATCGTGCGCGGTGTCGCCTTCGAGTACCGGGCGAAGCGGTCGGAGGAGCACTGGCAGCGCAACTGGGAGACGGCGATCTTCTGGACCTCGCTGATCCCGGCATTCCTGTGGGGTGTGGCCTTCGGCAACATCGTGCGCGGAGTGAAGATCGACGAGCACTTCGAGTACGTGGGCAACTTCTGGGATCTGCTCAACCCGTACGCGCTCCTCGGCGGTCTGGTCACGCTGACGCTGTTCACCTTCCACGGGACGGTGTTCGTCGGGCTCAAGACCGTCGGGGACATCCGGGAGCGGGCCCGGACGCTGGCGCTGCAAGTCGGGGTGGCGTCAGCCGTGCTGGCGCTGATCTTCCTGCTCTGGACCCAGGTCGAGAACGGTGACGGCACGTCGCTGGTCGCCTTGGCCGTGGCTGTGGTCGCACTCGTCGCGGCGCTCGTGGCGGTCAACGGTGGCCGTGAGGGCTGGGCGTTCGCGCTGTCGGGGCTCACCATCGTGGCCGCCGTCGCGATGCTCTTCCTGACGCTCTTCCCGAACGTCATGCCGTCCTCGCTCAATGACGACTGGAGCCTGACGGTCACCAACGCCTCGTCGAGCCCGTACACCCTGAAGATCATGACCTGGTGTGCGGGGATCGCCACGCCGATCGTCGTGCTCTACCAGTCTTGGACGTACTGGGTGTTCCGCAAGCGGATCGGTACGCATCACATCGCCGCGGATGTGGCGGCGCACTGAGTCCGCAGGGCCAAAGAGTGTGCCGCGCACGGAGGTCCGCTGAATCGAAGGGCATGTTTCACGTGAAACGGCCGTTTCACGTGAAACATGCTCGATGAGCCCAAGGGTGTGTTTCACGTGAAACCAATCGATCCGCGTCTGCTCCGGTACGCCCGCGCCACTCGCCTCTTTCTCGCGGCGGTCGTTGGGCTGGGGGCCGCCGGGGCGGCGCTGGTCATTGCCCAGGCGATGCTCATTGCCGAAGTGGTGGTCGGCGCCTTCCAGCACGGTCTCTCCGCCGGTGAGCTTCGCACGCCGCTGATGCTGTTGGCGGTGGTCGCGATTGGGCGGGCGGTCGTCTCCTGGCTCACCGAGCTCGCCGCGCACCGGGCGAGTGCGGCGGTCAAGTCGGAGTTGCGGGGGCGGCTGCTGGAGAGGGCCGCGCTGCTCGGACCTGGTTGGCTGAGCGGGCAGCGGACGGGCTCGCTGGTTGCCCTCGCTACGCGGGGAGTTGATGCGCTCGACGACTACTTCTCGCGCTATCTGCCGCAGTTGGGGCTCGCGGTGGTGGTTCCGGTGGCCGTGCTCGCGCGGATCGTCACCGAGGACTGGGTGTCGGCGGCGATCATCGTCGTCACACTGCCGCTGATCCCGCTCTTCATGATTCTGATCGGCTGGGCCACGCGGACACAGATGGACCGTCAGTGGCGGCTGCTGTCTCGTCTTTCGGGTCACTTCCTGGATGTCGTGGCGGGATTGCCCACGCTCAAGGTGTTCGGCCGGGCCAAGGCGCAGGCCGAGTCGATCCGAAAGATCACCGGCGAGTACCGGCAGGCGACCATGCGGACGCTGCGGATCGCCTTCCTGTCGTCTTTCGCGCTGGAGCTGCTCGCCACCATCTCGGTCGCGCTGGTCGCGGTGACCATCGGGATGCGGCTCGTTCACGGCGAGATGGATCTGTACGTGGGGCTCGTCATCCTCGTCCTCGCGCCCGAGGCGTATCTGCCGCTGCGGCAGGTGGGAGCGCAGTACCACGCCGCCGCCGAGGGGCTCGCGGCGGCCGAGGAGATCTTCGCGGTGCTGGAAACCCCGGTGCCGGCCTCCGGCTCGCTGCGCGCGACGGCCGGGGAGATCGGCTTCGAGGGCGTGACCGTGCGGTACCCGGGGCGCTCCGGCGACGCGGTCTCGGACGTCTCCTTCACGGTCGAGCCCGGCGAGACGGTGGCTCTCGTGGGACCGAGCGGCGTGGGCAAGTCGACGCTGCTGAACGTCCTGCTGGGGTTCGTGGAGCCCGCCGCGGGGCGAGTGAGGATCGGGGGAGTCGATCTCTCCGAGGCCGACCTGGTGGAGTGGCGCTCGCAGGTGGCCTGGGTGCCGCAGCGGCCCCATCTGTACGCCGGGTCGATCGCCGAGAACGTACGGCTGGCGCGGCCCGACGCCGACGACGCGGCGCTGCGACGGGCGCTGACCGACGCGGGTGCGGCCGGTTTCGTCGACGCGCTGCCCGGCGGGATCGACACGGTCCTCGGCGAGGACGGGGCCGGGCTGTCGGCGGGCCAGCGCCAACGCCTCGCCCTCGCCCGGGCGTTCCTCGCGGACCGGCCCGTGCTGCTCCTCGACGAGCCGACGGCTTCGCTGGACGGGGCGACGGAAGCGGAGGTCGTGGAGGCGGTGCGGCGGCTCGCCGTGGGGCGGACGGTGCTGCTGGTGGTGCACCGGCCGGCGTTGCTGGGGGTGGCCGACCGAGTGGTGCGGCTGGAACCCGGGGCGCCCGTCGAGGTGTCCGGCCCCGCGGAGTCCAGCCGCGCGCAGTCGCTCCGGCAGGTCGATCCGGAGGGCGTGCCCGCAGGCGGCGGCGAAGAGCCTCATCCGGCTCCGCGGCAGCGGGGTGGCGTGCTTGCCCGGGTCCGGGCCATGGGCGCTCCACGGCGTGGGCCGCTCACGTTGGCTCTGCTCCTCGGCAGCCTCGCGCTCGGCAGTGCCGTCGGACTGATGGCCACTTCCGGGTGGCTCATCTCGCGGGCGTCCCAGCAGCCGCCGGTGCTGTATCTGATGGTGGCTGTGACGGCCACGCGGGCGTTCGGGATCGGCCGGGCCGTGTTCCGGTACGCGGAGCGGCTCGTGTCGCACGACGCGGTGCTGCGGATGCTGGCCGACACCCGGGTCGCCGTGTACCGGCGCCTGGAGCGTCTCGCGCCCGCGGGGCTGCGGACGACCCGGCGCGGTGATCTGCTGTCGCGGCTCGTCGCCGACGTGGACGCGATGCAGGACTACTGGCTGCGGTGGCTGCTGCCCGCAGGAGCCGCGGTCGTGGTGTCCGCCGCATCCGTCGGCTTCACCGCCTGGCTGCTGCCCGAGGCCGGTGCCGCCCTCGCCGTCGGGCTGCTGGCGGCCGGCGTCGGCGTCCCGCTCGTCACCGGCGCAGTGGCGCGCCGCGCCGAGCGGCGGCTGGCTCCCGCGCGCGGTGTCCTGGCGACACGGGTGACCGATCTGCTGACGGGAACGGCCGAGTTGACTGTCGCGGGCGCGCTGCCCGCCCGTACCGCCGAGGCACGGCGGGCCGACACGGTGCTCACCCGTATCGCCTCCCGGGCCGCCACCGCGACCGCGCTCGGCGACGGGCTCACGGCGCTCGCGTCCGGGCTGACCGTCGCGGCCACCGCCCTCGTGGGCGCCCAGGCGGTCGCCGCGGGGCGGCTGGGCGGCGTGGCGATGGCCGTTGTCGTCCTCACCCCGCTGGCCGCGTTCGAGGCCGTCCTAGGGCTGCCGCTCGCCGTGCAGTACCGGCAGCGGGTGCGCCGGAGCGCGGAGCGTGTGTACGAGGTGCTGGACGCCCCCGATCCCGTACGCGAACCGGAGCGGCCGCAGGCGGCGCCCGCGTCGCCGTTCCCGCTGCGTGTGCAAGGGCTCCGGGCCCGCCACGCCGGACAGGACCGGGACGCGCTCGCCGGGCTCGATCTGACCCTCGAACAGGGCCACAGGATCGCCGTCGTCGGCACCTCCGGGGCCGGTAAGACCACGCTCGCGCAGGTGCTGCTGCGATTCCTGGACGCGGGGGCGGGGACGTACATGCTGGGCGGTGTGGACGCGTACGCGATGGACGGGGACGCCGTACGCCGCCTCGTCGGGCTGTGTGCGCAGGACGCGCACCTCTTCGACAGCACGGTCCGCGAGAACCTGCTGCTGGCCCGGAAGGACGCGACCGAGGCCGAACTGCGCGCCGCGCTCGGGCGGGCCCGGCTTCTCGACTGGGCGGACGGGCTGCCCGACGGGCTCGACACGCTGATCGGCGAGCACGGGGCCCGGCTGTCCGGCGGCCAGCGCCAGCGGCTCGCGCTGGCCCGGGCGCTCCTCGCCGACTTCCCCGTTCTCGTCCTGGACGAGCCCGCGGAACATCTCGACCTGCCGACGGCCGACGCGCTCACCGCGGATCTGCTGGCCGCCACCGAGGGCCGTACGACGCTGCTGATCACGCACCGGCTGGCCGGGCTCGACGCCGTGGACGAGGTGATCGTGCTCGCGGAGGGGCGTGTGGTCCAGCGTGGTGCGTACGCGGAGCTGGCGGCTGTCGAGGGTCCGCTGCGGGAGATGGTGGAGAGGGAGGCGGCGGGGGATCTACTGGTCGGGGCGGCGGGGCGCTAGGAGTGGTCGGCGGCTTGCCGCCTTGGCGATTCGCTGGCCGCAGTCCCGCCGCGTTGCCGATCCGCTGCCTCTCCGCCCTGCCGATCCGCAGTCTCGCCGTCTCGCGGACTCGCTGGCTTGGCCGCCCGTGCTGGGCGCCGCCTCTCCGGCTCGCTGTCTCGGCGCCGTGCCTGCCGCTGCCTCACCGTCTTGTTGTGCTGCCGTCTCGCTGTCTCCGTCCGGCCGTGTTCGTCGAGGACGCGGCCCCCAATCCGCGCGCGCTCACCGATCTCGCGCCCGCCTACGGGCCGACCATGATGCTGCCCCTGCAGAGCGCCTCCTGGGCGCCCTCGTCATGCCCCGCGCCCGCGGAGGCCACCCCTTCGCGGAGACGGAGCGCACCCTCGCCGCGCAGTTCCCCTCCCAGGCCGTGTTTGCGCTGATGATGGCCGAGGCGCAGCGGGACCGGGAGCGGCTCGCGGTATACGAGGACCGCGACCGGATCGCCCGTGATCTGCACGACGTCACATCCAGCGGCTGTTCGCCACCGGGATGATGCTGGAGAGCGCACAGCGGCGCTCGGTCGTGCCCGAGGTGCGGGAGGGCATCGGCAAGGCGGTCGACGAACTCGACGTCACCATCCGGGAGATCCGCACCGCCATCTTCGCGCTCCACCAGGGCTCCACCAGGGCCCCGCTGAAATACCGTCCGGGCTGCGTAGCCGGGTGCTGCGCGAGATCAACATGGCCGCCGTACCCCTCGGTTTCAAGCCGGGCCACCGCTTCATCGGTCCCGTTGACACCGTGGTCGGTGAACGCGTCGGCAAGAACCTCATCGCCGCCTTGCGTCGACGCGACCGCGCAACTGCCCGACGGGCAGCAGGTCGTACGCCTCACCGTCACCGACGACGGCCTCGGTATCCCCGACGGCGGCCGGCGCAGCGGTCTGAGGAACCTCAAACAGCGCGCCGAGTCCCTGGGCGGGGACAGCTGGTACGGGCCGGGGATCGTCGAAGACGGGGACGGTACGACGGTGGTGTGGCAGGCGCCGCACTGAGCCGCCACGACGGCAGGTGTGGCAGGCGCCGTCTGAGCCGCCACGAGTGGGGTGGCCAACACGTTGAATCCGGGCCCCTGTTCGGCCCAATACAGTGAGCCATCCGTGGCGGCAGGTCCCCCAGGCGTGCGACTGGGACAGGCCCCTTGCCGACGGCGCGGGCCACGATCGCTGTCATGCGCTCATCTCGCCGTCATCCCCTGCTCGTGCCGGCGCTGCTGTGCGCGCTCGCGGTCCTCGCGGCCCGTCCCACGGCGGGCGAGGACGACGGCGAGGATCCCGGTATCAGCGCCCAGGTGGCGCGGCTGTACGAGGACGCCTCGGTGGCGACTCAGCAGTACGAGGCGGGGCGGCGGGAGGCCGAGGCGCAGCGGACCAGGGCGGAGCGGGCCGAGCAACTCCTCGCGCGTGAGCGGCAGGACATCGCGGTGCTGCACGAGGACCTGGGACGGATCGCGCGCGCCCAGTACCGACAGGGCGGCGGGCTCCCGTACACCGCGCAGATGCTGCTCGCGGACAGCCCCGACGATTTGATGCGCGGTCAGCGCGCCATCTGGCGGGCGGATCACGCCGTCGACAACGCCGTCTCCGAGAGCCGTCACGCCGAGGAGCGGCTCGCCGCCGACGAGGCGAAGGCCCGGTCCGAGTGGCAGGCGCTGGAGAAGCGGAGCGGTGAACTCGCCGAGATGAAGCGGACCGTCCAGGCGAAGCTCGACGAGGCGCGGGCAACGCTCCAGAGCCAGGCGGACGCCTCCGTGGCGGCGGGCTCCTGCCGTGCCGCCGTACGCCTGGACCAGCCGAGGACACACGTCACGCGCGCGTGGGTCGCGCCGGTGGAGACCTACCGACTCTCCGCGGGCTTCGGCAGCGGCGGCGAGCATTGGGCGAGCCGGCACACCGGGCAGGACTTCGCGGTTCCCATCGGCACGCCGGTGCGGGCCGTCGGGGCAGGCCGGGTGGTGACGGTGTCCTGCGGCGGCGCCTTCGGCATCGAGATCGTGATCGAGCACCCCGGCGGCTACTGCACGCAGTACGCGCACCTCGCCGCCGTCACCGTCGACCAGGGCGAGCGCGTGTCCACCGGGCAGTGGATCGGGCAGTCCGGCACGAGCGGCAACTCGACCGGTCCGCATCTGCACTTCGAGGTGCGGGTCACACCGGAGTTGGGGTCGGCCGTCGATCCCGTGCCGTGGCTGGCCGAGCACGGGGTCCCGCTCTGAAAGAGCGGGTCATTGCGACAACCGCTCCGCGACCATCCGCTCGATCACGACCGCCACCCCGTCCTCGTTGTTGGCGACCGTGCGTCCGGAGGCCGCGGCGATCACGTCGGGGTGGGCGTTGCCCATGGCGTACGACTGGCCGGCCCAGGTGAGCATTTCGACGTCGTTCGGCATGTCTCCGAAGGCGACGACCTCCTCGTGGGAGATACCGCGCTCGGCGCAGCACAGCGCGAGGGTGCTGGCCTTGGAGACGCCAGGACCGCTGATCTCAAGGAGAGCGCTGGGGCTGGAGCGGGTGACATTGGCCCGGTCGCGGATGGCGTGGCGGGCGACGGTGAGAAAGTCGTCCGGGTCCATCTCGGGGTGGTACGCGAGCACTTTGAGCACAGGCTGATCGGCGTCGAGGGCGTCCTCGGTGAGGAGTTTCTCGGCGGGCGCGACGGTCTCCGGGGGCTCCATGTGCAGCGACGGGTAGCCCGGTTCGAGATGCAGGCCGTACGTCCGCTCGACGGCGCACACGGTGCCCGGCGCGGCGGCGCGCAGCAGTTGGACGACGCGGAGCGCGATGTCGGGCGCCAACTCCCGGATCTTGACGAAGCGGTGGGCGCCGGGGCCGCCGTGCAGGTCGACCACGGCGGCGCCGTTGCCGCAGATCGCCAGGCCGTGCCCGTGGACGTGGTCGCTGACGACGTCCATCCAGCGGGCCGGGCGGCCGGTGACGAAGAAGACCTCGATACCCGCCTGCTCGGCGGCGGCGAGGGCGGCGATCGTGCGCTCGGAGACGGACTTGTCGTCCCGCAGCAGGGTGCCGTCGAGATCCGTGGCGATCAGCCGGGGCGGAACGGTGGAGGCCGGGGTCTCGGGCCGTCGAGTCGCTGAGGTCACCGGGCCATTCTCCCGCATATGCGCGCACGGGCGTGCGGCAGTCCGCACACTTGAGTGGTGACCGTCCTCACCAGCGCCGTTACGCCCCGTCGCACTCAGCGCAGCTGTGTCAGGGCCTCCATGGCGATCCGCTCGAAGACCTTCTGGTCGGCCGCGAAGTCCGAGTCGGGGATCGGCCAGTGGATCACGATGTCGGTGAAGCCCAGCTCCGCGTGCCGGCCCGCGAAGTCGACGAACGCGTCGAGGGACTCCAGCGGTCGGCCGCGGTCCGGGGTGAAGCCGGTGAGCAGGATCTTGTCGAGCTCGTCCACGTCCCGGCCGATGGCGGCGCAGGCGTCGGCCAGCTTGTCGACCTGCCCGCGAATGGCCTGAACCGACTGGGCGGGGGTGCCCGTCTCGTACAGCTTCGGGTCACCGGTCGTCACCCACGCCTGCCCGTACCGGGCGGCGAGCTTCAGTCCGCGCGGACCGGTGGCGGCCACCGCGAACGGCAGCCGGGGGCGCTGGACGCAGCCGGGGATGTTGCGTGCCTCGTGGGCCGAGTAGTAGTCGCCGCCGTACGAGACGGAGTCCTCGGTGAGGAGCCGGTCGAGCAGCGGTACGAACTCGCCGAAGCGGTCGGCGCGCTCGCGCGGGGTCCAGGGGTCCTGGCCGAGCGCCGTGGCGTCGAAGCCGGTGCCACCCGCGCCGACGCCGAGGGTGATCCGGCCGTTCGAGATGTCGTCGAGGGAGATCAGTTCCTTGGCGAGGGGCACCGGGTGCCGGAAGTTCGGCGAGGTCACGAGCGTGCCGAGGCGGAGGCGGTCGGTGACGGCGGCCGCGGCGGTCAGCGTGGGGACGGCCCCGAACCACGGGCCGTCGCGGAAGGTCCGCCACGACAGATGGTCGTACGTGAACGCGGTGTGGAAGCCGAGCTGCTCCGCACGCTGCCAGGTGGAACGCCCGCCCTCGTGCCAGCGGACGTACGGCAGGATCACGGTGCTCAGACGCAGACTCATACATCGAGCGTAAGCGGAACCACCGAGTGGTCCCGGCCATCGCATGATCACCTTCCGCTGCCCGCCTGGTCGGTTTTCCGCCTGTTCTGGTCAGTGCCCCGAGGGAAACCGCAGGTACTGAGGGGGTACGGCGGCGGTCAGCCAGACCCCGTTCGCGCTGACCCGGAAGACATGGCCGTCGCGGTGCATGGCGGCGGCGTCCACGGACAGCACGATGGGACGGCCGCGGCGGGCGCCGACGCGGGTGGCGGTCTCCCGGTCCGCAGAGAGGTGCACGTCGTGCCGGCTCATGGGCTTGAGGCCCTCGGCGCGGATCGCGTCCAGGTTGCGGGCCACCGTGCCGTGGTAGAGGTACGCGGGCGGGGTCGCCGGGGGCAGTCCGAGGTCGATCTCGACGGAGTGGCCCTGGCTGGCACGGATCCGGGTCCCCTCGATCGCGAAGCGACGTTTGTCGTTCGTGGCCACCACGTGATCGAGCTCCTCGCGTGTGAACCGGAAGCCGTGCGCGGCCGCCGCGGCCATCAGCGCGTCGATCTCGACCCAGCCGCCCTCGCCGAGCGTGAGCCCGATCCGCTCGGGCTGGTGCCGCAGATGCTTCGAGAGGTACTTCGACACGTTCACGGTGCGTCTTTCATCCATCCGTTCGTTCATCTCTCCAGCGTGCCGGGCGAGAGACGGATCACGCATTTGATTTTGATTCGGAGGTTTGATCCACAACCAAGTGCGGTTATCCACAAGGGAATTGACGATTCTGTGGACAACTATCCATCCGATTCAGGTTGTTTCGTCAACTTTGTTGCGATTGACATAGTTTGAGGCTAGCTGATCCAAGGTCCGTGAATTTACCTCGCGTTCAGCCGCCGCGGTGACGAAGGCCGCCACCTGCTCCGCACCAACCAGCCTTTCGACAGCCCGCATTGTGTCGGCGGGTATCTCCACCAAACGCGTCTCGTCCGTGGCCTCCACGGGGTGCCCGCCGCCGAGGTGCCGACGTAGATGCCGGTTGGCGAACAGCCGCATCGCGCGGGCCAGTTCGGCATCCACCGTCTGCTGCGCGAGCGGTCGCAGCCGTCGTACGAGTGAGGCCGCTTCGGCCGCCTCCGCGTCGGTCGGCGGGTGCTCCCCCAGATAGCGCGCGAAGACATGCTCGGTCGTGAACTCCAGGAAACGGGAAGCGATGTGCTCGACCCGACCCCTCAACTCCCGCAAATGGCCCGAGATCGCGGACAGCGGAACGCCCGCCGCGTGCAACTCGGCGGCCACGGCCAGCTCTTGAGGGCTCGGGACCAGGAAGGAGTCCTCGTCCCCGGGAACCGGCTCCAGCACACCGAGCTCCACGGCATCGGCCACCGCGGCGTCGTCCGGGCTGCCGCCGAACCGCTCGTCGAGTTCGGCCCGCGAGATCCGTACGGGCTCCTCGTCGGTCCACGGTCCGTCCACCTCCGCGACCAGACCGAGGACCCCGCCGAGGCCCCGGCCCGCGTCCCAGGCCTCCAGAAGCTCCTTGATGGAGGCCAGTGTGTAACCGCGGTCGAGGAGATCGGCGATCTGCCGCAGCCTCGCCAGATGCGCGTCCGCGTACACATTGGCGCGGCCGCGCCGCTCGGGGCGGGGGAGCAGCCCGCGGTCCTGATAGGCGCGGATCGTCCGGACCGTGGCGCCGCTGTGGTGCGCCAGGTCCTCGATCCGGTACGAGGTTTCGACCGAGCCGTCGCTCACGCTCTGCTCCTCACTGCGCTGTCGTGCCTCCGTCACAAGGGCGCCCGGCGCCGCGGCTGTGCCCGCCCTCCCCCAATGCTCGGCTGCGCTTGAACAGCGGGGACCCCATCGCCCTGCGGAACGGCTGCCCACAGCGGTTAAGGCCCCGCGCGCGTCCCTTACGCGCTAGGAGGCGCCCCATGGCCATCGAGGCGCTCGGCATCCCGCTCACAGTGGTGGCTCCAACCGTGCGATCGCGCGCAGCGCCCTCGGCGTGAAGCGGGATATGAGGTGGGCGCCGCGCGCCTCCGGGGTGACGGGGACGACCGCCTGGTTGCGGACCACCGCGCGCAGGATCGCGTCGGCGACCTTCTCTGGCGGGTAGTTGCGCAGCCCGTACAGCCGCGCCGACCTCTTCTGGCGCCGCTTCTCCTCGAGGGCGTCGACCCCGGCGAAGTGCGCGGTCGAGGTGATGTTCGTGTTGACGAAGCCGGGGCAGATCGCCGAGACGCCGATGCCCTGCCCGGCCAGCTCCGCGCGCAGGCACTCGCTGAGCATCAGGACCGCCGCCTTGGAGGTGCTGTAGGCGGGCAGCGCCTTCGAGGGCTGGTACGCCGCCGCCGACGCCGTGTTGACGATGTGGCCGCCCTGGCCGCGCTCGGCCATCTGCTTCCCGAAGAGCCGGCAGCCGTGGATCACGCCCCACAGATTGACGTCGAGGACCTTCTTCCAGTCCTCCGGGGTCGTGTCGAAGAAGGACCCGGAGAGCCCGATCCCGGCGTTGTTCACCAGCACGTCCACCACGCCGTACTCGGTGGCGACCTTCTCGGCGAGCTTCTCCATGGCCTGCTCGTCGCAGACGTCGACCGTCTCGGCCCAGGCCTCGGGGGACCCGATCAGCCGGGACATCTCCGCCGTGCGGGCCGCGCCCTCCGCGTCCCGGTCGACGGCCACCACGCGCGCGCCGGCCTCGGCGAACGCGAAGGCGGTGGCCCGCCCGATGCCGCTGCCCGCGCCGGTGACCAGCACGAGCTGTCCGGCGAACCGGTCCGCGTACTTTCCGGTGGCCACGGTGTCCCGTACGGATACCCCGTCTTCGTTGGCGTGGACGAATTCCGTGATCCAGGAGGCCAGTTGATCGGGGCGCGTGCGCGGAATCCAGTGCTTGGCGGGGAGCGTGCGGCGCACCAGCCGCGGGGCCCACGTCTCCAGCTCGTCGTAGAGCCGCTCGGAGAGGAACGCGTCCCCGAGGGGCGTGACGAGCTGCACGGGCGCGTGCGCGTAGGCGTCCGCGCGCGGCCTGCTCAGCCGGGCCCGTACGTTGTCGCGGTACAGCCAGGCGCCATGCGCCGCGTCGGTCGGCAGTGACGCGGTCGGGTAGTCGCCCGCGGGGACCTTCTCGACCCGCTGGAGGATCTTCGGCCACTGCTTGCCGAGGGGACCGCGCCAGGCCAGCTCGGGCAGGGCGGGCGTATGCAGCAGATACACGTACCAGGACTTGGCGCCCTGGCCGAGGAGCTGGCCGACCCTGCGCGGGGTGGGCCGCTTCACGCGCTGCTTGATCCAGTGCCCGAAGTGGTCGAGGGACGGCCCGGACATCGACGTGAAGGACGCGATCCGGCCCTCGGTGCGCGGGACGGTCACGAACTCCCACGACTGCACCGAACCCCAGTCGTGCCCCACCAGGTGCACCGGCCTGTCGGGGCTGACCGCGTCCACGACCGCCAGGAAGTCGTCGGTCAGCTTCTCCAGTGTGAACCCGCCGCGCAGCGGCTGCGGCGCCGACGACCGGCCGTGTCCCCGTACGTCGTACAGCACGACATGGAAGCGCTCGGCGAGCTGTCCGGCGACCTCGGACCACACCTCCTTGGAGTCCGGATAGCCGTGCACGAGCACCACCGTGGGCTGTGTCTCGTCGCCCAACTCGGCGACACACAGCTCGACTCCGCCCGTCCGCACCCAGCGTTCGCGCGCCCCTTCGAGACTCACTTGTCCTCCGCCCAGCGCCGCACATGCGGCAGATCGTCGTCCAGCCAGAACGCGCTCTCCCGAGGGTCCTTGGAGTCGGTGACGACCAGGATCTCCTCGAACTTCGCGCCCGTGCCCCGGAATCCGAGGTGCGGTTCGACCGCCCACAGCCCCGGCCGGGGCGGATGGTCGGAGAACCTGTACGGCGACCACAGTGGTGACCAGCCGTCGCGGTGACCGTGGATCGCGTCGCTCGCCAGCCCCTTCAGGGACTGGGTGCCGAACCCGAACAACCGTGGTGACCAGGGGCGTTCCTTCACCCGGTCCACCTTGTGCGCGATCACGCCGAACGGATACGCGCGGTGCCGGTTCGCATAGCCCTGGCGGACCATGAGCCAGTCCACGTCCTCGTAGATCTCCCGCAGCGGCCTGCGCTCGCGCACCTCGCGCAGGATCAGCTCGCGGTGCGCTTCCAGGTCGGCGAGCAGCTTGTCCTGCACGGGGTTCAGCCCGAGCGAGCCCGAGTACCCGATGTCCGCCGTGAAGCCCTTGTGGACCGGGGCCATGTCGAGGATGAACGGCATCCCCGGCTCCAGGCGGCGGTTGGTGGGGAAGAACTGCAGCGGGATCCGGAAGTCCACGAACGCCGTGCGGTCCCCGAACCAGGCGAAGGGCAGGTGGAACCAGTCCCGCACCCCGCGCTCGCGCAGCCGTGCGCGCTGCATGCGCGCCGCCTCGCGCTCGGTCACGCCGGGCTTCAGCTGCGCGGCCACGGCCTCCGCGCACTCGTACGCGAGCCGCTGAACTTCTCTGAACCCCCGCAGTTCCGCGGAGAGTTCGCCTGCCACTGCCGTCGTCATGCCACCGCCCCACCCATGTCCACACTGACCGCGGTACGTGCCCGTAACTTGACACTGGCGAATGTGACAGTTGTTAGAGGCTGCGTCAATAGACCTGCGGGACGCCTGTGGACAACCGATCCGATGTGGATAGCGGGCAGCCGGTTGTTCGACCTCAGGGGGACCCCTACGGGCCCGTACGACTGGAGTCTGACGCGGATCCAGCTCCCTGGTCTGACGACCGCTGTGGCGTGCGCCACTACCTTCGAAACGTGACTGTGATCGCGACCGAAAGCCTGAGCAAGCGGTTCCCCAGGGTGACCGCTCTTGACCGGCTCTCCGTGGACGTCGGGCCCGGTGTGACCGGACTCGTCGGAGCCAACGGAGCCGGCAAGTCCACACTGATCAAGATTCTGCTGGGTCTGTCCCCCGCCACCGAGGGCCGTGCACAGGTGCTCGGCCTCGACGTCGCCACCGAAGGCGGCGCCATCCGCGAGCGGGTCGGGTACATGCCCGAGCACGACTGCCTGCCGCCCGACGTCTCGGCCACCGAGTTCGTCGTCCACATGGCGCGCATGTCCGGACTCCCGCCGGCCGCGGCCCGCGAGCGCACCGCGGACACACTGCGCCACGTCGGCCTGTACGAGGAGCGCTACCGCCCCATCGGCGGCTACTCGACGGGCATGAAGCAGCGCGTGAAGCTCGCGCAGGCCCTCGTCCACGACCCCCAGCTGGTCTTCCTCGACGAGCCGACCAACGGCCTCGACCCGGTCGGCCGCGACGAGATGCTCGGCCTCATCCGCCGCATCCACACCGACTTCGGCATCTCGGTCCTGGTCACCTCCCATCTCCTGGGCGAGCTCGAGCGCACCTGCGACCACGTCGTCGTCATCGACGGCGGCAAGCTGCTGCGCTCCAGCTCCACCACGGACTTCACCCAGACCACGACGACCCTCGCCATCGAGGTCACCGACACCGACGAGCACCCGGACGGCACCCGCGCGGTGCGCGACGTGCTCCACGCGCGCGGGATCGAGACGCACGACGGCAGCGGCCTGCCCGGCGCCGGACACATCCTGCTGCTGACCGCCGAGGGCGAGGAGACGTACGACCTCGTCCGCGACGTCGTCGCCGACCTCGGCCTCGGCCTGGTCCGGATGGAACAGCGCAGGCACCACATCGCGGAGGTCTTCAAGGACAGCGCCGGTGACAAGGAAAGCGACCAGCAGCGGAAGGAGGCGGTCGGCCATGGCGGTTGAGCAGCCCCAGATCCAGGCTGCCGCCCAGCGCGGCGAGCAGACCCGTATCCACAACATCGGCTACCGCAACTACGACGGCCCGCGCCTGGGCCGCGCCTACGCCCGCCGCTCGCTCTACTCGCAGTCCCTGCGCGGCGCCTACGGCCTGGGCCGTTCGGTGAAGTCCAAGGTGCTGCCGATGCTGCTGTTCGTGGTGATGTGCGTCCCCGCGCTGATCATGGTGGCCGTCGCGGTCGCCACCAAGGCGAAGGACCTGCCCGTCGACTACACGCGCTATGCGGTCATCATGCAGGCCGTCATCGGCCTGTACGTCGCCTCCCAGGGACCCCAGTCCGTCTCCCGCGACCTGCGCTTCAAGACTGTCCCGCTGTACTTCTCGCGCCCCATCGAGACCGTCGACTACGTACGCGCCAAGTACGCGGCCCTGGCCTCGGCGCTGTTCGTCCTCACGGCCGCGCCGCTGATCGTGCTCTACGTAGGGGCACTCTTGGCGAAGCTCGACTTCGCCGACCAGACGAAGGGATTCGGACAGGGGCTGGTCTCCGTGGCTCTGCTGTCGCTGCTGTTCGCCGGCATCGGCCTGGTCATCTCGGCGGTCACCCCGCGCCGCGGCTTCGGCATCGCGGCCGTCATCGCCGCCCTGACCATCTCCTACGGGGCCGTGTCCACCGTCCAGGCCATCGCCTACGAGCAGTCCAGCACGGGCGCCGTCCCGTGGCTCGGCCTCTTCTCGCCGATCACGCTCGTCGACGGAGTGCAGACGGCCTTCCTCGGCGCCACCTCCGCCTTCCCCGGAGGGGAAGGCCCCTCGTCCGGGCAGGGCGTCGTCTACCTCATCGTCGTCCTGGCTCTCATCGCCGGCTGCTACGGCCTCCTGATGCGCCGCTACCGAAAGGTCGGGCTGTGACCACGCTCAACATCGACCACGTCTCGCGCTGGTTCGGCAACGTGGTGGCCGTCAACGACATCACGATGACGATCGGCCCCGGAGTCACCGGCCTTCTCGGCCCGAACGGCGCCGGAAAATCCACCCTCATCAACATGATGGGCGGCTTTCTCGCCCCCTCCACGGGCACCGTCACCCTCGACGGCCAGCAGGTCTGGCGCAACGAACAGATCTACCGGCACATCGGCATCGTCCCCGAGCGCGAAGCGATGTACGACTTCCTCACCGGCCGCGAATTCGTCGTCGCCAACGCCGAGTTGCACGGCCTCGGCAACAAGGCCGCCCAGAAGGCGCTCGCCACGGTCGAGATGGAGTACGCGCAGGACCGCAAGATCGCGACGTACTCCAAGGGCATGCGGCAGCGCGTGAAGATGGCCTCCGCGCTCGTCCACGACCCGTCGCTGCTACTGCTCGACGAGCCCTTCAACGGCATGGACCCGCGCCAGCGCATGCAGCTCATGGACCTGCTGCGGCGCATGGGCGACGAGGGCCGCACGGTGCTGTTCTCGTCCCACATCCTCGAAGAGGTCGAGCAACTCGCCGCGCACATCGAGGTGATCGTCGCCGGACGGCACGCGGCGAGCGGCGACTTCCGGCGCATCCGCCGTCTGATGACCGACCGCCCGCACCGCTACCTCGTCCGCTCCAGTGACGACCGGGCACTCGCCTCCGCGCTCATCGCCGATCCGTCGACGTCCGGCATCGAAGTGGACCTCGCCGAGGGCGCGTTGCGCATCCAGGCGGTCGACTTCGGCCGGTTCACCACGCTGTTGCCGCGCGTCGCGCGCGAGCACGGCATCCGGCTGCTCACGGTCTCGCCGTCCGACGAGTCCCTCGAGTCCGTCTTCTCGTATCTCGTCGCGGCGTAGGAGGCCAAGATGTACGACCCCACAGTCGCCCGGCTCACCTATCGGGGCCTGCTCGGCCGCCGCCGGGCCCTCATCCTCGGCGCCCTGCCCGTCCTGCTCATCGTCATCTCCGCGGCTGTCCGCGGCTTCTCCGGAGCCGACGACCAGGTGGCCTCGGACGTGCTCGGCGGGTTCGCGCTCGCCACGATGGTGCCGATCATCGGCGTCATCGCCGGTACGGGCGCGATCGGCCCCGAGATCGACGACGGCTCGGTGGTGTATCTGCTGGCCAAGCCCCTCAAACGGCCCACGATCATCTTCACCAAGCTGATCGTCGCGATCGCCGTCACCATGGCGTTCTCTGCGGTGCCGACGTTCATCGCCGGCATGATCCTGAACGGCAACGGCCAGCAGATCGCCGTCGCCTACACCGTGGCCGCGCTGGTCGCCTCGATCGCGTACGCCGCCCTGTTCCTGCTCCTGGGGACCGTGACCCGGCACGCGGTCGTCTTCGGGCTCGTCTACGCGCTCGTCTGGGAGGCCCTCTTCGGGTCGCTGGTGTCCGGCGCGCGCACGCTCAGCGTTCAGCAGTGGGCGCTCGCGGTGGGCCACAAGGTCACCGGCGGGGACCTCGTCACCTCGGACGTGGGGCTGCCGACCGCGACGGTGCTGCTGGTCGCGGTCACTGTGCTCGCCACCTGGTACGCCGGGCAGCGGCTGCGGTCGCTGACGCTGGCCGGCGAGGAGTGAGAAAGGGGCTCCACGCGCGCGTGCCTGCTGTCGCCGTGCACGCGCGCGTGGAGCCCCCTTTTTCTTGACATCGGCTTCACGTGTGTCCGGGCACACTGGGCAAAGGGGATACGCCGCTAGGAGGAAACGGGGATGTCGGCTGAGGAACCGAAAGGTGACGGGGAGTCCGGAGACGTCTGGGACGACCTCGTCCTGGACGAGGACTTCATACGCTCCGCGGAGACGACCGAGCCGTCGGCCCGCGCCCGTATGCTCGCCGCCCGCTGGCGCGAGGGGGGACCCGATCCGCAGCCCTGGCGCTCCGACGAGCCGCCCGCGGGGTGGTTCTTCAGCAAGGGGCGTCGGCGCAGGTGGCGCCGCCGTTGACCACGACATTTATTCGGTGGCGCCCAACTCGGCGTACAGGCACAGTAGTTCTGTCCCCGTCGCCGCATCGAGCCGGCGCCACCTTCTGGGAGAGGAGCGCGACGATGTTCATCAGGAGCAGTGCGTCGAGCTCCCGACAGGGCAGCCCGCGGCGGATTCCGGAGTAGTTACCGCTCCGTCGAACCCGCCCGCACGGGGGGCTTGCCCGGGGCGGCCGCTTCGAGCGCGCATCTCGCGCGGGCCGCCCACCCGGAGGATTGGCCGAGAGGTAAGGCACCGGCCCGCTAAGCCGTGGTCGGGGTGTGAACCCCGCGCGCGTTCGATCCGCGCATCCTCCGCAAGACGTTCGCCTGGGAACCAGGCGACTGTGGCACCGGCTACGGCTGCGCCAGCAACCGCTCCAGCACCGCCGCGATGCCGTCCTCCTCGTTCGAGGACGTCACCTCGTCCGCGATCGCCTTGAGGTCGTCGTGGGCGTTGGACATCGCCACCCCGCGCGCCGACCAGGCGAACATCGGGATGTCGTTCGGCATGTCGCCGAAGGCGATCGTGTCGGCGGCCTTCGCGCCGAGGCGGCGGGCCGCCAGCGACAGCCCTGTCGCCTTGGAGAGGCCGAGGGGGAGGAGTTCCACTATCCCGGCGCCGGCCATGGTGACGCCGACGAGTCCGCCCGCGACCTCGGTGGCCACCGCGGCCAGCTCGTCGTCGGAGAGCGTCGGGTGCTGGACGTACACCTTGTTCAGCGGGGCCGACCAGAGGTCCGCCGCGTCCCGGATCGGGACGACCGGGAGCGGGCCGTCCTGCACCTGGTAGCCCGGACCCACCAGCACCTCGCCGTCGAGTCCGTCGCGGCTCGCCGCCAGCAGCAGCAGACCGACCTCCGCCTCGATCTTGGCGAGCGCCAGACCGGCCAGCTGCCGGTCCAGCGTCACCGAGGTGAGCAGCCGGTGCTCCCCCGCGTCGTACACCTGCGCGCCCTGACCGCACACGGCGAGGCCCTCGTAGCCGAGGTCGTCGAGGATGTGCCGGGTCCAGGGCACCGCGCGTCCGGTGACGACGATGTGCGCGGCGCCCGCGGCGGTCACCGCGGCGAGCGCCTCACGCGTACGCGCCGAGACCGTCTCGTCGGAGCGCAGCAGCGTTCCGTCGAGATCGGTCGCGACGAGTCTGTAGGGGAAGGACCCGGTCGAACCGCTCGGCTCCGTGGCGCCGGTCACTTGGAGATCGGCTCCAGGACCTCACGACCGCCCAGGTAGGGACGCAGCACCTCCGGCACCCGCACGGAGCCGTCGGCCAGCTGGTGGTTCTCCAGGATGGCGACGATGGTGCGCGGTACGGCGCACAGCGTGCCGTTCAGTGTGGCGAGCGGCTGGACCTTCTTGCCGTCGCGCATGCGCACGGCCAGGCGGCGGGCCTGGAAGCCGTCGCAGTTGGAGGCCGAGGTCAGCTCGCGGTACTTGCCCTGGGTCGGGATCCACGCCTCGCAGTCATACTTGCGGGACGCGGAGGCGCCGAGGTCGCCCGACGCCACGTCGATGACCTGGAAGGGCAGCTCGAGGCCGGTCAGCCACTGCTTCTCCCACTCCAGGAGCCGCTTGTGCTCGCTCTCCGCGTCCTCGGGGGCGACGTACGAGAACATCTCGACCTTGTCGAACTGGTGCACCCGGAAGATGCCGCGGGTGTCCTTGCCGTACGTACCGGCCTCGCGGCGGAAGCACGGCGAGAAGCCGGCGTAGCGCAGCGGCAGCTGGTCGGCGTCGAGGATCTCGTCCATGTGGTACGCGGCGAGCGGGACCTCGGAGGTGCCGACCAGGTAGTAGTCGTCCTTCTCCAGGTGGTACACGTTCTCCGCGGCCTGGCCGAGGAAGCCGGTGCCCTCCATGGCGCGCGGGCGGACCAGCGCCGGGGTCAGCATCGGGATGAAGCCGGCCTCGGTGGCCTGCGCGATCGCCGCGTTGACGAGGGCGAGCTCCAGGAGCGCGCCGACACCCGTCAGGTAGTAGAAGCGCGAGCCGGACACCTTGGCGCCGCGCTCGACGTCGATGGCGCCGAGTGCCTCGCCGAGCTCCAGGTGGTCCTTGGGCTCGAAGCCCTCGGCACCGAAGTCGCGGATCGTGCCGTGCGTCTCCAGGACGACGAAGTCCTCCTCGCCGCCGACCGGGACGTCCGGGTGGATGAGGTTGCCGAGCTGGAGGAGGAGCCGCTTGGTCTCCTCGTCCGCTTCGTGCTGCTCGGCGTCGGCCGTCTTGACGTCGGCGGCCAGCTGGCTCGCCTTCTTCAGCAGGTCGGCCTTCTCGTCACCCGAGGCCTTGGGGATCAGCTTGCCGAGCGCCTTCTGCTCGGAACGCAGCTCGTCGAAGCGGACGCCGGACGACCTGCGCCGCTCGTCGGCGGAGAGGAGGGCGTCGACTAGGGCGACGTCCTCTCCACGGGCGCGCTGGGAGGCGCGAACACGGTCGGGGTCCTCACGGAGCAGGCGAAGGTCAATCACCCCTCAAGGCTACCGGTGCGCGGTTCCGGCCAACGACTCGATATTCCGGCCCGTGACGCCTGTCACGTTATGAGTGAAATGCCGGGCTGAATCTCTTGATCACTAATGAGTGTCAATAAAAGCGCCCGTACTCCCTGAAACGGGGCAGACGGCGGTTGGCCGGTTGACCGGATTTCCTTGTGGAGAGCTCGACTTGAGGAGGGGTTGTCCACAGGAGTCCACGCCCCCGCAGAGTTATCCACAGGCTGTGTGGAAGATCTGTGGACTTCGGAAGTGATCATTCCGAAAGCCGCATGCGGGACGAAGAATTCCCGGTTCAAACCATCCCTACACCCACGTTCGAGTGGAAATGCTTCGCTCCAAAGGATTGATCAAGGGAAAAGAGTGGACGAGGGGTGACGTGCGGGGCTGTGGACGAAGTTGGGGCCTGTAGGCCGATTTGTCGACGATGTAGTGCTTCGTTGTCGACTTGTCCCCAGGTCGAGAAGCACACCTGTGGATAACGCCTGTGGATGACGAAAATCAGCAGGTAGGACTGGTAGAGACCAGCTGGGCCGGGAGCCCCTGGGCCTGCTTAGAACCGGCCGTCCTGGCAGCGCGCCAGCCAGTCCGACGCGGCCGAGAACTCGCTGTCCGACGTACCGGCCCGCAGCGGCCGTACGTCCTGCAGGGCGACCCCGGCCCGCGGATAGGACCCGAGGAAGCGCACCTGGGGGCAGATCCGCTTGAGGCCCATCAGCGCCTCGCCCACGCGGCGGTCGGTGATGTGGCCCTCGGCGTCCACGGAGAAGCAGTAGTTCCCGATGCCCTGGCCGGTCGGCCGCGATTCGATACGCATCAGGTTGACGCCGCGTACGGCGAACTCCTGGAGGAGTTCGAGCAGCGCGCCCGGGTGGTCGTCGCCGAGCCAGATGACCACGGACGTCTTGTCGGCGCCGGTCGGGGCGGCGGGCCGGGCCGGGCGGCCGACCAGCACGAAGCGGGTCTCGGCGTTCGCCGCGTCATGGATCTCGGTCACCAGCGGTTCGAGGCCGTACGTCGCCGCCGCGAACTCGCCCGCGAAGGCGGCGTCGTACCGGCCCTCCTGGACGAGGCGCGCGCCGTCCGCATTCGACGCCGCCGACTCCCACAGGGCGTCCGGCAGGTGCGTGCCCAGCCAGTTGCGTACCTGGGGCTGGGCGACCGGGTGTCCGGTGACCGTCTTGATGTCCTTCAGGGCCGTGCCCGGCCTGACCAGCAGGGCGAAGGCGATCGGCAGTACGACCTCGCGGTAGATCATCAGCGGCTCGCCCTTGGCGAGCTCGTCGAGGGTGGCGGTGACACCGCCCTCGACCGAGTTCTCGATCGGGACGAGCGCGCCCGCGGCCTCGCCGCCGCGCACCGCGTCGAGCGCGGTCGGGACGGACACCATGGGGACCAGCTCTCGCGTCGCGGCTTCCGGAAGCGTACGGAGAGCGGCCTCGGTGAACGTTCCCTCGGGGCCGAGATAGGTGTAGCGCGTCGCCGACATACCGTCACCCTAATGGGCCGTGTCCAACCCAGCTCACGCCTGTGGAAACCGGGGCCCCGAAGAGGGCCCCTCGGACGACCGTCAACCGCAGCCCCGACGGGTGACGCTCACCCCTCCAACAGCCGCTGCCCCACGTACTCCCCCTTCGCTGCCCCGCCCGGCACCGCGAACAGTCCGCTCGACTCGTGCCGGATGAACGTGGAGAGCGCGTCGCCGCGGTCGAGCTTGCGCTGGACGGGGATGAAGCCGCGCAGCGGGTCGGCCTGCCAGCAGATGAAGAGCAGACCCGCGTCGGGCACCCCGTCCGTGTCGATGCCGTCGTGGAAGGAGAACGGACGGCGCAGCATCGCGGCGCCGCCGTTCTGGTCGGGCCGGGTGATCCGGGCGTGCGCGTTGATGGGGACCACGAGGTTGCCGTCGGCGTCCGTCTTGTCGAGGTTCATCGCGGTCGTCTCGGTGCCGCCGCCGAGCGGTGCCCCGGTGGACTTCTTTCGCCCGATGACATCCTCCTGGGCCTTGACCGAGAGCTTCTCCCAGTCGTCGAGGAGCATGCGGATACGGCGTACGACGGCGTACGAGCCGTTCGCCATCCACGCCGGTTCACCGGAAGCCGGCACGAAGATGCGCCGGTCGAAGTCGGACTCGGTCGGCTTGGGGTTGCGGGTGCCGTCGATCTGGCCCATCAGGTTGCGGGCCGTCATCGGCTGCGCGGTGGCGCCGGGCGAGCGGTTGAAGCCGTTCATCTGCCAGCGCACGCGGGCCGCGCTGCCCGCGTCCTTCTGGATCGCGCGCAGGGCGTGGAAGGCGACCAGGGCGTCGTTCGCGCCGATCTGCACCCACAGGTCGCCATTGCTGCGCGCCTTGTCGAGGTGGTCGGAGGAGAAGTCGGGCAGCGGGTCCAGGGCGACCGGGCGCTGCTTCTCCAGGCCCGTACGCGCGAAGAAGCTGTGCCCGAAACCGAAGGTGATCGTCAGGGACGACGGACCGGCGTCGCGGGCGACATCCGTGTCGTCGTGCCCGGCCGCCTCGCCCGCCATCAGCCGCTGGGCCGTCGTCGACCAGCGGCGCAGCAGCGCGGCCGCCTCCTTGCGGCCCGCGCCGGCGGCCAGGTCGAAGGCCACGACGTGGCCGCGGGCCTGGAGGGCGTCGGTGATGCCGGGCTGATGTTTCCCGTGAAACATCACCGTGTCCGCGCCCAGCGAGGTCAGTGGTGTGGCCTTCTCGGCGGAGGGGGCCGCCGCGTATCCCGCGGCACCTCCGGCCGCGCCCAGGGCGAGACCGGTGGCACCGGCGGTGCCGAGCAGCCGACGGCGCGAAATGGCCCCCTTGGGGGAGGCGTTTTCGGAAACGGCCTCCCCGGGAGGGGCAGTTTCCGAAGCGTCCCCCTTAGGAGAGGCCTTTTTCGCAGCGCTTCCTTGAGAAGTGCCCCCTTGAGGAGCGCCCCCTTGAGGAGTGCCCCCCTGATGCGCGACCCCCTGAGAAGGGACCTCCTGAGAGGCGACCTCCTGAGAAGGAACCCCCTGAGGCGAGGCACCCGAGGAGGAGGGCTCCGAAGTGGACTGGTCAGCCATGGTGAGGTTCAGCCGATCTGCGCGTTCTTGTTCACGGTCGTCTGGTCGATGTCGGAGGTGCGCACGGTCACCGCGATCTTCCAGTCGCCCGCCATGGGGATCTGCACGCCGCTCGCCGACCAGTGTCCGGTGGCGATGCGGTCGGGGGTCACGGGCAGCGGGCCGATGTCCTTCGCGGCGAGCGTGAAGGCGACCTTCACCTCGGGCACGTCGAAGGCCTTGCCGTTCGGCCGCTCCACGAAGACATGCATCTCGTTGCCGCCGACGCGGGCCGGGTCGAGGGTGACCTCCACCGTGCCCTTGCCGTCCTCGCCGCCGGTGTCGAACGGGAGCTTGAGGGACAGCGGTCCGGACCGCTGCGAGGCGGACGCGGTGGCCTGCTGGGCCGCTTCCTCCGTGCGTCCCGGTTCGGTGGTCGTCAGCGCGGTCGTGACCGCCAGCAGGACGATGGCGACACCCGCCTCGGCGAGCACCGAGCGGCGCAGGCCCGCGCGGTGCGGGTCGGCGTCGCGGAGCCGCTTCTCGCGCGCGGTGGCGACGGCAGCCCGCTGCCGGGCGAGCTGGGCCGCGCGCCGGGAGTCCCCGGGAACCGTCGTCCGCGCCTTCTCGCGCTGCGCGACCACGGCCGCCGCGGCGACCTCCGGAGCGGTCGCCTCCGGCATCTGCGCGGTCCAGCGGCGCGAGATCCACGCGATGCCGACGAGGACCGCCACCAGGCCGATCTTGACGAGCAGCAGCTGCCCGTACGTCGTGTCGGCGAGCGCCGACCAGGAGCCGACCTGGCGCCACGACTGGTAGACCCCGGTCGCGACCAGCGTGAGGACGCTGCCGAACGCGAAACGCGAGAAACGGCGTACGGCCGCCGCCTCGATCTGCGCGTCCACCGGCGCCCGGAACAGGGCGACCAGCAGCGTCGAGAGCCCGCCCAGCCAGGTGGCGACGGCCAGCAGGTGCAGCACGTCGACCGGCATCGCGACGCCCGGCTGGATGCCGGTCGAGGCATGTTCGGCCATCGCCCAGGTCGCGGCCAGGCCCGCCGCGACGACGGCGCCGCCGATCGCGAGCCCGAAGGTGAGGTCCTTCTTCTCGGCAGCGGCGGCGTCGGCGGCGGCCTTGGCCGCAGCGTCATCGGCCCTGCTGGCCCCGCTGGTCCCGCCAACCCCCTTGGACCCGCCGGACCCATCAGACCCGTCAGACCGGTCAGACCCGTCAGATCCGTCGGACGCCTCGGCCTCGTCCCGCTTCACATACGCCCCGAAGAGCACCGCGATGAACAGCGCAGCCGCGGCGAGCAGCAGCAGCCGCGAGACCAGCGCCGCGCCAGCCTTGGTCTGCAGCACCTGCCCGAGCAGCGTCAGGTCGAAGATGTCGCCGACCTTGCCGGAACCGACGTACGAACCGCGCAGGAGCAGCAGCGCGAGCGTGGCCCCGGTCAGCGCGAGCCATCCGGCGACCACGAGCCGCTGCACCGGCCGGACCCCGGCTCCCCGCTGCCAGCAGGCCAGCACGAAGGCCGCGCCGCCGACGAGGAGGATGAACCCCGCGTACGAGACGTAACGCGCGGTCCCGTAGAGGGCGCCGACGACTCCGCCGCCCACCTCCTGGTCGGACAGTGCGACGGAGGTCTGCGAGGGCGCGCCGATGGAGAAGGTGAAGGCGCCCGAGACGGGGTGGCTGTCCGCCGACACCACCTGGTAGGTGACGGTGAACGTGCCGTCGGGGAGCCCCGAGTGCAGCTTCACCCCGTACGTGGTGCCGCTCAGGTTGGTCGCCCCGCCGGTGTCGACCCGCTTGCCCTTGGGGTCGAGCACACGCAGCGAGCCGTCGTTCATCGCGACCTTCTCGGAGAAGGTGAGCGATACCTGGGCGGGTGCCTTGTCGACCACCGACCCCTGCTTCGGGTCGCTCCCGGTCACCGCGGCGTGCGCGGAGGCGGGCGCCGCGCCGGCCAGGAGCGCGCCGGAGACGGCGAGGAACAGCAGCAAGAGGGTCCGAAAGCCTCTCGGGCTCCAGACGCTCCAGAAGCTCGGGAAGCGGGAGGCGGTGGTCTGCGTCAAGGTGATCCCTCCCTCAGTGCCCGGTCTTCGGGGTGTACGTCGCGGACTTCACCGGCATGGAGATCTTCACGGTGCCGGACTTGGCGAAGTGCAGCTCCACGGACACCTTCTCGCCCTGCTGGGGCTTGTGGGTGAGCTTTTCGAACATGAGGTGATTGCCGCCGCTGATGAAGTCGAGCGTGCCGTCCGCGGGCACGGCGAAGGACTTCTCCTCCTCCATCGCGCCGTCCTTGGTGGAGTGCAGCGTGACGGCGTCCGAGAGGTCGCTGGTGACCGAGGTCAGTGTGTCGGCGCCGCCGGAGTTGGTGACGGTGAAGAAGCCGGCCGCCATGGTGTCCATGCTCGGGGCGGGCATGTAGGCGCCGGTGACCTTCAGTTCGGGCTTGGCCGAGGAGGAGCCCTTGTCGTCCGAGCCGCAGCCCGCCAGCGTCACCGCCGCGGCCATGAACACCGCGCAGCCGGCGAGAGACCGTGCGGGACGGCCGGGACGCCTCACGGGTTCTCCCCCTTGATGATCTTGGGAAGGTCCTTGGTGTAGTCGTCGACGGTGGCTTCCTCGCCGTAGAGCACATAGCCCCCGTCGGTCTTCGGCGAGAACGCGATGACCTGGGTGCCGTGCACGGAGACGAGCTTGCCGTGCTTGTCCTTCGACGTCGGCTCGATGGAGATGCCCAGGGTGCGGGCGCCGGCCTGGATCGTGGCGAAGTCGCCGGTCAGGCCGACGAAGTCGGAGTCGATGCCCTTGAGCCACTTGCCGAGCGCGGAGGGCGTGTCACGGCCCGGGTCGGTGGTGACGAACACGACGCGGAGCTTGTCCTGCTCGGCCTTGGGCAGCTGCTTCTTGGCCACGGCGAGGTTGTTCATCGTCAGCGGGCAGACGTCGGGGCAGTGGGTGTAGCCGAAGTAGATCAGCGTCGGCCGGCCCTTGGTCTGCGCGCGCAGGTCGTACTTCTTGCCGTTCGTGTCGGTGAGCACGAGGTCCGGCTTCTCGAACGGCTTGTCGAGGATCGTCGCGGCCTTGCCCGAGTCGGCCTCGGCGGACACGTCGGCGATCGGCTTGTTGCTGTCGTCGCCGCTGCCGCACGCGGAGAGGGTCAGAGCGGCGGCGGCGAACAGGGCGGCCGCGGCATACGTCTTCTTGCGCATAGAAAAATGTCCCAGATGTGAGAACTCCGGTGCGCACCGGGGTCGTACGACGCCCGGACGGCGAGGTCGTACGACTTCCTGGTGCGCACCGAAAGGGGTAGGGCCTCAGGCGTTCGTACGCCGACGACTGGCCACGACGCCGAACGCCACGCCCGCCACGCCGACGACGATGCCCACGACGCCGAGCACGCGCGCGGTGGTGTCACTGCTGTCGGAGGAGGACGCGGCCTCGGTGGTGTCCGCGGCGGCTTCCTTGGAGTCGTCGGCGGTGTCCTCGGCGGTCGACGCGCCGTGGGAGTGCTCGTCCTCGGAGGCGGCGGACAGCGCCAGCACCGGAGCCGGGTTCTCGGGCTCCTCGGCGCCTTCCTCCTGCGGCTCGATCCAGCGCACGACCTCCTTGTTGGAGTACGTCTGGATCGCCTTGAAGACGAGTTCGTCGGTGTCCTCGGGCAGCGCGCCGACGGAGAGCGGGAACTTCTGGAAGTAGCCGGGCTCGATGCCCTTGCCGTCGGCGGTCCAGGTGACCTTGGTGACGGCCTCGGAGATCTTCTCGCCGTGCATCTCCAGCGGCTTGTCCAGCTTGGACTTGGTGACCTCGACCTTCCAGCCGTCGATGGGCTGCGGCATCACTGAGGCAAGCGGGTGGTCCGTCGGGAAGGTGACCTCGAGCTTGGTGGTCGAGGCGTTGTCGCGCTCGTTCGGGACCTTGAAGTCGACGACCGCGTAGCCGCCCTTGGCTGCCGTGCCCTCCGGCTGAACGCTGACATGCGCGAAGGCGGGGGCGGACAGGACGAGGACGGTCGAGGCGGCGACGGCGCCGGCGGCGGCGATACGGGAAGCCTTCATGGAAGGGCACACTCCACTTTCATCCGTTGACAGGGATGTCTGTTGACAGGGGATGCGCGTGCGACAACGGCACGCGCGCGTGCCGCACGACGGCAGCCCCTTCGTGGAGTGGCGCGTCGTGTCAGGCAGCGAGGACGAGTGCGGTGGAGGAGGGCGGTCCGCGCCGGATGACGGTGTGCTGAAGTGCGGTCGTACGCGGCTTCGGGGGCGCGAGGAGTGCGGTGCGCGGGGTGCGCGCCATGTCGGGCGCATCCGGCAGGCCCGTGCGCAGGGCGCGTACGAGTGCGAACGCGGCGCGCAGGGACCGTACGAGCGCCCCTTCCGCCACCCCGTGCGCGGAGAGTTGCATGAGACGCAGCAGCGCCATGTCCCCGCGGCGCAGTACCCATCCGGCGGCGACGGCCGCGAGGAAGTGGCCGAGCAGCATGGTCAGGGAGGGCAGTGCCGACATCGAGGCGCCCGCGGTGGACGACAGGGCGTCCGCGGGGTGATGCATGGACTGCGTCATGCCCGTGTCGAGGTGTGCCTCGGCCAGGATCCGCTGGGCCTGTGCGGGGCTGATCGCCGCCGCGGTCGTGCCGCACACGAGGCGTGCGGCCCGCTCGACGAGCGAGGCGTCGGACATCGACATGCCCGAAGCCATGGACGCCATGGACCCCATGGACGTCGTACTGCCGTGCTGGCCGAGCGCGAAGAGCGTGTGCAGCACGGTCTGGCCGACCGCGAGAACCGCCGTGATGCCCGGCAGCGAACGCTCGCGTCCCGCCAGTGCGGCGGCGACGGCGAAGACCGCCAGGAAGCCGGCGCCCATCGTCCACAGGGGGATCGTGGCGCAGGAGGCGAGCCCATGCCCGGCTGCGGCCAGCACGACGCAGACCGCGGCGAACACCGCGGCCCGCAGGATCCGAAGTTCGCATCCGGAGCGCACGATCCGGAGGACGCGTCCGGAGGACACCGTCCGGAGGTCGCGTCCGGAGCACACCGTCCGGAGGTCGCGTCCGGTGCGCGCCGCGCGCGGGTGGGGGGCAGTCATGGCGCGCTCATCATCGCACTGGCCTTACCCGCTCCCTACGGCAGGTCCGCAAGGTGCCGTACGACCCACAAGATCCCCATCTGGGGCAAGGTGCCCGCACATACACCGATGGCTGTCGCGCGCGCATCCGCCGTATGGGGGGTATCACGTCAAGTGGGCGATTGCGCACGGATGCTTGCGGCAATACGTAACGGTATGTCGAGCCGCGGCCGGGAGGCTGGAGCATGAGCATCTGGTGGTCACTCCATCTGCGGCGCGAAGCTGCGAGCGTTCCGCTCGCCAGACGCCTGCTGCTCGGCACGATGGAGAGCGCGGGCGTCGACCCGGACGTTTCCTACGACCTCTCCGTCGCCCTCAGCGAGGCCTGTGCGAACGCCGTCGAACACGGCGGGGGCGCGGTGGACGGCGCCTCGTCCGAGGCCTACCGGGTGACCGCCTACCTCGACGGCGAGAAGTGCCGCATCGAAGTCACCGATTCCGGCCCCGGTTTCCCGTCCGGCCGTGCCCGCTCCCCGCTCCGTCCGGCGCGCGCCGATGCCGAGCACGGCCGGGGCCTGTGTCTGATCCAGGAGCTCGCCGACCACGTGCACATCGGCAACGAGCCGGGCCGGGGCGGCGCGGTGGTCAGCTTCGACAAGATCCTCAAGTGGAAGAAGGACCCTTCTTTGTTGCCGGCTTAGCGCTCTGAGCGGCGGTGGGACCCTCGTCGGTACAGCCGCTCAATCTGGAAGACAACCTTATATTGACAGCGGACTCTCATTTGGGAGTAGCCTCTCATCAGGTTGCTCCCTCTTGGAGGTCCGCATGTCCGTGTCCAACCCGTCCAACCCGTCCACGCCGTCCTCGCCGTCCTCGTCCCCTCCCGTGTCGCCCCGTCGTTGGCTGGCGCTAGCCGCCCTCACGCTGAGCGTGCTGATCGTCGGGCTCGACGGCACGATCATCAACGTGGCCCTGCCGACCCTCGCCGGTGATCTGCACGCCGACAGCGCGCAGTTGCAGTGGATCGGCGGCGGCTATCTGCTGGCCCTGTCGGTGGCGATGCTTCCCGTCGGCCTGCTGGGCGACCGGTACGCCCACAAACGGCTGCTGCTCTCCGGGATCACGCTGTTCGGCCTCGCCTCGCTGGGCGGCGCGTTCGCCGGGTCGCCCGCGGCGGTCATCGCGGCCCGGGCCGTCCTCGGCCTCGGCGCCGCCACGATCATGCCGCTGTCGATGGCGATCCTGCCGCGCGTCTTCGCCAAGGAGGAGCTGCCGAAGGCCATCGCCGCCTGGACCGCCGCCACCGCCCTCGGCATGCCGGTCGGCCCGCTCGTCGGCGGCTGGCTGCTCGACCACTTCTGGTGGGGCTCGGTCTTCCTGTTCAACGTGCCGGTCACCGTCCTCGCCCTGGCCGCCGGCCTGTGGCTGCTGCCGAGCGACAAGAAGAGCATGACCGCCGACGGGAAGCGCGAGGCCGCCGCCCCCTTCGACGCCCTCGGCGCCGTTCTGAGCGCCCTCGGCATCACCGCACTCGTCTACGGCACGATCCTGATCCCGCGCGACGGCTGGACCGACCCGACCGTCCTCGCCACCCTGGTCGCCGCGGCCGCCCTGCTGACCGGGTTCGTGCTGCGCGAGCGCCGTCACCCGCACCCGCTCGTCGACCTGAAGCTGTTCGCCGACCGCCGCTTCCTGTGGGGCACGCTGATCGCGGTCTTCGTCAACTTCGCCGTGATGGGCATCCTGTTCGTCGTCCCGCAGTATCTGCAGGCCGTGCTCGGCCACGACTCCTTCGGCACCGGAATCCGCGTACTGCCCCTGATCGGCGGGCTGATGGCCGCCGCCACGGCGAGTGAAGCCCTGGTGCCCCGGCTCGGCGCCCGCACCGTCGTCCCGCTCGGCATGGCCCTCCTCGCCGCCGGGGACTTCCTCGGGGCGACCACGGACCTCTCCAGCGGTTACGGCTTCACCGCGCTGTGGCTCGCGCTCACCGGACTCGGCTTCGGCCTCGCCGTCGTGCCCGCGACCAGCCTCGTGATGGGCTCGCTGCCGGACGGCAACACGGGGCAGGGGACCAGCCTCCTGGAGACCGTCCAGCAGCTCGGCGGCGTCCTCGGCGTGGCCGGCCTCGGCAGCCTCCTCGGCTACGGCTACCTGGCCCGGCTGGCCACCGACGGCCTCCCGGCGCAGGCGGCCGACGCGGCCCGCGACTCCGTGTCCGGCGCGGACGCGGTCGCCGGTCAGCTGCACGACACGGGTCTCGCCGCCAGTGCCCACGAGGCCTTCGTCCACGGCATGAACCTGGTCCTGACGGCCTGCGGGATCATCTCCCTGCTGGCCGCCGTACTCGCCGCGATCTATCTGCCGAGCCGGTCCACGACCTCCCGGAAGGTGGCCGGGGCCGCGCCCGAGCACGCAGAATCGATGGCATGACTACGGAGGAGACCGTCGTATGACCGCGCAGGAGAACTCGGCCGCGCCCCTCGGTCTGCGGGAGCGCAAGAAGCAGAAGACCCGCGACCGCGTCCGGCGCGAGGCGTACCGCCTGTTCGCCGAACACGGGTACGAGGCGACGACGGTCGACCAGATCGCGGAGGCGGCCGAGATCTCCCCGAGCACGTTCTTCCGGTACTTCCCCACCAAGGAGGACGTGGTCATCCAGGACGAGTACGACCCCGCGCTCACCGAGGCACTGCGCGCCCGCCCGGCCGACGAACCGATCGTCGACGCGATCCTGCAGGCACTGAAGGGCCCCCTGGGCCAGATGCTGGAGCAGGACCGCGAGGAGCTGCTGCTGCGCACCCGGATCACCTTCACCGACCCCGCGATCCGGGCCCGCTCGGTCGGCGAACAGGAGCGCAGCGAGAAGGAGATCGCCGCGATCATCGCGGAACGCAGCGGCCGGGACGCCTCGGACCTCGAGGTGAAGTGCGCGGCCGCGGCCATCATCGCCGTCTTCACGACCCTCGTACGGCACTGGGTCGAGGGCGGCGGCACGGAAGACCTGGCGGAGCTGTACGAACGTCATCTGCCGCTGCTGTCCCACGGCTTGGCGTTCTAGAACAGACCGTGGGACGGTCGCGCGCCTGCTTCAGCTTTCTCAGAGTCCACAGGGCAATCACAGTGCACGCCCATGTCCTTGAGGGCTGACGTTCCTACTTTTCCCAGCATGACGGGAAGCCACAAAGACAAGTCGATCACCCGGCGCCGCGCGATCGCGGTGACCGGAGGCACGGTCGCCGCCGGAGGCCTCGCGGTCGCCGGGTACCAGGCGGCGTTCGCCGACGAGACCACGACCACCGAGACAGAGGCGGCCGCGTCGGCGAGCGCCGGCAGCGGCACCTGCGTGCTGATGTCCAGCGTCACCGAGGGGCCGTACTACCTGGACGGCGCCCTGGTGCGGAAGGACATCACCGAGGGCAAGAGCGGCGTTCCACTGACGCTGCGCATCACCGTTCAGGACACCACCGAATCCTGCAACCCGGTCTCCGGCGCCGCCGTGGAGATCTGGCACTGCGACGCCTGGGGCTACTACTCCGGCTACACCACCGCCAATCCGGGCGGCTTGGCGCCCGCCGAGAGCGAGGACGGCTCCACCGCCAACGACCGGACCTACCTGCGCGGCTACCAGGTCGCCAACGCCAACGGGGTCGTCAAGTTCGAGACGATCTTCCCCGGCTGGTACACGCCGCGCACCTGCCACATCCACGTCAAGGTCCACACCGGCGGCGAGAAGGAGGACGGCACCTACGAGGGCGGCACGGTCAACTACACCGGCCAGTTCTTCTTCGACGACGACATCGCCGAGGAGATCTTCGCGCTGGAGCCCTACTCCCAGCACACCGGCAGCTACACCAAGCTCGACGACGACATGGTCTACGACGGCGGCGGTGCCTCCAGCGGCCTGCTGACCCTCGAGGCGGTCCACAAGAAGGACCCGTCCAAGGGCTACAAGGGGTTCATCACCCTCGGCATCGACCCGGACGCGGAGAACACCGGCGCTGGCAGCGGCGGTGGCGGCACGCCTCCGAGCGGCGCGCCGAGCGACGCTCCGACGGGTACGCCGCCGAGCGACGCCCCGAGCGACAGCGCCTCCCCGTCCGCCTCGGCGTCCTCGTAAGGTACGCCGATGAGCAGCCGCGAGGACGAGACGCTGGCGCAGGCCGCCGTGGCCGCGCTGACGTGGCAGCTGGAGCTGGCCCCCAAGCCCGGACTGCCCGACCCGCGCGATCTCGGCGCCCGGACCACCCGCCAGGACCACTGTTCCCTGCGCTGGTCGGCCAAGGTGCTGGCGCCCGGCCTCGCGGCCATGGCGGCCGCCGCCCGCCGCACCGGTCACCCCACGCCTGAACTCCGTGCGGAGCTGGGGGCGATCGGGCGGTCCACCGAGCACTCGGTGGCCCTGGCGGGCGGCGGCCACCGCGGCGCCCTGTGGGCCCTCGGGCTCCTGGTCGCGGCCGCGGCCCTGAACCCCCGAGCCAGGGGGAACGACGTCGCCGCGACCGCCAAGCGGATCGCGGCGCACGCCGACCGGCGGGCGCCGCGGCGGCCCTCCCGGGGGTCGTCCGTCTCGGCGCAGTACGGTGCCGCCGGGGCGCGGGGTGAGGCGCGCGCCGGATTCCCGCATGTACGGCGGGCGTTGGGCGCGCTCGCCGCCGCCCGCTCGGCCGGCGCGCCCGAACCGTACGCCCGGCTCGACGCCCTCCTCACCGTCATGTCCACCCTCCAGGACACGGAGTTGCTGTACACCGCCGGTCCCCTCGGTCTCCGCCATGTCCAGGCGGGCGCCCGTGGGGTGCTGGAAGCGGGCGGCACCTTCACGGAGGCGGGGGGCGAGGCTCTGTCCGCCCTCGACGACGACCTCCACGCGCGCGCGTGGAGCCCGCGGGGCAGCGGGGCGCTCCTGGCGGGGGCGCTGTTCGTGGACTCGCTGCCGGTGGCCAACTCTTCGGTGCGCGCTGCCTGAGAGGGGCACCCGGCGCCGGTGCTGGGCTCTGGGTGGGTGTGCTTACCGGCGCTGACAGGGTGCCGCTGCGCCCACCCGTGCCGCCCCAGCGGCACGATTGCCCGCAGCTGGGACGGGTGGGTTGCCGCCCCTGCGGCACGATTGCCCGCAGCTAAGACGGGTGGGTTGCCGCCCCTGCGGCACGACTGCTCGCAGCTGGGACGGGTGGGTTGCCGCCCCTGCGGCACGACTGCCCGCAGCTAAGACGGGATTGCTGCTGCTGGGCGGGTTCCGCCCGAGTGGTGCGATCGCCCGCAGCCACGGGCGGCGGCTGCCCACCTCGCCGCCGGCCCCATCCCGTACGACGCCCCCGCTATCAGTCCCCCGAGGAGCAGCCAGCCCGGTGTCCCCCAGCCGACGAGCAGGGCCGTGAGGACGAGTGGGCCCATGGTGCGGGCCACCGTAACGCCGGTGCCGAAGAAGCCCTGGTACTCGCCCATGCGGTCGGCCGGGGCGAGGTCGAAGGCCAGCTGCCAGGAGCCCGCGGACTGCTGCATCTCGGCGGCGACTTGGAGCACCGCGCCCGCCACGAGGACCCCGGCCGCGACCCACGGTGAGGCACCGGACGACAGGGCGAAGACCGCGCAGGACGCCAGCATGACGAGGCCGGAGCGGCGTATCGCGCGCGTGGCCGTGACGAGACCCGTGACGCCGCGGGCCATCCGTACCTGGAAGACCATCACCGCACCCGTGTTGAGCACGAACAGCGCGGAGACCAGCCAGGCGGGCGCCTCCGTGCGCTCGGTGATCCACAGCGGGATGCCGAGGCTGAGCATCGGCATCCGCAGCAGCAGCACGGTGTTGAGGAACGTGACCAGCACGTACGGGCGGTCGCGCAGGACGCCGAGTCCATGCCCGCGCCGTACGGCGACCGGCGGCACCGGCGGCAGCCGCAGCAGCAGCGCCGCGCACAGCAGGAAGCTCACCGCGTCCAGCGCGAACACCCCGAGATACGCGGCCCGCGTCCCGGCGTGCAGCGCGAGCCCGCCGAGGCCCGCGCCCACCGCCAGACCGGCGTTGAGCGTCGACTGGAGATGGGCGAGCAGCCCGGTCCGCTCCCCAGCCGGTATCAGCCCCGCGAGCAGCGCCTGCCGGGCCGCCGCGAGCCCCGACTGAGCGGACGCGTACGCGCACGCCGCGAGGACGAAGGGGACGAAACCGCGGACGAGCAGGAAGGACGCCACCGCGGCGGCGGTCGCCAGGGCCAGCAGCACCGCCGTGCCGCGCGGCCCACGCCGGTCGGCGAGCCCGCCCAGCGGCACGCCCACCAGCGAGCCGATCGCCCAAGCCACGGTCAGCCCGAGCCCGACGCGCTCGGGCGCCAGGCCTATGACGTGCGTGAAGTACAGCGCGGAGGTCACGTAATAGGCGCCGTCCCCCACGGAGTTGCTCAACTGGGCGAGGGTCAGCACGCGCTGCGGACCGGCGGGCGGAACAAGGCGGCTCGCCCTCGCGAGGCCGTGCGGAGCGTGGTCCTTCGCGAGGCCGTGCGATGCGAGGCCCTTCGTGAAGTCGTGCGGCGCGTGGTCCTTCGCGAGGCCGTGCGACCCCTTCGCGAGGTCTGCGGATCGTGCGGCGCGGTTCGTCATGTCTTCGACGCTACGGGCCCGGTGGACTGCTCAACAGGCCCATTCCTCACGCCTTTTCATGACCCAATTCACGATCACCGGTGACGTTTGTCATCTCCGGTCCGGCGCTCCGGCCCGACACTCGTCCAGCACTCGCCCCAGCACCTCCAACGCCGCGGGATACAGCCGCTCCCGAGGCGTCCCGTACCCCACGACCAGCCCCTGCGGTCGCCCCTCGCCGGGCGTGTGCCAGTGGTCCCCGAGATGCCCGACCGCGAGCCCCTCCTCCTCCGCCCGCGCCAGTACCTCCGCCTCGTCCGCCACCTCCACCAACGCGTGCAGCCCCGCGGCGATCCCCCGTACGCTCCTGCGCGCCCCCAGCAGGTCGAGGAGCTGGTCCCTGCGTCGCCGGTACCGCAGACGGCACGCGCGCACGTGGCGGTCGTAGGCGTGGCTGCCGATCATCTCGGCGAGCGCCAACTGGCCTATGGACTCGGTGTGATGGTCGCTGTGCAGTTTGATGTCGGCCACCGCGTCGACCAGTTGCGGCGGCAGCACCATCCAGCCGAGGCGCAGTGCGGGCCCGAGCGTCTTGGAGGCCGTGCCCAGGTACACGACATGGCCCGGGGCCATCCCCTGGAGGGCGCCGACCGGCTGCCGGTCGTAGCGGAACTCCCCGTCGTAGTCGTCCTCGACGATCAGCCCGTCACGCGCGCGTGCCCAGTCGGTGAGCGCCCGGCGCCGCTCGGGGTGCAGGGTCACGCCGGTCGGGTACTGGTGCGCCGGCGTGACGACCGCCGCGTTCGCCCCGAGGGAATCCAACTTGCCCGCACAGGCGCCGCGTTCGTCGACCGGCAGCGGCACCACGGTTCCGCCGCTCTTGCGCACCACATCCCGGTGGAACGGCAGACCCGGGTCCTCCATGGCGACCGTCCCGCCGTCCAGCACCCGCGTGAGGAGCGCGAGCCCCTGCACATATCCCGACGTGATGACGATCCGCTCCGGCGGCGCGATCACCCCACGCGCCCGCCCCAGGTAACCCGACAGGGCCGTCCGCAGTTCGATCCGGCCGCGCGGATCCCCGTAGTCGTACGCCAAGGAGGGTGCCGTCGCGATCGCGCGGCGCAGGGCCCGCAGCCAGGCGGCCGCCGGGAACGTACCGACGTCCGGGCTGCCGGGGCGCAGATCGAAACGGGGTGCACGCGCGCGTGCCGCTGAGCCCAGGGCCTCCAAAGAAGCGGTCGGCAGCGACGCCACCTCGGTGCCCGATCCCTGCCGCGCCGTCAGATAGCCCTCGGCGACCAGCTGGTCGTACGCCGCCTTCGCGGTGCCCCGGGAGACGCCCAGTTCGGCCGCGAGCCGCCGGGTCGCGGGCAGCCGGGTGCCCGGGGCGAGCCGCCCGTCCCGCACGGCGTCCCGCAGAGCGCGCTCGAGCCCGGCTCTGCGCCCCGCCGTGGCGTCCGGTTCCAGATGCAGGTCCACTCCGACGCCGGACCAGAAGTCGTCCACGAAAAGCCGCCCCCCTAGGCACACCAAAAACCCGGGGGGCCACCGGAAGCCCCCTGGGCACACTGATGGCCGGGTACCCAGGAGGGCACCCGGCCATCAGTCTCGTTTCAGCCCTCGCGGGGCACTATCTCAGCCCTTCAGGGATGCCATCCAGGCCTCGACCTCGTCCGAGCGGCGCGGCAGCCCGGCCGACAGGTTCCGGTTGCCGTCCTCGGTGACCAGGATGTCGTCCTCGATGCGGACGCCGATGCCGCGGTACTCCTCCGGCACCGTCAGGTCGTCCGCCTGGAAGTACAGGCCCGGCTCGACGGTCAGGCACATGCCCGGCTCCAGCGTGCCCTCGACGTACGTCTCGGTGCGCGCGGCCGCGCAGTCGTGGACGTCCATGCCGAGCATGTGGCCGGTGCCGTGCAGGGTCCAGCGGCGCTGCAGCCCCAGCTCCAGGACACGCTCGACCGGGCCCTCGACCAGACCCCACTCGACGAGCTTCTCGGCGAGCACGCGCTGCGCGGCGTCGTGGAAGTCGCGGTACTTGGCGCCCGGCTGCACGGCCGCGATACCGGCCTCCTGGGCCTCGTACACGGCGTCGTAGATCTTCTTCTGGATCTCGGTGTACGTGCCGTTGATCGGCAGCGTGCGCGTGACGTCGGCGGTGTACAACGTGTGGGTCTCCACGCCCGCGTCCAGCAGGAGCAGGTCGCCGGAGCGGACCGGGCCGTCGTTGCGGACCCAGTGCAGGGTGCACGCGTGCGGACCCGCGGCGCAGATGGAGCCGTAGCCGATGTCGTTGCCCTCGACCCGCGCGCGGAGGAAGAAGGTGCCCTCGATGTAGCGCTCGCTGGTCGCCTCGGCCTTGTCCAGGACGCGTACGACGTCCTCGAAGCCGCGCACGGTCGAGTCGACGGCCTTCTGCAGCTCGCCGGCCTCGAAGTCGTCCTTGACCAGTCGCGCCTCGGAGAGGAAGACCCGCAGCTCCTCGTCGCGCTCGGCGGTGACCTTGTCGGTGAGCGCCGCCTCGATGCCGGCGTCGTAGCCGCGCACGACCCGCACCGGACCGGTGGCTTCCTTGAGCTTGCCGGCCAGTTCGCGCACGTCCGAGGCCGGGATGCCGTACAGCTGCTCGGCCTCGGCGAGGGAGTGGCGGCGGCCGACCCACAGCTCGCCCTGCCCGGACAGCCAGAACTCGCCGTTCTCGCGGTCGGAGCGCGGCAGCAGGTAGATCGTCGCCTTGTGGCTGCCATTCCCGTTCGGGCCGTCGGTCGGCTCCAGGACCAGGACGCCGTCCTCGGTCAGGTTGCCGGTGAGGTACGCGTACTCGACCGAGGCGCGGAAGGGGTACTCCGTGTCGTTCGAGCGGGTCTTCAGGTTGCCCGCGGGGATCACCAGGCGCTCGCCCGGGAAGCGGGCGGAGAGCGCGGCACGGCGGGTGGCGGTGTACTCGGCCTGTGCGATCGGGGCGAGGCCGTGGAGCTCCGTGTCGGCCCAGCCGGACTTCATGTTCTCGGCCAGCTCGTCGGACACGCCCGGGTACAGGCCGTTCTTGCGCTGCTTGATCGGTTCCTCTTCGCCCGCTTCGTCAGCGGTGTCGTCGAGTACGGCTTCCGGGGTCTCCGGGTTGAGCGCCTCCGACACGGTCTGCCTCCTAGATACGACTCTGGACCTCCACCATCGTACGGTCGTACTGAAGGGGGCCCAGGGCCGGAAGACCTGTTACGGACGGCTAGTGGCGGTTCACTCGAAGCGCGCTGCCAGGAGGACGACGTCCTCCTCGCTGTCCGCCTCGTCCAGCCCGTCCGGCAGCACGCTCCGCAGAACGTGATCGGCGATCGCGCCGGGATTGTCGCGCAGCGCCCTCGGGACGCTTGCAGCGGCCGCGTGCAGCCGGGCGAAGGCGCGGTCCATGGGGTCGCCGGTGCGGTGCAGCAGGCCATCGGTGTACAGCAGTACGGTCTCGCCCGGTTCGGCGGTTAGTTCGATGCTCGGTGCCTCCCAGCAGGCGAGCATCCCCAGGGGGGCCGAGAGGGAGGTCTCCACGAACTCGGTGCGCCGCGCGCCGATCACCAGGGGCGGGCTGTGTCCGGCACCGGCGAGGGTGAGCTTGCGCAGCGCGGGTTCGCAGTAGGCGAAGAGGGCGGTCGCGGAGCGGGCGGGTTCGGTCAGCCGCAGCAGCAGTTCGAGGTCGGACAGGACGGCGACGGGGTCCTCGCCCTCCATGACGGCGTACGCCCTCAGGGACGCCCTCAGACGGCCCATGGCGGCCACCGCGCTGGGCCCGGACCCGGTGACGGAGCCGACCGCGAGACCGAGCGCGGCGTCGGGCAGCGGCAGCGCGTCGTACCAGTCGCCGCCGCCGCGCGGGCCGGTGCGGTGCCGGGCGGCGAGCTGGACGCCGGAGACCCGGGGCAGCCGTGGGGGGAGCAGCTCCTCGGAGATCGTCGTCATGCACGCGCGCGTGCGCTCCAGTTCCACCAGCCGTGCCAGGTGCTCGGTCGCGTACCGGGCGTAGAGGCCGATGAGATGGCGATGGCGCTCTACCGGTTCGGCGGGCTCGTCGTAGAGCCATACGGCGGCACCCAGGCGGCCGGCCTCCTCGGTGGCCAGGGGCAGTGCGTAGCTAGCGGCGTAGCCGAGCCGGGCGGCCACCTCGCGGTGGCGGGGGTCGAGCCCGTCCTCGGAGAAGAGATCCGGCTGTGCGATCTCGCCCTCGCCGCCCGGCAGTCCGTCCAGGATCTTCCCGTACGACATGGAGCTGCGCGGCACGGTCTCGATATGGCCGAGATCCGCTCGGGCGAGGCCCAGGCCGATCGTGGTGTCGGGGCCGAGTCCGTCGCCCGGTTCCAGGACGACGAGGCCGCGCCGGGCGCCGACGAGGGCGGCTCCGGCGCGCAGGAGTTCCTGCAGTGCGTCGCTCAGTGTCGCGGTGCGCGCCAGGCGCTCGGTGAGTTCGTGGAGCGTGGTGAGATCCGAGACCCAGCCGGCGAGGCGATCTTGGAGAACGGCTCCGGCGCCGGTGGAAGAGGTGGCCGAAGAGGCACCCGTGGCTGCAGGCGTCGGCGCGACAGTGTGTGCGGGCGAAGGAACCGTTGAATCGATTCCAGCCACTTTCGGAAGGTGAGGGGCGTTCATGGCGTCCGGCTTTCCGACCGGTGCGTATTGCTCAATAGCATCGCAAACCCCCATGTCGTTCTGCGCCGCTAGCAGTGTCTCCACATGTACACGCACTCGTGAGGGGATGTCCAGCATTGTCCTGCTGGGATTCCTGGTGTCCGTGAGACTCTCGGTAACCCTTGCGGGAAAGCAAAGTTGGCTTAAAACTGACTCGGGCAACGGCTTATTGAGGTCGACTGGCCTCGTTCGACGGAGCGTCACAGCGGTCGTGATGGGTACGTACTCGGTGAAGGCCAGGGGCGGTTGAGATCAGCCCGGAACCTGGCAACGGACCCGGGCGTCTTAACCACCGACGACCGTGCCCCATCCTCCCGTGGCGGAGGCGGCAAGAAATACGCGGGACAGCAAAACGCCAGGCGCCGCCACCCCACGCCATGCCCATGCTTTTGATACACGCAGTATGGACGCGGACGCAGCCAAATGCTCGACCCAGAGGGGTTCCCCTTGTCTCCAGCAGGGGTGTGATGCGCCAGCAGGTACGCACAGTGAAGTGATCGACACATGGTGTGATGTGGTCCTCGGTGTTGCCAGGCGTGCAACGGAAAGGAACGAGCGCTCATGCGCGAGATCCTCGGAAGGCGACGCAGGCTCCTGTCCAGGCGAAACAACGGGAGGCCTGAGGTGCTCGGCGCGGCCCTGACCTTCGCGACCGAATGGCGCTGGCCCGTCCTCCCGGGTGTGGCGGCGGACCCGCAGGGGCGCGCCCGCTGCGGATGCCCCGACCCGGAGTGCACGGTGCCCGGCGCCCATCCCTTCGACCCCGGTCTCCTCGCGGCCACCACCGACGAGCGCATGGTGCGCTGGTGGTGGACCAACCGGCCGTCGGCGCCCATCGTGCTGGCCACCGGAGGCAAGGCCCCCTGCGCGGTGAGCCTGCCCGCCCTCGCGGCGGCCCGCGCCCTCGACGCCCTCGACCGCAAGGGCATGCGCCTCGGTCCCGTCATCGCGTCCCCCACGCGCTGGTCGATCCTCGTCGCGCCGTACTCCATGGAGCAGCTCGGCGAGCTGCTCTACGCCAAGGACTTCGTGCCCGGTTCCCTCCGCTTCCACGGCGAGGGCGGCTACATCGCGCTGCCGCCCTCCGAGACCGGCCAGGGCCAGATCCGCTGGGAGCGGGCCCCGCTGCCCGGCTCGGCCGCCCCCTGGGTTCCCGATGTCGAGGCCGTCGTGGACGCCGTGGTGGAGGCCCTCACTCGTACGGGTGTGAGCGCGCCCGAGTTGTAGGGGTGTCGGGCGCGCGGCGAACCGGGCGCCCGCCCATGGTCGTTATCTTCCCTTTTATGCAGCGTCATTCTGGGGGACACAGAGCCTCATTGCCGCTAAGCGGCGGGCCAGACTCCCGAAGAGTTCGCCTGCTCGCACTCGCGGGCGTAGTGGCGGTCACGGTGGCCCTCCCGCTGGCCGTGGCATCCGCAGGGCCGGTCGGCGACGTCGACGGCCCTGCGGGCGTACGCGCATCCGAACGCGACGACGACAAGCGACCGTCGGCCACCGAATCCACGCGATCTCCCCTGCTGCTCGGTCTCGGCCTCGCCACCGCCGCCCGGTGCGGCCCCGAGCTCTCCTCGCCCGACGGCATCGAGGCGCAGACCTGTGTCCTCGCGCAGGGTGAGGAAACCTGGGCGCGCACCTACTACCGCAATGTGAGCGGCGACGAGCTGAGCTCGGTGCTGAGCCTCATGGGCCCTGGCGGACGCACGGTGCAGATGAACTGCGCGGTGGGCGCGAAGGACGACCCGAGGGTGTGCGAGACGCCCAGGGAGCGCACCGCGGGGGACGTGGGGGCGTACACGGCGGTCGCGGAGTTCGCGAAAGGCACCGGGTCCGGCGGGCCGCTGTTGCTGCGCTCGGGGAGCAACTCGGTCCAGTAGCAAGGCGGTTGACGTCGTACGGGACTCCGCCCATGGAAAGACCCGGTTGCTGGCGACGGGGGATGCACCAGCAACCGGGCTACTCGAACGGTAACAAGAGATCGGCGGTTCGCAAATTCGATCTCGGCTATTCGGACACGGATTTACCTGTCACAACGGGGAGTTGTGACAGGAGTCACCCGTTCCGTGCCACGCTGACCAGCTGACCAGTCGGTCAGTTTCTTGTCTGTGAGTCAGCTGAGCGTGACCTGTCGGTTGGTGAGGCCGCCGCGCGCCCGGCGCTCGTCCGCCGTGAGCGGTGCGTCCGTGGCCAGAGCGGCGGCGAGGCGCTCGGCGAACTCGGCGGCCGGCTTCTCGATGTCGTCCGCCGTGACCCCCGTCGGCAGGTCCCAGACCGGCACCGTGAGGCCGTGCGCACGGAAGGAACCGACCAGCCGGGTGCCCTCCCCGAGGCTGGACCGACCGGCCGCGTGCAGCCGCGCCAGCGCGTCCAGAAGCTGCTCCTCCGGGTGGGGCATGACCCACCGCAGGTGGTTCTTGTCGGGGGTCTCGCACCAGTAGGCGGCATCGACCCCGGTGAGCTTCACGGTCGGGATGGCGGCGGCGTTGGCCCGCTCCAGGGATGCGGTCACCTCCGGCGTCGCGTTCTCCGCGTCCGGGACCCAGAACTCGAAGCCGCTGTGCACAACTGGCTCGAACGCGCCTTCGGGGTCGAGGAGATCCTGCAGTCGCGGACCGTCGGCCGGGGCGCGCCGGCCCTCGACCGGAGTACCGGGCTCCGCGGTGAGCGCGCGCTGGAGGGTGTCGGCCAGGTCGCGGCTGATGTCACCCGAGGCCGTGTCGTTCTGCAGGCCGATGAGGACCGAGCCGTCGTCGCGGCGCAGCGCCGGCCACGCCATCGGCAGGACGGTGGCGAGGGTGACCGAGGGGACGCCCTCGGGGAGGCTCTCCTTGAGCTTCAGCTCGACCGTCGCGGCGGGCACCAGCTCGCGCAGCGCGACCCAGTCGCACTCGCCCGGCAGTCCCTCGAAGGGGCGCTGCACCAGCTCGGTCACGGCGTGCGCGGCCGCTCGGCCGTGACAGGCCTTGTAGCGGCGGCCACTGCCGCAGGGGCAGGGCTCGCGAGCGCCGACTACCGGGATCTCCCCGTCCTTCAGCTGCGGCTGCTTGGCCTTCGTCTGGGGTCGCTTCTTGGCCATCGTGGGTGTCTCCCGATCACGGCTCGTCTCGTACGGGCGCGAGCCTAGCCGTTCGTACGAGAGCCGACGGGACCCTGTGGACAACGCACCGTGTCGTCCCGGAAGCGGCGGTTCAGTCCGCGTGCGCCCGCCTCGGGCGGCGTGCCTCGCGCGGCGTGCGTCTTGCGCGGCGTGTTCCTTGGTCCGCGGCTCTCGGGCGGTGTGTGTGTTCGTCCTCGTGTCTCGGTCGGCGTGTTGCCTCAGTCCAGGTCGTCGAAGGCGTCGGCGAAGTCGAGGTCGGGTATCCCCGACACGCTCGGTGACGCGACGCGCGTAGCGAAATCGTCGCGGCGGTGCGCGGTTGCCGTGTCGTCCATGTCGTCCTGGATCACCACCCACACCGTGACCTCGCCGCGGGCGTCGTCCCTCACGCCCCAGTCCTTGGCCAGCGCCGTGATGATGTTCAGCCCGCGGCCGCCGTGCGCGGTGACCGAGGGCGTGGCCGGAACCGGACGGGTCGGACCACCGCCGTCCGTCACCTCGACGGTGAGCCTTCCGGACGGATCGACGCGCCACGCGGCCCGGACGTCGCCGTCCCCGGCCAGGGCGTCACCCAGTGGTCTGCCATGTCGGCAGGCGTTGCTGAGCAGTTCGGAAAGGATCAGTACGGCATCGTCGATGACCGATTCCGCCATGCCACCGGAGCGCAGCTGATCGCGCATCCGATGTCTTGCTTCCCCCACGCCCGCAGGGCCATGGGGCACGGCCATGCTCGACGACGTGGGCACCTCCTGTGCCACCACCAACGCCACCCCCGAGACCTCCTTTGCCCCACGCCACGGTGTGGATGCCCCTTTGCACTGGACCGGAAACCGGCCAATCCACGTCTGCTGACGCACTTGTAACGATCGAACACGGACCGAACGCGCCGGTGCACTCCCTGTAATCGCGTGGCCTGAATTCGACGGTGGATTCCGGGGTTGATTGCGGAGTTTCGGAGGCGGCTTCGTGGAGGAGGCTGTGCAGTCAGCAGCCCAACTGGCGTAGTACCGCGCGCGGGCGGTTGGTGATGATCGCGTCGATGCCCAGCTCAACGCAGAGATCGACGTCCTCGGGCTCGTTCACGGTCCAGACGTGCACCTGGTGTCCGGCCCGTTTCAGCCGTTCGATGTATCCGGGGTGACTGCGTACGATCCGCATCGAGGGGCCCGCGATCCGGACACCCGCCGGCAGTCGTCCGTCGCGCAGCCGGGGTGAGACGAACTGCAGCAGATAGACCGTGGGCAAAGTCGGGGACGCGGCCCGGACGCGGTGCAGTGAGCGCGCCGAGAAGCTCATGACGCGTACGGGCGACTCGGCGGCGGACTCCGGGGCGTCCAGGCCGAAACGCTTCAGCAGAAGCAGCAGCCGCTCCTCGACCTGGCCCGCCCAGCGGGTCGGGTGCTTGGTCTCGATGGCCAGCTCGACGCGGCGGCCCGCGTCCGCGACGAGTTCGAGCAGTCGCTCCAGGGTGAGGACGGAGGTGTCCTCCCGGTCCTCGGGGCCGTACTCCCAGTCGGGGGCCTCGTCGCGGTTCCTCCAGGAGCCGAAGTCCAGCGCGGCGAGCTCGGAGAGCTCCAGGGCCGAGACCGCTCCGCGACCGTTGGACGTACGGTTGATGCGGCGGTCGTGGACACAGACGAGGTGGCCGTCCGCGGTCAGTCGTACGTCGCACTCGAGGGCGTCCGCACCGTCCTCGATCGCTTTCTTGTACGCGGCCAGGGTGTGCTCAGGGGCGTCTTCGGAGGCTCCACGGTGGGCGACGACCTGAATCGGGTGCTGTCGTGCGAGGGTCACCGCGTCATGGTGCCACCGTCGCGGGGCGGCGTGAGGTCGAAGACGTAAGGAATTTGACTGTTTCGCGGTAAAGGTCCGTTATAAAGGATGGTCCCGGACCCACAGCCACCGCTTATGGTGCTCTGACGTCCGGTGGGAAAAGCTGACGGCGTACAAAAGCACATGCACAGCTGAATCGCGCCGGACCGTCGACAAGCGTGAGTGAGCGTGACCGAGTGCGACCGAGAACAACAGCCGTGGATCGAGGAGAAGAGCTGTGAGCACCGAGAACGAGGGCACCGCAGTACCGCCGGCCCCGTCCGCACCTCCCGTGCCGGTGGAAACTCCCGCTGCTTCCGCGCAGACCGCAGCGCCCGAGGGGGGCGCACCGACCGCTCCGATCCCGGCGGTGCCTCCGAGCGCCCCCGGCGCGCCGGAGCAGGCACTGGCGCCCGCGGGGCACCCGGCGTACGCGTCGGCCGGAGCCGGACAGGGCGCCGCTCCGCATGGACAGGGCACCGGAGCCCCCGGCTCCGCCGCCGAGGCGGGCTGGCCGCCTCCGCCGCCCGCCGTTCCCTCGTACGCGGACGGCGGCGGCTCGGGGGCCGGCGGCTGGGGTTCCTCCTACCAGCAGCCCACGCCGAAGCCGAAGAAGGGGCGCGGCGGCTTGGTCGCCGCGATCCTGGTGGCCGCGCTGGTCGCGGGCGGCGTCGGCGGCGGCATCGGCTACTCGCTGGCCAAGAACAACGACGCCTCCACCGACTCCACGACGGTCTCCGCCCCGAGCAGCAGCGGCGACGTGAAGCGCGCCTCGGGCACGGTCGCGAACGTGGCCGCCAAGGCGCTGCCGAGCACCGTCACCATCGAGGCCGAGAGCACCAGCGGTGAGGGCGGCACCGGCACGGGCTTCGTCTTCGACACTCAGGGCCACATCCTCACCAACAACCACGTCGTCGCGGACGCGGTCGACGGCGGCAAGCTCACCGCGACCTTCCCCAACGGCAAGAAGTACAACGCCGAAGTGGTCGGCCACGCGCAGGGTTACGACGTCGCGGTCATCAAGCTCAAGAACGCGCCGTCGGACCTGAAGCCGCTCGCCCTCGGCGACTCCGACAAGGTGGCCGTCGGCGACTCCACGATCGCGATCGGCGCGCCCTTCGGCCTCTCCAACACGGTGACCACGGGCATCATCAGCGCCAAGAACCGCCCGGTGGCCTCCAGCGACGGCAGCGCCAGCAGCAAGGCCTCGTACATGAGCGCCCTGCAGACGGACGCCTCCATCAACCCGGGCAACTCCGGTGGCCCTCTTCTTGACGCGCAGGGCGCGGTCATCGGCATTAACTCGGCGATTCAGTCGTCGAGCAGCGGCGGCCTCGGCGGTGCGGGCCAGTCCGGCTCGATCGGTCTGGGCTTCGCGATCCCGGTCAACCAGGCGAAGCACGTCGCCCAGCAGCTGATCAAGACCGGCAAGCCGGTCTACCCGGTGATCGGCGCGTCGGTCTCCCTCGAAGAGGGCACCGGCGGCGCGAAGATCACCGAGCAGGGCGCGAGCGGCTCGGACGCAGTCACTCCGAACGGTCCCGCCGACAAGGCCGGCCTCAAGCCCGGCGACGTCATCACCAAGCTCGACGACCAGGTGATCGACAGCGGCCCGACCCTCATCGGCGAGATCTGGACCCACCAGCCCGGCGACACCGTCAAGCTCACGTACACGCGCGACGGCAAGACTCACACCGTGGACGTCACCCTGGGCTCCCGAGAGGGCGACAGCTGAGCCACGCGGGCGGCTGCCGACCGGTTAGTCTTGTCCCCGCGCCGTTCACCACTGTTGACGGCGCGGGGTGGGTTGCCCGAGCGGCCTAAGGGAACGGTCTTGAAAACCGTCGTGGCGCGAGTCACCGTGGGTTCAAATCCCACACCCACCGCAGTGGGCGAGAGCCTCTGACCAGCAGGACCGGTCGGGGGCTCTCGCCGTCTCCGGGGGCAGATCCCTTCTGTCACTGCTGCCCCGTATCCTCCAGGAGCACACGATCTTCACGCGGTCCTGGGGGCCGCCTGTGAACCCGGGGGGGTCTCATGCGTGAGAAAGCGTTGATCACGGCTGCCGTCTGTGCGGCGACCATTCTTGGTGTCACCGGACTGGCTCCGGCGGCGGTCGCCGCTCCGCAGGCCGCGGCGGGCAGGACCGCGGACTTCAATGGCGACGGGTACGCCGACCTCGCCATCGGGGCGCACACCGCGACCGTGGGCGACGTCAAGCGGGCCGGCGTCGTCACCATCGCCTACGGCTCCGCCTCGGGGCTGAAGTACGACACCGCGTCCGTCATCAGCAAGGCCACGGACGGCGTTCCCGGCGACCCCGTAGAGGACGACAGGTGGCGGGAGGTCAGCGGCTTCGGCGACCTGGACGGCGACGGGTACGACGACCTGGTGCTCCACTGGATCGAGAGGAACACCATCCTCTGGGGCAGCGCGAACGGCATCACGGGCGCGGGCACCACCCTGCCGACGGGCAACTACACCGCCACCGACCCGAAGCTGCTCGGCGGCGGCTCCGGTGTGGGCGACGTCAACGGCGACGGGATCGACGACTTCGTCAGCCGCGGCAACAACGGCCGCTCGTACGGGGTTTCCGTCCTGCTCGGCCCACTCGACCGCACCACGGGCAAGCCGGCCGGCGTGTGGCACCGCGACACCCCGAGCCTGGACGACGTCTCGACCTCCACCCTCTACGTGGGCGACATGACCGGGGACGGGACCGCCGACGTCGTGGTGAGCGGCTACCGCGTGCTGGGCAACGGCGCCACGGGGGGCGTGGTCCTCAAGGGCTCGGCCGCCGGCCTGGTCAAGGGCAGCGCGTACGTGGGTCCGTACGAGGCCGCCACCAACAACCCGCCCGCCGCCTTCGGCGACCTGAACAAGGACGGTTACCAGGACCTGGTCACCGGCCAGCCGAAGGCGAACAAGTTCTACGTGGCGTACGGCGGCCCGGACGGCGTCAGTGGCACGGTGAGCTCCCGTGCGTACTCCCAGGCCAGCGCCGGAGTTCCCGGTGTGGACGAGGCCGGCGACGCCTTCGGTTCGGCGCTGGCGATCGGTGACACCGACCAGGACGGTTGCCCCGACGTGGTCATCGGTGCCGCGTACGAGACGGGTTCCGACGCCGCCACCACCGCCCAGTCGGGGGCGATCACCGTCCTGCGGGGCAGCGCCTCCGGGATCACCACGAGCGGCGCCACGTCGTTCACCCAGAACGCCCAGGGCATACCCAGCACCTCCGAGAACGAGGACCACTTCGGCGCCGCTACGGCCGTGATCGACACCGACGGGAACGGCGTGCCCGAGGTCTACGTGGGCGGCAACGGTGAGGACGGCTACAAGGGCCGCGTCTGGAAGCTGGCGACCGGCGCATCGGGTGTCACCGGCACCGGTGCCACCAGCTTCCACCTGGGCACGCTCGGCGGCCCGGTCGGCGGCGGCAACTTCGGCTACCGCTTCGCCGGCTGAGCTGTCGGCTGACCCATGGCTCCGGCGGAGGCCGGCGCGGCACCGAGCCGCGCCGGCCACCGCCGTTGTGTCGGCCTCGGCCGTTGTGCCGTCATGCGTGGCGGCGGGACGACGGGGCAGTCATGCGCGCCGCCGAGGCGATGGTCGAGCGGGCCTCGCGTTCGGTGAGGCCCGTGCGGACGGCGGCTTCGACGAGAGGGTCGGTCAGTTGGGGGCCGATGCCGTTCTCGTAGGCGCGGCAGGCGGCCCAGAAGAGGCGCGTGTTGCGCTGGCCCGCGTGGGCGGCGAGCACGAACTGGACCAGCCCCTGGCCGTGTTGGCCGGTCGCGGGGGGCGTGGGGTGGTGCGTACGGGGCGGGGGCGTGAGCAGGCGCAGGAGTTCGCGCGGGCAGGGTGCCGGTGCCAGATGGGCGGTGCCCGGAGCCGTGCCGTACACGCCGTGTTCGGTGCGTGAGCCGGGGCCGACGAGGTAGCCGCCGGCGCCGCGGATGTCGATGCCGGGGGCCAGGCGTCCCGCCGAGTTGGGGACCACCACATCCGGCGGTCCGCTCAGCCAGAGGTGGCGGCCGCCGCTGGGGGTGAGGACGACCACTGTCTCCGGGATCGTGAAGAGGTGGCGCAGGGCCAGTTCGCGGAGGGCCGCCGAGGAGTCCGTACCGGATTTGGTGTCGAGGTCGACGCCGATGAGGTGGTGCGGGGCGAGGCCGCAGGCGATGCCGTAACCGGTGGCCCAGGGGGCGGCGGCGAAGAGTTCGCGGATGCGCCGGGGGTCGGTCGAGGCGTCGTACACACCGTGTCCGAAGCGGCCGCATTCGCCGTGGCAGGGGGAGGGATCGGGGTCGTCGCGGTGGGGGGAGCGCAGGGCCGGGAGCTTCGTTCGGGACAGCGGGATCACCGCCAGTCCGCGCTCGGCTGCGGACAGGGCGTGGGCCAGGGCCAGAGTCGTGGCCTGCCGGTCGATGGTGGCCATGCATCCATGTTCGTACGAGTGTTCGAAAAAGGGAAGGGTTCGCCGGACACGCGAGGCCGCGGGGTGGGCGAGGGGTGAGATTGGCTGAAAATGCGCCGGAACGCTTCAGCCCTTGCGGCGCCTGGGATTGAGTCGCCCGCTGCGGTCTGAGCAGGTGATTTGTGCGCGTGAAGGTGGTTTATCGACATGTCCTCACGCTTGAGGGCGAATCGCGGCTTCCGGGGTGGTTCGCCGGGGATTCGGTGGGCAACTCTGGATTCGCGACGTCGTGCAAAAGCGCCGAGGCGGTCGGCCAACTGCCTTGGAACAAGCCGTATTTCACGTACATCCCGGTTCACGCCGGTGCGTACAACCGGTTCTGGAGGAATTCACATGGCAAGCATCCGTACCGCCCGCGTTCTCGCCGCCGTCGCCGCCCTGCCCCTTGCGGCCGCACTCTTCACGGGTGTCGCGGCGGCGGACAACGGCGCCTTCGCGGACGACGGATCGAACGCGGGAGTGGCGACCATCAGCGGCAGCGGGGTCGGAAACGACAACTACGGCAACTCCTCCACCACTCAGCAGCAGGCGGTCGGCTCCCGTGCCTCGAACCAGAGCAACGCGGCCCAGGTGAACGGCTCCGAGTTCACGGCCATCGACCAGTTCAACGCCGTCGTCAACTTCACCAAGCTCTGGTGAGCCGGGGGCCGATGCGCTCAGATCGGCCCGGAAACTCCCGTGTGGGGTAGTGCTCTGTGGGGTGCTAACGCGTCTGCGCGGCGGTGCTTCGGTGCCGTCGCGCAGACGTTTTTCGTGTGCCTGACCTGACCTGACCTGGCCTGGCCTGCGTGCGGGGCGCTCGGTGACCTTGACAGTCGGCAGTATCTGACGGACAGTCAGAAACCCTTGTCCGTACGAAGTCCGGGAGGGCCGCCGCCGTGCACCTCGCCCCTACCGAGCGCCAGCAGCGGCTGCGTGCCGAGCTCCGTACGTACTTCCGCGACCTGATGCCCGACGGGCCGCCGCCCGCCGACGACCCGGGCCGACAGCGTGCCCTGCTGCGCCGCATCGGCGCCGACGGCCTGCTCGGGCTCGGCTGGCCGGTCGCGTACGGAGGCCAGGGGCGCGGCGCGGACGAACAGTTCGTGTTCTTCGACGAGGCCTACCGGGCCGGCGCGCCGGTGTCCATGGTCACGCTGAACACCGTCGGGCCGACGCTCATGAAGTACGGGAGCGAGGAGCAGAAGGCCTTCTTCCTGCCGCGCATCCTGAGCGGGGACCTCGTCTTCGCCATCGGGTACTCGGAGCCCTCGGCGGGGACGGACCTCGCCGCGCTGCGGACGCGCGCTGTGCGGGAGGGGGAGGGCGTAGAGAATTTGGGCGGCGCGGGCGCGGGCGGCGCCGGTGGCGAGGGTGGTGCGGGCGAAGGCGTCGAGGGCGAGGGTGGTGCGGGTGGCGACGGCTCGGGCGCGGGCGCGTACTGGCGGATCGACGGGCAGAAGATCTTCACTTCCAACGCCCAGAACGCCGACTGGATCTGGCTCGCCTGCCGCACCGACCCGGACGCGCCCAAGCACCAGGGCATCTCGATCATCCTCGTGCCCACGGACGCGCCCGGCTTCTCGTGGACACCGATTCGGACGGTGGGCGGGCTGACGACCACGGCCACCTACTACGACGGGGTCCGCGTCCCTCTCTCGAACCTCGTCGGCGAGGAGAACGGCGGCTGGGGACTCATCACCAACCAGCTCAACCACGAGCGGGTCGCGCTCGCCGCGATCGGGATGCAGGCCGAGGACTTCTACGCGGCCGCGCTGCAGGCGGCGCGTACACCCGATCCGGTGACGGGTCGGCGTCGGATTGACGAGCCGTGGGTGCGTTTTCGGCTGGCCGAAGTGCATGCCCGGCTGGCGGCATCACGCCTGCTCAACTGGCGTTTGGTGGGGGATGTGGCGGCCGGTGGGCCGGCGCCCGGCGACGCGAGCGGCGTGAAAGTCGTGGGAACCGAATCGGCGGTCGCGGTGTACCGAATGTGTCAGGAAATTGTGGGAGCGGACGCGCTGGTGCGCTCCGGTTCGCCGGGGGTGTTCGGGGACGGCGAGCTGGAGCGGATGAACAGGGCGGCGCAGATCAACACGTTCGGGGGCGGGGTGAGCGAGGTGCAGCGGGAGATCGTGGCGACGATGCGGCTCGGGATGAGGAGGGGGCGGCGGTGAGCGACGGAGGGGACAAGCTGGCGGAGCAGCTGAAGGCGTGCGAGGCGGATGAACTGGCGGAGCGGCTGGAGGAATACGAGGGGGACGAGCTGGCGGTCCGGTTGAAGGCGTACGAGGGGCGGCCCGCCGCTGTCGCGGGTGTGGGCAAGGACCCGGTCAACGAGCCGATGATCCGGCACTGGTGCGAGGCGATGGGCGACACGAATCCGGCGTACGGGGGGCCGGACGCCATGGCGCCGCCCACCATGCTCCAGGTCTGGACGATGGGTGGCCTCTCCGGGCACGCGGGCCGCTCCGACGCCTACGACGAGCTGCTCGGACTGCTCGACGACGCCGGATACACCTCGGTGGTCGCCACCGACTGCGAGCAGGAGTACGTACGCCCCCTGCGCCCCGGGGACGAGATCACCTTCGACGCGGTGATCGAGTCAGTCTCCGAGCGCAAGAGGACCAAGCTGGGGACGGGGCACTTCGTCACCACGCGTATGGATGTGAGGGCGGGCGGCGAACTGGCCGGGACGCACCGGTTCCGGATCCTCAAGTACGCGCCGGCGCGGAGCAGGCCCAAGGGCAGACGGCCACGCCCGGTGATCAACCGGGACAATGCCGGATTCTGGGAGGGAGTGGGCCGGCACCAGCTGCTCATCCAGCGGTGCGACGGCTGCGGGGCGCTGCGCTTTCCCTGGCTGCCAGGGTGCAACGGGTGCGGCTCCTTGGACTGGGACACGGTCGAGGCGAGCGGTGAAGGGACCGTCTACTCGTACGTCGTCATGCACCATCCGCGCTTCCCGGCCTTTGACCCTCCTTACGCGGTCGGTCTGATCGAACTGGCCGAGGGCGTGCGGATTGTGAGCAATGTGATCGGGGTGCCCTACGACAAGGTGCGGATCGGAATGCCCGTGCGCCTCGCTTTCCAGCGGTACGACGAGGAGTTGGAGCTGCCGGTCTTTCGGGCCGGTGAGGTCGAGGGCGGGGGGAGCTGAGATGGACTTCACGCCCACGGAGGAGCAGGCGGCCGCCCGTGATCTGGCCGCGCGGATCTTCGGCGACCTCTCCACGCACGAGCGCCTCGCTGCGGCCGGGACCGGCAGCGACGCCGAGCTGTGGAAGGAGCTGTGCGCGGCCGGGCTCGTGGCGGCCGTGGAGGACGTAGGGCTCCTCGGCCTGGTGCTTCTCCTGGAGGAGCAGGGGCGCACCACGGCCCAGGTGCCGTTCGCGGCGAGCTGTGTGTACGGGCTGCTGGCGGTGGCGGCGCACGGTTCACGGGAGCAGCGGAAGCGGCTGCTGCCGGGGATCGGGGATGGCACGGTGGTGGTGAGCGGGGCGATCTCCGGGCCGGGGGCCGTGCGGGAGGAAGCGCCCAGGCGGCTGAGCGGTGTCGTCCCCGTGGTGCCCTGGCTGCGGGACGCCACCCATGTGCTTGTCGCCGACGACCGGCGCCGGCTCTGGCTGGTGCGGACCTCCGAGGCGGCGTGCGAGCCGGTGGAGCTGACGGCGCCCTGGTCGGCGGGGCGGCTGACGCTCGACGGGACACCGGGCGAGCGGCTGGGCGGCACACCGTTCGGGGGTCCATCGGTCAGGGTTCCATCGGCCGGGGTTCCATCGACCGGCGTTCCATCGGCCGGGGGCACCTCGGCCGGTGTTCCATCGGCCAGCGGTATATCCGCTGAGGGTTCATCGGCCGGGGACGACGAGGACGCGGCTTCCCGTGAGGCATACGACGACGTACTCGCCACCGCGCGTGCCGCCTTCGCGGGGCTGCAGGCCGGGGTGTGCGCGGGGTCGCTGGCGCGGGCCGTGGAGCACACCAATGCACGGGAGCAGTTCGGACGTCCGCTCGCCGCCAAGCAGGGGGTCCAACTCCGAGCAGCCGACGCGTACATGGACACCGAGGCGATACGGGTGACCGCGTACGAGGCGGCGTGGCGCCGCGATGAGGGGCTGGAGTACGCGACACACGCGCTGACCGCCGCCTGGTGGGCGTCCGAGGCGGGGCAGCGGGTGGTGCACACGGGTCAGCATCTGCACGGCGGGACGGGGGCCGATCTGGAGCACCCGGTGCACCGGCACTTTCTGTGGGGGCGGCAGTTGGATGCGTATCTGGGATGCGGGAGTGAAGTGCTGCAGGAATTGGGGGAGTTGATCGTGAGTGGAGAGTCCGTCGTGAGCGGTGAGGTGGAGGCATGAGGGTCGGCGACGCACTGCCGCCGCTGGAGATCGAGGTCACGCGCACGCTGATCGTGGCCGGGGCGATCGCGTCACGGGACTACCAGGACGTGCACCACGACGCGGAGTTGGCGCGGCAGAAGGGTTCGCCCGACATCTTCATGAACATCCTGACCACCAATGGCCTGGTCGGGAGGTACATCACGGACTGCTTCGGGCCGGGCGCGGTGCTCCGCAAGGTGGCCATACGGCTCGGAGCTCCCAACTACCCGGGCGACACCATGGTGTTGACCGGCTCGGTCGAGGAGGTCGCGGGCGACACCGCGACGGTGCGGGTCGTCGGGGCGAACGGCATCGGCAGACATGTGACCGGGACGGTGACGGTCACCCTTCCGCCCGGGGCGCCCGGGGGTGCCTCATGAGCGTACGGGCGCGGGACACGCTCGGCGGAAGGGCGGCGGTCGTCGGGATCGGGGCCACCGCGTTCTCCAAGGACTCGGGGCGCAGCGAGCTGCGGCTGGCGGTGGAGGCGGTGCGGGCCGCGCTCGACGACGCCGGGCTGACGCCGGGGGACGTGGACGGGCTGGTCACGTTCACGATGGACACCAGCCCGGAGATCACCGTTGCCCAGACGGCCGGAATGGGGGAGCTGTCCTTCTTCTCGCGGATCCACTACGGGGGCGGGGCGGCCTGCGCGACCGTGCAGCAGGCGGCGCTCGCGGTGGCGACCGGGGTGGCCGAGGTGGTGGTCTGCTACCGGGCGTTCAACGAGCGGTCGGGCAGACGATTCGGTTCGGGGGTGCAGCAGCGGGAGCCGTCGGCGGAGGGGACGGCGCTGGGCTGGTCGTTGCCGTTCGGGCTGCTCACGCCCGCCTCCTGGGTGGCGATGGCGGCCCAGCGGTATCTGCACACGTACGGACTGACGCCCGAGGCGTTCGGCCATGTCGCCGTGGTGGACCGGAAGTACGCGGCGACGAACCCCGCGGCGTACTTCCACGGCAGACCGATCACCCTCGCCGAGCACGCGGCCTCGCGGTGGATCGTGGAGCCGCTGCGGTTGCTGGACTGCTGCCAGGAGACGGACGGCGGCCAGGCACTGGTGGTTACGTCGGTGGAGCGGGCCCGCGATCTGCCGCATCCCCCGGCGGTGATCACGGCCGCCGCGCAGGGCGCGGGCCGGGCGCAGGAGCAGATGACCAGCTTCTACCGGGACGATCTGACGGGGCTGCCGGAGATGGGCGTGGTGGCACGGCAGCTGTGGCGGACGTCCGGGCTGAGTCCGGCGGACATCGACGTGGGGATCCTGTACGACCACTTCACGCCGTTCGTGCTGATGCAGTTGGAGGAGTTCGGGTTCTGCAAGCCGGGGGAGGCCGCGGACTTCGTCGCCGAGGAGCTGCTGCCGCTCAACACACACGGAGGACAGCTCGGGGAGGCTTATCTGCACGGGATGAACGGAGTGGCGGAGGCGGTACGACAGCTGCGGGGCACGTCCGTGAACCAGATACCGGGGGCCGACCGCGTCCTCGTCACCGCGGGCACCGGGGTTCCCACCTCGGGGCTGATTCTCGGGACGGAGGGGTGAGGAGGCCGGAGCGTGCCGGGTCCCGTCCACTGGCGGGGGCCACTCCCGGGGTGACCGTCTACTGCAGCCGGGGTCCCATCCACCCCGTTCCCAGGGTCCCTTCCGCCGCCTCCGGGTTCCCGTCCACTGGCTCTCGGGGTCGCGTCTACTGCGCCCGGCTACTGCCACGGTAGTCGTCTCTCAGGGATGAACCCTCAGGGTGCAGGCGCCGCTCGTCCACCCTCAGGAGGTGGGGGCAACCCCCCTCCTACAACCTGAGGGGGACACCGCTTCGGGACCTGCGGCCGATCCGCGAGAGTAGGGGGCGAACCTAGCGTGGAGCCATGACCACACCCGTCTGCACCAGCGCTTCGGACGCCGCGACGCGGACTCGTCCGTACGCGGCCTACCCGTCGTTCTCTTCGTATGTGAAGGCCCGCCAGCCGGTGTTGCTGCGTACCGCCCGGTCGCTCACCGCGAACCCGAGCGACGCCGAGGACCTGCTGCAGACCGCGCTGACGAAGACGTATGTCGCCTGGGACCGGATCGAGGACCACCGGGCGCTGGATGGCTATGTGCGTCGGGCGTTGCTGAACACGCGGACGTCGCAGTGGCGCAAGCGCAAGGTCGACGAGTTCGCGTGCGACGAGCTGCCGGAGCCGGAGGGGCTGCCCGCCTCGGACCCCGCCGAGCAGCAGGCGCTGCACGACGCGATGTGGCGGGCGATCAGGAAGTTGCCGGCGCGACAGCGGGCGATGGTCGTCCTGCGGTACTACGAGGACTTGAGTGAGGCGCAGACGGCGGAGGTGCTCGGGGTCTCCGTCGGCACGGTCAAGTCGGCGGTGTCGCGTGCGCTGGGCAAGTTGCGCGAAGACCCTGAGCTGAGCCCTGTGAGGTAGGCCGCACCGACTCGCCCGGCCCCTGCCAGGTTCCCACCGGGCACCCGGCGCCTGCCGGGCTCCCGCCCAGCACCCGGCCCCGCTCCTGCTCGGCGCCCGGCTCCGCTCCTGCTCGGCGCCTGCCCCGCTCGCGCTTGGCGCCCGGCCCCGCTCCTGCCAGGCTCCCGCCCGGCACCCCGCCCCGCTTCTGCTCGGCCCCGCCCACTCCTGCTCGGCGCCTGCCCGCTCCCGCCGGGCGCCTGCGTGGCTCCCGCTCGGCGCCCCGGGCCTTAACCCGGCCGCCCCCGGGCCCCCGCCTGGCACTCGCTCGGTCCCGCGCTGTTCCGTCCCGGCCCCCGCCAAGCTGCTGCCCCACTCCCGCCCGACCCCCGCCAAGCTCGCGCCCCGCTGTCACCCCGCCCGCAGCCGAGTGCGCGCCCTGCCCTGATCGTCGGCCGTAGCCGTAGCCGTAGCCGTAGCCGTAGCCGATTCCGTGTCCCGGCCTGATCGTCGGCCGCAGCCCGAATGGGCGTCCCGGCCTGATCGTTGCCCACAGTCGAATGGGCGTCGGACTGATCGATCATCCGGCCGCCTAGTGACATACCGCTCGGTATGTGCGCAGAATCAGCGCAACCCATTACTGCCGCGTAGGCAATGTCGCCGCCCCGGGAGGACGCCGTGCTGAGCACGATGCAGGACGTACCGCTGACTGTGACCCGCATTCTCGTGCACGGGGCGCTCGTGCACGGTTCGTCGCAGATCACGACCTGGACCGGGGAGGGCGAGCCGCAGCGGCGCAGTTTCCGGGAGGCCGGGACGCGCGCAGTGCAGCTCGCCCACGCCCTGCGCGACGACCTCGGGGTGACGGGCGACGAGCGGGTCGCGACGCTGATGTGGAACAACGCCGAGCACGTGGAGGTGTACTTCGCGATCCCCTCCATGGGTGCGGTCCTGCACACGCTCAACCTCCGCCTCCCCGCGGAGCAGCTCGTCTTCATCGTCAACCACGCCGCCGACCGCGTGGTCATCGTCAACGGTTCGCTGCTTCCGCTGCTCGCGCCGCTCCTCCCCCATCTGCCGACCGTCGAGCACGTGGTGGTGTCGGGCCCCGGTGACCGTTCGCTGCTCGACGGCGCGAGCGTGCGGGTGCACGAGTACGAGGAGCTGATCGCAGGCAAGCCGACGACGTACGACTGGCCGGAGATCGACGAGCGGCAGGCCGCGGCCATGTGTTACACGTCCGGCACCACCGGCGATCCCAAGGGCGTGGTCTACTCCCACCGTTCGATCTACCTGCACTCCATGCAGGTCAACATGGCCCAGTCGATGGGGCTCACCGACCGCGACACCTCCCTCGTCGTGGTCCCGCAGTTCCACGTCAACGCCTGGGGCCTGCCGCACGCGACCTTCATGACCGGCATCAACATGCTTATGCCGGACCGTTTCCTGCAGCCCGCACCGCTCGCCGAGATGATCGAGAGCGAGCGGCCGACGCACGCCGCCGCCGTCCCCACCATCTGGCAGGGCCTGCTCGCCGAGTTGCACGCCAAGCCCCGCGACGTCTCCTCCCTCACCCAGGTCACCATCGGCGGCTCCGCCTGCCCGCCCTCGCTCATGGCGGCCTTCGACGAGTTGGGCATGCGGGTCTGTCACGCCTGGGGCATGACCGAGACCTCGCCGCTCGGCACGATCGCCCGGCCGCCGGCCCATGCCGTGGGCACGGACGAGGAGTTCGGGTACCGGCTGACGCAGGGCCGCTTCCCGGCCGCCGTCGAAGCCCGCCTCACCGGCCCCGGTGGCGAACGGCTCCCCTGGGACGGTGAGTCCGCGGGCGAGCTGGAGGTGCGCGGCCCCTGGATCGCGGGCGCCTACTACGGCGGCCAGGGCGCCGAACCGCTGCGCCCCGCCGACAAGTTCAGCGAGGACGGCTGGCTCAAGACCGGTGACGTCGGCACGATCAGCGCCGACGGCTTCCTGACCCTCACCGACCGTGCCAAGGACGTCATCAAGTCGGGCGGCGAGTGGATCTCGTCCGTGGACCTGGAGAACGCCCTCATGTCCCACCCGGACATCGCCGAGGCCGCCGTGGTCGCCGTCCCCGACGAGAAGTGGGGCGAGCGGCCGCTGGCCACCGTCGTCCTGAAGGAGGGCTCCACCGCCGACTTCGAGACGCTGCGCGCCTTCCTCGCCGACGAGGGCAAGATCGCCAAGTGGCAGCTCCCCGAGCGCTGGACGATCATCGAGTCGGTCCCGAAGACGAGCGTCGGCAAGTTCGACAAGAAGGTGCTGCGCAGGCAGTACGCGGAGGGCGAGCTGGACGTGACGAAGCTCTGACACACGTGCGTCGGGTGGGGAGCCGTGCAGCTCCCCACCCGACGCACGCGCACGTCATCGACGTAGCACCCGACGTAGCACCGTCGCGCCCACGCATTCCCGGCCTGCCGCAGGCATGCGGGAGCGGGTAAGGGCGTCGACCAAGGCGGCGGCGCGGAAACTCACCGTCGGCCAGGCGAAAACTCACTGCCCCTTGAAGTCGGTCAGGCGAAACTCACTGCCTCCTGAAGTCGGTCAGGCGGAAACTGACCGCCCCCTGACGTCGGTCAGGCGGAAGCCCACCGCCCCCTGACATCGGTCAGTTGGTGCCGATGCGCGCCAGCAGGTCGACGATCCGGTCCTGCACCTCGGCACTCGTCGAGCGTTCGGCGAGGAACAGCACCGTCTCCCCCGCGGCCAGGCGCGGCAGTTCGGCCTGGTCGACGGCGGCGGTGTAGACGACGAGCGGCGTGCGGTTCAACTGGCCGTTCGCGCGCAGCCAGTCCACGATTCCGGCCTGCCGACGCCGTACCTGCATCAGGTCCATCACGACCAGGTTCGGCCGCATCTGCGAGGCCAGCGTGACGGCGTCCGCGTCGGTCGACGCCCGCGCGACCTGCATCCCGCGCCGCTCCAGCGTCGCGGTCAGCGCCAGCGCGATCTCCCCGTGCTCCTCGATGAGCAGCACGCGCGGCGGGTGCTGCTCGGAGTCCCGGGGCGCCAGGGCCTTCAGGAGTACGGCGGGATCGGCGCCGTACGCCGCCTCGCGCGTCGCCTGGCCGAGGCCCGCCGTCACGAGGACGGGCACCTCGGCGGCGACGGCGGCCTGGCGCAGCGACTGGAGCGCCGTGCGCGTGATCGGCCCGGTCAACGGGTCGACGAACAGCGCGGCCGGGAAGGCGGCGATCTGCGCGTCGACCTCCTCGCGCGAGTGCACGATGACGGGCCGGTAGCCGCGGTCGCTCAGCGCCTGCTGGGTCGTCACGTCCGGCGCGGGCCACACGAGTAGCCGCCGCGGGTTGTCCAGCGGCTCCGGGGGCAGTTCGTCGTCCAGGGGCTGCGGCTGCGGCTGGTCGGCGACCTCGACGGCACCGCCGGGACCGTCGAGCGGCTCGGGGCCCTCGGCGGCGTTCTCGTCCGGTGCTCCTATGGCGTACGAGCGTCCGGCGCCCTCGGTGGCTCCGGGCAGCCGGGGCCCGGGCGCGGCGGGTGCCGTGGGCGCCGGTCCGGCCTGCGGGTGCGGGCGGGCCGCGGTCTCCGGGCGCTCGGCGGCGGGCTCGGGGGGCGTACCGAGTTTGCGGCGGCGGCCCGAGCCGTTCGTCTGGTGCGGGGGAGGCGTGGGGGCCTGGGGCTGAGCCTGCGGGGCCGGCTGCCGGGTGAACGGGACGCCCTGGCCGAGCGTCCGCACGCTGATCGCGCGCCCCTGCGTCGAGTTGGGGTCGATCGGGGCCGCGGCCTCGGCGGGCAACGGCTGAGCGACCCGCGGCTGTGCCGGGAGCTCGGGGGGAAGGGGGGTGCCCGGAGCGGGGGTTGGCTGACCGGCGGCGGGGGACACGGGGGGTACGGGCGTCGGAGTGCCTGCGCCTGAAGTGTCGTTGGCGTTGACGCCCGTGCCGGTGCTGGTGTTCGCGTTCGGCCACGGCTGAGGAGCCGGAGTCGCAGCCGGGACCGGCGCCGGGGCAGCGGTGGGCTGGGGCTGCTGGGCCGGGATCCCGGCGGCAGGGGTGGCCTGGGCGGCGGCAGCGGTCTGTGGTGTCTGCGGTGCCTGTACGGGAGCCGGCTGCCCGGCGGCGGCCGCACCCGGAACGCCCTGCGCGGGGACACCCTGCGCGGGAACGGTCTGGCCCGGAACCCCCGATGCCGGAACCCCCGATGCCGGAACCGCCTGTGCCGGAACGCCCTGAGCCGGAACCGTCTGGGCCGGAACCCCCTGCGCGGGCGTCCCCGCCCCGTCCGGCTGACCGGGAGCACGGCGAGCCCGCCGCCGTCCCGTCGGGGCGGAAACAGGGTGCGGCTGCGGCGGAGTGTGATCCTCGGCCGGGTCGTGCAGCATCACGTCATGACGGCCGTCGTCGGCCTGCCCGTGACCGGCGCCGCCGCTGTCGGCCGACTGGATCTGAGCCTGAGCTTGGATCTGAGCCTGGGCCTGGATCTGAGCCTGGGCCTGGATCTGAGCCTGGGCCTGGGCCTGAACTTGGGCCTGAGTCTGGGCCTGGGCCTCGACGTACTCGGGTGAGCGGTCCGCCTCGGCGGGCGGCAGCGCGAACACCGTACGGGCGCCCGCCTCCTGCGCGGCGGCGCGCTCGGCCGCTGCGGCCAGCGCACGCCGACGCCGTCCGGTCGGCTGCCCCGCGTCCGCGGCGGCACCGGCGTCCGGCGAGCCCTGCGCACCCGGGGCGACGGGTGCACTGGGCGCCGCGGGCAACGCCGGCGGCAGCGCGTGCTGTTCGCCGTCCCGCCGTGCGCGCCGCCCGGAGGGCACCGGCACGCCCTGCGGAGGCACCGTCCCGCCAAGACCCGTACCCATGGCAGCGGTTCCCGCCGCGTGCTCGGCCGCGGTGACGACCGCGCCCTCGGAGACACCGTCGGTCACGCCATCGGCCGTACCGGTACCGGTACCAGCACCGTCCGCGCCTTCGGCCGGACTCGGCCGCCCGCGCCGCCGCCCCGTACCACCGGAACCGGAAGCACCACCGTCACCGCCGGGACCCTCGACGCCCGAGCCCTGCGCGGGAACCGACACCTCGCCGGTCCCCTGCTCTTCGGCCGCACGCCGCCGACGCCGCCCCGTGGGAGCGGCCCCGTCGACCGCGGTCTCTGACTCCCCCGCCACCTCGCTCTCCAGGAAGGCGTCCACGGAGGACCGGCGGGCCCGCCGCCTGCCACCGCCCTGGTGCGAGGCCTGCTCGGGAAGGGCCACCTCGGCCCCGGGGGTGTTCTCGGGAGCGGGAACCGTCCCGGCCCCGCCTCCGATGGGCACCTCGAGGACGTACGCGCTGCCGCTCATCCCCGGTACCTCGTGCGTCTGCAGCACGCCGCCGTGCGCGCGCACGATCCCGCGCACGATCGGCTCGTGCACCGGGTCTCCCCCGGCGTACGGCCCGCGCACTTCGATACGGACGCCCTCACCGCGCTGCGCCGCCGCCACGACGACGGTGTTGTCCATGTAACCGCCCGCCGACACCGGCGCGTTGCCGGTCGCGTCGACTCCCGCGACGTCCGCGATGAGATGCGCGAGGGCGTTCGCGAGCCGCGTCGGGTCGACCTCGGCCTCGATGGGCGGCGCGTGCACGGCGAACTGGACGCGCCCGGGCCCGATCAGCTCCACGGCACCGTCGACACCGGCCGCGACGACCGCGTCGAGCATCACCTTCGTACGGGAGATCTCCTCGGCCCCGGAGTCGAGCCGCTGGTAACCGAGGACGTTGTCGACGAGCGTGGTGATCCGCGAGTAGCCGGCCGCGAGATGGTGGAGCACCTGGTTGGCCTCGGGCCACAGCTGTCCGGCGTCGTCGGCCGCGAGCTTGGAGAGTTCGCCGCGCAGCTGGTCGAGGGGCCCGCGCAGGGACTGGTCGAGCACGGCGAGCAGCTGCTCGTGCCGGGCGGTCAGCGCCTCGTACCGGTCCTTCTCCCGCTCGCCGAGCGCCGCGTACCGCTCGTCGCCGGCGGCGAGTTCCTCCTCGTGCCGCTCGCGCAGCTCGGCCAGCTCGGCCGTGTGCTGCTCGCGCAGCGTCCTGAGCTCATCGGCGTGCTCGTCGGCGAGGCGTTCGAGCTCCTCGGCGTGCCGGGTGGCCTCGGCCTCCTTCTCCTCGGCGAGGGTGTCGTACGGCCGCCGGTCGGTGAAGGTCATGACGGCGCCGACGAGCTGGTCCCCGTCGCGCACCGGCGCGGTCGTCAGATCGACCGGCACCTTGTCCCCGGCCTTCGACCACAGCACCTGCCCGCGCACCCGGTGCTTGCGCCCGGAGCGCAGGGTGTCGGCGAGCGGAGACTCCTCGTACGCGAACGGCTCGCCGTCCGCGCGCGAGTGAAGGATGAGGGAGTGCAGGTCCTGGCCGCCGAGGTCGCTGGCCCGGTAACCGAGTATCTGAGCGGCCGCCGGATTGACGAGGACGACCCGCCCTTCCGTGTCCGTGCCGACGACACCCTCGGCCGCCGCGCGCAGGATCATCTCGGTCTGTCGTTGCGAACGCGCGAGTTCGGCCTCGGTGTCGACGGTGCCCGACAGATCGCGTACGACGAGCATGAGCAGCTCGTCAGGGGTGGGGCCGTAGCTGTCGTAGGCCTGCTGGCCGTTCTCGAGGTTCGCACTGGTGACTTCGACCGGGAACTCGGTGCCGTCGGTCCGCCGCGCGATCATCCTGGTCGGCTTGGTTCGCCCGCGCTCGTCGATGGTGTCGGGCCGCCGCATGGATCCGGGGATCAGCCGGGAGTCGAACTGCGGCAGCAGATCGAGCAGCCCCCGGCCCACCAGAGCCGTGCCCGGGGCCTCGAAGGCCTCCAGGGCGATGGTGTTGGCGTTGACGACGGTCCCATTGGCGTTGACCAGCACCAACGCGTCGGGCAGCGCGTCCAGTATGGCTGCGAGGCGAGCAGCGCCTCGGGATGGCCTGCTGCTCACGAGACGCTTCCTCCCTGTTACCGCACCTTGCCGACCGCGGATGCCATCTTGCCAACCGGCCCGCAGCGTGTCACGCGAGGGAGTCTACGGGCAGTGGTTGCGCTCGCGACGCCGGATGAGAGGGAGGTCGCATGCGGAAGAGACGCAGAAGAGACGTAGAACCTGTGACCGTGCATTTCGCCCCCTCGGAACTCGCACGCAACTCCCTCGGAACCATCCCCGGACGATCTCCGGACCATCTCGGAGTCACGAAGTCGCCGTGACTCCGCGCCGCCTCCACCCTGCCTCCGCTAGCGTGAAGACCCGGCAACTATGCGTGGAGACCCGGCAGCACCGGCACCAGCGCGTCCCACCGCGCGATCTCGCACCCGTCCGTGCGGTCGAACCGCGCGTCAACGGGGCGCCCCGCCCAGGTCCCCGTGACATACGCGGTGGCCGGACCGCCGTGCTGCATCGTGCACAGGGCGTCCGGCGGCACCGGAGCGAAGGGGTCCTTGCCCCAGGTGGTGCTCCCGTCCAGCTTCCGGCAGGCGTCGCCCGCGTCGGGGTGGCTGCCGCCGGCGGGATGACACCGCAGCTCGTACGTTTCGTCCGCATCGCCTCCCACGCCGTGGACGGTGACGGTCAGCCGGTCCCCGGAGTCCTCGCCGCGGGCCGGCGGGGGCCTCAGGGCCAGGTGCGCCGGAACCGCTTCGCCGGACGCGGTGGTGGCCAGCCCTGTGGTGGCGAGTCCGGTGGGCAGGGCGGACGGGGGTACGGCCGGCACGGGGGCGGCGGACACGGGGGCGGCGGACGCTGCGGGTACGGCCGAGAGCGCGGCGGTGGCGGACGCGGCGGCGGTGAGAACGAGTCGGCGCAACATGACCTGTCTAACGCCATGCACCCCGCCCGGTTGCGCGGCGGCGATGGGCTTTGCTCTGCGGCCCGCCTGCCTAGTACCGTAGGGGGCGATTGGTGACACGACGCTCGACTGTGTCATCATCTGCACGCACCACTCGCGCTCGCGCGGGCGGCTGTGCGGGAGGCGTCGCCTAGTCCGGTCTATGGCGCCGCACTGCTAATGCGGTTTGGGACTTCAATCCCATCGAGGGTTCAAATCCCTCCGCCTCCGCGCCAAGATCCGAAGCCCCGGTCCACTTGGACCGGGGCTTCGGCGTTACCGGGCGCCGCAGCGCGTTTTCCCAGCTCACAAGGGGTGCGGCAAACGGATTTCACATGGCGGCGGCAGTCATGTAATGTTCTTCCTGTCGCCGCGAGCGGGCCGAAAGCCCGGGAGCGGGACAAGAACAAAACAAGCACTCGTAGCTTAACGGATAGAGCATCTGACTACGGATCAGAAGGTTGCAGGTTCGAATCCTGCCGAGTGCACACAGGTGAGAGGCCCCGGAGAGATCCGGGGCCTCTTGCGTTTCAGAGCCGTACAGCAGTGAAGTACAGCAACCGTGTCAGCCGGTGCCGCCCATCGCGTCGGACAGCTTGCCGATCGCCGCGCGTACCTCTTCCTCGCTCGCCTCGGCGTAGACCTCCATCGTCATGGCGATCTGCGAGTGGCGGAGGATGCGCTGTGCCATCTCGGCGTCGTAGTGGACTCGCAGCGGCTGAGCCGGCGGTTGGGCGGTCATCTGGACGGCGCCCGCGTCCTGCGCACGTACACACGGCTTTGTCTCGCATCCGTCCCTGGTGCCCTGGCGGGTGCCGCAGACGGCTACGCGATCACCGGTGCGCTCGGACACGGCGCCCTCGGATCTGTTGCGGCGCTCATCGCCGGATCGATCGTCCTACTCAGTGTCTTCTACGTCGTTGCTCGGCGCATGCGTATTGAGGAGACCAATTCACTGGTCGGCATGGTCCGCGGGCGCCTCGGGCGCATGAGGCAGGTTGTCTGTACGACGAGATTCCCCGTAGGCGCAGCAGGGGTGCTCCCATCAGCCGGAGCACCCCTTAGCCCACCCACGAAATGCAGTCCGCAATCGGCAGGTACACGTGGTTCCCTGCTAAGTCCTTAAACCGATCGCGTTCGGAAAGCGGAAGGCTTCTCACGGCGCCCCCGAGCCCGCACCTGCCACGTCGCAGCGCTAAGCCCCGCCGAGCCGATGCTGCGCAGGGCTAATTAGCGCTGACCCGAATAAAACAACAGCATCCAGGTAGTGGGAGGGGCCGCATTGGCAGCTGCGGATCACGCGGTGCCGTGGAAGGTCTTCAGGTGCTGGCGGCTCCCGGTCGATCCGTTCTGGTCCCAGACCCTCATCGTGACCGAGGTTCCCTCGGGGATGTCCTTGTCGGTCCAGGTCGCGCAGGAACCGTCACCACCCGTGGCGTAGGCGCCGTAGATGTGATAGGCACCTCCGCTGTACCACTCCAGTTCGGCTCCGGCGCGGTGGCCATCGGTATAGATGTCGCAGACCTTCAGGGTCTCACCTTCGGCCGTGAACCAGCCTTCAGCCGTTTCGATGGTGATGCAGCTGAGGATGCCGCACGATTCGTACGAGGCGTAGCCATGGGCGTTGGTCTGAGCCGAGGCGGGCGCGGCTGCGAGAGCAAGTCCTGCCGTAGTGAGCGCAGCCGTCGTAAGCGCCTTCTTGCCTATGTTCACTTTGATCCATTTCTCGAGAATGCATGGCATAAGGGAAGGGTTGCAATTCGGGCGATTCCGGACTTTCGTTCTCCTTACCCACGGACAGCTCCCCGTATTGCGGGAGCGGAATAGGAAAAGAGAAGCGCGAGTTTCGCCTGAGTTATGCGCGTTGACGCGCATAACTGCCCTCCCTTAAACGGGCCGCCGAATCATTCGGAAGGCCTGCATGATCATGACATTCACATACACGAGCTCTTCACGCAACCCTCACGACACCTCCTGAGCTTCTCTTGAGGAGTCACATTCATCACATCATTGGAAAACAGAATATCTTTCCTGATTTCGTGATGATCACCACATAGACGGGTCCAAAGGGACATCCTTTCACCGTCAAGCGGTGGGGAGCAGGCTTGCCAACTCCCCTTTCTTGACTGTGAGTTGGCGTGCCCAGTACCCAACGCACCGCCGCCGCGGCCCCCAACTCGGTTGCCGGCGACTTCTCGGTCGGGGTGGATTACGCGCTGACGGTCGAGGCCGCTTCATCCCAGGGGCGGTAGGTCGCCGGGCGTCGCACGCATCTCCTCCAAGTAGTCGCTCATCAGCCTGCCCGAACGGGTGAACCAGTCGTGCAGGACGGCGACTTCGGCGGGGGTGTAGCCGGAGCAGAGCTCCGTCAGGCGGGCGTAGTACGGCTCGTAGAGGGCCAGGACGCGGGTGACCGCGGCCGGTTGCGCGGCGATGCGGACGCGGCGGCGGTCGGCGGGGTCGGGGCGGCGGGTGACGTAGCCGGCGCGTTCGAGGCGGTTGAGGATGCCGGTGACGGCGCCGGTCGTGACGCGCGCGTGTTCCGCGAGGTCCCCGGCGGTGAGCAGATTGTCGCCCGCCTTCAGGACGCAGGTGAAGCACATGAGGTCGGTGAGGTTCAGGTTCAGCCGCTGAGCCATCTCCTGCTGGGCGCGCATGCTCGTGGCGATCAAGTGGTCCATGGCCGGGAGCACCTCGGCCGAGGTCGCGGACGGGTGCGGGCGTGAGTGTGGCGGGCCGCCCTGCTGCATCGGTACTTCCTTATTCCCTTAGTGCGTGAGAGGTTTCGTTGCCAAATTTCTTAGGTAGTGAGGGGTTGCGAGGAGTCTAGTCGTCTCCACAGGAGGAGGCCGTAGATGAGCCAGTACGACGAAGGGCACACCGTCGCGGGGTGGACCGGGTTCGGGATCGCCACCGTAGGAGTGGCGGTGATGGGGGCCGGCGTCTGCGCGGGGAACGCTTTATGGGTGTGGGGCGGGCTGAGCGTCGTGGTGATCAGCGTCCTGATCACCTGGGTGCTGCACCTCGCCGGCTGGGGCAAGCCACCCGGGCGACGCCCCGCAGCGGAGTGGGGGATGTGGGTCAAGGACCTCACCGCGCGCGAGGGGCATCCCGGGTGCGTCGGGTGCCGGCTGGCCGGGCGGGGGCGGCTCGCGGAACTTCCCGTACGGGTGACTGCCGAGTCGGGTACGGGGGAGCCGGTGACCGAGTCCGCCGTTTGAGCTCTTCCTCGCAGTTCTCCCTCGTCAGCGGCAGAATCGATACCTCCGTCACCTGTCGGGTGAACATCCTTGCTATCGCACAGAGTTGGACCTTTGTGTGCCTAATTTCCGGAGCGGAGGTGATGCTCGATGTACGAGCAGAACACGCCGCCGGATGAGTCGGCGGGACAGCAGCGGCAGGACGCGATCGACATCAATGACTTCGTGTTCGCGGCTACGGGGGCGCGGGTGCGGAGGCTTACTTTGCCGGATGGGACGCACTGGTTCCCGGCGATGGATGTGGCCAAGAACCTCGGCTACGCCAACACCCGAGACGCGGTGCAGAGCGCGGTCTCGCAACGGCATGCAACAACGTTCGGAGATATTGCGCGAAGCGTCGGTCAGAGCGACGCAGCGCGCAATATTGCAGGTCAGGGGCTTCGCTCAACCATGAAGATGGTGAATCTGCAGGGTCTCATCCAGCTCGTCAACGGGTGCACCAAGCCGGACGCGGAACCGTTCAGGAACTGGGTCTCCGAGGTCATCGTCACCGTCCAGCGCGATGGCTCGTACTCCCTCGAACCGGCCCCCATCCAGCCCGCCCCCAGCGGCGGCACCGCATACGTCATGCCCCAGCAGGTCGCCGACGCCATCGTGCGGCTCGAAGAGCGGAACGTCCGGGCCGACGAGATGCTGCTCGCCTTCCAGGAGGAGCATGGCGAGCTGTTGCGGGAGATCAGTATCAGCCAGCAGGAGATCAGCCGCAGTCAGCAGGAGATCAGCCTCAGCCAAGTCGTGATCGCGGAGGCGCTGCAGCAGATCGCCAACGCTCTGGCTCACCCCGCCGCGCGCCTCAAGCCCGCCGGCGTACCGAAGCTGACGCCCCAGGAGCTCCTCGCCGCCTGGAGGGAGAAGAACCTCGTCGTCACGGAGGACATCCACGCGGTGGCGGCCTACCTGGCCCCGGCGCTGCTGCGGGGCGGTGCCCGTTACCGTCTGGAGGAGATCGCCAGCCGAACGGGGCTCGCGCAGTCGCGCGTCTATGACTGCGTACGGATGCTGCTCAAGCGGGGCTGCATGCGGCAGCAGGGCTGCACTCCGGAGGGGGCGCCGGTCTACGTGCTGCCGTAGTGCCGTAGGAGCGCAATGAGAGAGGCCCGAAGTCGCAAAACCAAGTTGCGACTTCGGGCCTCGCCGCACGGTACCGGACCGCTTGGCTTGGTGTGCTGATGTTGCGCGAAGCGTCGGTGAGAGCGACGCTTCGCGCAATAAGGCTGGTCAGCCCCGTTGTCAGTGCCACCCCCTAATGTCGTTGGTGTGCGGCGGGTGTGGAGATGTTCGGGGTTGCGGTGGTCGGGGGGCGGCCCCGTGCTGGTGTGGGGTGGTGGGCGGGGCAGCGCGCTGGCCTGGGGGAAGAGGGTGGCGTTCGGGGTGGTGGATGGGGGTGTGCGGACGTGTGTGGGGGCTCGGGGGCATGAGTGTCCGGTGCGGGCGGTTGTGTCGGGGCGCAGTACCGGCGCGCGGTGCGAGGAGTGCGCTCGACTGGACCGGGCGCACTCCGTGGCCGCCGACACGATGGCCGATGACCCGAGGCCGTACCACGTGTATCTGGCGTGGTTCGGGCCTGGGATGGTGAAGGTCGGGATCACCGGAGTCGAGCGGGGGTCCGCGCGCCTCTTGGAGCAGGGCGCCGTCACCTTCAGCTGGCTGGGGCGGGGGCCGCTGATGGCCGCTCGGCGGGCCGAGGAGTTGCTGCGGGCCGCGCTCAAGGTGCCCGACCGGATTCCGTACGCCGACAAGCGGGCGGTACGGGCGGCGCTGCCGGGGCCCGGCGAGCGGGTGGCCGAGATCCGGGAGCTGCACGCGCGCGTCGGGCGGCTCGACGCCTGGCCCGAGTCGCTCCAACGGGCTCCGTTCGAACCCGTCGACCACACCGAGGTGTTCGGGCTCACGGGTCTGCCACCCGTCGCAGGCGTCGTGGGCGAGCTCGTGGCGGGCGGCACGGTGAGTGGTGAGCTGTGCGCCGCCGCCGGGCCCGATCTGCATCTGGCGACCGAGAGAGGGGTTGTCGTTCTGGATACGCGGCTGATGACCGGGTGGGAGTTGACCCCCGCGATCGGCCCGGGACTGACCATGCCGGTAAGGGAGTTGAGGGAGGCCAGGGACAGCAGTGTGCAGGACGGACTCTTCTGAGCAGGGTCTCTTCGGAGCCGGATCTCTCCCGAGCAGGTCTCTTCTGACCGGGGCGCTCTCCTGTGCCCAGAGGTCTCCTGTACGGAGGGCTCGCCTGTACGGGGGGCTCGCCCGTACCGGGGGCTCCCCTGAACCGTGGGAATGGTCAAGACTTCGATCCCTTTTGGATCCCGTTCGGAAAGGTGCTGGACGGACCGGGGCGCCCCGGCCGAGAGTGGCGGACATGAGCGATCACTTCATTGCGCCTGTCGCAGCCCATGAACCTCCTTACTACGCCGCCGTGTTCACCTCCGTACGGACGGAAGGGGACAACGGATACGGGGAGACCGCCGAGCGTATGGAGGAGCTGGTGAAGGACATCCCGGGCTACCTGGGCATGGATCACGCGCGCACGCCGGACGGGCTGTCCATCACCGTCGGGTACTTCAGGGACGAGGGCGCGATCAGGGAGTGGAGCGCGCATGCCGAGCACCGCGCGGCGCAGAAGCGCGGTCGTGCCGAGTGGTACGAGCGCTACACCCTGCACATCGCCAAGGTCGAGCACAGCCACGGGTTCGAGCGTGCACAGCAGTAGCGAGGACGTCAGGCGGTTCTGGGAGCGGCTCGGGCTTCCCGGGCTCGTCGACGTGCACACGCACTTCATGCCCGAGCGTGTGCTGCGCAAGGTGTGGGGCTACTTCGACGGGCTCGGGCCGCTGACCGGCGGCGTCGAGTGGCCGATCACCTACCGGGGCGACGAGGACGAACGGCTCGCGGTGATCCGGCAGTTCGGGGTGCGGGCCTTCACCGCCATGCTCTATCCGCACAAGCCCGGCATGGCCGAGTGGCTCAACTCCTGGGCCGTCGGCTTCGCCCGTCGTACCCCCGACTGCCTGCACACCGCGACCCTCTTCCCCGAGCCGGGCGTCGAGACGTACGTACGGGAGGCGGTGGACTCGGGAGCGCGGGTCTTCAAGGCGCATGTGCAGGTGGGGGCGTACGACCCGGGGGACCAACTCCTGGATCCGGTGTGGGGGTTGCTCGCCGAGGCCGGTGTCCCCGTCGTGATGCACTGCGGGTCCGGGCCTTCGCCCGGCAAGCACACCGGGCCCGGGCCGGTCGCGCGCGTACTCGCCCGGCATCCCCGGCTGCGGCTCGTCGTCGCGCACATGGGGATGCCCGAGTACGCGGACTTCCTCGACCTCGCCGAGCGGTACGGGGAGGTGCGGCTGGACACGACGATGGCGTTCACGGACTTCAGCGAACGCCTCGCGCCGTTCCCGCGCGAAGCCCTCCCCCGGCTCGCGGACCTGGGCGAGCGGGTCCTCCTTGGCACCGACTTCCCGAACATCCCGTACCCGTACGCCCACCAGCTGCACGCCCTGGAACGGCTCGGGCTGGGGGACGACTGGCTGCGGGCTGTCTGCTACGAGAATGGCGCGCGCCTCTTCAAGATCGCCCCGGAACCCTTCAAGATCACCCCAGAGCCCTTCAAGATCGGCCCAGAACGGGGTTGTTGAGCGGGGTCCTTCCCGGGAACTTCGTGATCTTCCCAGGATTTCCCTGAGAGACACCTGTGTGTTTCTCAGGAAAAACACAGGTTCCCGAAAGGATGCTCTCAGCGGCGCCGACCAAGGTGTCCGCTATGACCACGACCTCGCCCCAGGGGCGCGCCGAACTGCTGAGGCCGGACGGGAGCCCCGTCCGAGTGCTTGTGGTGGACGACGAGTTGTCGATCACCGAGCTGCTGTCCATGGCCCTTCGCTATGAAGGCTGGCAGATCCGCAGCGCGGGTGACGGGACCGGTGCGGTGCAGACCGCGCGCGAGTTCCGGCCCGACGCCGTCGTCCTCGACATGATGCTGCCCGACATGGACGGGCTGACCGTCCTCGGCCGGCTGCGCCGGGAGCTGCCTGACGTTCCCGTGCTGTTCCTGACCGCGAAGGACGCGGTCGAGGACCGGATCGCCGGACTCACCGCCGGTGGCGACGACTACGTCACCAAGCCGTTCAGCCTCGAAGAGGTCGTGGCCCGGCTGCGCGGGCTGATCCGCCGTTCCGGTGCCGCCGACCGGCGCTCCGACTCCGTGCTGGTCGTCGGGGACCTCACCCTGGACGAGGACAGTCACGAGGTGTCGCGGGCCGGTGAGAACATCCACCTCACCGCGACCGAGTTCGAACTGCTGCGCTTCCTGATGCGCAATCCGCGCCGGGTGCTCAGCAAGGCGCAGATCCTCGACCGCGTGTGGTCGTACGACTTCGGTGGCCAGGCCAATGTCGTCGAGCTGTACATCTCCTACCTGCGGCGCAAGATCGACGCCGGGCGCGAGCCGATGATCCACACCCGCCGGGGGGCCGGTTACCTGATCAAGCCCGCCGCGTCATGAGCGGGCGACGACGGCCGCGTAAGCAGGGGCGAGGACGACAACAGCCGCGCACGCTGCGGACGCGGCTCGTCGTCGCGTCCGTGACGCTGATCGCCGTCGTGTGCGCGGTGATCGGCACCGTGACCACGATCGCGTTGCGCTCCCACCTGTACGACCAACTGGACAAGAACCTGGGCGAGGCGTCGATGCGCGCGGCGGGCGGCCCGGTGGGCGGCGACGGGCCCGTGCGCCCCCCGAACGCCGACGGCATCGTCAAGGACCCCCTCGAATTCGTCACCCGTGGCCCGCAGGGCATGGGCGCCATCGGCGCGATCGTCAAGAACGGCGAGGTCACCAAGGGCATCGTCAGCGTGGGGAAGAAGGACTCCAGCGGGGTCAAGCAACCCACCGCGGTCCAGCTCAGCGACAGCCAGCTGGCCGTCCTCGCCTCCGTCGCGAAGGACAAGCGCCCGCACACCGTGGAGATCCCCGGCCGGGGCGAGTACCGCGTGCAGTACCAGGAAGGCAGGAACGGCAGCTTCTACGTGGCCCTCCCGACCAGCGACGTCACCAACACCCTCACCACGCTGATCTACGTCGAGATCAGTGTCACCGGCGCGGGTCTCGTGGCCGCCTCCCTCGCGGGCGCCGCCATCGTGACCCTCGCCCTGCGCCCCCTGCGCAAGGTCGCCGCCACCGCCACCCGCGTCTCCGAACTCCCCCTGCACACCGGCGAGGTCACCCTCTACGAGCGTGTCCCCGAGTCCGAATCCGACCCCCACACCGAGGTGGGCCAGGTCGGCGCGGCGCTCAACCGCATGCTCGACCACATCCACGGCGCCCTGCACGCGCGGCAGCAGAGCGAGATGCGCGTACGGCAGTTCGTCGCGGACGCGAGTCATGAGCTCCGTACGCCGCTGGCGTCCATCCGGGGGTACGCCGAGCTGACCAGACGCGGCAGGGAAGAGACCGGGCCCGACACCCGGCACGCTCTCGGGCGGATCGAGTCCGAGGCCGGGCGGATGACCGGGCTCGTCGAGGATCTGCTGCTGCTCGCGCGGCTCGACGCCGGGCGGCCACTCCAGTACGAGCAGACCGACCTCGTCCCCCTCGTCATCGACGCCGTGAGCGACGCACGGGCGGCCGGGCGCGACCACAACTGGCGGCTCGAACTGCCCGACGAGCCCGCGCTCGTGTCGGCGGATGCCGCACGGCTTCAGCAGGTGCTGGTCAACCTGTTCGCGAACGCACGCACGCACACACCGCCCGGTACGACCGTGACGGCACGGGTGCACCGACACGGGCCATGGCTGTGCGTGGACGTCCAGGACGACGGGCCCGGCATTCCGCAGGACCTGCTTCCACGCGTCTTCGAACGGTTCGCGCGCGGTGATTCCTCGCGCTCGCGTGCCTCCGGTTCGACCGGGCTCGGGCTCGCCATCGTGCAGGCCGTCGCGGCCGCGCACGAGGGCGCCGTGACCGTCGACAGTGTGCCCGGCCGGACCGTTTTCACGCTGCATCTGCCTGCGCTCGCCCTGGAAACAAACTGGCAATCGCACTCACAGGTACAGCACAGCGCCACCACATGGGTGCAACAGGGCGCCTGACGAGAGTCGTTGGCATGCGAACCGACTCTTCTCCCGGCAACCTGCCGGCGCGGGAGCACCTCCCGGCCGGAAACGCCGGTACGCCTGTCCTGGACGTAGTGATCCCCGTCTACAACGAGGAGAAGGACCTCCAGCCATGTGTGCTCAGACTCCACGAGCACCTCAAGCGCACGTTCCCGTACGCGTTCCGCATCACGGTGGCGGACAACGCGTCCACGGACACCACCCCTCAGGTGGCCGCGCGGCTGGAGGCGGAGATCCCGGAGGTCAGGTCCTTCCGCCTTGAGCAGAAGGGTCGCGGCCGGGCGCTGCGGACCGTGTGGTCGGCCTCCGACGCGCCGGTCCTCGCGTACATGGACGTGGATCTGTCCACCGACCTCAACGCGCTGCTGCCGCTGGTGGCGCCGCTGATCTCCGGCCATTCCGACCTGGCGATCGGTTCGCGGCTGTCCCGCTCCTCGCGTGTGGTGCGCGGCGCCAAGCGGGAGTTCATCAGCCGCACCTACAACCTGATCCTGCGCGGTTCGCTGCAGGCCCGCTTCTCGGACGCGCAGTGCGGGTTCAAGGCGATCCGCCGTGATGTTGCCCAGGTGCTGCTGCCGCTGGTGGAGGACACCGGCTGGTTCTTCGACACCGAGATGCTGGTGCTGGCCGAGCGCGCCGGGCTGCGCATCCACGAGGTGCCGGTCGACTGGGTCGACGACCCGAACTCGACGGTGCACATCGTGAAGACCGCGACCGACGACCTGAAGGGGGTGTGGCGGGTGGGACGCGCTCTCGCCACCGGTTCGCTGCCGCTCGACCGGCTCGCCCGGCCCTTCGGGGACGACCCGCGCGACCGCGACCTGACCGACGTACCCAAGGGCCTGGCCCGCCAGCTCGTCGGCTTCTGCGTGGTCGGCGGTCTGTCCACGCTCTTCTACCTGCTGCTCTACAGCGCCTTCCGCTCGCTTTCGGGGTCGCAGATCGCCAACGCGCTCGCCCTGCTCGTGTCGGCGGTCGCCAACACGGCGGCCAACCGACGACTGACCTTCGGCGTACGCGGCCGGGGCGGCGCCATGCGGCACCAGGCGCAGGGCCTGGTGGTCTTCGGCATCGGCCTCGCCCTCACCAGCGGCTCGCTCGCCGCCCTGAACGCGGCGACGACCGACCCCTCGCACTCCACCGAGCTGGCGGTCCTCATCGCCGCCAACCTCGCGGCGACGGTGCTGCGGTTCCTGCTCTTCAGGGCCTGGGTCTTCCCGGACCGGCAGCAGGGCGAGACCCCGTCGCAGGTTGTGGCCTCGCACCAGCCGGCCTCGCACCACCCGGCCTCGCACCGTCCGGGCTCGCACCACCCGGCCTCGCCCACCTACGCGACGACGCCCGCGGCGGCGCACCAGTACCAGGGCCAGTACCAGGGTCAGTACCAGGACCAGTACCCGCCGCTGCCCCAGCGCCGGACGGCGCCCCGATCTTCGTACGACACGACCGAGTTCCGCGCCGGTGAAGCCGCGGACGACCGCTCCTGGGGGGACGCGACCATGCAACTGCAAGCGGTGCGCCCGCACGATCACGATCCGAGGAACGCACGATGACGACTCAGTCCGATACGAGCTATCAGGGGGGCGCGAGTCCCTCCGGGAACGCGAGCCTCTCGTGGGGGCCACCGACATCGACCGCTCTTCAGGAGCCGGTCGTGCCCGCCGCGGCCCCCGAGTCCGGTGAGCCCAAGCAGCCCTTCTTCCACCGCGTCTGGCGTGGCCGGCCCGAGGACCCGCGCTGGGTGCGCCCCGCGTTTCTCGGTCTGCTGCTCGCCACCGCGGTGCTGTACCTGTACAACCTGAGCGCCTCCGGGTACGCCAACTCGTTCTACTCGGCGGCCGTGCAGGCCGGCAGCCAGAGCTGGAAGGCCTTCTTCTTCGGCTCGCTCGACTCGGCCAACGCCATCACCGTCGACAAGCCCCCGGCCTCGCTGTGGCCGATGGCCCTGTCGGTGCGGATCTTCGGCCTCAGCTCGTGGGCGATCCTCGTCCCCGAGGTGCTCATGGGCGTCGCCACGGTCGGCGTCCTGTACGCGGCGCTGCGCCGGCGCTTCAGCCCCGCGGCCGGTCTGATCGCGGGCGCGGTGCTCGCGCTCACTCCCGTCGCCGCGCTGATGTTCCGCTTCAACAACCCGGACGCGATGCTCGCGCTGCTGATGACCGCCACGGTCTACTGCGTGATCCGCGGCCTGGCGGACGGCCGCACGAAGTGGCTGGTCTGGGCGGGTGTCGCGGTCGGCTTCGCCTTCCTCGCGAAGACCCTGCAGGCCTTCCTGATCCTGCCGCCGCTCGCCGTCCTGTACGCGGTCTGCGCGCCGGTGACGCTGAGGAAGCGGTTCGCGCAGCTGGCCCTGTCGACCGTCGCGCTCGTCGTCTCCGGCGGCTGGTGGGTCGCGATCGTGGAGCTGTGGCCCGCGTCCTCGCGCCCGTATATCGGCGGTTCGCAGAACAACTCCTTCCTTGAGCTGACCTTCGGCTACAACGGCCTCGGCCGCATCAACGGCGACGAGACCGGCAGTGTCGGCGGCGGTGGTGGCGGTGGCGGCACCGGCCAGTGGGGCGAGACCGGCTGGGACCGGATGTTCAACTCCGAGATCGGCAGCCAGATTTCATGGCTGCTGCCCGCCGCGCTCATCCTGCTGGTCGCGGGGCTCGTGCTCACGCGCAAGGCCCAGCGGACCGACCTGACCCGCGCCTCGTTCCTCGCCTGGGGCGGCGCGCTGCTGCTGACCGCGGTCATCTTCAGCTACATGGCCGGCATCTTCCACCAGTACTACACGGTGGCGCTGGCCCCCTACATCGCGGCCGTGGTCGGCATGGGCGCGACGGTGCTGTGGGAGGAGCGGTCCAGGATCTGGGCCTCGCTGACCCTCGCCGCCTCGGTCACCGCGACCGCGGCCTGGGGGTATGTGCTGCTGAACCGCACCCCCGACTACCTGCCCTGGCTGAAGTGGCTGGTCCTCATCGGCGGTCTGGTCGGCGCGCTCGGCCTGATCTTCGCGGCCAAGCTGGGACGTCAACTGGCGCTCGCGGCAGTCGGGTTGAGCTTCGTGGCCTCGATCGCGGGCCCGACCGCGTACACACTGTCGACGGTGAACACGGGGCACACCGGTTCCATCGTCACGGCCGGTCCGGCGGGCGCGAGCATGATGGGCGGCCGGGGCGGCGGTCCTGGCGGCGGTGGCGGCCGTGGCGGGTTCGGCGGCGGCATGCCCGGCCAGAACGGCCAGAACGGTAACGGCAACACCCAGCAGGGCGGCGGCATGGGCCAGCCCCCGACCGGCGGCACCGGCGGCGGGCTCCCGGGCCAGAACCAGCAGAACGGCAACGGCAACACCCAGGGCCAGAACCAGCAGGGCGGCATGCCCGGCGGTGGGACGGGCGACGGCGGCATGGCCGGTGGCGGTGGCGTCGGCGGCCTGCTCAACGGCGCGAACGTCAGCTCGGAGGCCAAGAAGCTGTTGTCGAAGAATGCGGATGACTACACCTGGGCCGCCGCGGCCATCGGTTCCCAGAACTCCGCGAGCTACCAGCTCGCCACCGGCAAGCCGGTAATGGCGATCGGCGGCTTCAACGGCACCGACCCGTCCCCGACACTGGCCCAGTTCAAGAAGTACGTGGCGGACGGCAAGATCCACTACTTCATCTCGGGCGGCGGCATGGGCGGCGGCGGCAACTCCGGCACCTCCTCGCAGATCAGCTCGTGGGTCACGGCCAACTTCAAGAAGGTGACGGTGGGTTCGGCGACCTTCTACGACCTGACGCAGCCGACGAGCAGTTCCAGCAGCTGACGGTTCCTTCCGGAAGGGCGGTGGCCCGGGGCGTAGGCGCTCCGGGCCACCGCCCTTTGTCGTACGACGTCGTACGGCGCGGAAACCGCGTTGTACGCCGTATGGGAACTGTTCTACGGTGTACAGCATGCCAAGCAAGCCGACCCCCCACGATCCCCACCCTCCCCGAGGGCCCCAAGATCCTGAGGATTCCCTGGCTCCCCAAGGACACCCCCAACGCTGGCTCATCCTCGGCGTCATCTGTCTCGCGCAGCTCACCGTGCTGCTCGACAACACCGTCCTGAACGTCGCGATCCCCTCCCTCACCCGGGAGCTGGGCGCGGCGACCTCCGACATCCAGTGGATGATCAACGCGTACTCGCTGGTGCAGTCCGGGCTGCTGCTCACCGCCGGCAGCGCGGCCGACCGCTACGGCCGCAAGAAGATGCTGATCACGGGACTGGCGTTGTTCGGGGCCGGGTCGCTGGTGGCCGGACTCGCCGACTCCACCGGCCAGTTGATCGCGGCACGGGCGGGGATGGGCGTGGGCGGCGCACTGCTGCTCACCACCACCCTCGCCGTCGCGATGCAGATCTTCACGCCCGACGAGCACCCGAAGGCGATCGGCATCTGGAGCGCCGTGAACGCGCTCGGTTTCGCGGCCGGTCCGCTCCTCGGCGGCTTCATGCTGAACCACTTCTGGTGGGGCGCGATCTTCCTGCTCAACCTGCCGGTGGCGGCGCTCGGACTGGCCGCGGTCGTGGCCCTCGTACCGGAGTCGAAAAATCCTCGTGGGGACCGTCCGGATGCGCTGGGCGCGCTGCTGTCGACCATCGGCATGACCGCGCTCGTGTACGCGATCATCTCGGGCCCGGAGCACGGGTGGACGTCGGGGCGGGTGCTGGTCACGGCGGGGGTCGCGCTGGTGGTGCTCGCCGCCTTCGCGTACTGGGAGAGCCGGATTCCGTACCCGATGCTGGACCTGCACTTCTTCCGGGACCGGCGTTTCACGGGAGCCGTCGCGGGGGCGGTGCTCATCACCTTCGGCATGGGCGGCGCGCTCTTCCTCCTGACCCAACACCTCCAATTCGTCCTCGGATACGGCCCGTTGGAGGCTGGCCTGCGTACGGCGCCGCTCGCGCTGTCGGTCGTGGCGCTGAACTTCTCCGGCCTGTCGGCGAAGTGGACGGCGAGGCTCGGGACACCGGTGTCGATCGCGCTGGGGATGGTGTTGATGTCTGCGGGCCTTGTGTCGATCGCGAGGCTCGCCGCGCACGGGTACGGCGGCACGCTGCTCGGGCTGTTGCTGATCGGCGCGGGATGCGCGGTGGCCAACCCCGCCATGGCGCACGCCATCATGAGCGCGATCCCCCGGGAGAAGGCGGGGGTCGGCGCGGGCATCAACGGCACGCTGGCCGAGTTCGGCAGCGGGCTGGGGGTGGCGGTGCTCGGCGCGGTTCTCAACTCCCGGTTCGTGGCACTGATTCCGGTGGCGGCGAACTCGCTGCCGGCGGCACTCGCCTCGGCGGGCTCGGACGAGGAGCGGGGCCGGATCACGGACGCGTTCTCGTCGGGCCTGGAGACCAGCCAGCTGGTGGGTGCGGTGGCGGTGCTTCTCGGCGGACTCCTGGCGGCGGCGTTGCTGCGGCGGGCGGAGAGGGCAGACTCCGCGGTGGCGGTATCCGCGTAGCGCCCGCTTAGCATCATCAGGGAGGCGGACCGGGGAATTCCGGACCGCCCCGCAGTTCGAGTTCCGAGGAAGGTGCGCCATGGTGAGGGCAGCCGACCGGGCCAAGCGTCCGGCGCGGACCAGTGTCTGGCTGGAGGGCAAGGCCCCCCGGGGCGGGGCAGCCCGTGGTGGCGGCCAGCCGTCGGGGCTCGACCGGGAGCGGATCACCGAGGTCACGGTGCGGCTGCTGGACGCGGAGGGGCTGGCGAAGTTCTCCATGCGCCGGCTGGCCGCCGAGCTGAACGTCACCGCGATGTCCGTGTACTGGTACGTCGACACCAAGGACGACCTGCTCGAACTCGCCCTCGACGCGGTCTTCGGCGAACTCGAGCTGCCGGATCCTGACTCGGGCGAGGACTGGCGCGACCAGCTGCGCTCCGTCGCCGTCGGCTACCGCGCGCTGCTGGTGCGCCACCCCTGGGTGTCCCCGCTCATCGGCAACTTCCTCAACATCGGCCCGCACTCCATGGCCTTCTCGCTCTGCGTGCAGCGGGTGATCCGCACTACGGGCCTTCCTCCGCACGGCCAGATGGGTGCGCTCTCGGCCGTCTTCCAGTTCGTGTACGGCTTCGGCACCATCGAGGGGCACTTCGTGCAGCGGTGCGCCTCCGCGGGGATGTCCCAGGACGAGTACTTCCGCCAGGCCATGAGCACCATCAGCGAACAGCCGCAGTTCGCGGCGAACCTCGAGAGCGCCGCGGACCTGATGGAGGCGCGGGGTGGCGACACCGTCGAGGAGATGCGCGAACGCGACTTCGGCTTCGCCCTGGAGATGCTGATCGCGGGGATCGAAACGATGGTGGGGCGCGGCTGAGGGGGGCGTGCGGCGGCGCTAAAAAGACTGCGCAGTTCCCCGCGCCCTAAAGGGGCGCGGGGAACTGCGCGACAAGCCCCCACCCACCCGCAGCCGACAGGCTGGTACGGGACGGGTAGGGGCGGAGGGGGCGAAAAACCACTCCTACTCCTGCGGAGCGAGCCGCGCCGGGAAGCCCCCGGTCGCCACCGGGCCCCAGCGCTCCGGGGTCACCCGGATGATCGACTTGCCCTGCTTGAGCATCGCCGCGCGGTACTCGTCCCAGTCCGGGTGCTCCCCCGCGATGTTCCGGTAGTACTCGACGAGCGGCTCGACGGAGTCGGGCGCGTCGATGACCTCGGCGGTGCCGTCGACCTGGACCCACGGCCCGTTCCACTCGTCGCTCAGCACGATCACGCTGACGCGCTCGTCCCGCTTGGCGTTCCGCGTCTTGGCGCGCTCGGGATAGGTCGAGACCACGATGCGCCCCGAGTCGTCGACACCGCAGGTCAGGGGCGACCCCTGGGGGCTGCCATCGGCCCGGCGGGTGAGGAGGATGGCGCGGTGCCGGGGGCGTACGAAGTCCAGCAGCTCGTCGCGGGAGACAGAGGTGTTCGTCGCGATATTGGGTGCCATGGGTGCAGCCTAGGGCCACGGCGGCCCGCTCAGGCTGACCCTGCCGTGCCTACGCCCAAGGCCATCCTTACGCCTGCGGCAGCGCCTCCCCCTGCACCGCCTGAATGTCCAGCTCCACCTTCAACGTCGTACCGATCGCCGCGATACCCGCCTGGACGACCTGGTTGTAGTTCATGGCGAAGTCCTCGCGGTGGAGTTCGGCGGTCGCGCGGAACGCGGCGCGGGTGCCGCCCCAGGGGTCGGCGCCGGTGCCGAGGTACGCCAGGTCCAGGTCGACCGCTCGCACCACCCCGTGCATGGTCAGCTCGCCGTGGACCGTCCAGCGGTCGGAGCCGGCGGGGGTCAGGCCCGTCGAGCGGTAGGTGATCTCCGGGTACTTCTCGACGTCCAGGAAATCCGGCGACTTCAGGTGCCCGTCGCGCATCCCGTTGCCGGTGTCGATGGAGGCGGCCCGAATCACCGCCTCCACACGCGACTTGGCCACCTCGTCCGGGGCGATCTCGATCCGGCCCGTGAAGTCCGTGAAGCGGCCGTGCACGCTGGAGATGCCCAGGTGCTGTGCGACCGCGCCGACGGAGGAGTGCGCCGGGTCGATGGTCCAGGGGCCGGGCGGCGGCAGCTCGGTGCCGCCCTGCCGGGCGAGGACGATGGTGCCGATCTCGGCGCGGCCGCTCGCCGTGACGATCGCGCTGGACGCGGCGGGCGCGTACCCGACGGCGGTGACGATCACGGTGTAGGCGCCGGGGGCGAGCGCCGTCGCGTCCCGGACGACGCCCTCCGCGTCGGCCTCGGCGCGCAGCACCTGCGTACCGGTCATGTCGGTCACCGTGACGACCGCGTGCGACACGGCCCACCCGTCCCGCGTACGAATTCGTGCGGTCAGTCCCATCCCGTTTTCTCCCTGCAATGCACGAAAAATTGGTCACAAAGAAGCCGGCCCGTGGGGGGGGTGCACCCTCCTGGCTCAGAGCGCGCGCGTCCCCACGGGCCGGGGTATCGACTACTCGCCGGGGTGGGCGAGTTCGATGTCGTGGTCGTCGACGCCGGGGCCCGAGACCGTCAGCGCCGTCGCCACCGGCGGGTAGCCCGTCGCGATGACGGTGTACTCGCCGCTGTTCAGGTCGGTGAAGGCGTACGCCCCGTCCGTGCCGGTCCTGGCCGTGCCGACCACGTTGCCCGCCGCGTCCACCAGCGTCACGCGGGCATCCGCGAGGGGGCCGTGCGGCGCGCGTACGACACCCTGGAGCTGGGCGCCCGAGTCGAGGTCGACCTCGATACGGGTGACTCCGGCGCCGCCGACCTCGACGGGCAGGGCGCGCGGCCGGTGACCGGCGGCGTTCACCGCGACCGTCACGACACCGGGCACCAGCTCCGCGAAGGTGAACTCGCCCTGCTCACCGGTGGTTCCGGTGGCCAGCACATCCCCGCGTACATCGGTCACGATGACCATGGCGTCCTTGACCGGGGTGCCGGTCTCGGCGGCCCGGACGACACCGCTCAGCCCGCTCGTGCCGCTCAGCAGGATGTCGTACGCGACCGGCTCGTCGTTCACGACGATCGTCGAGGCCTGCGGCTGGAAGCCGTCGGCGGAGGCGATCAGCACGTACGAGCCCACGCTGGGCGCGTCGACGGCGTAGGAGCCGTCGGCCTGGGCGACCGAGCGGCCCAGCTGCCGTCCCGCGAGCGAGATCAGCGTGACCGCGGCCTGCGGCACGGGCGCGCTGTCGGCGCCGCGGACGTAACCGCGTACCGGGACTCCACCGGAGGCGGGCACCGGGGCGGACTCCTTCGTCGCGGTGGCGACGGCGGCGAGCCGCTGCGTGCCCTCGGGGCCCGCCTCGGTCTCCGCGACGGCCCAGCTCGGGACCTTCTCCGCGGCGGCGACCGGTGCCTCGGGGGCGGCCGGTGCCTCCGTCTTGGCCTCCTCGGCCTGGGCCAGCGCACCGGACGTCCGCAGCGGGACCTCCTTGATGAACAGCACGATGAAGAAGGCGATCAGCGCCATGCCCGAGGCGATCAGGAACACGTCCGCGATGCCGTGACCGTACGCGCTCTCCATCACGGTGCGCAGCGGCTTGGGCAGCTTGTCCATGTCCGGGATGCTGGAGCTGGAACCGGACGCCAGCTTGGCGTACTTGGGGCCGAGGTCGGTCAGGCCGTCCTTGACGTAGTCGGTGATCCGGTTGGCCATGATGGCGCCGAGCGCGGAGACACCGATCGCACCGCCGAGGGAGCGGAAGAACGTCACCGTGGAGCTGGCCGCGCCGAGGTCGGACGGGGCCACCTGGTTCTGTGTGGACAGCACCAGGTTCTGCATCATCATGCCGATGCCGAGGCCCAGCAGCGCCATGAAGATCGCGATGTGCCAGTAGGCCGTGTCGTAGCGGATCGTGCCGAGCAGGCCCAGGCCCGCGGTGACCAGGAGGCCACCGGCGACCAGCCAGTACTTCCACCGGCCGGTCTTGGTGATGATCTGGCCGGAGACCGTGGAGGAGACGAACAGGCCGGCGATCATCGGGATGGTCATGACGCCCGACATCGTCGGGGACTCGTCGCGGGCCAGCTGGAAGTACTGGCTGAAGAAGACCGTGCCGGTGAACATCGCGACACCCACGAAGAGCGACGCGAGGGAGGAGAGGGTGATGGTGCGATTGCGGAACAGCCGCAGCGGGATGATCGGCTCGCTCGCCTTGGCCTCGATGAGGACGAACAGCAGGCCGAGCACGATCGCGCCGCCCACCATCGCGTACGTCTGCCACGAGATCCAGTCGTACTTGTCACCGGCGAAGGTGACCCAGACCAGCAGCAGCGAGACCGCGGCGGAGATGAAGAACGCGCCGCCCCAGTCGACCTTCACGTCCCGCTTCACGACGGGCAGGTGCAGGGTCTTCTGCAGCACGATCAGCGCGATGATCGCGAACGGCACACCGACATAGAAGCACCAGCGCCAGCCGAGCCAGCTCGTGTCGGTGATGACACCGCCGAGCAGCGGACCGCCGACGGTTGCGACGGCGAACGTCGCGCCGAGGTAGCCGGAGTAACGCCCGCGCTCACGCGGGGAGATCATCGCGGCCATCACGATCTGCGCGAGGGCGGACAGACCGCCGACGCCGATGCCCTGGACGACACGGCAGGCGATGAGCATGCCGGCGTTCTGCGAGAGCCCGGCCGCGGCCGACCCCAGGACGTAGATGATCAGCGCTATCTGTACGAGCGCCTTCTTGCTGTACAGGTCGGAGAGCTTGCCCCACAGGGGCGTGGCCGCGGTCATGGAGAGCAGCGCGGCGGTGACGACCCAGGTGTAGGCGGACTGGCCGCCGCCCAGGTCGCCGATGATCTCGGGGAGTGCGTTGGAGACGATCGTCGACGACAGGATCGCGACGAACATGCCGAGCAGCAGCCCGGAGAGCGCCTCCATGATCTGCCGGTGCGTCATCGGAGCGCCGTCGGCGGCGCCTCCGTGCTTGGCATGAGAGCCCCGCACACCGGCTGGTGTGGTCGTTGCCATGGGCTTCCTTTTCTTACGTACTTATGCGGGTGTACGGGTGGTCAGTTCTGTTACGTCTGTCGCATACGGGTGCGCATGGGCGAGCCGCTGCGTGGAGCGGCAGTCGCCGAAGCTCTCGCGCAGCCGGCCCATGAGCTGGATGAGCAGCCCGACCTCGTACTCGGACCAGTCGCTCAGGCGGTCGGCGAGGAGCTGCGAGGTGCGTCGGTAGAGCTCGTCGAGCTGCTCCTGTCCGGCGGCGGTGAGGTGCAGAATGCGCGAGCGCTTGTCCGCGGGGTCGGGGGACCGCTCGAGCCAGCCGCGCTCCGCGACGTGCGCGACATGGCGGCTGGTCACCGACATGTCCACGGAGAGCAGCTCGGCGAGCCTGCTCATCCGCATGTCGCCGTGCCGGCCCAGCAGTGTCAGTACGGCGGCGGATCCGCCGGGGCAGTCGGGCGGCAGGATCCGCCCCATGTCCCTCTTCACGGCACCGATGGCACTGAGCTGACGTGCCAACTCCTCGTACTGCGCCTGCTCGGCCATCGCACCTCCCGTATTCGTTGCTTAGAGCAACCATAAATACAGTTGGTTGCCGCAGGCAAACTAAAAGGGGCATGCGGGGGCTAAAAACTTGGCAAAGGCAAGCATTGGCGAACGTAAACCTGCAGGTGGGAGGTGCGGCGCGGTGGGGAGTCCGCTGCGAGGGCATGGCACTGACCACGGAGTACCGGCAGGCGACATGGCCGTGACCGCGGAGTCCTGGCGGGACGCATGGCCGTGATCGCGGAGTCCCGGCGGCCTCGCATGGCCGCGACCGCTGAACACCAGTGGCCCCCGCACTTGGGCAGCCCCGGCGGATTCGCTAGTGTCCTGCCCCATGGCAAACACCCAGGGCCCCGAGGGCAACTACGACCCCGCGGGTAGCACCCAGATGTTCCGAGCGTTCGTCGACGAGGCCCCCCAGGGTCGGCAGCAGCAGGCGGCCGCCCCGGCCGGGCCCCGCGTCGGTCTGATCGTCGGTGTCGTCCTCGCCGTCGCGGTCGTGGCCGCTGTGGCCTGGCTCGCGCTGAAGTAGTCGAGCGGCGGCGGTCAGGCGGCCGAGCCGTCGGCCGTCACTTTCACCTCCACTGGACGGACACGTCCCGCGTCTCGATGTGCATGCCCAGCGGCACGCGCCACGCGTCGACGCACACCGTCCAGGTCTTGTCCTTCTTCGCGCCGGCGGCGATCGGCGCGGGAAGGTCCTCGGTGGACTCGATCGTCGCCCAGTCGATCCCGAGCGCCCCGATGACGTGCGTCCCGAACGTCAGCGTGCCCGAACGCACCGCCGTACCACCGGTGTTGCGGAAGGAGACGGTCACCTTCTCGCACCACCGCTGATCGGTGGCCTCGCGCGAGGGGGAGCCCACGCTGAGCACGGCGGGGCCGGGGCTCGCCGTGGATCCGGGCGCGGTCGGAGTGGGCGACGCGGACGCACGGCCCGAACCCTCGCTCGTACGCCCTGAGTCACCGCCTCCGGACGACGGCGTCGACGTACCGCCGGCGTCGGCCGGATCGCCGGGGCCCGAAGCCGTCTGACGGGGTGCATCGCCCTTGGGGCCGTCGGCGTTCGAGGCCGTCTCCCCGGAGCCCGAACTTCCCGAGGTCCCCGATCCCTTGGAGCCGGCAGCCGCGTCGCCCTCCAGCGGCATCAGCGACACGTCTCCCGAAGGGGCCACCACCGCTCCCGGCGCCCCGGGCGAACCCCCGGCAGCCCCGACGGCGACGTACCCGTCCCCACCGCCGTCACTCCCGCACGCGGCCAGCACGCCACCCAGGCACACCACGGCCGCCGAGGCACCCACAAGGGCACCTCGGCGACCACGTATCAACTGTCGACGCATCGCGCCAGTGTGGCTGACGATCCGTCAATAATGAACCCTCAGGCCTCGGCCGGCCGGGATCCTCAGTCGGAGATGAGCCCCTCCCGCAGCTGCGCGAGCGTGCGGGTGAGGAGCCGGGAGACGTGCATCTGCGAGATGCCGACCTCCTCGCCGATCTGCGACTGGGTCATGTTCGCGAAGAAGCGGAGCATGATGATACGGCGCTCGCGGGGCGGCAGCTTGGCGAGCAGCGGCTTGAGGGACTCGCGGTACTCGACGCCCTCCAGGGCGGTGTCCTCGTAGCCGAGGCGGTCCGCGAGGGAGCCTTCGCCGCCGTCGTCCTCGGGGGCGGGGGAGTCGAGCGACGACGCCGTGTACGCGTTGCCGACGGCGAGGCCGTCGACCACGTCCTCCTCGGAGACGCCGAGGACGGCGGCGAGCTCGGTGACCGTCGGGGAGCGGTCGAGCTTCTGCGAGAGCTCGTCGCTGGCCTTGGTGAGGGCGAGGCGCAGCTCCTGGAGGCGGCGCGGCACCCGCACCGACCACGAGGTGTCGCGGAAGAACCGCTTGATCTCGCCGACGACGGTCGGCATCGCGAAGGTGGGGAATTCGACCCCGCGTTCGCAGTCGAAGCGGTCGATCGCCTTGATCAGGCCGATCGTGCCGACCTGGACGATGTCCTCCATCGGCTCGTTGCGCGAACGGAAGCGGGCGGCCGCGTACCGGACGAGCGGGAGGTTGAGCTCGATGAGGGTGTCCCGGACGTAGGCGCGCTCCGGGCTGTTCTCGCCGAGTGCGGCGAGCCGCAGGAAGAGGGAGCGGGACAGGGTGCGGGTGTCGATGGCGCCCGAGGACTCGGGGGCCGGGAGGGCCGGGAGGGCCGGGAGGGCCGGGAGGACGGCTTCGGGGGCCTCAGCGGCCGGGACATCGTGAAGCGCGTCGGGCGCGGACTCGCTCTTCGTGAGCGTGAGCACCTTCGAGCTGCCCTGGTCTGCGGACATGCCACCCCCTTTGGGTCGCGGACGGTAGCGGCAGTCGCTCCCGTCGGAGGAACGCAGCCTCCACCTGAATACCGGAGGCGAGGCCGCGGCAAACGCGCTTCCGGCAGAATGTCACATGTCGGCAACACGCTGTAGTGACATGTCGACATGGAGGGGGTGAATCGGCCCTGGAAAGAGGGGGTCTGACGGTTTTTCAGCGTTGAACTGTCGGAAAATGCGGCGTTGAGCGATTCGCTCTTGTCGGTTATGCCTCGATCCTGTTTGCGGATCGAAGACGCGCGAAACTACGGGCGAGGAGTCTTGACACATGCATCTGGGAGACTCCCAGTTCGGCGCTGATCTGTGACTGGGTGAGGTTGCTGTAGTAGCGCAGCAGGAGGATCCGCTGCTCGCGCTCGGGCAGCTGTACGAGCAGATGCCGGACGAGGTCGCGGTGTTCGACCCCGTCGAGCGCGGGGTCCTCGTATCCGAGCCGGTCGAGCAGTCCCGGCAGCCCGTCGCCCTCCTGGGCCGCTTCGAGGGAGGTCGCGTGGTACGAGCGGCCCGCCTCGATGCAGGACAGCACCTCCTCCTCGGTGATGCGCAGCCGCTCGGCGATCTCGGCGGTCGTGGGCATGCGCCCGAAGGCGGTCGTGAGGTCCTCGGTCGCGCTGTTCACCTGCACCCACAGCTCGTGCAGCCGGCGGGGTACGTGGACGGTGCGGACGTTGTCGCGGAAGTACCGCTTGATCTCGCCGACGACGGTCGGCATGGCGAAGGTCGGGAACTGCACGCCCCGGTCGGGGTCGAAGCGGTCGATCGCGTTGATCAGGCCGATCGTGCCGACCTGGACGACGTCTTCCATGGGCTCGTTGCGGCTGCGGAAGCGGGCGGCCGCGTACCGGACGAGCGGGAGGTTCGCCTCGATGAGCGCCCCGCGTACGCGGTTGTGCTCCGGAGTGCCCGGCTCCAGCGTCTTGAGCTGGCCGAAGAGCACCTGCGTGAGGGCCCGGGTGTCGGCGCCACGACGGCGTTCGGGCGCGGCTTGCTCCGGCGCGTCTTCGTGCACGACTTCCTGCACGACCTCCTTGGCGGTGTCCTGTGCGGCGGCGTCCTGTACGGCGTCCTGTGTGACGGCCTGTGCGACTTCCTGTGGCGGTGCTTGAGGCGCAGTACTGGCCGGCACGGTCAACTCCACCTCTGTGATCCGTCAACTCATCCGTGATCAACTCATCCGTCAAAAGCGGTCATAGCATCACAAGACATGTGCACTGTGTGCAAGCACCGCATAACGCCGTGTTGAGGGAGAGTTGGGGTGAAGGACACGAAGAAAGCCCCCGGCCGGTTGCGGCCAGGAGCTTCGAAGGGGTGCGGCTCGGAGGGCTCAGAAGGGATAGTCGGCGATCACCCAGGTCGCGAACTCCCGCCACAGCGCGACGCCCGCCTGGTGCGCCGGGTGCTCCAAGTACCGCTTCAGGGCGTCGGTGTCCTCGACGGCGGAGTTGATCGCGAAGTCGTACGCGATGGGCCGGTCGGTGATGTTCCAGTCGCATTCCCAGAACCGCAGCTCGGGGATCTGGTCGCCGAGCGCACGGAAGGCGGCGACGCCCTCGACGACGCGCGGGTCGTCGCGCTCGACACCCTCGTTGAGCTTGAAGAGGACCAGATGGCGGATCACGGGCACTCCCTGGTGGTGCGGTTCTTGTCTCTGCCCCGCCGACTCGGTGCGGGCCCGGTGCCGGTTCAGAGGCGGCCCGGTGCCGGCTCGGCGTCGGCTCAGTTCTTGGCCCCGCCGGCGATCCATGTCATGAAGTCGCCGATGGCCTGAGCGGCACTCGATATGCCCTCGAACCCTATCTGGACGTAATCGGCGGCCTTGGCCGGATCCGTGATGATCACGTACAGCACGAAGACCACGAGCACATAGATGGCGATCTTCTTCGAATTCACCGCCATCGCGGCCTCCCCTGTGACTGTTGCGCCCGGTGGGCCCCCTGTTGCCGGCGGCGAGTGTAACCTTCACGCCGCTTTTATGGTCCAACGGCCCGCTGGTCGAGGCCTTTTGCCGGGCCGATCCGGCGCCGCGTGGCGCGTGTGGGTCCTTGTCCAGCAGGGGAAGCGGCTTGTCCTGACCGTGTACGCACGAAGGGCCCCGTCTCTCGACGGGGCCCTTCTCAAGCGGTAGCGGAGGGATTTGAACCCTCGGTGACTTGCGCCACACTCGCTTTCGAGGCGAGCTCCTTCGGCCGCTCGGACACGCTACCGAGGGAGACCTTACCCCAAGGTGGGCCGTGGTCTGAAATCCGTTCGGTGATCCCGATGATCAACGATCAGCGGTCGACGACCGGCGACCGGCGACTGAGGTCAGCGGTCAACGGTCGCGGAAGAAGTCGGTGAGCACGCGCGCGCACTCGTCGGCGAGGACGCCCTCGATCACCTCGGGCCGGTGGTTGAGCCGCCGGTCGCGTACGAGGTCCCAGAGGGAGCCGGCCGCGCCCGCCTTCTCGTCGCGGGCGCCGTACACGACCCGGTCCACCCGGGACTGCACCAGCGCGCCCGCGCACATCGTGCAGGGCTCCAGGGTGACGACGAGCGTGCAGCCGGACAGCCGCCACTCTCCGAGTTCGGCGGCGGCCCTGCGCAGCGCGAGGACCTCGGCGTGCGCCGTCGGATCGCCGGTGGCCTCGCGCTCGTTGTGCCCGGTCGCGAGCACCGTCGCACCGTCCGCGGACAGCACGACGGCGCCGACGGGAACATCCCCGCCCCGGACGGCCCGGTGGGCCTCGTCCAGGGCGAGCCGCATCGCGGCCCGCCAGCGGTCGCGTACCGGATCGGGCTGTGGAGTTTCCTCGGTGGTGCTCACCCGGGGAACCTAGCGGACGGTCTCCAGGACCTCCGCCGCTCCCAGGGCGTCGGCGATCGTGCTGAGCGCGTCGCCTTCGTCCAGGGCGAGCAGTTCCTTCTCGCTCACTCCGAGGTCCGCGAGGATGTCGCGGTCCCCCACGGGGCTGTGCGACACGGCCTCGGCGGACGCGCTCTCGTCCTCCTCGTCGTCGGAGTCCTCGGGCTCACCGTCCTCCGTACCGTCCAGGTCGAGGGAGTCCAGGTCGGCGTCGTCGTCGCCGGGCTCCCGTCCTAGTAGTTCGTCCGTGAGCAGGATCTCGCCGTACGAGCTGCGGGCAGCAGCGGCGGCGTCCGAGACGTAGATACGAGGGTCCTCCTCGCCGTCCACGCGGACGACGCCGAACCACGCGTCCTCCTGCTCGATGAGTACGAGCACCGTGTCCTCGTCCGAGGCTTCACGGGCCAGGTCGGTCAGATCCGACAGGGTCTCCACATCGTCGAGCTCTGTGTCGCTCGCTTCCCACCCGTCTTCGGTGCGCGCGAGCAGTGCGGCGAAGTACACCGTGACTCTCCCACTGGTCATAGGCGTGCCGGTTGGGGGTCCCCCCGGCGGAGGCTGTGGGCGGGGCGTGCTGCTCCGAGCCCCACCCACTCGGAATCGTGGCAGAAACAGAGCGTTCAGGGGATGTCTTCGGCCTGCTGTGTCTGCCTCTTTTGATCGCTAACAGCGGATCGTACGCGGCCGTCGGCGCCGTGTACGCACCTCCCCGCCCGGACACGGCCTGTCGCGTCGCGGACGGGCCCCTGCCGCACGGCGGTGGGCTACCAGCGGAAGGTGCGCATGCGCATGGCGTGGCGCAGTCGTGCGGCCTTGGCGCGGCGGGGCTGGACCCGGTCGCGCAGTGCGCGCGCCTCGGTCAGCTCCCGCAGGAACTGGGCGCGCCGCCTCCTGCGCTCGGCGTCGGTCTCCGGCTGCTCGGGGGACTCCTCTTCCCGGTTCCGCATCAGACACACCACCCCAGGTCCGTCCCTCCCACTTTCCCTCTGATGGGCGGTTTGATGCCAGCGGACGGGTGACAGGGCGGGGCGGGACTTGCCGGGCGGGGCAGTCGACGGCGCCGGGAGCCCGGCTACTGTTGTGGACATGCGTCTCCACGTCGTCGACCACCCCCTGGTCGCCCATAAGCTCACCACCCTGCGCGACCGGCGCACCGACTCCGCGACCTTCCGGCGGCTCGCCGACGAACTGGTCACCCTGCTCGCCTACGAGGCCACGCGGGACGTGCGCACGGAGCAGGTCGACATCGTGACCCCGGTCGCCGGGACCACGGGCGTCAAGCTGTCCCACCCGCGCCCCCTCGTCGTACCGATCCTGCGCGCCGGCCTCGGCATGCTCGACGGCATGGTGCGGCTGCTGCCGACCGCCGAGGTGGGCTTCCTGGGCATGGTGCGCAACGAGGAGACGCTGCAGGCCTCCACGTACGCCACCCGCATGCCGGACGACCTCTCCGGGCGCCAGGTGTACGTCCTCGACCCGATGCTGGCCACCGGCGGCACGCTCGTCGCGGCGATCCAGGAGCTGATCAAGCGCGGCGCCGATGACGTCACCGCCGTGGTCCTCCTCGCCGCCCCCGAGGGTGTCGAGGTCATGGAGCGCGAGCTGGCGGGCACGCCGGTCACCGTCGTCACGGCATCGGTCGACGAGCGCCTCAACGAGCACGGCTACATCGTGCCGGGCCTCGGGGACGCGGGGGACCGGATGTACGGGGCGGCTGAGTAAGGCCGCGTTGTCTTACGGCGCCCTACAGCGAGTGAGCCGAAGGGGCGCGCCCCGGAGGCGAACCGAGCTCTAACAAGGAGCAGGGGTGGATGTCGGCTGGGGCTTGGCCAGGACGGCCAGGGCCTTGTCGGCGTCCTCCTTCTTCGTGAGCGACTTGAAGGCGGTGCCGATGATGAGGTCGACCTCGGTGGCCTGCTTGCGGCCGTCGGTCTTCAGCTCGGCGCCGGAGAGCTGGGTGTTGAGGACGGGCAGCGCGGCCGCGTAGGCCGTCTTCGAGCCGAGCAGTATCCCGGTGCCGTCGACCTTCTTGTCGTACGCGTCCGTCGCGTTGCCCACGTCGCCGATCTTGAAGCCGCGCTTCTCCAGCTCGTCCGCGGTCTCCCTGGCGAGCCCGCTGCGGGGCGTGGCGTTGAGGACGTTCACGGTGATCTGGCCGGGCTTGGGCAGGGCTGTGGCGGCTGCTGCGGCTGCTGCGGCCGCCGTGGACGCCGAGGCCGATGGGGTGACCTTCGACGCGCAGTCCGCCTTGGGGCCCGCCGCCGTGGCCTTGTCGCCGCCGCCCGTGAAGACGTCGATGAGCTGCAGGGTCCCCCACCCGATCAGCCCTAGTGCGGTGACGGAGGCGACGACCAGGAACACGAGCCTGCGGCGCCCCTTGGGTCGGCGCATCCGCGGGTACTTGTCCCCCGTGATCCGGTACTGGCCGCCCATGCCAGGGGGAGTGAGCATGCTCATGGGCGCAGCGTAGTGCGCCTTGACGACGATAACTACTAAATGATCATTGCCCGGCGTGCAGTCCAACCCAAAAGGGTCAACACGACCTGTCGGTCGAGCCGCTTCAGTCGAGTTCGAGTACGCGCGCGTGGAGTACCTGGCGCTGCTGGAGCGCCGCGCGGACGGCGCGGTGCAGGCCGTCTTCCAGGTACAGGTCGCCCTGCCACTTCACGACGTGCGCGAAGAGGTCGCCGTAGAACGTCGAGTCCTCGGCGAGCAGTGTTTCCAGGTCGAGCTGGCCCTTGGTCGTCACGAGCTGATCGAGGCGGACCGGGCGCGGCGCGACGTCCGCCCACTGCCGGGTGCTTTCCCGGCCGTGGTCGGGGTACGGCCGGCCGTTTCCGATGCGCTTGAAGATCACACGGAAAGCCTACCGGTCAAGACCTTCCGGGCGCAGCCATGGCGACGGAGTGCGACGTTGGAAAAGACGCCGTTGGCGCCGTAAATCCGTGCAAATCGGGAACAGGGGCCCGATATGAGTGACAGCGAGAACGTGCCTCCGGCCCCCGATCCCCGGCCGGCCCCGGCCACTGCTTCCGGGCCGGCCCCGGCCACTGCTTCCGGGCCGGCCCCGGCCACTGCTTCCGGGCCGGCCCCGGCCACTGCTTCCGGGCCGGCCCCGGCCGCCGCTTCCGGGACGGCTCCCGCCACCGCTTTCCTCGCCGACATCAAGGGTGATGTTGTCGGGCATTTCTGCGCCGGGCGTGTCGAACGACAAATCCAGGCGCGCGCCCGGCCGGCTCGGCAACCGGGCGGGAGATCACCCGGTCGCTCTTCGGGACGGCTCGGCGTCGGCGGTAGGTGTCGGAGGTAGGTGTCGGAGGTGGGCGACCGCCCCGCCTCCGGGGAGGCGGTCGCCGTCGCGATCAGTCGCGGCCGTTTTCCTTGATGGGCGCCATCGGTTGCTGTCCGCCCGGAAGCTGCCCGTCTGCGCGCGGTCCGTCCGTCTGGTGTCCGTCCGGCTCGGGTCGGGGATCCGGCTTCGGTGCGTTGCGTACGGCCTCTGCGCGCAGGAGGGCGCGCAGGACCGCGTAGGGGTCGTTGGGCATGGGGGTGTCCTTGTGTTCGCTGGTGAGGGACCGGTCCGGAAGCCGGGTCCGTCAGCAGCGCAGGACCACGCAGCGGAGGGAGTGCAGGGTGGGGGAGTACGAGGGCGGCGCGGGTGCCGTTACGGGGCGGGGCCGGGGCTCCCGCTCCGGGTGTTCCGCGTCCGGGCGCAGGGTGGTGAGCGGGCGGTGTCCCTGGCGGGTGGGCGGGCGCAGGGCCGTGTCGAGTACGTCGTGTTCGGCGGTGCCGGATTCGGCGGTGGCCGTGGGGGTGGCGGCGGACGCGGCGAGCGCTTCGGGGTGGGCGCCCGTGGCGAGTATCGCGACGAGCAGCAGGACGAGAATCCGCAGCCAAGCGCGTGAGGGAGCCCCTCCCCGCGATCGCGCGCACCGGCGCAGCGGGTGCGGTGGGCGCGGGGTGGGGCTCATAAGAGGTCATCTCCCCGCCGGAGGCCGGTGGTTCATCGGGTTGGCCGGGAGATCCGCCCTGTTGGCGTACCTGGGGGGCGCGGAGTTGACGCCGGGGGCGGTCACAGCGCGTGGGGAACGCGTCGGGCGCCGGAGCGGATCCGGAACGCCGTGATGATCTCGGCGACGCCGACCGCGAGGAGCCAGCAGCCGCCGACGAGAGTGAGGACGGCGACCGACTCGAACGGGGACACGATCAGCACGATGCCGGCGAGGGAGCTGACGATCCCGAGGAAGACCTGCCAGCCGCGGGCCGGCACGCTCGGGTCGGACGCGGCGGCGAGGGTCTGGGTGATGCCGCGGAACAGCCAGCCGATGCCGATCCACAGCGCGAGCAGCAGGATCGACTGCATCGCGCCGCGGAAGCAGAACAGGCCCAGCAGAATCGACAGGGCGCCGCTGATGAAGGCCATCACGCGGAGGGAGGTCGCGGCGTGGGTGCCGAAGGCGGAGACGAGTTGCAGGACGCCGCTGAAGATCAGGTAGAGCCCGAAGAGCACTCCCGCGGCGAGGAGCGAGGCGCCTGGCCAGACCAGCACCAGTACGCCCAGCGTCAGGGTGGCGATTCCGGCGACCAGGACGGCTTGCCAGGCTGTGCGGGAGAGGAGGTGCAGGGGTCCCTCCGCCTGGGGCTCGCCCATGGGGTCGCGTGGGTCCCTCGCCGCGTGGACGCGACGGTCGTCGTACTCCGGCCCCCGGGGGGAGCCGCTCGGTGGCTCGGTCATGCCCCATGCTGCGAACGCCCCACCTCCGACCGCCACCGGGCAGACCCAAGCGGCGGATGCCCCTGACCCGGCGCACGCCTTGTTTTCTCGCCCCCTCCGCCCCTGCCCGTCCCGTACCAGGCTGTCGGCTGCGGGTGAGTGGGAACTGCGCAATCTTTTAGGGGGGGCTGGGGGCGCAGCCCCCAGGGGACGGGAATGGGTAGGGGCGGAGGGAGCGAGAAAACTTGGTTCGGCACCGATGCCGGGTGCCGGAGCTCGCGGGGCTATCGGCCGGAGGCCTTCGCTGCCTTGGCGGCCGCCTTCATCTCCTGTTTGTGGGCGCGGACCTTGGCCAGGGACTCGGGCCCGGTGATGTCGGCGACGGAGCGGAAGGACTTCGGTTCGCCGTAGGCGCCCGCGGCCTCGCGCCAGCCCTTGGGGCGTACGCCGAGCTGCTTGCCGAGGAGGGCCAGGAAGATCTGGGCCTTCTGCTTGCCGAACCCGGGCAGCTCCTCCAGCCGCTTCAGCAGCTCCTGACCGGTGTCGACGCCTTCCCAGATGGCGCTCGCATCGCCGTCGTAGTGCTCGACGAGGTACTGGCACAGCTGCTGGATCCGTTTGGCCATCGACCCCGGGTAGCGGTGCACGGCCGGCTTCTCCGACAGCAGGTCGGCGAAGGCCTCCGGGGCGTAGGCCGCGATCTCGTGCGCGTCGAGGTCGTCGGCGCCCAGCCGCTTGGCGATGGTCGCCGGCCCCTTGAACGCCCACTCCATGGGAACTTGCTGGTCCAGCAGCATGCCGACCAGAGCGGCGAGGTGACTGCGGCCGAGGAGCTCGTCGGCTTCGGGATCCTGGGCGAGATGAAGAGTGACGTCCATGCCCCGATAATCGCCCGACCCTGCCTTTTCTGCTCGGCCACGGCTCTCGGCGGTGCCGGACCTGCCCGCAGGGCTTCTGCCACGCAGCCCGTCGGTACCCCGGCTACGTCGCCCGCCGGTACCCCGGCTACGTAGCCCGCCAATACCCCAGCGCATGCGTCCGCTGCCGGGGAACGGCCAGCTCCTTGCGGACATATGACGACAGGGCCCGTGTCGTCGCGGTGTCGCAGGCGATCCACACGTACGGATCCGGTTCGCCCTTCAGCAGGTCGGGCAGACCGGCCCGTACTTCCTCGGCCAGGTGTGCGCCGGAGTTCAGCCGTGGCACGTGCCGTACCTCGTGCCGGGCCGGGTCCGCGCGGAAGGGGAGGCCGTCCGTCGTGCCCTCGAACCAGATGGTCGCCGGCGCCGAATCCAGGGCCCCGAGGAGGGAGTTGAGCGCGGGCAGCGACGCCGGGTCGCCGATGGCGAAGATGTGGGAGGGGGCGGGGCTGGGCTGTTCGAAGCCCGTGCCGTGGACCGTCGCCTCGATCGTGTCCCCGGGCTTCGCCGCCCGCGCCCAGTCGCTCGCGCACCCTTCGTGCAGGGCGAACTCCAGGCTGAAGGTCCCGGCCGCCGGGTCGGGGTCGACCAGGGTGTACGCCCGCTGGTGCGGCTTGCCCGCGTTGTCGAACCACAGCCGTACCCACATCGTCGGGTGGACCCCCGTCGCCGTGAGCATGCCGCCGTCGGTGAGGTGCAGCCGCCGGTAGTGCGGGGTGACGTCCTCGGCGCCGGTCACCGTGAACGTGAAGTCCTTGGCGCGCAGCAACTTGAGGACCGCGCCCTCCCAGCCGTGACCCTGGCCCATGCGGTCTTCACCTCTCACGTACGATTTCGCCGAATGAGAGTTAGGTTAGCCTAACCTGAGAAGAGTGGGGATGGATCGTGACCGTCGAGATCTACCGTGACGCCTGGGGCATCCCCCACCTGCGCGCGGACAGCGCACGCGAACTCGCCCACGCCCAGGGCCGTATCACCGCCGTGGACCGGGCCTGGCAGCTGGAGGTCGAACGGCACCGCTCGCAGGGCACCTCGGCCGCCTTCCTCGGCGCCGAGGCCGTCGCCTGGGACCGGTTCGCGCGTCAGGCCCGGCTCTACGACACCGCAAGACGTTGTTTCGCCGCCCTGGAGAGACGGGACCCCGAGACCGCCGCGTGGGTCGTCTCGTATGTGGAAGGGGTCAATGAGGGGCTCGTGGACGGGGCTCGGCGCGCGCCGGAGTTCGCCGCGACCGGGCTCTCCCCCGGCCGGTGGCAGCCCTGGAGTCCGCTCGGCGTATGGCTCGGCACGCACATCCTGTTCGCCGGGTTCCCGGCCAAGCTGTGGCGGGAGGAGGTCGTACGGCGGCTGGGGGCGGACGCGGTCGAGCTGTTCGCCATGGACGGCCCCGGCACCTCGGGGAGCAACGGGTGGCTGGTGAGCGGCGAACGGACCGTCACCGGGCAGGCCGTCATCGCTGGTGATCCGCACCGCTTCATCGAGGACCCCGGCGTCTACCAGCAGATCCGCCTCTCCTGCCCCGAGTTCGACGTCGTCGGCCTCGCCGTCCCCGGCGTCCCGGGCATCGCCCACTTCGCCCACACCGGAACGGTCGCCTGGGCGATCACCAACGCGATGGCCGACTATCAGGACCTGTATCGGGAGCGCCTGAGGCCGAGCGGTGCTTCGCTTGAGGTCCTCGATCCGGACGGCACGTGGCGGCCCGCGGCCCGGCACGTCGAGACCGTCGAGGTCGCCGGGGGCGAGCCCGTCGAGGTCGAGGTGATCGAGACCGGACGGGGGCCCGTGGTCATCGGGGGAGCCGGTGCCGAGGAGGCCGTCAGCCTGCGCTATCCGCCCCGCGTCACCGAGGACCTCGGCTTCAGCGCGCTCCTCCCGCTGCTGCGCGCCCGCCGAGTCGCCGATGTGGACCGGGCGTTCGACCTGTGGGCGGAGCCCGTGAACGTCGTGCAGGCCGCCGATACCGAGGGCGGGCAGCTGCACCGGGTCGCGGGCCGGGTCCCGGTCCGGAGCGAGGACAACCGCACGCGGATCGTGGCCGCCTGGGAGCCCGGGCACGAGTGGCTCGGCTGGCACGAGATGCCGTACGGAACCGTCGAGGACGGCGTCGCCGTGATGGCCAACCAGCGCGGACCGGCCACCCCGCTCGGCGTCGAGTTCGCCCCGCCGCACCGCGCCACCCGCATCCGCCACCTCCTCGACGCACCGCACGAGAAGTGGTCCGCCGATGCCATGCCCGCCCTCCACATGGACACCCATCTCGCCTCGGCGGCAGCCCTGTTGGACCGACTGGCCGCCCTTGAGGAGGCGGGGCTCAGCGCCGAGGCGGTCGCGCTCAGGGAGCAACTCCTGTGCTGGGACCGGCGGATGGACGCCGACAGCACCGACGCGGCGGCGTACGCGGCGGTGCGCGGCGCGGTCGTACGGCGGCTCGCGGCACACCCCGCGCTGGCCGTCCTGGCCGACCCGCCCGCGTACCCGGAGGTCTTCCTGCCCTGGCTCGCCCTCACCCCACGCGTCGGCCTCGCCCTCGAAAACCTGCTGAAGGCCGAGGAGTTGTACGGCATCGACCGCGACGCCGCTGTGCGGGAAGCCGTCGAGGAGGTGGCGGCGGACAGGGCGGATTCGGGTGCGGGCCGCACGCCGACTACCTGGGGCGACACCCACCGGCTCGCCCCCTGGCGTGCGCTCCCCGACCCTTCGTACGAGGCTCCGGGGCTCTCCGGCGACCACGACTGTGTGCTGTGCACCTCGGCGGTGCCCGGCGTGACCGATCTGAGCGCGCGCGGCCCCGCCGCCCGTTACGTCTGGGATCTCGCCGACCGCGACAACAGCCTCTGGGTGGTTCCCCTCGGCGCCGACGGCGTCGCGGGCTCGGACCACCACCGCGACCAACTCGCCTTGTGGCTCAAGGGAGATCTCGCCCCGGTGACCACCGACTGGAACACGCTGACCAAGGAGAACCATGATGAGTGAGCCGTACGCCTCCGACCGCGCGGCCGTCCACGAGCAGCTCGTCGACGGCTTCGGCACCGTCCGGATCCTGCGCCTCGACCCGCACGCCGATCTCGACGTCGTCCACGGCTGGGTGACGCAGGAGCGGGCCGGGTTCTGGGGGATGAACGGGTTCGCGAAGGAGCAGGTCCTTCAGACGTACGTCCATCTCGACTCGCTCGACACCCATCACGCCTTCCTCGCGGTCAAGGACGGCGAACCGGCCGCGCTCTTCCAGACGTACGAGCCCGAGGCCGACCGCGTCAGCGAGTGCTACGACGTCCAGCCGGGCGACATCGGCATCCATGTGCTGATCGGCCCGGCCGGACCCGGTGGCGCGCGGCCGGGTTTCTCCTCTTCACTGCTGGCCGCCATCGCCACGTACGTGCTGAGCGGCCTGGACCGGAAGCGGGTCGTGGTCGATCCCGACGAGCGCAACGAGAAGGCGATCGCCCGCTTCAAGCGGCAGGGCTTCGAAGCGGGACCGGCGGTCGTGCTGCCCGAAATCGACCTTCCTGACGTCTATCTGCCGGAGAAGCGCGCCCAACTCGCCTTCCTCACCAGGGAGGCGGCGTTCCGGGAGTAATCTCCCGCTGCGACGGGTGAGCACGGTGCCGGGTTCGTCCGTACGTATCCAAGACTCTGGAAACGCGGATACCGAGACACGGAGACGGCGTGTGAGCGGACAGCGAGACCGGCGGCGCGTCCTGCGAGGCCTGGGCCTGCTCATCAGTGTCCTGGTCCTTGTCCTCTTCGGCGGCGCGGGCGGCGCGTCCGCGCACGCCGCGCTGACGGGCACCGATCCGCGGGACGGCAGTGTGCTGAAGTCGGCTCCCCGGCAGGTCACGCTGACGTTCAGCGAGTCCGTCGGCCTCCTCGACGACTCCTTCCGCGTGCTCACCCCCGAGAACCGGCGCGTCCACACCGGCAAGCCCGGCCGCGCGGGCGGCCGGTCCTCCACCGCCCGCGTGACCCTGCCGCGGGGCCTGGGCACCGGCACGTTCACCGTGGCCTGGCGGGTCGTCTCGGCGGACAGCCACCCGGTCTCCGGCGCCTTCACCTTCTCCATCGGCAAACCCTCCGCGACCACCGCCGCCCTGCCCGTCGCGCCCGCCGCGGACGCCGCCTCCGCCACCCTCTACGACACCGCCCGCTACGTCGCGTACGGCGGCCTGGCCCTGCTCATCGGCGCGGCCGGCTTCGTGCTGGCCTGCGGCTTCCCGGGCAGCGTGCGGCGTCTGCTGCAGACCGGCTGGTGGACCCTGCTGCTGTCCACGCTCGCGCTGCTGCTCCTGCGCGGCCCCTACGAGCGTGGCACCGGTGTGACCGCGGCCTTCGACCCGGCGGTCCTGCGCGAGACGCTGACGAGCAGGCCGGGAATGGCGCTGGTGGCCCGGCTGGTGCTGCTGGGGGTGGCCGCCTTCCTCCCCGAACGCGTCCGCGTACGGGAGCGGGGGCAGGCGCGGGGTGCGCTCGTGCTCGGCGGGGTGCTCGCCCTCGGGCTCGCGGTCACCTGGGCCGTCGCCGAGCACGCGTCCGCCGGGATCCAGGTCCCCGTGGCGATGGTCTCCGCTGTGCTGCACCTGCTCGCCATGGCGGTCTGGCTCGGCGGTCTGACCGCCCTGCTCACCGCCCTCCACCGCCCGGCCGAGCCCCTTCCCACCGCCGTCGTCACCCGCTTCTCCCGGCTCGCCCTCGCCTCGGTCGCCGTCCTCGCCGCCACCGGCGTCTACCAGTCCTGGCGCGGCCTCGGCTCCTGGGACGCCCTGACCTCGACGTCGTACGGCAGGATCCTCGTCGCCAAGCTGGGCGCGGTGCTGCTCCTGCTGGTGGGGGCGGCGTACTCGCGGCGCTGGACGGGGCGGCTGATGGTGGCGGAGACCGCCACGGAGACCGTCACAAAGAAGGCCGCGGAGACCGTCACGGCGAAGGCCGCGGAGAAGGTGGCGGTGCCTGCTGCGCGGGTGCCCGAGCCGATCGGAGGTCCGGCCGTCAGGGACACGGCCGTCACGGACACGGCCGACAGGGACACGGCAGACGGGGACACGGCCGCCCCCGACGACGTACGCCCTGACGGGGGTGCCGATGCCAGCCCCGAACCCGCTGGCTCCGACGCGTCCGCGTACCGCCGGGCGCTGCGCCGCTCCGTCCTCGCCGAGGTCACCGTCGGCATCGTCGTCCTGGTGATCACCACGGTGCTGACCGGGACCCAGCCGGGGCGGGCGGCCGCGGAGACGGCCGCTTCCGTCGCGTCCGCCGACCGGCCCACGTCGTCGACGACGCTGGTCCCCTTCGACGTCGGTACGCCGGGCGGGCAGGGCAAGGTGCAGATCGAGCTGGCGCCCGGCCGGGTGGGCGAGAACTCCGTGCAGGCCGTGATCCTCGGCCCCGACGGGGGCATCGCGACCGTCCCCGAACTGCGACTCACCTTCACGCTGGCCGCGCAGAAGGTCGGCCCGATCGACGCCGAGCTCACCGACAAGGGCGGCTACTGGGGGACGGACGGCCTCACGCTCCCGCTGGCCGGCACCTGGACCATGAAGGTCACCGTGCGCACCAGCGACATCGACCAGGTCACGGTCTCCAAGACGGTGAAGGTCGGCTAGTCCGCCGCGTACCTGGCCGCGTACCTGGTGGACGCACGCTCTCCCGGGCCGGACATCGGCAACCCGGACCGCACAGGATCACACGATCCCGGACACCACGTCCTCCGACGCCACCGTACTGACCCGGATCTGCGGCGATACAGAGCGCCGAAGGGCCCCACCACCACGGGTGGGGCCCTTCGTTTGTGAGCGGAGTTGATCAGGGCTGTGTCGATTACGTTTCGACAAATGGCCCTGGCAACCCTTGACGTATAACCTGACATGCGGCTGTTATTGCGCCCACGATGTTCGGTCAAGTTGATTTCTGGTCGATTTCGATCTGGCTCAACTCCGCTCTCCCCGCGACCGAACGCATGCCCGTCAGGAGCCGTACATGCCCGACCTCTCCCCCTCCGGTCTCTCCGTCCCGGGTCCCAGCCGTCGCACCCTGCTGCGTGGCATCGGCGGCGCGGCAGCGCTCGGCGGGGCGATACCCCTGCTCAGCGCCTGCGGCGGCAGCACCGCGGCCAGTGACCCGAAGACCGTCACCCTCGGCTCCAACGCGTCGGACGCCGTGCCGAAGAAGGCGTTCGCCGACATCTACGCGGCCTTCAAGAAGCAGTCCGGCGTCACGGTCGACGTGAACACCAAGGACCACAACACGTTCCAGGAGCAGATCAACTCCTATCTGCAGGGCACGCCCGACGACGTGTTCAACTGGTTCGCCGGCTACCGCATGCAGTTCTTCGCGGGCAAGAAGCTCGCCACCCCGATCGACGACGTGTGGAAGACGATCGAGGGCAACTTCCCCGACGCGATGAAGGCGCTCAGCAAGGGCGAGGACGGAAAGTACTACTTCGTCCCGCTCTACACGTACCCCTGGGCGATCTTCTACCGGAAGAGCGTCTTCAAGCAGTACGGCTATGAAGTCCCCACCACCTGGTCCCAGTTCATCGCGCTGTGCAAGCAGATGAAGAAGGACAACCTGGTCCCGATCGCCTTCGGCGACAAGGACGAGTGGCCCGCGCTCGGCACCTTCGACCAGATCAACTTCCGGACGAACGGCTACGACTTCCACGTCGAGCTGATGGCCGGAAAGGCATCCTGGACCGACAAGCGCACCCGCGCCGCCTTCGACAACTGGGCCGAGATCCTCCCGTACCACCAGGACGGCGCCGTGGGTCGCACCTGGCAGGACGCCGCCCAGACGCTGGTGTCGAAGAAGGCCGGTATGTACCTGCTGGGCATGTTCGTGGGCCAGCAGTTCACCAACGCCGCCGACCGCGAGGACCTGGACTTCTTCCCGTTCCCGGAGATCGACCCCACGTACGGGCAGGAGACCGTCGAGGCCCCGACCGACGGCTTCATGCTCAGCAAGGCCCCGAAGAACCACGCCGGTGCCGTCAAGCTTCTGGAGTACCTCGGCAGCCCGGCCGCCGAGCAGATCTACCTCAAGTCGGACCCGAACGTCGTCGCCGCCTCCACCAAGGCCGACACGTCCTCGTACAGCGCGCTGCAGAAGAAGGGCTACGAGCTCATCAGCGGCGCCAAGCACCTCACTCAGTACATGGACCGCGACAGCCGGCCGGACTTCACCTCCACGGTGATGCAGCCCGCGCTGCAGAAGTTCGTCCGCGACCCCAAGAGCATCGACAGCCTGCTCTCGTCGATCGAGCGCCAGAAGAAGACGATCTTCGCGTCCTCATGAGCACCGACACCAGCACTGCTGAGATGCCGGAGGCGGCCGTCGCGCCGCCTCCGGCCCCCGCATCCGACACGAAGAGGAGGCCGCAGGGACACCGGCGCCTCCTCACCCGCCGCGACCGGCTCACCCTGGGCCTGATGGCGGGCGTCCCGACGATCCTGCACATCGCGCTCGTGTGGGTGACCGCGCTCGCCTCGGTCGCCCTCGCCTTCACCACCTGGGACGGCATCGGCTTCGACTCCATCAAGTGGGTCGGGCTGCAGAACTTCCGTGAGCTGTTCACCCAGAACCCGCAGTTCTGGCCCGCCGTCCAGCACAACGTCATCTGGTTCGTGGTCCTGATCCTGATCCCGACCCCGCTCGGCCTGTTCCTGGCCGTGCAGCTGGACAAGAAGATCCGGTTCAGCCGGGTGTACCAGACCGCGTTCTTCCTGCCGGTCGTCGTGTCGATGGCGTGCATCGGCTTCGTCTGGCAGCTCGTCTACAACCCCGACACCGGCCTGATCAACAGCCTCATCGGGGCCAACAAGCCCGGCCACTACATCGACTGGATCGGCGACCCGGACCTCAACCTGTGGGCGATCCTCATCGCCGCCTCCTGGCGGCACACCGGCTACATGATGATCCTCTACCTGGCCGGTCTGAAGGGCGTCGATCCCTCGCTCCGTGAGGCGTCCTCGCTCGACGGCGCCAACGAGTGGCAGACGTTCAAGAACGTCATCTTCCCGACACTGCGCCCCACCAACACCATCGTGCTGGTCGTCACGATCATCGAGTCGCTGCGCGCCTTCGACCTCGTCTACGTCTTCAACGGCGGGGCCCAGGGCACCGAACTGCTCTCGATCCTCGTGACCGACAACATCATCGGCGAGTCGAGCCGCATCGGATACGGCTCGGCCATCGCGGTCGTCCTGCTCCTCATCTCGCTCGTCGTGATCATCCCGTACCTGGTGAGCACCTTCCGGAAGGAGCGGCGAGCGTGAGTACCTCCACCGTCGCGCTCAAGAAGCGCGCGCCCGTCCGGCCCGCCCGCGTGCTGTTGCACGTGTTCCTCGCGGGTGCCGCCCTCGCCTGGCTCGCCCCCCTGCTCTGGGCGCTGTACGCGGCCATGCGCCCGTACGCCGAGACCAGCACCAAGGGCTATGTCTCCTGGCCCGACAAGCTGAGCTTCGACAACTTCACCAACGCCTTCACGCAGTCGGACATGGCGCACTACTTCGGCAACACCCTGCTGATCGCCGTCCCGGCGGTGCTGGTGACGCTGTTCCTGTCGTCGATGGTCGCCTTCTACGTCAGCCGGTTCGACTTCCGCGTCAACCTCGCGCTGCTGCTGGTCTTCACGGCGGGCAACCTGCTGCCGCAGCAGGTCATCATCACCCCGCTCTACCGCATGTTCCTGCTCATCGACCTGCCCGGCATCACGGTCAGCGGCAAGCTGTACGACTCCGCGCTCGGCCTGGTCCTCATCCACGTGGCGTTCCAGTCCGGCTTCTGCGCCTTCGTGCTGAGCAACTACATGCGGATGCTGCCGCACGAGCTGACCGAGGCCGCGCTGGTCGACGGCGCCTCGGTGTGGCGGATGTACTGGCAGATCGTGCTGCCGCTGTGCCGCCCCGCGATGGCGGCCCTGGCGACGCTGCTCTCCATCTGGATCTACAACGACTTCTTCTGGGCCATCGTCCTCATCTCGACCGGCGAGAACATGCCGATCACCTCGGCCCTGAAGAACCTCTCCGGGCAGTACTTCACCGACCCCAACCTGGTCGCCGCCGGCGCCCTGCTCACCGCGATCCCGACGCTGATCGTGTACTTCGTGCTCCAGCGCCAGTTCGTCAGCGGTCTCACGCTCGGCGCCAACAAGGGCTGACTGCCCTTTTCTTGAAAGAGAACTCCCCGTGCACCACCCCTTCACTCCGCTCGCCTCCGTGCCCGTGGACCCGTCCGAGGCCCGGGTCCACGAGGAGGGCTGGCAGTCCTGGAGCCCCAGCGGCGCCTACGCCCTCGGCGACAAGCCTCCCCCAAGCTCTCGGCTTCTCCCCCAGTGCCTTAAGGGCCTGGGAGGGACCCCCAGAGCAGGGGGGCGCCCCCATCGCCCGACGAACGACAACTGGGCGACCGTCTGCTACCGGCCCGGGCACACCGTGCCCGACGGCACCTTCCAGGGCGAGGGGCTGCTGGCGCTCGACCCGGGCGACGGCTCGCCGGTCCGGCTGTGGGCGGCCGCCGACCCGCTGCACACCGTGCCGTCCATCCGCCTCGAGGTGCGCGGTGACCGGGCCGAGGTCAGCGCCGACGGGCCGGTGCGGGAGCTGACCGGTGGGGACATCCAGTCGGTGCTGGCGGACTGGGCGGACGGCCTCGGCCTCGCCGCCCCGCGCCCGGCGCCCACCGTCTGGTGCTCCTGGTACGAGTACTTCACCGCCGTCACCGAGGACGACATCCACGAGAACCTCCGCGCGATGGACACGCTCGACCTGCCCATCGACGTCGTCCAGATCGACGACGGCTACCAGAGCGCGCTGGGCGACTGGTTGACGTTGTCCGGCCGCTTCCGCTCCCGTGCGGGTATCGCCGACGCGATCCGCGCCCGGGGGCGCCGGGCAGGCATCTGGACGGCGCCGTTCCTGGTCGACCCGGCGAGCGATCTGGCCGCCGAGCACCCGGAGTGGCTGGTCAAGGACGCGGCGGGCGGCTTCGCGCACGCCGGCCGCAACTGGAGCCACGACCTGTGCGTCCTGGACACCACGCACCCCGACGCGGCGGCGTATCTGGCGGACGTCTTCAGGACCCTGCGGGCCGAGGGCTACGACTACTTCAAGGTCGACTTCCTGTACGCGGGCGCGCTGGACGGCGTACGGCACTCCTCGGACGACGCGCTGGCGGCGTACCGCGCCGGCATCGGTGTGATCCGCGAGGCGATCGGCCCGGACGCGTATCTGCTGGGCTGCGGTGCGCCGATCCTCCCCTCCATCGGCCTCTTCGACGCGATGCGCGTCAGCCCCGACACGGCCCCGCACCGCCGCCCCGAGGCCGACGACTACTCCCAACCCGGCCAGGATCCGGCCGAGTTCACGGGTGTCGGTCGGCAGTGGCAGCACGGCCGTCTCTGGGTCAACGACCCCGACTGCCTGATGGCCCGCCCCGCCGTCGAGACCCGCGAACGCTGGGCCGCGCACGTCGAGGCCACCGGCGGCCTGATGGCGTCCAGCGACCGACTGCTGTCGCTGGACGAGTGGGGCGTGACCACAACGCGCCGCCTGCTCGGGGGAGTTGCCCGATGAACCGCGCGCTGTCCGTCCCCGGTATCGCCTACGGCGGCGACTACAACCCCGAGCAGTGGCCCGAGGAGGTCTGGGCCGAGGACATGCGCCTGATGCGCGAGGCCGGGGTGACCATGGTCAGCGTCGGCATCTTCTCCTGGGCGCTGCTCGAGCCGTCCGAGGGCGCGTACGACTTCTCGCGCCTGGACCGCCTCCTCGACATGCTCTACACCCACGGCATCGCCGCCGACCTGGCGACGCCGACGGCGGCCCCGCCGGCGTGGTTCTTCCGGGCCCACCCGGAGGCGCTGCCGGTGGACCGGGACGGCAGGAGACTGTCGTACGGCAGCCGCCAGACGTTCTGCTCGAGCAGCCCGGCGTACCGCGAGGCTGCCCTGCGGATCGCGGGAGAGCTGGCGCGGCGGTACGCCGACCACCCGGCCGTGGCGATGTGGCACGTCCACAACGAGTACGGCTGCCACAACGCGGAGTGCTACTGCGACACGAGCGCGGCGGCCTTCCGCGAGTGGCTCCGGGCCAGGTACTCCGATGACCTGGCGGCGCTGAACCACGCCTGGGGCACCACCTTCTGGAGCCAGTGGTACTACGACTGGGACGAGATCCTGCCGCCCCGCGCCACCGGAGCCGTCCCCAACCCGACCCACCAACTGGACTGGCGCCGCTTCTGCTCGGACGAGCTGCTGTCCCTGTACACGGCGGAGCGCGACGTGCTGCGGGAGGCCGCCCCGTCGACCCCCGCCACCACCAACTTCATGGTGATGTACAACTTCGACGCGCTGGACTACTGGCGCTGGGCCCCGGAACTGGATGTGGTCTCGAACGACCACTACCTCCAGTCCACCGACCCGGAGTCGGAGATCGACATCGCGCTCAGCGGCGACCTGACACGCTCGCTGGCCGGCGGCCCCTGGCTGCTGATGGAGCACTCCACGGGCGCGGTGAACTGGCAGCCGGTCAACCGGGCGAAGAATCCCGGAGAGTTGCGCCGCAACGCACTCGCCCACGTGGCGCGCGGCGCCGACGGCATCGCCTACTTCCAGTGGCGGGCGGCGAAGGCGGGCGCCGAGCAGTGGCACTCGGCGATGCTGCCGCACGCGGGCACGGACAGCCGGATCTGGCAGGACGTGGTGGCGCTGGGCGCGGACCTGAAGGCCCTGGCCGAGGTGCGCGGCGCCGCGGGCACGGCGTCCGTGGCCATCGTCTGGGACTGGAACGCCCGCTGGGCCCTGGAACTGCCCTCCCAGCCGAGCGGCGAACTCCGCTTCCAGGACCTGGTCCGGGACTGGTACGAGCCGCTGTGGCGCTCGGGCGTCGCGGTGGACTTCGTACGCCCGGACGCGGACCTGAGCGCGTACCGGCTGGTCCTGGCCCCGAGCCTGTACCTGGTGGACGACGCGGGCGCGGCGAATCTGGTCGGCTTCGCGGAGCGCGGCGGCACGCTGGCGGTGGGCTTCCACAGCGGAGCCGTCGACGAGAACTGCCATGTACGGCTGGGCGGTTACCCCGGCGCCTTCCGGGAGGCCCTCGGCGTACGGTCCGACGAGCTGTTCCCGCTGCTGGTCGGCGAGACGGTGGGCCTGAGCGGGGGCGGCACGGCCACGCTGTGGTCGGAGCGCCTGAGCCTCGCCGGCGCCGAGGCCGTGACCTCGTACACGGAGGGGCCCCTGGCGGGCGTCCCGGCGGTCACCCGCCACACGTACGGCGAGGGCACCACCTGGTACCTGGCCACCCGCCCGGACCCGGCCACCCTGGCCGACCTCCTGACCCGGATCCGTACGGAGGCGGGCGTCGAGCCGGTCGCCGCCGCGCCGCCCGGCGTCGAGGCGGTCCGGCGCCGCGGCCCGCACGCCGACTACCTCTTCCTGATCGACCACGGCGGCCGGGGTGCCGAGATCGCGGTCGCCGCCGACGCGACGGAACTCCTCACCGGGGAGCCGGTCTCGGGGTCGGTCGCCGTGCCGCCGGGCGGCATCGCGGTCGTACGGGAGCCGCACGGGAGCTGAGGCCTTGGGACTGCGTCCGGGCAGCGAGGGCGAGGCTGGGTCCGGGCGGGTCTTAGGGCTGGGGCCGGGCCGGTCTCAGGGCTGGGTCTGGGTCCGGGCAGGGTCTCAGGGCTGCGTGGGGTGGCTGGTGTGCTGCAGGGCGAAGACGGCTTCGGTGGTGCGGCACAGCGCTCCTACCTCGCGGCGCAGCGACCGCCAGGAGGCCAGCCAGACGACGGCCCCGACGGGTGCCGCCGGCCACCACCAGACGCCGAGGAGCGTGAAGGCGATGCTCCAGGCGAGCGCCTCGCACGCCGCGTCGTAGGCGTCGCGGGCCTCGCTCAGCGCGACGCGGGAGGTGTCCGGCACGGCGAGGAGCAGCCGGGTCCACTCGCTTCCGACGTCGATGCCCGTCTCGGCTCTGACCTGCGCCTCGGTGGCCCGGATCCGATCGCCCGACCAGGTAGGGGAGTTGGGCGGGGCCGGTCCGGTACGGGCCCGGCGCGCGTCGAGCCGGTCGGCGCGCAGCTCCCGTCCGGCGGCGCGCGCCCGGACCGCTTCCCTGCCTATCTCCTCTGGAGGCGCCCAGCGCCGTACGCGCCACGCGGTCAGCCGTCGGCCCAGCGGCATCAGCCACCAGGGCCAGGCCCCCGACGCCAGCGCGCCGATCGCGCCGGCGGCGAAGGGCACCGCGAACGCGGCCGCCACCGCCGCCACCGCGACGAGCACGAGGGAGGCGACGGCGTCGGCGGACAGGCCGCCGCTCAGCCGCAGCGCACCGGCGATCCGCTCGCGGGCGAGCCCGAGGTCGTCCCAGTGGTGCTGACCGAGCTGCCCACCGCCCACGGTCGCGACCACCACGAACAGCACGGCGGGCAGCAACCGCCGCAGGAACCATCCGTCGGGTATGCGCTTCTGGAGTTCGACGAGCAGTCCCACTGCCCTCAGCCGTCCACCAGGCGCATCGGCCGGCCGGCCAACGCACACGACGGCGTTTCCGGGACCGCACCCTCGCGCAGGTCCACCCGGGCACAGCGGCCCGTGGGGCAGACCCAGCCGACCGACTGCGGCGTGGGCGCGGACGGCCAGTCGCCCACGCCCATCGTGGAGCTCAGGCCGAGCCCGCCGGGGATCCCCGCCGCCTCGGCCGCGTCGTGCAGCGCGCGCACGGCGTCCCGCCACTCGGCGGTGGAAGGATCGCCGCCCTGGACGACCGCGAAGGGGGCCTCCCAGAGCGCGGAGCCGATCAGAACGCGTACCGCGTCGACGTTGCGGCACAGGTATGCGACGGCATCCTCGTACACCCTGAGCGCTTTCGCCCCGTCCCCCACCGCAGACTCCCTGAAAGTCCGGAGAACCACTGCTCTCTGACGTGCGATCAGATTAGTGTAATCAGGGATGACTGAGCTTCAGGATCGCGATGACTGAGCTTCAGGACCGCGTAGTCGCCCGCCTCGTAGCGGCTCAGAACGCCCGCGATGCCGCGCCGTTGCGCGGGGAGGACGCGGTGGGCGATGCGCTGGCCCTGCTGCGCGAGGCCGCGCCGTCGCCCGAGGAGGCGATCGATCTCGACGCGATCGCCGCCGTCTGCTGGACCTTCTGGCTCCGCCATCAGGGCTCCGAGGACCCGGACGCGCAGCGCAACGTACTGATCGCGCTGAGCACCTTCGGCTTCCTGTGCCCGCGGGCCCCCGCGGGCGCGCTGCTTCCGCAGCCCCTGCGGGACTCCTTCGACCCCGCGGATACGGGGCACGAGGCACGGTTCGCCTACCTCGTCAGCTCGGCGTACGGCGATGCCGTCGGCAGCCTGCCGGATCTCGCGGAGGCCGACCGGCTGACCGCGCTGGACCGCGCGCTCGCCTGGTGCGACACGGCACTTCAGCTCCTGCCGGAGGACCACGAGGGGTTCGTCGAGCTGACGTTCCACGCTCTCGGGCTCGGCGTGACGCGGTTCGAACTCGCGGCGGATCCGGACGCGTTGGCGGAGGCGGCTCGGCACGCGGGGGTGTTGTGCGAGCGGCTGCGGGCCGTCGGGGTGGGGGCGGTTGAGGGGGCTGCGGGGGCCGAGGGTGGTGAGGCGGCTGAGGGGGCTGCGAGTGGTGACGTGGTCGAGGTTGGCGCGATCGCCCTCGGGACCCTTCTGGACGCCGCGCGGCTGCTCGGTGAACCTTCGCTCGCCGAGGTCGAGCGGCTGGTGGCGGCCGCCCCGGAAGGGGCCCTCACGCCGGAGGCCGCCGAAGGGCTGCGCTTCCTGCGCGAGCTGCACGCCGAACCCGTCGCCTGGCCGGGGGAGCAGCACTTGCGCGTCGGCTCGGTCATCGCCGACGCGGGCGTACGTGAGCACGACGCGGGCCGGATCGCCTGCGGTGTCCGGCGGCTGCGCGCGGCGCTCGCCCACACCCCCGCCGACCACCCGGCCCATCCCGTCGCCACCGCCGCCCTGAGCCAGGCGCTCGCGGCCTTCGCCGAGGAGCGGGGCGACGACGCGGCGGCACGCGAGGCGACCCGACTGCTCGCCACCGTCGACGTGACGCGCGTGGTGAACGATTCCGACGCCGAACTCCTGTCCGCTGTCCAGGGGTTGGCGGAGCTGGTCGAGGACGACGATCCGGCCCGACTCCAGAATGCGGGGCCGCTGCTCGGCCACCTCGTGGAGCAGCTCAGGGAGCGGGCCGCGAGCGGCGACGGTGACTCCGCAACCGACGGCGCCTACGTCCCGGACATCGACCTCGAAATCCTCGACATCCTCGGCGCGCTCGTCGGAGAGACGGCCGTGGTCTCCGACGACCGGATCGCGCGGTACCGCGCCGCCCTGGCCGGACTGCCCGCCGACCAGCCGCGTCGCCACGCCTATGTCGCCGTGCTGGCCGCCCTCACGGGAGCGCACGGACAGGCTCTGCAGGAGACCGAACCCGCAAGGTCGGCCCAACTCGCCGCGGATTCAAGGTCGTTGACCGACGAGGTGGCGGCCGACGCACCGGACGGCTTCCTGCCGCTCGGCCTGCTGCGGCGTGGGCTGTTCGACGCCGCGCTGCCGGTCGCCTTGGCGACGGTCCACGCCGACGTGCCGGACGGGTCGACCCACACTGGCGCGTCGACGGGACCGGGCGGGACGATCCACACCGGCGGGCCGACGGGACCAGGCGGACCGGGCGGGGCGGCCGGCGGGGACGACGCGGCGGACCTGCGGGACCTGGCCAAGATGGTCTCCCTCCTGTCCCGCCTCGACGATGTGCGCCTGGACGACCCCGCACACCTCGGCGACGACATCGAAGTCATGCGGGAACTGCTCGCGGACACCGAGGGCGAGGACCCCTCCCTGCGGGCGTACCTCGCCGCGTCGCTCGGCAGCGCGCTCTCTTCGCAGGCCGCCGTGCACGGTGATCCCGCGCGCCTCGACGAGGTCGTATCGCTGCTGCGCTACGCGCGCTCGCACGCGCCCGACCTCCCCGGAGGGCTCGATCAGATTCTCGCCTCCGCACTCACGTCCTCGTCGTTGGGACGCTTCGACCCGGAGGCGGCGCGTGAGGCGGCGGCACTGCTCGCCTCGGCGGCCGCTGAAAGGGCAGCGGCTGAAGGGGCGTCCGTCGAAGGGACCGCCACCGAAGGAGCGCCCGTCGGAGGGACAGCGGCCGAAGGGGCGCCTGTCGAAGGGGCAGTCGGTGATGGGTTGCCCGTCGAAGGGGCAGCCGCTGATGGGTTGGCCGCCGAAGGGGCGCCCGCCGACCTCGACATGGCGGTGCTGTCGGCCCGTACCGAATTCTTCAATGCCATGGGGAACTACGTACTGGGCCACGAACCGGGCCAGCTCGCACGTGCCCGGGACCTTGCGCAGCGGCTCACGGACCTCACAGCTCGAGCGGCCGCGCGGGCCGGGAACCGTCCGCCGGGGCTCGACGTGATGGGCGATGCCCTGACCGGCCTGATCGACAGCATCGGGCCCGGTGGCGGTCCGAGGCCCGGCATCACCGACGACCAGGTCGAGCAGTGCCGGCGAACGTTCGCGGTGTGCCCCGCCGGTCACCCGATGCGGCTCTTCACCGCGTCGACGCTCATGCGGGTGCTCACACAGCGCGCCGTGGCGGTCCGCGCCGCCGACCCGGAGTCCGCGGCGCGTCTCGTGGCCGAGGCCGCCGAAGTGGTCCGCAGCGTCGAGGCGGAGGCACCGGCCGACTGGGCCGACATGATGCGTACCTTCATCGGTGTCATCGGGGCAGGACGCCTGCCTCCGATCTCCTCGGAGCAGCCACCCGCGGCCCCGACGGAGGCCCCGCCCCAGACCGCCGCGAACGCCGTGGACGCCATGATGGCGACCCTCCGCACCCGGCTGTCCGGCAGCGCCGACGCCACCTCGCTGCGCGACCCCATGCTCCCGGTGTGGTTCCGGGCGCACGGCGAAATCGGCGCTGCGGCGGGTGCGGTGGGGCGCGAGCGTCTCGACCTGGCCCTGGACCACCTCGAAGCGGCCGTCGAGGCCATGGCCGACGTGACCGACCGGGGCAGCGACCAGCAGTCCGCCGAGCACGGTCTGACGGCGTTCGAGGGGGACATCCGGTCGATCATCGAGCTGGTCCTCATGGTCGCCCTCGGCCGCGAAGCCGCCGACGGTGCACGCGCCCTCGCGAGCGAGCTCAGGGTGGCGCTGGAGGAGAAGCGCCTGCCCGACACCCTGCCCGAGCCCGGCGCCCTCTTCCGCACCGTCGCCGGGCCCGACGTCGACCGCGCCACCGAACTGCTCGAACGCGGGCGCGGGCTGTTGCTGTCACGGCGGATCGAGGCCCGCGCCGACATCGGTGACCTGCGCTCGGCGCACCCCGCACTGGCCGACGAGTTCGAGCGGCTGACCGACCGGCTCGCCGCCGAGCCCGAGGCGGCCGCCGAGCCCGGCGCGCCCGACCCGGCGGCTGCCCCCGGGCACGCCGAATGGTCCCGCCTCGCCAGGCTCCGCGCCTCCCGCGAACTCGACGACCTGGTCGACCGCATCCGCACCCGGCCAGGCTTCGACGACTTCCTGCGCCCGCTCACCGCGGAACAACTGCGCTCCCTCGCGGCCGACGGCCCGATCGTCGTGCTCAACCATGCGCGACGCCACTGCCACGCCCTCGTCGTGACGGCCCGGTCGATCACCGCACTCCGCCTCGAAGCCGCGTCGGACGAGATCACCGACACGGCCCGGCGGCTGGTCGACGCCGTCGACGCCATCAACGCGCACGGCACGTCGAGGCCGTCCCCGGCGCAGCTCATCGCCGCCGGGGCCACGGTCCGCGAGACACTGGCATGGACGTGGCACAAGATCGTGTGCCCGGTCCTCGACCTCGTCGGCTCCTACGACCCCGTACCCGACGGAGGCCAGTGGCCGCGGATCTGGTGGGTCCCCACCGGAGCCTTCAACGCCCTGCCGCTGCACGCCGCGCAGTGCACGCTCCCCGACTGCCCCCTCAACGGCTGCGGCGCCGCCCTCGACACCGTGGTCTCGTCCTACGTCCCCGGATTCCAGACCCTGGCATACGCCCGCACCCGAGCCGAGTCCCGCGATGACGCCGGGGCGCGCCACCAGACCGAGTCCGGCCGTGACGCCGGGCACCGCGGGGACGCCGGGTCCCGCGATCCCGCTGAGTCCGGCGATGATGCCGGGCACCGCAACGAAGCTGACCACCGCGGCCATGCCGGGCACCGCCCTTCCGCCGACTTCCGCGACGACACCGGGGCCCTCGCCCAGGCCGAGTCCGGCGATCCCGCCGGGTCCCCCTATCCCGCCGGGTCCCGCGAGGACGCCGGGTCCCCCTATCCCGCCGGGTCCCGCGAGGACGCCGGGTCCCCCTGTCCCGCCGGGTCCCACGAGGACGCCGGGTCCCGCGATCCCGCTGAGTCCGGCGATGATGCCGGGCACCGCGACGAAGCTGACCACCGCGGCCATGCCGGGCACCGCCCTTCCGCCGAGTTCCGCGACGACGCCGGGGCCCGCGCCGAGTCCGGCGATCCCGCCGGGTCCCCCTGTCCCGCCGGGTCCCGCGAGGACGCCGGGTCCCGCGATCCCGCTGAGTCCGGCGATGATGTCGGGCACCGCAACGAAGCTGACCACCGCGGCCATGCCGGGCACCGTGATCCCGCGGAGTCCCGCGACGATGCCGAGGGCCGTGATCTTGCCGAGTCCGGCGACGATGTCGAGAGCCGTGATCTTGCCGAGTCCCGTGGCGATGCCGAGCGTCGCGCCCACGCCGACCATCACGCCCACGCCGCGCCCCGCGCACACACAGACCACCGCGACCCCGGCGCCCCCACCAGCCCCCTCCTGGTCGCCGCACCAGAGGACGAACTGCCCGGCGTTGCCGCGGCGGCCTGCTACGTCGCCGGGCTGCTCGGCGCACCCGCGCCGCTGGTCGGCGCTGCCGCGACCCGGGAGGCCGTGTTGGCCGCGCTCGGCGCCACCCCGTGGGCGCACTTCGGTTGCCACGCGGCCACCGACCCGACGGAACCCTCGGGCGCCCTGCTTCACCTGCCGAGCGGTGAGCCGCTGTCCGTTCTCGAGATCTGCCGGGCGCGGCCGCGGTCGGCGCGCCTCGCCTTCCTCGCGGCCTGCGGCACCGCCCGTACCGCAGAACGCCTCTCGGACGAGGCCATCCACATCACCAGCGCCTTCCTCCTCGCCGGCTTCCCCACCGCGGTCGGCACCCTCTGGGAGATCGACAGCACCCACGCGGACCACGTCACCCGGGACTTCTACCGCCGCCTGACCGCCACCCCCACCGCCGGCCCGGCCCACGCCCTCCACCACACCGTCCGTGAGCTGCGCCGCCGTATCCCCGACCGCCCCCACATCTGGGCGGCCTACGTCCACGCGGGGACCTGAGCGGCCGCGACCCGGCCGCGCCTCTTGCCCGCTGGGGCTCACGCCGAGGCCGGATACCCTGACCGGGTGATTGAGAATCTTCCTCCCTGCCCGCAATGCTCCTGTGAGTACACCTACGAGATGAACGCCCTTGTGGTGTGCCCCGAGTGCGGGCACGAATGGGTTCCCGCCGAGAGCGGTGCGGAGACCGGGGACGCCGCGGGGGAGCGGGTCGTCAAGGACGCCGTCGGCAATGTGCTGCAGGACGGCGACACCGTGGTCGTCGTCAAGGCGCTCAAGGTGAAGGGGAGCCCCTCGGGGATCAAGGCCGGCACCAAGGTGCGCAACATCCGGCTGGTCGACGGAGTCGACGGCCACGACATCGACTGCAAGGTCGACGGCTTCGGAGCGATGCAGCTCAAGTCCAGCGTGGTCAAGAAGGCCTGACCCGTCCGTCCCGGGGTTTTCGGCGCAGCAATCGGACACGGAATTGCAAGATTTCGCAATTGCCGCGCCGGTCAGTCGCGGTCGGTGACCCGGGCGGGGGCGGCCGACCTGGCACCGAAGGACAGCTTGAGCATGCGGGTGTCCCCGCATCGCGGGCAGTGACTGTCCGGTCCGACGGCGGTGCGGCGGCCCGGTACCTCGACGCGGGTTCGGCCCGGCCGGAGCCGCAGACGAGGATGGGGCCATGTTCTTGACGAGTGGGTGGATGCGATGCGTCGACGTCCGGCCGGTGGGGCCGGGCTGTTGTGCCGGGGAGGGGACGGCACGATGAGTACGCCGCTGTACCAACTGAAGGCCGAGTTCTTCAAGACGCTCGGCCACCCGGCCCGTATCCGGGTCCTGGAGTTGCTGAGCGAGCGCGAGCACGCGGTCGCCGAGATGCTGCCGGAGGTGGGCATCGAGCCGGCGCACCTGTCCCAGCAGCTGGCCGTGCTGCGCCGGGCGAACCTGGTCGTGACCCGCAAGGAGGGCTCGACCGTGTACTACTCGCTGACCAGCCCGCACGTGGCCGAGCTCCTCCGGGTCGCCCGCACCATCCTGTCCGGCGTGCTGGCCGGCCAGGCCGAACTGCTCGCCGACCTCCAGGCCGCCCAGACGCAGCGGAAGCCGCCGTCGTAGCCGACGGCCCTCACCAGAGCGTCGTGTCGTAACTCCAGCCGCGGGCAGGCGCAAGATCCGCGAGACCGGGTGGGTGGCCGAGCCTCCGCCGCCGCGCCGGAGGGCGAAGTCCCGCCGCGGACACGGGAGTTCGGCGGCCCGGTGCAGGTGCGGTGTGTGGACGCGGGCTCCCGCGACGGCTGCGAGATCGCGATCGCGGCGGCCTTCAACTCGGTGTACGACGCCTAGCGTTACGGCGCCCGCCGGGTGGCCTCGCCCCGGCACGCGGACGTGGCGCCGGTGACGGGCCGATGACACGCACCATGGCCGAATCCGCGCACTGCTCCTGGAACTGGAGCGCACCCACCACCACGTGATCGACCTGCGCACGCTCTGCAAGACGTCGGCCAGGGCATCCTCAACGCCCACGCCCAGCGCGTCCGCGAGCAACTCCTGCGCCTGAACCGGGAGATCACCGGCCACCGCCGCTGCGTGAAAGCAGGTCAACCCGTCGTTCTTCGACTGGCCCGCCCTGCCGCTCCGTTCGCTCTCGTACGCGGGCAACGACCCGTAACAGTCGTGTCCGTGGCAACACGGGGATCGATCAGCCGAGGAGCCTGCGCTTCTGCTCCTCGAACTCGGCCTCGGTGAGCACACCCTGTGCCTTGAGTTCGCCGAGCTGCTTGAGTTGGTCGAGCGTGCTACCCATGTCGTCGGCCGGCGCTGCGGCCTGCTGCGGCTGTGCGGAGGACACGGGCTGCGGCGGGGGTTCCTGGTAGCCCTGTTGGGCGGCCCAGCGCCCCTGCTGGCGGCGCGAAACGCGGTTGGACACCGCGGTCGCCGTTCCGGCGACGACCGCCGTGCGGGCCACTCCGCGAAGAAGACCTGGCATGGCGATGTCCTTTCTCACGCGGAATCGCTGTATGACTCCTCGACTCCTCGAGTCGAATGACTCCTCGAGTGGGCGCGTCAATAGTCGGCATACCGTGCCTCCGCATTGTTTCACCGCTTGCTATCCGCTGCACGTCGGCGCGGGCGCGGCCGACGTGCAGCCTCGCCGAACTGCTTGAACCGCTCCGAACTGCTCGCCGACGGAACTCGTGGCAGGCTGGAAATGTGTGAGCCGTCGGCCGAATCCGTCTCGGCGATGGACCTAGGCAAGAGGAGTCCCAAATGGCCACGCAGAGCACAGGAGTGCAGCAAACCACCACCCGTGGGGGAATGGGCGTAACCGGCTGGACGGTATTCGCCTCGATCATGATGATCTTCGGCGGCATCATGTCGATATTCGAGGGAATAGCCGCCATCGCCGAGGACGACGTGTTCGTCACGACCCGGAATTTCACCTTTCAGTGGAGCCTCGCCGGCTGGGGCTGGCTGCACCTCATCCTCGGCATCGTCGTGACGCTGGCGGGCTTCGCCCTGTTCAGCGGGACCATGTGGGCCCGCATCGTCGGCATCACCGTGGCAGGGCTGTCGATGCTCGCCAACTTCGCGTGGCTGCCTTGGTACCCGTTCTGGGCCATCACGCTGATGGTCGTGGACGCCTTCGTCATCTGGGCCCTGTGCGCCCGCACCGGCCCGGACGTCGCAGCCTAGCCCGCGGAGCTGATGGAGCCGCGGAGCCGTTGGAGCCGTTGGAGTCGCGCGGCGGCGCGTGCTTGCGCCGTTCGGCCCCGGCCATCACCCGCACGGGGCTGACGGGGCACGCGCCGTCGGGCTGTGCTGACCCGCTGGTGCTTTCGTTATGGGGCGGATTCCCCCGGTAACGGGGTTGCACCCATAGGGAGTCATCAGTGGAGACCAGCGGCAGCGACGGCACTCGGCCGGGGCCGATTGCCTTTCCCCTCCTCAAAGGTCAGAAGGCGCTCGTCACAGGCGCGAATTCCGGCATCGGCAAAGCGACCGCCATCGCCCTCGGACGGGTGGGCGCCGATGTCGTGGTGAATTACGTGGCCGGCCAGGACGCCGCTGAAGAGGTGGTGCGCGAGATCGAGGGTTTCGGTGTCCGCGCGTACGCGCATGAAGCGGACGTCTCCCAGGAGGACCAGGTCGTCGAGATGGTCGCCCGGATGGTCAGGGAGTTCGGGACCATCGACGTCATGGTGGCGAACGCGGGCCTTCAGCGGGACGCGCCCATCACCGACATGACGACGGACCAGTGGCACAAGGTGCTGGACGTCAACCTCACCGGCCAGTTCCTGTGCGCTCGCGAGGCGACCAAGGAATTCATGCGCCGGGGCGTCGTGCCGGAGGTGTCACAGTCGGCGGGGAAGATCATCTGCATGAGCTCGGTGCACCAGCTCATCCCCTGGTCCGGGCACGCCAACTACGCGGCGTCCAAGGGCGGTGTACTGATGCTCATGGCGACGCTCTCGCAGGAGCTCGCGCCGTATCGGATCCGGGTCAACGCAGTGGCCCCCGGGGCGATTCGCACGCCCATCAACCGCAGCGCGTGGGACACCCCCGAAGCCGAGGCCGCCTTGCTGCGGCTCATTCCCTACCGCCGTGTCGGCGACCCGGACGACATCGCGAACGCGGTGGCCGTACTGGCCTCCGACCTGCTCGACTACGTCGTGGGCACCACGATCTACGTGGACGGCGGCATGACGCTGTTCCCCGGTTTCGCGACGGGCGGCTGAGAGGTTCCGTTCCCCCGCCCGTCCCGATGACCAGCGAGGCCCCGCGTGACCAACGCGATCGACGTCCTGGCGGCCACCCCGCCCCAACTCCTGCCCGCACGCCAACTGATGGCCTTCACCCTGGCCGCCCACATCCTGCTCGTGCCCTTCGGCGTCGCTCTGCCGGCCCTCACCCTGCTCATGCACCACCGCGGGCTGCGCAAGGGCGACGAGGTCGCGCTGCGCATCGCGCGCCGCTGGTCGGCGGTGATGGCCGTCCAGTTCGCCATCGGCATCGTGACGGGGACCGTGCTGTCCTTCGAGTTCGGGCTGTTGTGGCCAGGCATGATGGGGCGTTGGGGCGACGTCTTCGGACTCGCCTTCGGTATCGAGGGATGGGCCTTCTTCCTCGAGGCGATCCTCATCGCCATCTATCTGTACGGCTGGCGCACCCTCAAACCGTGGCCGCACTTCTGGGTCGGGATTCCGTTGTGCGCGTCCGCCCTGCTGGGGGCGTTCGGGATCATCGCCGCGAACTCGTGGATGAACACCCCCCAGGGCTTCACCCTCGATTCGTCCGGGAACCCGGCGAGCGTCGATGTGCGGCAGGCGATCTTCACTCCGATCTTCGGCCCCGAATACTGGCATTTCCTGGGCGCCGCCTACATGACCGCGGCCTATGCCGTGGCGGGCGTGTACGCGGTCGGCTGGCTGCGCGGCCGCAGGGACCGCTACCACCGGCTCGGCTTCACCCTGCCGTTCACGGTCGCGGCCATCCTCACGCCGATCCAGTTCATGCTCGGTGATTCGCTGGCCCGCGCCGTGTTCCACAAGCAGCCGGTGAAGTTCGCCGCCATGGAGATCGTCTGGAAGACCGGCACCCACGTCCCGGAGTACATGTTCGGGCGGATGCACCCCGACGGGAGCATCTCCGGCGGCGTGAAGATCCCCCAACTCGACTCGATCCTGGCCGGTTTCAGCCCGGCCACCAAGGTGTCGGGACTCACGACGGTCCCCGCGAGCGACCGTCCGACGGCCACTCAGGCCACCATCGTCCACTGGGCGTTCGACATCATGGTGACCATCGGGAGCCTGCTCATCCTGCTGGCGCTCTGGTACGGCTGGTGCTGGCTGCGCCGCCGTGACCTGCCCAGATCACGCTGGTTCTACCGGAGCGCGGCCGTCGCCGGCGCGGCGTGCCTGCTCACCGTCGAGTGCGGCTGGATCACCACGGAGGTGGGCCGCCAGCCCTGGATCGTCTATCAGCACATGCGAGTGTCGGAGGCGGTCACCGGCACCCACGCCTACGGGTTGTGGACGATGCTCGGCATCGTGATCGTCGTGTACGCGTGCGCCTTCGGGGCGTTCCTGACGGTCGTACGGAAAATGAGCGGCAGATGGCGGCAGGCGGACTCGGGCGCGGCCGCGGAAGGCGCGGCGGAGGGTCCGGAGAGCGAGATCCCCTACGGGCCGCGGGCGATGTCCGGCGCCGATGACGGCACAGGGCACGGGAACGGAGGCCGCGCATGACCATCGCGGACCTCGTGGCCTGGGTGCTGCTGATCCTGGTGGCCGCCTACGCCTGCGCCGGCGGCACGGACTACGGTGCCGGATTCTGGGACCTCATGGCCGGTGGCGCCGCGCGCGGCAGACGTCCCCGATGGCTGGTCGACCATGCCATGGCGCCGGTCTGGGAGGCCAACAACGTCTGGCTCATCTTCATCCTGGTCGTCATGTGGACGGGCTTCCCGATCCTGTTCCAAACGATCTTCTCGGCCATGTGGCTCCCGCTGGCCCTCGCGGCGGTGGGACTGGTTCTGCGCGGTGCGGGTTTCGCCCTGCGCAAACCCACGCGGCGGCTCGCCGGGCGCAGGGTCTACGGGGCGCTGTTCGCCGTCTCCTCGCTGCTGACGCCCTTCTTCCTCGGCGCGGCGGTCGGGGGCCTGGCCACCGGGCGGGTGGCTCCGGGGACGCCGGCGTCGGCCGAGGCGTGGTCCAACGGGACGTCCGTCGTCGCGGGCCTGCTCACCGTCGCGGCGACCGCGTTCCTCGGCGCGGTGTTCCTCACCGCCGACGCCCGCCGCTTCGGGGCGACCGACCTCGTCGGCTATTTCCGGCTGCGGGCCTGGTGCAGTCTCGTCGTCATCGCCGTCCTGGCGCTCATCGGTCTCGGCGTGACACATGACGACGCGCGTTATGTGTACGACGGTCTCACCAGCGGAATCGGGCTGGCCCTGGTGCTCCTGGCAGTGGTCGGCGCACTGGCCACCGCAGGGTTGCTGTACCGCCTTGCCACCGGGTGGGCGCGGCTCACGGCGGCCGCTTCCGTGGCCCTCGTCGTCTTCGCGTGGGGGCTGGCCCAGCGTCCGTATCTCATTCCCACCTCGCTGACCGTCTCCCAGGCGGCGGGGGCTTCGACGACGCTGCGCTGGCTCGCCCTGGTCACGGTGATCGCGGTCGTGCTGGTCGGGCCGCCCCTGGTCCTGCTCTACCGGCTCGACACCCGTGGCGCTCTGCAGCCCCTCACCGACGCGGACCTGCGCCAGGCGGCGCCTGGATCCGGTCCCGAAGGCCCCACGTGATCGTCGTGGTGCTGGGCGTGGCGGGCTCCGGGAAGTCCACGGTCGGCGCCGCGATCGCCGACGGGCTCGGCGTGCCGTTCCTGGAGGGCGACGCGGTCCATCCCGGCAGCAATATCGCCAAGATGCGCGCCGGGCATGCCCTGAACGACGCGGACCGCGAGCCATGGCTGCGCATCCTGGCCGACCACATCCGCGGGTCCGCCGTATCCGGCCAGGGGCTGGTGGTGGCCTGCTCGGCGCTCAAGCGCCGCTACCGTGACGAACTGCGGTCCGCCGCAGCCGAGGTCTGGTGCCTGTACCTGGCCCTGGACCGGGACACCGCCCACGGCCGCGTCGCCGCGCGCACCGGGCACTTCATGCCCGCCGGGCTGGTCGACTCGCAGTTCGACGATTTGGAGCCGCTGGAGCCGGACGAGCCAGGCGCCACCATCGACGCCACTGGGGACCGCGAGGTCACCGTCTCCCTGGCCCGTTCCGCCGTCGCGGACTTCGGCGGCCGTGCGGCGCCCTGAGGCGCCGAGCCGTCCTCATCCGAGCAGCACCGCCACGTCCCCGTCCTGCGGCGTCGGGCCGTTCGTCCGCGTCATGGGGAGCAGTCGGCCGTCGCCACGCACCAGGAAGAGCACATCGGTGCCGTCGGGGAGCGGTCCCCTTACGTGGTGCGTCAGGACACGGGCACCTCGGTCGTGGCGGCGCGTCAGCTCGGCTCCGGTCAGCGCCGCGCCGAAGAGCACCTGGCCACCCGAGTACGGGGCGACGACGCCCTCGCTGTCCACGGGCGGCGCCAGCCGGTAGACCGTACCCTCGACGCTGCCCGCCAGATGCGTGGCGGCCAGGGCGTTGAAGTCGTCCTCCTCGGTGAGCAGCAGGACCCCGGTGAGACCTTCCAGCTCGGCACCGGCACCCGTGGCCGCCGCGAACAGCTCCCCGGGGGCGAGTTCGAGGCCTGCGGCGGCGATCCTCTTCCGTTCGTCCTCGTGCCCCGCCCACATGACGACCTCCAGCCCCGCGGACCGCAGCGCCTTCCCCAGATCGACCACCCACGGGGCGCCGCCCACGAGCAGGGGACGGGAGCGTGCCGAGCGCAGCACGCCCAGCCATCGCGCCATCGGCGCGGCGGTCAGCCCGTACAACGTGACCGTCGCCGTGATCACCACGAAGGCGGCGGGCAGGATCTTCGAGGCGCCGCCGATCCCCTTGTCGACGAGCGACACCGAGAAGGTCGAGGCGCTGGAGGCGGCCACGATGCCGCGTGGCGCCATCCACCCGAGGAAGCCCCGCTCCCCGCGCGTCAGATCCGTACGCAGGGACGCCACCAGCGCCGCCACGGGTCTGGTCACCAGGACGAGGACGGCGACGATCCCGAGCGTCGGCAGCACGACGTGCCGCAGCGAGCTCGGGGTGACCGTGGCGGAGATGGAGATGAACAGCAGCCCGATGATCAGCTGGACGAGTGTTTCGAAGAAGGGTTTGCGGGCGGGGACGTCGGCGCCGGGCAGGTTCGCCACGGCCAGACCCATCAGGACGGCCGCGATGAGCCCGGCGTCGTCGCGGATGATGTCGCAGGCGGCGGCGACCCCGACCACCGCCGCCAGCTGCACCGTCGTACCCAGCACCTCGCCCAGCCGAAGCCTGCGCAGCAGCGGGAACAGCACGGCCGACCCGACGGCACCGCCCACCACGCCGACCGCGGCGCTGGCGAGGAAGAACCCGAGCCGACTGCCGAGGCCATGGTGCAGGCCGGCCTCCACCCCGTGGAAGACCAGCGCACCCAGGATGCCGCCCACCGGGTCGATCAGGGACCCCTCCCAGACGAGGATCCGCTGGATGCGGTCGGTGGGGCGTACGAAGTTGAGCAACGGGGCCACCACCGTGGGCCCGGACACGACCACGATCGCCCCCAGCATCACCGCCGCGCTGGATGACATCCCGAGCAGGGGGACGGCGAGCAGCGCCGCCGACGCCCACGTGACCAGCACACCGAACCAGAGCAGCCGCACCACGACCCGCCGGGTGTGGGCGGCGAACCGGCGCAGATCGAGTCCCAGCCCGGCGTCGTACAGGATCACCGCGACGGCCAGCGAGACCAGCGGGGAGAAGGTGCTGCCCAGCAGTCGCTCGGGGTTGACGGTGTCCGTCAGAGCGCCGGCGGTGAAACCGACCGGCAGCAGCACCACCAGTGCCGGGATCCGCAGCCGGCTTGCCAGCACCTGTGAGCCGACCGCCAGGACGACGATCAGGCCGAGGCCCATGAGCACCTGGTCGGTCGTCACCGCGGTGCCTTCCGGAATTCATCCAACTGGTCGCGCATCAGATGACGCGGACCGGCGGTCACGGCAGCGTGGGCCGAAGAGGCCACAGGTCTCCCGCTGACTTCCCGCACAGACGAGGACTCGTCGCCATGATCTGTCGTCGCCAGGCCGGCATCCGGGCCGGAGCCGTCGTTCTCATGCTCGCCGCCGCGGGCTGCACGCACTCCGCCATGGGCACGATCGTCTACACGACGCCGGCCAAGCGGGAGGTGGTGATCCAGAGCCCGGCCGGCAACGCATGCCATCGCCTGCCGGGCGGCGCCTACCGCGTGGTCAACTACACGCTCTACGACATCCGGCTCTACACCAACGCGGACTGTGTGCTGACGTCGGCCGGTAAGGACCAGAGCGGTCAGACCGGCGGCGAGAGCTTCTACCTCGCGACGCAGTCGTCCGTCGGCTTCACGCCCGGCCAGTCCCCGTGGCTGAGCTACTACGTCGTCCCCGGTAGCGGCTGAGTCTGCGGCCGGCACCTCAGGACGCGGCCTCGGCCGCTTCGAGCGAGGCGAGGACGGCCTGGACGGGGAGACGTCCGGAGGCGACCAACTGCGCTCCGCCACGGCGCAGGGCGGCGGCGAAGGGCGCGGCCCACAGGTTCTCGTAGATCAGCAGGCCGGCGGAGTTGCCGGGTTCCACGGCGGCGGCGGCCTCCTCGATGTCGTCCTGGCCCAGCAGGCCGGATTGGACGCCTTCGAAGATGGCGAGGTCGAGGTTGCCGTCACCGGTGAGATCGGCGATCTCCAGGGCGGTCACCGAGCCGTCCTCGTCCTTCCTGATGAACACCAGGTCGAGGATGCGAATGATGCCGCGGTCCACGAGATCGACCAGCAGCGGGAAGCCCTCGCCTGTCATTCGGTTGCCGGGGAACTCCACCACCACGTAGTCGATGGGTCCCATCTCGTCGAATTGCTCGCTCACGGCGTCACCTCTGGTGCTCGTGGGCCCCCTGAATGCCATTGCATCACCGGGCGCCGGTCGTCGCACCCGGTACGGCTTTCACCCCGACGGCCCCTCCTGCCTCGCCCGGTGGCTCCGGCCGGGATCTGCTCGAAGGCATGACGAGCAGCGACATGCCCCCACCGGAACCGGAGCGCCCTCCCGCGACTCCTTCCGACGATCGGCGCCACTCGCAGCAGGAAGGCAGCGAGCTGGACGAACTGCGGCGCCGGGTAAGCCAGTTGGAAGGCACCCGGCGCGAGCCGAGGCACTGGCTGCGGGCGCTGGGCTCGGTCCTGCTGATCATCCTGGCGTCCGTGCTGGCACTGCTCGCCGTGGTCGCGGTCTGGGCGAACAGCATCGTCCGGGACACCGACCGTTATGTCGCGACCGTGGCGCCGCTGGCCTCCAATCCCGACGTCCAGCAGGCGGTCACGACCCGGGTCACCGACGCCGTACTCAAGCAGATCGACGTGGACTCTCTGGTCGCGCAGCTGAGTCAGGCGGCGGCGCAGAAGGGCGTGCCCCCCAGGGCCGCGAGCCTCATCGGCGATCTGAGCGGTCCCATCAACAGCGGTCTGAAGGAGCTGGTGAGCAGCACCGTGATGCGGGTGGTCTCCAGCAGCGCCTTCGAGAAGGCCTGGACGGACGCCAACCGCCGGGCCCACACCGCCGTGGACAAGGCGCTGACGGGCTCGGCCGACACCGCGCTGACGCTGAAGAACAATCAGGTCGCCATCGACGTCGCGCCCATCGTGGCCCAGGTGAAGGACCGACTGGTCAGTTCGGGATTCGGGGCGGCCGCGAAGATCCCGGACGTCCACACGGACTTCGTCGTGGTCGAGGGGAAGGACGTCGGCAAGATCAAGTCGTATCTGAGGGTGCTTCAGATCATCGGCAACTGGCTGCCCATCATCGCGGTGCTGATCGCCGCCGCGGGCGTGTTCCTGGCGTCCCATCGCCGGCGGGCGCTGATCGGGGCCGCGCTCGGGGTGTTCGCCGCCATGGTGGTCCTGGGCCTGTGCCTCACGGTCTTCCGCGCGATCTATCTGGACCATCTGCCGCCGGGAACGAACGCGGACGCCGCGGGCGCCGTCTACGACTCGCTGGTGAAGTTCCTGCGCTCCAGTGTGCGGGCGGTCGGGGCGCTGGCCCTGGTCACGGCCCTGGGCGCGTTCTTCATCGGCCCGTCCCGCGCCGCAGTCTTCACGCGTCACTTCTGCAGCAGGGGCATCGGCGCAGGGCGGGACGTGGCCGCCTCGGCGGGGCTGCGGCTGGGCGCGGTGGGCCGGTTCGTGCACCGCTACAAGCGGTGGATCGGGGCCGCGATCCTGGCGGTGGCCGCGATCGTCCTGTTCACCTGGAGCTACCCGACCACGGCGGTCGTGATCTGGACGGCGGTGATCGTGCTGGTGGCCTTCGCGATCCGCGAGTTCCTGGACACGGCGCCCGCGTGACACGCTGTCAGCCCGGCGGTGACCGCTGTGCCGCGCGCTCGTCCCGACGCTCGCGCACGCGGCGCCAGATCGCCCGCTGGCACTTGAGCGTGGCGGCGCCGACCACGATCAGGATGCCGATGTTGAGCAGCAGTTGCAGAAACGAGCCCCAGGCCTCGTCCCAGTCGGCGAACGCGCACGAGACCCCGATGTCGGCCCCCGCGGGAATGGTGGTGACCGAGATGAAGACACCGAGCAGGGCGCTGGTGCGGGCCTCCGCCAGGGACACGATGCCCACGACGCCGGCCAGCACCGCGACCACCACCGAGAAGAAGTCCGGCGTGTCGATCAGGTGCGACACGGGCCTGATCCCCAGGTCGAACGCCGGTGGCTGCAGGTCGTAACCCCGCACGAGCAGGCCGAACAGGAAGGTGCAGACGATCGCCAGCAGGAACCCGACGAACAGGGCGGCGAGCCCCCGCCGGATCCGGGTGCCGGAGCGCCGGTCGACACCGAGCGCGACGCTGGTGATCGCCCCGTATTCCGGTCCGACGACCATGGCCGCGACGATGAGGATCTGGGAGTTGGTGATGATGCCGACCGCACCGATGATGCCGGCGATTGCCAGGAACAGGTAGAAGCTCGGCGGATAGCGGCCCTCGGCCCGGATCCTGGCCTCCACCTGCTCCCATACCGGCGCCCGCAGCCGGGACCCGAGCTCCTCCGCCCCGGCCGTGGCCGCACGCTCGGAGAAGGCGATGTCGACCGGCGCCAGGACGATGGATCCGCGGTGCTCCAGCTTCAGGTCGCGCAGGCCCCTGAGCACCTCGTTCGCGGCCCCGGTCAGCACGTCGCACTCGATCGCGTCGCCGTCGGGGTTGCGTACGCGGTCGCGGTGCAGGACGAGATTGAGGACACACGGCTCGGTGCTGAGCAGTGCCATCGCCCGTTCCGTGAGATCCGGCGGGGACACCGCCCGGACATGCAGCATGTCCATCGGAACCTCCGAGTCTCGAGGCGCTCATCCATTAACACGGCGACGCCGGGGCCCGGCAAATCGGCACCGCCGATGCCAAGCCGCTCCGCGCGCGGGAACCCGGGCCCTGCCGGAAGGTGGGAGCATGCCGACGTCCCACGAGCTCAGCGAGGCCGGCTTCCGGTCGCTGTACCGGCGTCTGCGCAGCACCGCTCCCGGTGCCGCGTCCCCGCGGGGTGCCCTGGACACCCTCACCTCCGAGCGGTTGCTGGCCGCCGTACGCGAGGTGCGTTCGGGCCGTACGATCTCGCTGGCCGCCCCCGTGAACACCCTCGCCGGGCCTGACGACCCGGAGCCCGCCGAGCACCGGCTCACCGCTCCGCCGGGCGGCGTTCCGGGACGGGGCCTGGACTTCGCCCGGGACCGCTTCGCCATGGACGTCCACAGCGATGTCAACAGCCACATCGACGCCCTGTGCCACGTCATCTACGACGGCACCCTGCACGGCGAAGTCCCGGCCGCCGACGCCCTTTCGCCCGACGGGGCGAGCGCCCTGTCGCTCGACCTGGCCCGGGACGGCATCGTGGGACGCGGCGTGCTGCTGGACATCCCGGGACTGCACGGCCTCCCCTGGCTCGAGCCCGGATCCCACGTCACCGCGGAGGACCTCGCCGCCGCCGAGGCCCGGCAAGGCGTCCGGGTCGGCCCCGGCGACATCCTGCTCGTACGCGTCGGACACCGGCGGCGCCGCGAGGAGCGGGGGCCGTGGGACGCGGCCGGTGCACGGGCCGGGCTGCATCCGGCCGCCCTGGAGTTCCTGGCCGAGCGGGAAGTGGCGGTGCTCGGCAGTGACGGCAACAACGACACGGCGCCCAGCACCACACAGGGCGTGGCCTTTCCTGTGCACGTGCTCGCCGTTCACGCCATGGGGCTGCACCTTCTGGACTACCTGCGATTCGAGGATCTCGTACCGGTCTGCGTCCAAGAAGGGCGCTGGTCGTTCCTGTGTGTGATCGCGCCGCTGCGGCTGCCTCTCGCGACCGGCTCCCCGGTCAATCCGCTCGCCGTGCTGTGAGACCGCTGTGAGACCCCGGCCGCCCCGCGCTCAGGACGTCAGCTGATATCAGGACGTCAGCTGGTAGATGCTCCTGCCCACCAGATACAGCCCCAGCAGCAGCGACAGGCCGACGAGCGCCTGGTCCTGGTGAGTCTGAATCCAGGTGCGCAGCTTTCCGAGCCGTACGCGGGCGGCGTCGGGGGCGAACGTCGCGTAGATCTCCATCGCCAGCAGGCTGCTGGTGGCCAGAAGGCAGTAGCCGAACAGGGCCACGAAGGAGGAGGCATGGGAAAGGTCGGCATGCACCACCGTCGCCGCGCCCGCCGCTACGAACCCCCACGGCTGCAGGAGCGGCGCCAGCCCCGCCGCGGTCCACAGGGAGATCCGGTCGAGCCGCGACATCATCCCGCCGGAGGGCTTGGGCCGGCGGGATGACCGGTGGCGGTGCTCGGCGTACCAGAGCAGCCCCACACCGATGGCGAGCCGGGCAGCGAGCGAGGCCGTGGAGGGCGGGGACTTGGGAGCCGGAGGCTCACCGCCGGTGGTGAGCAGTACCGCGGCGAGAACGGCCACGAAGGAGGCAAGCCAGGCGAGGATGAAGACCAGGCCCTTCCAGATCCCGCGACGCGCCGACAGCACCAGGACGAACGCGGTCACCGGCAGCGGATCGACAGCGATCGCCAGGCCGATGAGCATCAGGTCAAGCACCATCGCTGCCCCCGAGGGTCCGCGCGGGGCCCGCCGCGTGGCCCATCCCGCTCATGGCCTCATCGTCACCGCCCCGCCGGACGCCCACAAATCCTTGGCGCCCGCAGCTGCCGGCCCGGCCGCGCTGTCACTCGTACGGCCCCCGCCGCGCCCGCGCCACGGGCTGGGCAAGGGACCCGGACAGGACGGCCCGCCCTCGCGGGCCGGCCAGGAGCGGCGGCGCCGGGGCGCCTCGGTCCGGGCCCGGCTTCTTGGGCTGCGTGCCCGGGCCGAGGCACGGTTCCCGGTGATCACGCATCTCATGGCGCACCTGATCTCGGTGAACGTGCTGGACTCCGCGACGCGGCTGGCCGCCCAGACGTTCCTCACGGCGGTACCGCTGCTCTTCGTCGTGGCCTCCGTCACCCCGCAGGCGCTGCGCGACCAGTTCGTCAGCTCCGTGCACGACGTCTTCGGACTGACCGGAAGCGCGGACGGCCAGTTGAAGAAGGTCTACCTAGGGGATGAGTCCGAACTGCGCCAGAGCGCCGGCGTCGTCAGCGGGCTGATGGTGCTGATCTCGGCCACCGCGTGCAGCCGTGCCATGCAACGGCTCTGCGAGCGCGCCTGGAGGCTTCCGAGAGCGGGCGCGAGGGTCGCCGCGTGGCGTTGGATCGCCTGGCTCGCCGCGTGGCTGGTCATGATCGGGCTGCAGGGGCCCCTGCGGGACGGCTTCGGCCACGGACTGTGGCTGGGCCTGCCGCTCCTGCTGGCCACCGAGGTCGGCATGTGGTGGTGGACCCAGCACCTGCTGCTGACCGGTCGCGTGCCGTGGCTGCCGCTGCTGCCGGGTGCCCTCCTGACAGGAACGGCCCTGAGCGTCCTCACCTTGGCCGCGCACCTGTACGTGCCCAGAGCGCTCAACCACAGCCTCGACAAGTACGGATCGCTGGGCGCGGTTTTCACCATGCTGTCGTGGCTCATCGCGCTGTGCGTGGTCGTGACCCTCTGCATCACCGCCGGAGCGGTCATCGCACGCGAACCCGCGGTGTCGCGGCGCCTGGGTACACCCAAGTCGCCGGGAGCACCCTCCGGCGATACGTTTGTAGCTGGATAACAGCCCAACAAACGTTTGCAGCTGGACAACAGCCCACCAATTCACCCGGCAGGACCGGAGCGTGCTCCGAGGACGGCGGCCGGCATGAGCGACGCGCAGCACTATGACGTCATCATCATCGGAACCGGCGCGGGCGGTGGCACTCTCGCCCATCGACTGGCGCCCAGCGGCAAAAACATCCTCATTCTCGAACGGGGTGACTATCTCCCCCGTGAACGAGCCAACTGGGATTCCACGGCGGTCTTCGTCAAGGGAAAGTACCGCGCTCCTGAATTCTGGTACGACAAGCACGGAAACCAGTTCCCGCCAGAGGTCAATTACTACGTGGGCGGAAACACCAAGTTCTACGGAGCGGCGCTGTTCCGACTGCGCCCCGAGGATTTCGGTGAACTCCGCCATCACGACGGCGTCTCGCCCGCCTGGCCGCTGCGGTACGAGGACCTGGAGCCGTACTACACACAGGCCGAACACCTCTACCTGGTGCACGGCCGGCACGGCGAGGATCCCACCGAGGGGCCCACGAGCGCGCAGTACGCCTATGAGCCGGTCCAACACGAGCCGCGCATCCAGCAGTTGAGCGACGACCTGGAGAAGCGGGGGCTGCACCCGTTCCATCTCCCGATCGGAGTGAACCTCACCCAGGACGACCGGGGACGGGCGACTCACGACAGCGTGTGCATCCGCTGCGACCGCGTCGACGGCTTCCCCTGCCTGGTGGGCGCGAAGTCCGACGCCCAGGTCATCTGCGTCGACCCCGCGCTGCGGTACGACAACGTCGAGTTGGTCACCGGCGCCGAGGTCCGGCGCCTCGTCACGGACCCGGCCGGCCGGAGTGTCACCTCGGTCGTCGCGGCTCTGCAGGACGGTTCGACGGCGGAGTTCAGCGCCGACATCGTGGTCGTCGCCTGCGGTGCGGTCAACTCGGCGGTCCTGCTGCTGCGTTCGGCCGGCGACGGGCACCCGGACGGCCTGGCCAACAGCTCGGGTGTGGTGGGCCGTTACTACATGCGGCACAACAACCTGGCGCTGATGGCCGTGTCCAAGGAGCCGAACGACACCAAGTTCCAGAAGACGCTGGCCCTGCACGACTGGTACCTGGGATCCGACGACTGGGACTACCCGCTCGGCGGCATCCAGATGCTCGGCAAGTCGGACTCCGACCAGATCCACGGGGAGGCGCCCCGTTGGGCCGGTACCGTCTCCCCCGACATGCCCTTCGAGGTGCTCGCCCACCACGCGGTCGACTTCTGGCTGTGCGGTGAGGATCTGCCCGCGGCCGACAACCGCGTCACCCTCGACCGGGACGACGCCGTGCATCTGGCCCTGGACGAGAAGAACAACATCGCCGGGCTGAAGCGTCTGCGGCACAAGCTGCAGGGGATGCTCAGTCACCTCGGGATGCACGAACACCATCTGCTGTCGCACAGCATCTACCTGCACAAGGGGATGCCCATCGGCGCCACGGCACATCAGGCGGGCACCGTCCGCTTCGGCAGCGACCCGGCAAGCTCCGCGCTCGACGTCAACTGCAAGGCCCACGACCTCGACAACCTCTATGTCGTCGACACGAGCTTCTTCCCGAGCATCGGGGCGGTCAATCCGTCACTGACGGCCATCGCCAACGCTCTGCGTGTGGGCGACCACATCGTGGAGCGCCTGCAATGAGCGAGAACAACCCCACCGGCCACGCCATACGGCACCGCACCCCGAAGGAGCGGGCCGCGCTCGGCAAGGCCGCCCGGTCCGACGCCCCCCGGTCCGCGCACGCCGAGTTCACGCCGCCACCGAAGCGCACCGATCCGGTGGACGTCATCGAGGCGCAGTCGGCGAAGCGCGTCCCGGAGCTCGTACCGATCCGCTACGGCAGGATGAGCGAATCACCGTTCCGCTTCTACCGCGGAGCCGCCGCCATCATGGCCGCGGACCTTGCCGACACCCCACGCACCGGTATCAGGGCGCAGTTGTGCGGCGACGCGCACATGCTGAACTTCCGGCTGCTCGCCTCTCCGGAACGCCGCCTGATGTTCGACATCAACGACTTCGACGAGACACTGCCCGGCCCGTGGGAGTGGGACGTCAAGCGCCTGTCCGCCAGCCTGGTCATCGCGGGCCGGGCGAACGGCTTCAGCTCCAAGGAGCGGGCGTCGGTGGTGCGGGCGGCCGTGCGGTCCTACCGGGAGCGGATGCGGAGCTTCGCGGGGCTGGGCAATCTCGACGTCTGGTACACCCGCTTCGAAGCGGACGAGATGCAGGAGCAGTTCGCCCCGGTGCTCGGCGCCGAGGACCGCGACCGCTGGGAGCGCGCCCGGGAGCGGGCCCGCTCGCACGACACGCTGCAGGTCTTCGACAAACTCACCCGCCTCGTCGACGGAAAGCGCCGGATCGCTCCCGACCCGCCCCTCCTGGTACAGCTGGAGGATCTGCTTCCGGAGACCGAACGCGGCCAGCTGGTGAAGGAGATCAGTCGGCTGATCGAGCGGTACGGCCACTCCCTGCAGTCCGACCGCCGGTTCCTTCTGGAGAGCTACCGCGTCGCCGACATCGCGCGCAAGGTCGTCGGGGTGGGCAGCGTGGGAACCCGCTGCTGGATCGTGCTGCTGCTCGGCAAGGACGACGAGGACCCGCTGTTCCTGCAGGCCAAAGAGGCCGACGAGTCGGTGCTGGCGCCCTACGCCGGCGCCGCCGCCTTCCGCACCCAGGGCGAGCGCGTCGTCGCCGGCCAGCGGCTGATGCAGGCCACCAGTGACATCTTCCTGGGCTGGGAACGCACGCAGGGCATCGACGGCCGGCGCCGGGACTTCTACGTACGGCAGCTGCGGGACTGGAAGGGCATCGCCGTGGCCGAAACCATGTCGCCGCAACAGATGGCCCTGTTCGGTGAGCTGTGCGGCGCCACGCTGGCCCGCGCCCACGCCAGGTCCGGCGACCGGATCGCGATCGCCGCGTACCTGGGCCGCGGCGACGTCTTCGACCGCGCGCTGGCGACGTTCGCGGAGCTGTACGCCGACCAGAACGAGAAGGACCACCAGGCCCTGGTCGATGCCATCCAGGCGGGACGGGTCCCCGCCGAAGCGGCCTGAAGGGAGACTGTCATGGACCGCTACCCGCCCATCGCCGACCACGGACTGATCGGGGACCTGCAGACCGCTGCCCTGGTGACCTCCGAGGGCGTGATCGACTGGTTCGCGGCACCGCGCTTCGACTCACCCAGCATCTTCGCGTCCCTGCTGGACCACGACCGCGGCGGACACTTCCTGTTCGCGCCCACCTCCTCCGAGGTGACGCGCCGACAGCTCTACTATCCCGACACCGCCGTCGTCGTGACCCGCTTCATGTCTCCCGACGGGGTCGGTGAGGTCATCGACCACATGCCGGTCATCCAGTCGCGGACACCGTCCGACCGGCACACCTTGGTGCGCGCCGTACGGACGGTGCGCGGTACCGTCCGTTTCGACCTGGAGTGCCGCCCGCGCTTCGACTACGCCCGGGCCGACCACGCACTCGATCTGACCGACGGGGCCGCCACCTTCCGGGCTCCGGGTACGACCGCGTACCTGCAGACCACCTTCCCGGTGGAACGGGACGGCCGGGACGTCCGGGGCACGATCACACTGCAGGCAGGTCAGGCGGCCGCCGCCGTGTTCACCGTGTGCGGCCCGGACGGTGAGGCACCGCCACCGCCGACCGTCGACGGGATCACCGAGGATCTGTGGAACACCGTCGACTTCTGGCAGCGCTGGGTGCGTACCTCCCGGTACCGCGGCCGCTGGCCGGGCATGGTGAACCGCTCGGCCATCACCCTCAAACTGCTCACCTACGCCCCGAGCGGTGCCCCGGTCGCCGCCGCGACGATGGGTCTGCCCGAGCAGATCGGCGGCGAGCGCAACTGGGACTACCGCTACACATGGGTGCGGGACGGCTCGCTGTCCGTCCGGGCGCTGCTCGACCTGGGTTTCATCGAGGAGGCCTCCCAGTTCATCGGCTGGCTCGGGGACCGGCTGCGGGACCGTGAGGTAGCGGACGGGGAACCGCTGCAGATCATGTACCGGGTCGACGGGGACCCCCATCTGACGGAGGAGATCCTCGAGCACTTCGAGGGCTACCGCGGGTCCAGCCCGGTGCGGGCCGGCAACGCCGCCGCCGACCAACTGCAGCTCGACATCTACGGCGAGGCCCTGTACGCCATGTCCGAGGGCATCGAGGAGATCGGCCAGCAGGCGGGCTACCACGGCTGGAAGGGACTCGCGCAGCTCATGGACTGGCTGGCGGACAACTGGGACCGGCCGGACGAGGGCATCTGGGAGACCCGTGGCGGACGCAAGGACTTCACCTACAGCCGCGTGATGTGCTGGGCGGCCTTCGACAACTGCCTGAAACTCGCCGAGGAGTTCAGGCGGCCGGCCGACACCCAGCGCTGGACCCGGGCCCGCGACACGATCCTCGAACAGGTCATGGAGCGCGGCTGGAGCCAGAAGGAGCAGGCGCTGGTCCAGCACTACGGCGGCGACGTCCTGGACGCCTCACTCCTGCTCGCCCCCCGGGTGCGCTTCATCGCCCCGCGGAGCCCCGGCTGGCTGTCCACCCTCGACGCCATCGACCAACGGCTCGTCTCCGACAGCCTGGTCTACCGCTACGACCCGGCGGCCTCCCCCGACGGACTGCGCGGCTCGGAGGGCACGTTCAGCCTCTGCACGTTCCTGTACGTCGACGCCCTCGCCCGGGCCGGCCGCCTCCCGCAGGCCCGCTACACCTTCGAGAAGATGCACACGTACGCGAACCATGTGGGGCTGTTCGCCGAGGAGATCGGCCCCAGCGGGGAGCAACTGGGCAACTTCCCGCAGGCGTTCACCCATCTGTCGCTCATCATGGCCGCGACGACTCTCGACGACGCGCTCGACCGGCTGGCCGCTCGCTGAACGCGGGGATCCGCGGGCCCTGCGGCAACAGCTGGGTCACGACGAAGGACACGACCGCCGCCAGCACCACGACCGCGACCGTGTCCACGTTGCCCAGCAGAAGGACCACCAGCACCACGCTGCTGACGGGCAGCCGCATGGCCGAGGTCACCGACGCCGCCATCCCGGCCGCCATGGCCGGCACCAGGCCGAAGCCGGGCAGCGGTGCCAGCAGGGCACCGGCCGCTCCGCCCAGGAACAGCGCGGGGAAGATGGGCCCGCCTCGCAGGCTGCCCAGGCAGAGCGCGTAGGCGAGGGCCTTGAACGCCAGTACAGCGACGAGGGCGCCCGCCGACCAGGCATGCGGGTCCTCGGCCAGCCGGGCCAGGGTGTCCTGCCCCGACAGGGCGACCTCGGACGGCGAACGGCCGGTGGCGACCGTGTAGAGGGCGATGCAGCCCGCCGCCCCGAGCGCGCAGAGGGTGGTGTTCCGTACCGTCCACGACGACACGAAGCCGGCCGCGTACCGCCCGCCCACGAACACCCAGTGGATCAGCAGCGCGATAGCCGGCGCCATCAGCAGCGCCCACAGGACGTCGCCCGCGTCGACCAGCGGCGCCTTGGGCAGTCCGATGTCCAGACTCCCGGTCTTCAAGCCGGTCCAGCGGCCGAACCCGGTGAACACCAGGTCCCCGATTCCGCTGGACAGCAGGGCCGGCAGCATCACCGCGAAGAGCTGCGGCCCGCCCACTCCGGCCACCTCCATCAGGAGTACCGCGCCCACCAGCGGGCTCCCGAAGAGCGCCGAGATGGCCGCCGCGGAGCCTGCCGCGCCCAGCAGCGCGGTGCTCGTCTCGGTCTGGGGCGCCCGTGCGAGGCTCGCGAAGAGCAGGGCAAGACTGCCACCCAGGGCGATCAGGGGCGCCTCGGGGCCCAGCACGGCGCCGAGCGGCAGGCTGAACAGGGCGGCGATGACGACACCGGGCAGCGCGTCCTTCGTGACCCCGCCCGAGTGCAGACCGCCCGCCGGGATGTGCCCGCCCCGCCCGGGAAGCCGTGCCACGACCAGGCCGACGACCACTCCGGACACCAGCAGCAGGGGGAACCCCCACCACCAGGGGGCCTGCTTCCAGCCCAGATCCCTGGGCCAGTCCGTCCAGATCAGCCGTTCCAGCTCCTGGAGCGCCACGAGGAACCAGAACGCGATCAACGCCACCGGGATGCCGATCAGCCCGCAGAACACCAGCGTCTTGCGGTACTCGGGCCGACCCAGCATGGTCCGCAGCTGGTCGGCTTCCTGGGGCTGACTCCCCGGCGCGGACACGGCGGCTTCCGACTTCGTCCCGGCGATGGGGCCCTCCTGGGCTCAGCGACTCGACAGGCGATTCATCCCATAACGGGACGAGGTTATCCGGCTTGTCCTCCATCGCCCGTCGCCACGCCGCCGACCCCCGACGGTGGCGAACACCGTGATCCACGCGGCCGACGGACGCCGCTGCGGGTCGCTGGTCGGTGAGTGTCGCACGTCGGTGTCAGCGTGTGCTGCCTCTGCGCAGGACCTTGTCGACGCCGACCGCGACGATGACGAGGGTCCCGGTCGCGACGTCCTGGTAGAGGCTGTCGATACCCGCCTGGGTGAGGCCGGAGCGGAGCACGGTGACGATGAGCGTTCCGATGAGCGTTCCGGCGACGCTTCCCCGGCCCCCGAAGAGGCTGGTCCCGCCGATGACCACCGCGGTGATGCTCTCCAGATTCGCCGTCTGGTAGGAGTTGGGGTCGGCGTTGGGGATGCGACCGAGGGCCTGCCAGGCGGCGATGCCGTAGAGGAGACCGGCGGTGATGTAGACCGACAGGACCGTGCGCCGCACGTTGATGCCGGTCAGGCGCGCGGACTCCGGTGCGTCGCCGACGGCGTAGATGTGCCGGCCCCAGGCCGTCTTGGTGAGCACGTACCAGAAGAACGCGTACAGCCCCACGAGCAGGAGCGTCCCCCAGGTGAACAGGACGCCGCCGAGGTGGACGCCGTTCCCCCAGAAGACAAGCAGATCGTTGGTCACCGGAAAGCTGCGGGAGTCGGAGTAGAGCCTGCCCGCGGCGTAGACGACGGTGAGTGCACCCAGGGTCACGATAAAGGGGGGCAGGCCCAGCCGGGCCACGAGCAGGCCGTTGACGAGCCCGAGGAAGGTCGTCACGACCAGGCCGAGCAGCAGCGCCGCCACGGGGCTGTTCCCCTCGAAGACGAGCTTGGCCATGACGAGCGTACCGAGGACCGCGATGGCCCCGTTCGACAGGTCGATGCCCGCGGTGAGGATGATCAGGGACTGACCCAGTGCCAGCGTGCCGATCACGATGGACTGCTGCAGCACCAGTGAAAGGTTCTCCGGTGCCAGGAACGTGTCCGTGGTGACCGAGAAGACCAGTACGGCGATGGCCAGGGCCGCGAGGGGGCCGACGGTCGGCGTGCGCAGGGCGTCCCGCAGCGCGTCCCGCAGCGCGACCCGCAGCGCGGTGCCCGGCTCGCTGTCGGCGGCGGGAGTGGTGGTGCCGCGAGATCTCATGATCCGTTACTGACCCCTTCGCCCGGTCGGCGTCCGAAGGTCACCCCCAGCAGTGTTGGAGTCCCCACTCCGTGTTCTGGGAGGCCAGTCCCCGCACCGGCTTGTCGGTGATGAGTTCCGTGCCCGTGTCCGTGAAGCCGGACGGTTTCTTCCCGTTCCTGGCGAAGTCGGTGACCGCGGCCACACCCAGGTCGGCCATCCTGACCGGGAACTGCATGACGGTGGCCGCGTACTTACCGGATCTGACGTCGCGCACGCCGTCGCATCCGCCGTCGATGGAGCCGACGGTCACCTGCCGGGTGAGACCGCGTGCCGCGAGGGCCGTGTAGGCGCCGTCGGCCACCGGTTCGTTGATGGTGTAGACCGAGTTCACGTCGCTCGTGCGCTGCAGCAGGTTCTCCATCGCGGTCTGCGCCCGATTGCGGTCGCCGTTGGTGATCGCCCGTCCGCGGATCGCCGGTGAGTCGTCCTTGATCCCGAAGCCGCTGAGGAAGCCGTCGTGACGCTGTTGGCTGACCGTGGAACCCTCCGTGCCGTCGAGCATGAACAGCTTGGGAGCCCGGTCGGCGAGCACGGCCCTGACATAGGCGCCCTGGAGGCGTCCGGCCTTCAAGTTGTCGGTCGCATACGTGGCGTCCGCCGCGTTCGCCGGGTCCGTCGCGGTGTCCAGCGCGATCACCAGGATGCCCTGCCGGCGGGCCTCCGCGATGGCGCCCAGGATCCCCGTCGTGTTCGACGGTGTGATCAGGATTCCCTCCACGTGGCGGGCGATGAGGCTCTCCACGGCGGCGACCTGGCCCTCGTTGTCGCCGTCGAACTTGCCGGACAGCGCGATGAGCTCGGCGTTGTTCTTCTTCGCCGCGTCCGCGGCGGCCTTGCGCAGGGTCACGAAGAACGGATTGGTCTCGGTCTTGGTCACCAGGCCGATCGTGACCTTCCGCGTCCCGTCGCCACCCGTGGAGTCCCGACTCCCGCCGCAGGCGGCGGCGCCGACCAGCAATGTGCCCACCAGAAGGAGCGTCGCCCCCTGTCGGGGGCGCCGTGGCCGGCTGCGCGTACGGACGGTGTGGTGGTGTGCCATCGGTGACACCCTCCTCCGGCCGGGTCCAGCGTCGTGGAAGCCTTAGCCTCTGCGATCTACACCATGTGTCCAGATTGTTGATAAATATCGCGCTGTGCCACTTCAGTCTCCGCTGCGGCGGCCTCATCCGACCTCCCACTCGATGCCGATGTCCCCGTTGCGTCCGTCCCCATGGGGGCGAAAATGGTGATCGGGACAGGGAGAGCCCTGGTCCTGTCACGGGGGTGGCCGGCCTCACCTGTGGTCGGGGCTCCACCGAGGCCGTGCGGCGGCATCGCGGTCGCGCGGAGAAGGTGAGGTTCGCGTGACTGGGCCGCCCCTGCTGGCGCTGCGCGGGATCTCCAAGCGGTTCGGCGCCGTCCAGGCCCTCAAGGACGTCGACCTGGAGGTGCGCGAGGGCGAGGTCGTCGCCCTTCTGGGGGACAACGGTGCCGGCAAGTCCACCCTCATCAAGGTCATCGCGGGTGTCGCCCCCGCCGACAAGGGCGTCATCGAGTGGGAGGGCCGGGTCGTCCAGATCAGGACCCCCCGGATCGCCCAGCGCCTGGGCATCGCGACCGTGTACCAGAACCTGGCGTTGTGCGACGAACTCGATGTCGCCGAGAACCTCTTCCTGGGGCGGGAGCGGCGGTGCCCCGGTGCCCGGGGCCGCCTGTTCCGGTTGATGGACAACGGCGGCATGCGCAGGGAGGCACGCGGGCAGCTCGACGCACTGGGCATCCGCGTCCCCGATGTGCGTGCTCCGGTCGCTTCACTGTCCGCGGGCCAGCGGCAGACCGTCGCGATCTCCCGCGCGCTCCTCGGCCGCCCGAAGGCCGTCCTCCTGGACGAGCCCACCGCGGCGCTCGGCGTCCCACAGGCCAGCCACGTACTCGACCTCGTCGACGAGCTCCGCGAACAGGGCGTCGGGGTGATCCTCATCAGTCACAACCTGGGAGACGTCAAGGCTGTCGCGGACGAGGCGGCGGTGCTGCGGCTCGGCCGCAACAACGGCTTCTTCCATGTGCCGACCACCCCACAGGAGCGGATCTTCTCCGCCATCGTCGGAGTCACGGGCAACGCCTGACTTCCGAGGGGTTCCGGGTTGGCCTTGGCGAGTAGGGAAACTGATTCGGACAACGTCGAAGGCCCCACTGCGAGCAGTGGGGCCTTCGACATCGTGCCCGGTGAGGCACTGGCGGAGGATACGAGATTCGAACTCGTGAGGGGTTGCCCCCAACACGCTTTCCAAGCGTGCGCCCTAGGCCTCTAGGCGAATCCTCCGCCGCAAACAATACAAGACGTTGAGGAGTGCTCGCGAACTCGTTCCCGCCCGCTCGGATCCTGTACTCTGTGCGGAGCCCCTCACGTGGCGCTATCTGACTGAACTCCCCCAGGGCCGGAAGGCAGCAAGGGTAGGTTGGCTCTGGCGGGTGCGTGGGGGGCGCTTGCGTTTGCGGGGGTTGTCGGGGATGTGATCTTCAAGGATCCCGGGGATCCCGGGGATCCCAAGGACGTGATCTTCGGGGATGCCGGGGATGCGCTGTCGGGCGGTCCTTGTTGTCAGTGGGCGCCTATAACCTCGTATGCGTGTCGTCTCTCGCGCTGTACCGCCGCTATCGCCCGGAGTCGTTCGCCGAGGTCATCGGGCAGGAGCATGTCACCGACCCGTTGCAGCAGGCGCTGCGGAACAACCGGGTCAATCACGCGTACCTGTTCAGCGGTCCGCGTGGATGCGGGAAGACCACCAGCGCGCGGATTCTCGCCAGGTGTCTCAACTGCGAGCAGGGGCCCACGCCCACGCCTTGCGGGGAGTGCCAGTCGTGTCGGGATCTCGCTCGGAACGGGCCGGGGTCCATCGACGTCATCGAGATCGACGCCGCCTCGCACGGCGGTGTCGATGACGCCCGTGACCTGCGGGAGAAGGCCTTCTTCGGGCCTGCCGGCAGCCGGTACAAGATCTACATCATCGACGAGGCCCACATGGTCACGTCGGCCGGTTTCAACGCGCTGCTGAAGGTCGTCGAGGAGCCGCCGGAGCACCTCAAGTTCATCTTCGCCACCACCGAGCCCGAGAAGGTCATCGGGACCATTCGGTCGCGGACGCATCACTATCCGTTCCGGCTCGTGCCGCCGGGGACGCTGCGGGAGTATCTGGGCGAGGTCTGTGGGCGCGAGGGCATTCCCGTCGAGGAGGGAGTGCTTCCCCTGGTCGTACGGGCCGGTGCGGGGTCCGTACGTGACTCCATGTCCGTCATGGACCAGCTGCTCGCGGGAGCGGGTGACGCCGGTGTGACGTATGCCATGGCGACCTCGCTGCTCGGGTATACGGACGGGTCGCTGCTCGATTCCGTGGTCGAGGCGTTCGCCGCGGGGGACGGCGCCGCTGCCTTCGAGGTCGTGGACCGGGTCATCGAAGGCGGTAACGATCCTCGGCGGTTCGTCGCCGACCTGCTGGAGCGGCTGCGGGATCTCGTCATCCTGGCCGCCGTTCCCGACGCCGCCGAGAAGGGGCTCATCGATGCCCCGGTCGATGTCGTCGAGCGCATGCAGGCCCAGGCCGGGGTCTTCGGCGCCGCTGAGCTGAGCCGCGCCGCCGACCTCGTCAACGAAGGGCTGACGGAGATGCGCGGCGCCACCTCGCCGCGGCTCCAGCTCGAACTCATCTGCGCGCGCGTGATGCTGCCCGCCGCGTACGGGGACGAGCGGTCCGTCATGGCCCGGCTCGACCGCATCGAGCGCGGGGTGAACTTCTCCGGTGGCGGCGGGGGCGCACCCGTCATGGGGTACGTGCCCGGGCCCGAGGTCCATGCCGCGGCGCCCATGCCGGCGGGTCAGGCGGGCCAGGCGATTCCTCCGGGGGGCGGGGCCGCGGCGGCTCGGGCTGCCGTACGGGGGCCCGGGGGAGGCGGTCCGGGAGCGGCTCCTGAGTCGACCGTGCCTGCGGCTCCTCCGGCGAGTGCGCCCCCTGCCGCTCCGGCGGCCCCACCCGCGGCTGCGCAGGCGCCGGCTCCGGCCGCCGCGCCCGCGCCCAGTGCTCCGGCGGCGGCCGCGCCCGGCGCCTGGCCCACCGCGACGGCCGCGGGCAGTGGCCGCCGACCCGGGGGATGGCCGACGGCGACCCCCGCGGGTGGGGGGCAGCCTCCGGCACCATCGGCTCCTGCTCCGGCGCCCGCGCCCACTCCGGCTGCCGCACCTGCTGCCGCCGCACCCGCACCGGCCGCCGCGCCTGCCCCCGGCGGTCCCGATCCCCGCATGCTGTGGCCGAACATCCTGGAGGCGGTGAAGAACCGCCGCCGGTTCACCTGGATCCTGCTCAGCCAGAACGCGCAGGTCACCGGCTTCGACGGTACGACCCTGCAGATCGGCTTCGTCAACGCGGGCGCGCGGGACAACTTCGCCAGCAGCGGCAGCGAGGACGTGCTGAAGCAGGCGCTGGCCGAGCAGTTCAACGTCCACTGGAAGATCGAGGCGATCGTCGATGCCTCGGGCGGCTCCGGCGGCATGGGCGGCTCCGCACCGTCGGCACCGGCCGGCTCCGGGTACGGCGGCGGTGGCGGTGGATACGGCGGTGGCGGTTACGGCGCGGCTCCGGCCGCCCCGCGCCCCGCGCCCCAGCAGCCACCGGCCCCTGCTCAGCGCCCCGCGGCTCCCCAGGGCGGCCCGTCCGCCGGCCATGCTCCGGCCGCGCCCGCCCCGACGCCCACCCCGCCTCCGGCTCACGAGCCGCCGCCGGTCGCCCCCGAGGACGACATCCCCGAGGACGACGACCCCGACCTCGACGAGTCCGCCCTCTCGGGCCACGACTTGATCGTCCGGGAGTTGGGGGCGACGGTGGTGGAAGAGTTCACGAACGAGTAGCAACGAGTAGCACGAGCAGTGCCGGAGTGGCATCGAGTACCACTCCGGTGAGTGGTGGGTAGCGCGGCTCCGGTGCGCGGTTCCGGTGAGCGGTGCGCGGTGCCTGGTGCCCAGTGCCCGGTGACGGCGGGGTGGCAGTTGCCAGCGGTCGGGGCCGTGCGGAGAGGAGCGCCTTCAGCGGCAGCGGCGTACGACTGCTTCATCGGTGGCCCTCGCGGGCGTACCGCTCCTTTACCGGCACCCCCACCGTCGTACGACCGCGTCCTGGGCGCGCCTCCAGCGACGTACGGCCGCCCCTTTACGAGCCCGCAAGCCCACGCTCCTGAGAGCAGCCTGCGAGCCCACGTGCCTGTGTGGCCGCGCGCCCACATGTCTGCGTGCCCAGGCAGGCCCGCGTACCCCAGCCCCCATCGCCCCATCCCCCCACCTCACCGGCCCCCTCCTCGGAGGATCCCACCAACCTCCCGCACCCCCCGCTTCGGAAGCCCCCACAAAGGCACCCGTCCCCGGCGGTTAGGCTGACCCCGTGAAGGTCCTCGTCATCGGTAGTGGCGCCCGCGAACACGCCCTGTGCCGTTCCCTGTCCCTCGATCCCGACGTCACCGCCCTGCACTGCGCCCCCGGGAACGCAGGCATCGCGGAGGTGGCCGAGCTGCACGCGGTCGACGCCCTCGACGGCGCCGCCGTGGCCGCGCTGGCTGCCGAGCTCGGCGCCGAGCTGGTGATCGTGGGCCCGGAGGCCCCGCTCGTCGCGGGGGTCGCCGACGCCGTGCGCGAGGCTGGCATCCCCTGCTTCGGCCCCTCGAAGGAGGCCGCGCAGCTGGAGGGCTCCAAGGCCTTCGCCAAGGACGTGATGGCGGGTGCGGGCGTCCCGACGGCACGCTCGTACGTCTGCACGACGCCCGAGGAGGTCGAGGAGGCGCTCGACGCCTTCGGAGCCCCGTACGTCGTGAAGGACGACGGCCTGGCGGCCGGCAAGGGCGTCGTCGTGACCGACGACCTCGCGAAGGCCCGCGACCACGCCAACGCCTGCGACCGCGTCGTCATCGAGGAGTTCCTCGACGGCCCCGAGGTCTCCCTCTTCGCGATCACGGACGGCGAGACAGTCGTCCCGCTGCAGCCCGCCCAGGACTTCAAGCGCGCGCTGGACAACGACGAGGGTCCGAACACCGGCGGCATGGGCGCGTACTCGCCCCTTCCCTGGGCGGACCCGAAGCTCGTCGAGGAGGTCATGGGGACCGTCCTCCAGCCGACCGTCGACGAACTGCGCCGCCGTGGCACACCGTTTTCCGGCCTTCTTTACGCGGGTCTGGCGATCACCAGCCGTGGCGTACGGGTCATCGAGTTCAATGCCCGCTTCGGCGACCCGGAGACCCAGGTGGTCCTCGCCCGTCTGAAGACCCCGCTCGCAGGCGTGCTCCTGGCCGCGGCGAAGGGCACCCTCGACGACCTGGCGCCGCTGCGCTGGAGCGACGACGCGGCCGTCACGGTGGTCGTGGCCTCGCACAACTACCCGGGCACCCCGCGTACCGGCGACCCGATCACCGGGCTCGACGAGGTGGCGGCCCAGGACGCCCCGTACGCGTACGTCCTGCACGCAGGGACGAAGCACGACGGCGACGCGGTGGTGAGCGCGGGCGGCCGTGTGCTCTCCGTCACGGCGACCGGCACCGACCTCACCGAGGCCCGCGAGCGTGCGTACGCGGCGGTCGCCCGCATCGGCCTCGACGGTTCGCAGCACCGCACGGACATCGCGGCGAAGGCGGCGGCAGAGGCGTAATCCCGGTCACACGCCGGTCGTACCCCGGTCACACGCCGGTCGCACCCCGGGCGCCGCGCCGGGGAGGCCTTGGTCGCCCGGCAAGCTCCAAGCCCCGGATTCCGTACGGAATCCGGGGCTGCTTTCTGTACGGAACCGGGGGCCTGATCATTGCCCACCGTCATCCACCTTTCCCCAAAGCCATTCCATCGAGTGACCGATGCGCTATCCGGCTGACGGGGGACGGGGCCCCAACTAGGGTGCGGCGAAAGCGTTCCGGCACTTGGCCCACCGGCATTGCGATGTCAGTGGTGGGTGCCACAGTGGGGGAGTGAGCAACGCCAGGGCATCCGTCGGTGCGGGCTGCGAGACAGTCCGGGCCGGGCGGACAAGTAGGGGGTGACCTCCGGTCGTGACCGGTATGGGTGTGGAGGTGGGCGCGCAGGCCGCGCGTTCCCGGGCTCTCGCCGTGCTGCGCATCCGCAGCAGGGCGTTGGCCGTCGCCCTGCTGCCCGCGGCCGTCGCCGTCGTGCTGCTTGTCGGCGGCTCCAGCGGCCACATCACCGGCGGCGGGTGGGGGACCACCCGCTGGATCGTGACCATCCTCGCCGCGCTCGTCCTCCTCGCCGCCGCGGGCATCGCGCTCGTCGTGGCCCGCGCGCGACCCGCCGTGAGCCCCACCGTCCCGATCCCCGAGGAATCGGCGCCCGACCTCTATCGCATGGTCCGCGACCTGGCCGACCGCCTCGACGTCCCGGCCCCCTCGGCGATAGCCCTCACCCCGGACTGCGACAGCTGGCTGGAGGACCGCACGCACCCGGCACACGGCCCGCCCCCGCCCGAGGGCAGGGACGAGATAGCGGGAGTGCGAGGCATACGTGGAGGGCGAGGCATACGGGGGCTGTCGACACAGTCCCGCCGAGCCCCCTCCGCCCCCGTCCTCGTCATCGGCTCCCCCTTCCTGTGGTGGATGCGGGTCGGGGAACTGCGCGCGGTCCTCGCCCCGGTCGTCGCCGGTACGGGCCCCTCGGCGCACCCCGACATAGCAGCGGCCCGTCGCTTCGTACGGGGCCTGGACGCGGCCGTGGCCGTGACCTCGGTGCCGCCGCGCGGACCGCTGTCCCGCACGGTCCTGGGCGCGGTCGGCTGGGTGACCCGCCTCCTGCTGCGCAGCTGTCGCGGCCACGCGGCCGAGATGGAACGAGGCGTGGCGGCCGCCGCCGCCGAACGTGCACAGGCTGTGGACTACGGCCTGCGGATCGTCGCGCAGGAGCAGGTGGGCCTGGCGTACGCGGGCTGGGACCGCCTCCTGACCCGCGTCGCGCTGCCCGCCTGGCGGATGGGCCGCTGGCCGTCCCGGCTGGACGCGGGTGTCGTCGCGGCCCTCACCGAGCTGTCCCGCCGCGACCGGCTGGCCGAGGGGTTCGCCTCCCGCCTCGGCGAGCGCCCCGCCTGCGACCTGCTCGAAGAGCCCGGCACGGTGGATGAGGCGGCCTCCCTCCTCGCCGCCCGCCTCTTCCACGGCGGCCCCGCCGAGGCCGGGCCCGACTGGGCGCCGGTCACCTGGCAGGACTATCCGGACGAGGTCGTCGACCGCAAATGGCGCGCCGACGCGGCCCGCCTCCACCGGGTGCTGGACGCGCTGGGCGTGCGGCACTCCACCGACCCGGCGGCGCCCGACTCGGACGGTCCGACGCTGGCGCGGGTGATGGAGCACCTGTCCGCGCGGCCGGAGGACAGGGATCTGGCCGGCCCGGACTCGGCGGCCCTCGCCGCTCGTCGCGGCGACGCGTACGGGGCGATGGCCGAGGACGAGGACGACACGGACCTCCGCCTCGGGAACGAGCGCACGGCCGCGCTTGCCGCCGGGCTCACCGTGGAGCTGGCCCGCGAGGAGGCGTCGGCACCGGCCGTGCCGCCCGCTCCCGCCGGGGCCACGGAGCAGCAGGGCCCCGACCGGGCCCTCTGGGACGACGGGATGCTCCCTCTCTTCCCCCTCCAGCCGCCCCGCACCGGTCGGGAGCTACTGGCCGACCATGTCACGGCGATGGTGTGCTGCGCCGCGATGGACACCGCCGGGGCGGCGCCCGGGCTCGACTGGCTCGACGGCCCGTCGCTCCTCGTCGAGGGCGAACGTGCCGCCGACCTCGGCCCCCGCGTCCTCTCCCTCGTCGAGACCGGCGACCCCACCCCCCTCCGCGACTGGCTCCGCGACCTCGGCGTCCGCCCAGAAAAGCCAGTCCGCCTGGTCTGACCCACACGGCCCCCGCCCGCGGGTAAGCAGTTTTTCGCCCCCTCCGCCCCTACCCCTCCCGCCCCTGGGGGCTGCCGCCCCCAGACCCCCGCATCGGCCTGAACGGCCTCGTCCTCAAACGCCGGACGGGCTGAAGATGCCCGGCCCGGGGGAGGCGGGACAGCGGGGTGGGTGGGTGAGCTGGGTGGGTGGCGTGTCGCACGTCGCCTCGCCCCCGAACGTCGGCCGGGCCAGATGACGCCGGGCGGAACGCGCCAGCAGAGTGGAGGGGCACCAGAGTGGGGGAAATGCGGCGGGATGGGCGGGTGAACTGAGGTGAGCTGCCTCGGCCGCAAACGCACCACGAGCTGGCCGGTTGGCTGGTCGGTGTCCGCGGAGTGGACGGGGGCAGGCACGGAAAGCGGAACGCACCCGCAGTCGCCGACGCACGGAAGGGGCCGTGCCGGTACATCACATGCCCCGTCGCTTACGTGGTTGCCAGCAAGGGTGAGCCGTGGCAACCCCCCGCACTGCGACCGGCGACGGGGCGGATGTACCGGCACGGCCCCGCCCCACCCACCGGCTGGTGGCCAGCAGGGGGAGCCGGGCGCGCCTCGCACTGCGACCGGCGGCGGCATGGCCCCGCCGCACCCACCGGCTGGTGGCCAGCAGGGGGAGCCGGGCGCGCCTCGCACTGAGACTGGCGACGGCATGGCCCCGACTCACCCTCCGGCCGGTGATCAGCGGGTGAGCCGTGGCAACCCCCCGCACTGCGACCGGCGACGGGGCGGATGGACCGGCACGGCCCCACCCCACCCACCGGCGGAACGCGATCCCCCCGAAGGCCCCCAACCGCACCTCCTAGGCGGAGCCACCCGTTCCACTCGCGTCAATTCACGACGAACGGTGACGGACTGGGTGCGTAATGTGATGTGCTGGGACCGATCGCGCACAAGGCAAGGGCTTACAAGGACGACGGGGGCAAGAGGGAGGGGAGCAGTCATGGGGTCGGAGCAGATTCGCCGCTGGGAGTCGGGAGCACTCGCGCACGCCGTGACGGACCCCTTCGGCCAGGGCCCCGTCCCCTGGCTCCGAGGCGACGAGCACTACTTCGACGACACCGGCCACGTCGTCCCCTGGTACATCGACCACATCGACCCCACCCAGGGCGCCACCCTCGTACGCAACGACCGCGACGACCGTGACACCAAGGCGCAGGACACCAGGTCCCAGGCCAAGCGTGCCATCCCCCACCCCCGAGCCGGAGGCCCCCGCTCCGCCGACGACGTCCGCCGCCAGATCAAGGGTTTCACCTCCACCGGCGCGGCGGCCCCAGGCGAAGCCATCGACTTCCACATCACCGTCGACCCGCCCCAGGAATTCAGCGTCGACATCTACCGGATCGGCCACTACGGAGGCGACGGAGCCAGCAAGATCACCACCAGCCCCCGCCTCTCCGGCATCGTCCAGCCCCCACCCCTCACAGCAGACCGCACCGTCTCCTGCCACCACTGGTGGCTCTCCTGGCGGCTCCAGATCCCCTCCTACTGGAGCATCGGCGCATACGTCGCCGTCCTCACCACCGCCGACGGCTACCGCTCCCACGTCCCGTTCACCATCCGCGACAACCACCCCGCCGACCTGCTCCTCCTGCTCCCGGACATCACCTGGCAGGCGTACAACCTCTACCCGGAGGACGGCCGCACCGGCGCCAGCCTGTATCACGCGTGGGACGACGACGGCCGCCTGCTCGGCGAGGCGGACGCCGCGACGACGGTCTCCTTCGACCGGCCGTACGCGGGCGCAGGCCTCCCCCTCCACGTGGGTCACGCCTACGACTTCATCCGCTGGGCCGAGCGCTATGGCTACGACCTCGCCTACGCCGACGCCCGCGACCTGCACGCCGGCCGCGTCGACCCCACCCGCTACCGCGGCCTCGTCTTCCCGGGCCACGACGAGTACTGGTCGACACAGATGCGCCGCACCGCGGAACTCGCCCGCGAACACGGCACCTCGCTCGTCTTCCTCTCCGCCAACACCATGTACTGGCAGGTGGAGCTGGGCCCATCCCCATCCGGCATCGCCGACCGCCTGCTGACCTGCCGCAAGCGCAAGGGCCCGGGGAAGCCTGCCCTCTGGCGTGAAATCGACCGCCCGGAGCAGCAGCTCATCGGCATCCAGTACGCGGGAAGGGTCCCCGACCCCCACCCCCTCGTCGTCCGCAACGCCGACCACTGGCTGTGGGAGGCGACCGGCGCGCACGAGGGCGACGAGCTGGAGGGCATGGTCGCGGGCGAGGCCGACCGCTACTTCCCGCGCACCCCGCTGCCCGAGCACGAGGGCCGGATCCTGCTCGCCCACTCCCCGTACCGGGACAGCGAGGGTACTGTCCGCCACCAGGAGACGTCCCTCTACCGAGCGCCGTCCGGCGCCCTGGTCTTCGCATCCGGAACGTTCGCGTGGTCCCCGGCCCTCGACCGCCCCGGCCACGTCGACACCCGTATCCAGCGAGCCACGGCCAACCTTCTCGACCGCATCTGCAAACGTGAATGACGAGGCGCCCGTGCGCACCCCGCGCGGCGCCACCCCATAACCTCACCACCCACCCCCTGGCCAAAGTCACTCCCGGCATACGGGAGAATCGAGCCACTTGGACAGAACCACGGGGAGGAACCGTGTCCGGATTCGTCGAAAAGCCCGAGCCTCTCGAGGTTCCGGGTCTGGTGCATCTGCACACCGGCAAGGTGCGCGACCTGTACCAGAACGAGGCGGGCGACCTCGTGATGGTCGCCAGCGACCGCATCTCCGCATTCGACTGGGTGCTCCCCACCGAGATCCCCGACAAGGGCCGCACGCTCACCCAGCTCTCCCTGTGGTGGTTCGACCAGCTCGCCGACCTGGTCCCCAACCACGTCCTGAGCACCGAACTCCCGCCGGGCGCCCCCGCCGACTGGGCCGGCCGCACCCTGATCTGCAAGTCCCTGAAGATGGTCCCGGTCGAGTGCGTCGCGCGCGGCTACCTCACCGGCTCCGGCCTCGTCGAGTACAACGAGTCCCGCACCGTCTGCGGCCTCGCACTCCCCGAAGGCCTCGTCGACGGATCGGAACTCCCCGCGCCGATCTTCACCCCCGCCACCAAGGCCGCCGTCGGCGAGCACGACGAGAACGTGTCGTACGAGGAGGTCGCCCGCCAGGTCGGCGCCGAGACCGCGGCCGAGCTGCGCCAGACGACCCTCGCCGTCTACAGCCGCGCCCGCGACATCGCCCGCGACCGGGGCATCCTCCTCGCGGACACCAAGTTCGAGTTCGGCTACGAGGGGCAGACGCTGGTCCTCGCCGACGAGGTGCTGACCCCGGACTCCTCCCGCTTCTGGCCCGCCGACGCGTGGGAGCCGGGCCACGCCCAGCCGTCCTTCGACAAGCAGTACGTCCGCGACTGGCTGACCTCCGCGGAGTCCGGCTGGGACCGCAAGAGCGAGCAGCCGCCGCCCGCGCTGCCCCCGCATGTCGTGGAGGCCACCCGCGCCAAGTACATCGAGGCGTACGAGCGTCTGACCGGCACCAGCTGGAACTGAGGACGCCAGGAGCACACGAAGAAGCCCCCGACCGCGAGGGTCGGGGGCTTCTCTCTGGAGCGGACGACGAGGCTCGAACTCGCGACCTCAACCTTGGCAAGGTTGCGCTCTACCAACTGAGCTACGTCCGCACTGCGCCGTGGCGCGAGAGCAACTATACCCAACCTCGCTCACGCGCGAGCCGCACCGCCGCGTGACGGTTCTCCGCCCCGAGCTTGGACGCGGCCGACGACAGATAGTTCCGTACGGTCCCCTGGGACAGCGCGGCCCGCTCGGCGATCTCCGCGACGGGCGCCCCATCGGCGGCGAATTCGAGCACCTCGGCCTCGCGCGCGGTCAGCGGCGAGTCCCCGGCGGAGATCGCGTCGGCGGCCAACTCCGGGTCCACATAACGGTTTCCCGCATGCACCGTACGAATGATCTCCGCGAGCCGCTGCGCGCTGACCGTCTTCGGGACGAACCCGCGCACACCCGCAGCAAGCGCCCGCTTCAGATGCCCCGGCCGCCCATGACTCGTCACGATCAGTACCTGACAGCCGGGCAGCTCGGCCCGCAACGATGTGGCCACCCTCACACCGTCCGCCCCCGGCATCTGAAGATCCAGAACGGCGACATCGGGCTCGTGCGCCCGCGCCATCGCCAGCGCCTCGGGCCCGGTCGCCGCCTCCGCCACCACGACCAGGTCGTCCTCCATGGCGAGCAGCGCGGCGAGTGCTCCCCGGATGAGGTGCTCGTCGTCGGCCAACAGGAGACGCACGGGCGGGGCGGAAGGGCCAGGCGGCACAGACGTGATGGGGGATTCGGACGGTCCGGCTGTCATGAGGTGCCCTCGCTCACTGGCTGCGCAACGGATGAGACCGCGTCCGGGACCGAATCCCCAACCGAAGCCGGACCTGAACCCGGATCCCCAACCGAAGCCGAAGCCGGACCTGAACCCGGATCCCCAGCCGAAGCTGGACCCGAACCCGGATCCCCGGCAGAAGCCGAAGCCGGAGCCGAAGTCGGACCTGAACCCGGATCCCCGGCCGAAGCCGGACCTGAACCCGGATCCCCAACCGAAGCCGAAGCCGAAGCCGAATCCCCAACCGGAGCCGTCGGCAGCGGCACCTCCGCCGTCAAACGGAACACCCCCTCCCCAGCGGTCCCAGCCCGCAGCACCCCCTCCACCTCCGTCAGCCGCTCCCGCAGCCCCGCGAGCCCCGACCCACGCCCCGGCTCGGGCGCAGTCCCTGAGCCGGGGGCCCCGTCGTTCTCGACGGTGAGCGTCACCCGGCCCTCCGTCACCCGCAGCGACACCGCACACCGCCCGGCGTCCCCATGCCGCAGCACGTTCGTCGTCGCCTCCCGTACGGCCCAGCCGAGCGCCGACTGGATCGGCGTGGGCAGCCCGGTCGCCGAGCCGGTGACCTCGCAATCGATGCCGGCCGCCGTCAACACCCCCTGCGCACCGGCGAGTTCGACACCCAGGTCGACCTCCCGGTATCCCCGTACGACGTCCCGCACCTCCCGCTGCGACTCCCGCGCTATCCGCTGAACCTCGGTCATCTGCGCCACGGCCTCCGGCCGTCCGCGCCGGGCCAGTTGCACGGCGAGCTCGCTCTTGAGGGCGATCACCGCGAGATTGCGGCCCATCACGTCGTGCAGATCGCGCCCGAAGCGCAGCCGTTCCTCGGCGACGGCGAGGCGGGCGCGGGTTTCGCGGGCCTCGTCGAGTTCGTAGACGGCGTTGAGCAGCCAGACGGAGAAGGCGGCGGTGAAGGTGAGGAACCCGGCGGCCAGCATGACCACACCGGCGGTGATCAGCGCGGAGGGTCCCGGGAAGCCCAGGGGGAACGACACCGCTCCGGCACCCAGGGCCGCACCGGCCACCGCGTGCGTCATCCTTCGAACGTTGCGCGTGCCGAGCGCGAGCGTGCCCGTACCGAACGCTATGACGCCGACGAACAGCGAGGCGGCCACCCGGACCTCGGCAGCGTCCGCCGGGCGCCATGCGGTGCCCGAGAGGATGACCGCCACGATCGCGACCACGGCCGTGCCCACGGCCAGCGCGATCAGCATGCGCCCGGGCTGTTCCCGGGTGCCGCGCGCCCAGTCCAGCGCCTGCGAGGCGGTCACCGCGCACAGCACGGAGTGTCCGCACACCAGCAGGAACAGGCTCCAGGACAGGGGCGGCGACAGGTTCCCGAAAACGGGCAGTCCGATCGACGCGACCTCGATCACGGCGAAGAAGTGGAACGACCAGCGCGTGTACGTCTCGACCTTCGCCGGGGTGCTCTTGCCCCGCCACCAGCCACCCGGCCTGCTCATGCCCACCCCCGCGTCCATGGTCATCGCCGCGGCTCCCAGCGGAACCATCGTCGTACAGCAAACACCGCGAGCACGGTCCAGGCCACCGCCGTCGCGAGGGCGCCCACGGCGTCGTGCGCGGAGAGGCCGCCCGTCCAGCCGCCGCGTATCAGGGTGATCACCGGGGTGAGGGGCAGCAGTTCGCAGAACGAGGCCAGATCGTCGGGCAGGGTCTCCAGGGGGATGAAGGTGCCCGAGCCGAGCAGCGACACCAGCACGAGGGGCATGGCGGCCACCTGGGCGCCCTCCACGCTCCTGCTGAAGTTCGCGGTGACTGCCGCGAGCGGAGGCCACATCGCCAGGCCCAACAGCAGCCCCAAGACGGCGAGATGGGGTGCCTGGGGCGCCCCGACATCCAGCAGCGCGGCGCAGGCGACCGTCAGCACCAGGCACTGCACCAGGCCGATCGCGACCGACGGCAGGGCCGCGCCCGTGAGGATCTCGGCGTCGCGCAGCTCCCCGGTGCGCAGCCGCTTGAGGACGAGCTCCTCGCGCCGGGCCGCGTACACGCTCACCAGCGAGCTGTAGACGGCGAACACGAGTGAAAAGCCGACGGAGGACGGCAGGATGACCGATCCGACCGACAGCCCGGTGCCCTTCAGGTCCATCTGATCGACCGTCGAGCGGAGACTGAGCGGCAAGGTCAGGGGCACGAACACGGCGGCGGCGAGCGTCGCCTTCGTGCGGCCCAGCAGGGTCAGTTCGGCGCGTGCCAGGGCGGCCATCCGCCCCGCGGCCGTAGTCGTACCCCTACCCGTGCCCGCGCTCGTGCCCCCACCGGTGCCGACACCGCCCGTCACTGTCGTGCCGCTCATGCCGCCGTCTCCCTCTCCCGTGCCTCCACGCCTCGCACCGCCGCCTCCCGCGCGATCCGCAGAAACGCCTCCTCCAGCGAGGCCGACCGCACATCGAGCCCCCGCAGTTCGACCCGCGCCCGCTCCGCCCAGAGCAGCAGTGCGGTGGCCGTCCGTTGCAACTCGTCGGTGCGCAGCTTGATGACGCGGCCCGTCGTCTCGTGGTCGCTCACGCCGAGTTCGGCGAGTGGGGGCAGGTCCCCGAGGAAGTAGCCATCGGGCAGTTCGAAGGAGATCCGGGACGGCTGGGAGGCGGTCACCTCGGCCGGGGTGCCGGAGGCCGCGATGTGCCCCTCGTGGAGGATCGCGAGCCGGTCGGCCAGCTCCTCCGCCTCTTCCAGATAGTGGGTGGTCAGCAGCACCGTCGTACCGCCGTCGCGCAGCTCGCGCACCAACTCCCAGGTACTCCGGCGCCCTTCGGCGTCGAGTCCGGTCGTCGGCTCGTCGAGGAAGAGGACCTCGGGGCGGCCGAGGAGCGCGAGCGCCAGGTCCAGGCGCCGCCTCTCGCCTCCGGACAACTGCTTGACCCGTACATCGGACCGCCGCGCAAGGCCGACCAGGTCCAGCGTCTCCGTCGCCGGCCGTGCTCCACTCGTGCAGCCCGCCCACATCCGTACGGTCTCCGCGACCGTCAGCTCGGAGGGGAAGCCACCCTCCTGAAGCATCACGCCGATGCGGGGCCGCACGGCCGCCCGCTCCGCGTACGGATCGTGCCCGAGGACCCGCACTCGTCCGCCGGCCGGGGGCGCGAGGCCCTCCAGCAGTTCTACCGTGGACGTCTTGCCCGCGCCGTTCGTGCCCAGCAGGGCGAAGAGCTCACCGCGGCCCACGGAGAAGGTGACTCCGCGCACGGCCTCGAAAACTCCCCCGGCTCCCCGTACTCCCTGTACTCCCTGTCCTCCCCGTACTCCTCGGACTTGCCCGACTTCCCGGGCTCCTCCGGCTGCCCGTCCTCCTCGGACTCCCCTGTCGCCCCCGTACACACGGCGCAGATCAGTGACCTCAATCACGTCATCGTGCTCGTCGCGCTCGTTCGTGTTCATGAAATCAGCGTCCCCGCGGACGGCACCCCGCAGCAGTGCGCGGTGTCATCACTCCGCATGACAAATGTCAGATGGGGAGGAAGGCGTCCGGAGCGGAGAACAGCAAAAAGCCCCGGTCAGTGACCGGGGCCTTCGTACTGGAGCGGACGACGAGGCTCGAACTCGCGACCTCAACCTTGGCAAGGTTGCGCTCTACCAACTGAGCTACGTCCGCATTGCCTCCGACCGGCTTTCACCGATCGGCGCGAGCACCAGCTTACCTGATCCACAAGAGTGGTTGGTAAGCGATGCAGAGCGGGTGACAGGAATTGCACACTGCGCCTTCCCCCTGGAAGGGGGATGTTCTGCTACTGAACTACACCCGCATGACTCCTTGGGGTTCGGCCTTTCGGCCTTGCCCCTCGGCGTGCTCCAGACTCTAGCTGATCAGCGGGGGGTCAGCGCAAGTCGGCTGTGCACAGGGGCCGATGACCGGCCCCGGAGCGCGATCACCATCCGTGGGTCACCGGGGGTCGGGAGTCACTGCGCCTCGGCGAACGCCTCGTAGACCTTCTTGGGGATTCGCCCGCGCGGCGGCACGTCCATCTTGTTGGAGCGGGCCCAGGCGCGTACGGCGGCCGGGTCGGGGGTCAGCGCGGTGTGCGTGTACGCCTTCCCGGACTTCGACCGCTTGCGGCCGGCCTCGACGTAGGGCGCGAGTGCCTTACGCAGTTTCTTGGCATTGGTTGGATTGAGGTCGATCTCGTACGACTTGCCGTCGAGTCCGAAGGCGATCGTTTCCGCCGCTTCTGAGCCGTCGATGTCGTCAAAGAGAGTGACCACGACACGCTGCGCCACGAATATCGGTCCCTTCGTGCGGCACCTCTGCGATCAAGTCATGACGTGCGCAGACGTCACGGAGTTGTCGGGGAGATGTCGACTGTCCGGCTGTTATTGGGCAAAGTATCGGCTATTGCCATTTCCTTTGTACAGTGCCCGGCATTGCATTGTGAAGCCCGACTAAAACCTTCCGCGTGTCCGCAGGCAATGGGGTCCTGCCGTTCTTCTGTGGTTTTTCCCAGGATTTTCCGTGCGATCCCCCGCGCCGATGCGGGATCGTGATCGGGCTCACGTAGGATTCTACAAATCTACGCGAGTAGAAATTTTGTGCGGGTAGTCTGAAGGGACCTGCTCAGCACCACACACCGGGAGTGCCAGTGGCACGCGTCGTAGTCGACGTCATGCTCAAGCCGGAGATCCTCGACCCCCAGGGCCAGGCGGTGCAGCGTGCACTGCCGCGCCTCGGTTTCGAAGGTGTCTCCGACGTACGTCAGGGAAAGCGATTCGAACTGGAAGTGGATGGACCGGTGGACGACGCCGCGCTCGCCCGCATCCACGAACTCGCGGAATCCTTCCTCGCCAACACCGTGATCGAGGACTTCACCGTCAAGGTCGAGGAAGTCGCGGAGGCAGGAAAGTGACCGCTCGTATTGGAGTCGTCACCTTTCCGGGCAGCCTCGACGACCGGGACACGCAGCGCGCGATCAAGCTCGCCGGCGCCGAACCCGTAGCTCTCTGGCACAAGGACAAGGACCTCAAGCAGGTCGACGCCGTGGTGCTGCCCGGCGGTTTCTCGTACGGCGACTATCTGCGGGCCGGCGCCATCTCGCGCTTCTCGCCGGTGATGGAGACCGTCATCGAGCAGGCGAAGTCCGGAATGCCGGTCCTCGGTATCTGCAACGGCTTCCAGATCCTCACCGAGGCGCACCTCCTCCCGGGCGGGATGCTCGGCAACGACCACCTCCACTTCATCTGCCGCGACCAGAAGCTGCGGGTGGAGAACGCGGACACCTCCTGGACGACCGACTACGAGTCCGGCCAGGAGATCCACATCCCGCTGAAGAACATGGACGGGCGGTACGTCGCCGACGAGCGCACCCTCGACATGCTGGAGGCGGAGGGCCGGGTCGCCTTCCGGTACGTGGACTTCAACCCCAATGGCAGCCTTCGGGACATCGCCGGGATCACGAACGAGGCCGGGAACGTGGTCGGTCTCATGCCGCACCCCGAGCACGCCGTCGAGCCCCTCATCGGGTCCGGCCGCACCGACGGCCTCCCCTTCTTCACCTCGATCCTCAAGAAGCTGGTCAACGCATGAGCCGCACGCCTCTGGACACGGTCGAGCACGCGGCCGCGACCCCCGACGTCGAGCTGCCCTGGGCCGAACTCGGCCTGAAGAAGGACGAGTACGAGCGGGTCGTGGAGATCCTCGGCCGCCGGCCCACCGGTGCCGAGCTCGCCATGTACTCGGTCATGTGGTCCGAGCACTGCAGTTACAAGTCCTCGAAGGTCCACCTCCGCCAGTTCGGCGAGAAGGCCCCGCAGTCCGACGCGCTGCTCGTCGGCATCGGTGAGAACGCCGGTGTCGTCGACGTCGGCCAGGGCTACGCCGTCACCTTCAAGGTCGAGTCGCACAACCACCCGTCGTACGTCGAGCCCTACCAGGGCGCGGCCACCGGCGTCGGCGGCATCGTGCGCGACATCATCGCGATGGGCGCCCGCCCGGTCGCCGTGGTCGACCCGCTGCGGTTCGGCGCGGCGGACCACCCCGACACCAAGCGCGTGCTGCCCGGCGTCGTCGCCGGCATCGGCGGCTACGGCAACTGCCTGGGCCTGCCCAACATCGGCGGCGAGGTCGTCTTCGACGCCTGCTACCAGGGCAACCCGCTGGTCAACGCCGGTGCCATCGGCGTCATGCGCCACGAGGACATCCACCTCGCCAAGGCGTCCGGCGAGGGCAACAAGGTCATCCTGTACGGCGCCCGCACGGGCGGCGACGGCATCGGCGGCGCCTCGATCCTCGCCTCCGAGACCTTCGACGACGCCAAGCCGTCGAAGCGTCCCGCCGTCCAGGTCGGCGACCCCTTCCAGGAGAAGCTCCTCATCGAGTGCACCCTGGAGGCCTTCAAGGAGAAGCTGGTCGTCGGCATCCAGGACCTCGGCGCGGCCGGTCTGTCCTGTGCCACGTCCGAGCTCGCCTCCAACGGCTCAGGCGGTATGCGCGTCATCCTCGACGACGTACCGCTGCGCGACTCGACCCTCTCGCCCGAGGAAATCCTCATGAGCGAGTCGCAGGAACGCATGTGCGCGGTCGTCGAGCCGGGGAAGGCCGACCGGTTCCTGGAGATCTGCGAGAAGTGGGACGTCATCGCCACCGTCATCGGTGAGGTGACGGACGGGGACCGGCTGGAGATCTACTGGCACGGCGGGAAGATCGTCGACGTCGACCCGCGCACGGTCGCGCACGAGGGCCCGGTGTACGAGCGCCCGTACGCCCGTCCGCAGTGGCAGGACGCGCTCCAGGCCGACGACGCGAACAAGCTTTCGCGCCCGGAGACCTCCGAGGAGCTGAAGGACCAGGTCCTGAAGCTGGTGTCCTCTCCCAACCAGGCCTCCAAGAAGTGGATCACCTCCCAGTACGACCACTTCGTGCAGGGCAACACGGTGCTGGCGCAGCCCGAGGACTCGGGCATGATCCGCATCGACGAGGAGACCGGGCTCGGCGTCGCCATCGCCACGGACGGCAACGGCCGCTACGCCAAGCTCGACCCGTACGCGGGTGCGCAGCTCGCGCTCGCCGAGGCCTACCGCAACGTCGCGACGACCGGTGCCAAGCCGCTCGCCGTCTCCGACTGCCTGAACTTCGGCTCGCCCGAGGACCCGGCGGTGATGTGGCAGTTCGCCGAGGCCATCCGCGGACTCGCCGACGCCTGCCAGCAGTTGGGCACCCCGGTGACCGGCGGCAACGTCTCGCTCTACAACCAGACCGGCGAGGCCGCCATCCATCCGACCCCGGTCGTGGCAGTCCTGGGCGTCATCGACGACGTGGCCCGGCGCACCCCGGTCGCCTTCCAGGAGGAAGGGCAGCTGCTCTACCTCCTCGGCGACACCCGTGAGGAGTTCGGCGGTTCGGCCTGGTCACAGGTCGTCCACGACCACCTCGGCGGTCTGCCGCCGCAGGTCGACCTGGAGCGCGAGCGGCTGCTCGGCGAGATCCTCATCTCGGCCTCCCGCGACGGCATGATCGACTCCGCGCACGACCTGTCCGACGGCGGTCTGATCCAGGCCGTGGTCGAGTCGGCGCTGCTCGGCGGCAAGGGCGCGCGGCTGATCGTGCCGGACGGTCTCGACGCGTTCACCTTCCTCTTCTCGGAGTCGGCGGGCCGCGCGGTCGTCGCCGTCCCGCGCTCGGAGGAGCTCCGCTTCAACGACATGTGCGGTGCCCGGGGTCTGCCCGTCACCCGCATCGGTGTCGTGGACGGCGACACGGTGGACGTCCAGGGTGAGTTCGCGCTCTCGCTGGACGAGCTCCGGACGGCGCACGAGGGCACGATCCCGGCGCTGCTCGCGTAGCACTCGGCCGTCGTGCGACGCATTCGTACGACGCATTCGTACGACGATGAAGGCCCCGCCCGGGAAACGGCGGGGCCTTCTCCATGTGACCGTCGGGCAGGGACGTTGCCGTCAGGCTGGGACGTGGCCCTCAGGCCGGTACGGACTCCGGCTGGCGCTCGGGCTGCTCGGTGTCCTCCGGCCGCCCGGGCCTGGGCAGCCGGAGCGCCAGGACGGCGGCCAGCGTCATCAGCGCGGCGCCGCTCCAGAACACCACGTCCGTCGCGGAGACGAAGGCCTGGACTCCGTCGGCGTGGGCCCTTCCGGTCAGCCGGGCGAGGGCGCTGACGTCGCCGCCGGGGCCGTCGGCGGCGTACAGGCGGGCCAGGACGGTGCCGAAGACGGACGCGCCGAGTGCGCTGCCGAGGGTCTGGAAGAAGCGGATGCCCGTGGTGGCGACGCCGAGTTGGTGGCGCGGGGCGGCGAACTGCACGAGCAGGATCAGCTGGCCCGTGAGCTGCCCCAGTCCGAGGCCCATCAGCAGGAGCGCGGCGCGGATCAGCCACAGTGAGCCGGCGGGCCCGGTCATGGCGGCGAGGAGGGCGAAGGCGACGGCGGTGGTGGCCGTGCCGCTGAGGGTGAAGGTCCGCGCCGACCAGCCGCGGGCGGTGAGCCGGCCGGAGAGCAGCCCGGCTGTCGACATGCCGATCGCCATGGGGAGCAGGTAGAGGCCGGCGGAAGAGCTGGCGACACCGCGGGCGATCTGCAGATAGACGAGCACGTAGTAGATGGCGCACATCATCGCGGCGCCCACGATGGCCTGGATCACGAAGCCGAGGCGCAGTTCGCGGACCCGGAACAGGGAGAGCGGGAGGATCGGTTCGGCCGCGCGGGTCTGCCGCCACAGGAAGAGGGCGAGGGTCGCGGCGGCCGTGAGGATCAGTCCGACGACGACCGGGGACGACCAGGCGTACCGGTGACCGCCCCAGTCCGTGACCAGGAGCAGGGCGCTGGAGAACGCGGCCCCGAGCGCGGCGCCCAGATAGTCGAGCGGGCGGCGTACCGGGTGGTCGGGGAGCTTGAGGACGAAGGCGGAGCCGGCCAGGACCGCGAGGCCGATCGGCAGGTTGACGTAGAAGATCCAGCGCCAGCTCGCGTGGTCGGCGAGCAGGCCGCCGATCCACGGGCCGACCGCCATTCCGGCGCCCGCGACGAGTCCGCCGGTGCTGCCGCCCTTGCCGGCGCCTTCCTCGTCCGGGCCCTTGAGGTGGGCGATCACCACCATCGTCACGCTCATCAGCCCGCCGCCGCCCAGGCCCTGCACGGCGCGGGCCGCGATGAGCTGGTCCATCGACTGGGCGGCGCCGCACAGCGCGGAGCCGACGAGGAAGGTGGCGATCGCGCCGGTGAAGACGCGTTTGGCGCCGAGGGTGTCGCAGAGCTTGCCGTACAGCGGCAGCATCGCGGCCGAGGCCAGCGCGAAGGCGCTGACCAGCCAGGGGATCTTGTCGACGCCGTGGTCCGGATCGAGGTCCCGGACGATCGGGACGGTCGCCGCCGACACGATCTGCAGGTCCAGGACGGCCAGCACGATGGTGACGAGACAGATGAGGAAGCCGACTTTGCGCTGGGTCTCGGTCATGGGCATCACCCTGCCCGAGAACTGTGTACCTAGTCAATGTTTCATCTCGGATTAAATTTCATCCAGGTACATCGGCCATTGGTACAGTGGTCCCATGGCTGAGGCGATGGGGCTGCGCGAGCGCAAGAAGCTGCAGACGGCGATGCGGATCTACCGGACCGCGATCGGCCTCTTCGTCGAGCGGGGCTTCGAGAACGTCTCGGTGCAGGAGGTCGCCGACGCGGCCGAGGTCTCCAAGATGACCGTGTTCAACTACTTCGGTACCAAGGAGGACTTGGTCTTCCGGCCGATGGAGGAGCACTTCGGCGACGTGGCCCGCGCCGTACGCGAGCGGAAGCCGGGCGAATCCGCGGTGGAAGCCGTACGGCGGCAGTTTCTGGAGTTGGTCGAGGCCCGCGATCCCTCGGTCGGCCTGCACAGCGAGCCCTTCGCCCGCCAGGTGCGCCGACTCGTCATGGAGACCCCGGCCCTGATGGAACGCGCCTTCCTCGCCGCCCAGAAGGGGACGCGCGATCTGGCCGGCATCCTCGCCGAGGAGACCGGCGACGCGATGCTCGCCACGGTCGTCGCCGCCACGTTGAGCGCCGCCCGCAATGCCTTGGTCGAGGAGCACCACAACCGCATCGAGGCCGGCGAGAGCCCGGACACCGTCGCCGCCGACGCCGCCGAACGCGCCCGGCAGGCCTTCGACCTGATCGAAAAGGGCCTGAGCGGATACGCGGTCAGGCGCTAAGCCCTGTCGTTCGACGACAGGGCCTGGGGCGCACGCGAAAATCCCGGCTGCCACCCGCCCCCACGTCCTAGGCTGACGACCATGCCCCCGGCCAAGCGACGCGCCCGTACATACGACTCCGCCAAGATCCGCGCGGCGGTGCTCGCGCAGTTCGGGAACGTACGGGACGGCGTACGCGCGCTGACCGAGGAGCAGCTGGCGCGGCCCACGGACCTTGGGGACTGGAGCGTGCGGGAGTTGGCCGCGCACATCACGATGGCCGTCGAGACCGTGAGCCGGAACCTCGACCGGGACGAACCGCCGAAGGCCGAACTCGGCCTGCTGGACTGGCCGCTCGCGACCGCCGCGCGGGCCGGGGACATCGCCGACGGCAGCAGCCGGCTCGCCGCGGAGAACCCCGACCTCGACGCGCTCTACGCCCGCACCGGGCAGCGGCTCACCGAGCGCCTGGCCACGGCCCCGGACGACCGGCTGCTCGCCGCGCGCACCGGTGTCATGACCCTGGCCGACTACCTCGTCACCCGCACCGTCGAACTCGTCGTCCACACCGACGACCTGAACCGTGCCGCGGGCACCGAGATCCCCTTCGACCGCCAGGCGCTCGCCGCCTGTACCCGGCTGCTGGCCGACGCGCTCGCCGTGAAGGCGCCCGGTGCGTCCACGGAGGTGCGGATTCCGCCGTACGCCGTCGTGCAGTGTGTGGAGGGGCCGCGGCACACGCGCGGTACGCCGCCGAACGTCGTCGAGACCGATCCGCTGACGTGGATTCGGCTCGCTACGGGGCGGGTGGCCTGGAAAGCGGCGCTGGAGGATGCCAAGGTCAGCGCGAGCGGGGAACGCGCGGACCTCGGAGGCCTCCTCCCCTTGATGGGCTGAGCCTGCGCACTGCGGCCCGCGGGAGGCTGTTTTCGCCCCCTCCGCCCCTACCCGTCCCATCTTTCTGGGGCTCCGCCCCAGACCCCGGGTGCTCCTTCGGCCGCGGGTGGGTGGGGGCTGGTCGCGCAGTTCCCCGCGCCCCTGACGGGGCGCTGGTCGAGTAGGTTCCCGCGCCCCTGACGGGGCGGGTAGGGGCGGAGAGGTGAGAAAACCCGGGAACCGACCACCCCACCCCTCCCGTCACATCGGCATGGACAAGCAGCGACTGACGCTCACCGCCCTGACCCTGCTCCCTCTCGCGGTGGCCTGTGGCACCGAGCCGGGCAGCGCCGGCGGCAGCGGCTCCGTGGGGGCGAACTCGTCACCTGTCACCGGCGTCCACTGGACCGTCGACAGTCTCACCGTGGACGGCAGGACGCGGCAGGCACCGGAGAGCGCGTATCTGCGCATCGACGCGGACGGCCGGGTCAGCGGCAACGCCGGCTGCAACAGCTTCGGCTCGACAGCCACCGTCAAGGGCGACCGCGTCGACTTCGGCGAGTTCCAGATGACCGACATGGGCTGCCAGAAGGCCCCGATGACCTTCGAGCAGAACCTGAGCCGCACCTTCGCCGACGGCACGTTCACCACCAAGGTCAAGGGCGACGAACTGACGCTCACCACCGACGACGGCGACCGCGTCAACCTCACCAAGGAACAGGACGCGCCCCTCTACGGCACCAAGTGGACCGTCACGGCCCTCGGTGACGCGGACGTGGCCCACTCACTCCCGGCCGGAGCCAAGGCGTACCTCGTCCTCGACAAGAAGCGCGGCACCCTCAGCGGCAGCCTCGGCTGCAACCACGTCTCCGCCAAGGCCACCGTCCGCGACGGACACCTCACCCTCGGCACCGCCAAGACCACCCGCATGATGTGCGACAGCTCACTCATGGACACCGAGAAGACCCTGCTCGGCCTCTTCGACAGCACGGTCGTATACGACGTGGATCACCGCACCCTCACGCTGACCAGCGCAAACGGCACCGTCGTCAGCGCCGTCGCCACCAAGTGATCCATTAGGGCTCCGTATCCCCAATTCGGACCAGTGGTCGATCTCGCCTACACTCGGTGGCGTGCCACGTGGTGACGGTCGACTCAATCATGATCTGCTCCCCGGTGAGAAAGGCCCCCAGGACGCTTGCGGCGTCTTCGGTGTCTGGGCTCCGGGCGAAGAGGTCGCCAAGCTCACTTACTTCGGGCTCTACGCCCTCCAGCATCGGGGTCAGGAATCCGCGGGAATCGCGGTCAGCAACGGCTCCCAGATCCTCGTCTTCAAGGACATGGGGCTCGTTTCCCAGGTCTTCGACGAGACCTCGCTCGGTTCGCTCCAGGGTCATATCGCGGTCGGTCACGCCCGCTACTCGACCACTGGCGCCTCCGTGTGGGAGAACGCCCAGCCGACGTTCCGCGCCACCGCGCACGGTTCCATCGCGCTCGGCCACAACGGCAACCTCGTCAACACGGCGCAGCTCGCCGAGATGGTCGCCGACCTGCCCAAGGACAACAACGGCCGCTCCACTCGTGTGGCAGCCACCAACGACACCGACCTCCTCACCGCGCTGCTCGCGGCCCAGGTCGACGCCGACGGGAAGCCGCTGACCATCGAGGAGGCCGCCCACACGGTCCTTCCGCAGGTCAAGGGCGCCTTCTCGCTCGTCTTCATGGACGAGCACACCCTCTACGCCGCCCGCGACCCGCAGGGCATCCGCCCGCTGGTCCTCGGCCGTCTGGAGCGCGGCTGGGTCGTCGCCTCCGAGTCCGCCGCCCTCGACATCTGCGGCGCGAGCTTCGTGCGCGAGATCGAGCCGGGCGAGTTCGTCGCCATCGACGAGAACGGTCTGCGTACGTCGCGATTCGCGGAAGCTAAGCCCAAGGGCTGTGTCTTCGAGTACGTGTATCTGGCCCGCCCGGACACGGACATCGCCGGTCGGAACGTGTACCTCTCGCGCGTCGAGATGGGCCGCAGGCTCGCCAAGGAAGCCCCTGTGGAGGCCGATCTGGTGATAGCGACCCCGGAGTCCGGGACGCCCGCCGCGATCGGTTACGCGGAAGCCTCCGGCATCCCCTTCGGTGCCGGCCTGGTCAAGAACGCATACGTCGGCCGGACCTTCATCCAGCCCTCGCAGACGATCCGCCAGCTCGGCATCCGTCTGAAGCTGAACCCGCTCAAGGAAGTCATCAAGGGCAAGCGTCTGGTCGTCGTCGACGACTCGATCGTGCGCGGCAACACCCAGCGCGCCCTGGTGCGCATGCTCCGCGAGGCGGGCGCCGCCGAGGTCCACATCCGGATCTCGTCCCCGCCCGTGAAGTGGCCCTGCTTCTTCGGCATCGACTTCGCGACCCGCGCCGAGCTGATCGCCAACGGCATGACGATCGAGGAGATCGGCACCTCGCTGGGCGCCGACTCCCTCTCGTACATCTCCATCGACGGCATGATCGAGGCGACCACCATCGCCAAGCCGAACCTGTGCCGCGCCTGCTTCGACGGCGAGTACCCGATGGAGCTCCCGGACCCCGAGCTGCTCGGCAAGCAGCTCCTGGAGACCGAGCTGGCCGCCGGGCCCGCCGCCACGGCCGCGGCTGACGCCATCCGTCGCCCGTAAGCGCCGCAGAGCCCCGTATCACCAACCCGAAAGATCCCAGGCAATGTCTGCTGTATCTGATCGGTCGACTGCGTCGACGGGCACTGCTTCCGGTGCTTCCTACGCGGCTGCCGGCGTCGACATCGAAGCGGGCGACCGCGCCGTAGAGCTGATGAAGGAGTGGGTGAAGAAGACGCAGCGCCCCGAGGTCCTCGGCGGCCTCGGCGGCTTCGCCGGCCTCTTCGACGCCTCCGCCCTCAAGCGCTACGAGCGCCCGCTGCTCGCCTCCGCGACGGACGGCGTGGGCACCAAGGTCGACCTCGCCCGGCAGCTCGGCGTGTACGACACCATCGGCCACGACCTGGTCGCGATGGTCATGGACGACATCGTGGTGTGCGGCGCCGAGCCGCTCTTCATGACCGACTACATCTGCGTCGGCAAGGTCCACCCGGAGCGCGTCGCGGCCATCGTGAAGGGCATCGCCGAGGGCTGCGTCCTCGCGGGCTGTGCCCTCGTCGGCGGCGAGACGGCCGAGCACCCTGGTCTGCTGGGCCCGGACGACTTCGACGTCGCGGGCGCCGGCACCGGTGTGGTCGAGGCCGACCGGCTGCTCGGCCCGGATCGTATCCGTAAGGGTGACGCGGTGATCGCCATGGCGGCCTCCGGTCTTCACTCGAACGGGTACTCGCTGGTCCGGCACGTCCTCTTCGACCGCGCGAACCTCAGCCTGGACCAGCACGTCGAGGATTTCGGCCGCACGCTCGGCGAGGAGCTCCTGGAGCCCACCAAGATCTACTCGCTGGACTGCCTGGCGCTCACCCACACCACCCAGGTGCACGCCTTCAGCCACATCACCGGCGGCGGGCTCGCGGCCAACCTGGCCCGTGTCGTCCCGGACGGCCTGCACGCGATCGTCGACCGCGAGACCTGGACCCCGGCCCCGGTCTTCGACCTCGTCGGCCGGACCGGCGACGTCGAGCGCCTGGAGCTGGAGAAGACGCTGAACATGGGCGTCGGCATGATCGCGATCGTCCCCGAGGAGTCCGCGGACGTGGCGCTCGCCACCCTCGCGGACCGCGGCGTGGACGCCTGGGTCGCCGGTGAGATCACCGAGCGCGGCGAGCACGCGACGGGCGCCGCGCTGATCGGCGACTACGCGGTCTGAGCAAGGCAGCACGAAACCCGGTCCGGCGCTGAGCCCCGGACCGGGCGAAGTGCAGTTGCTACGAGAAATCCGCCAACAGAAACCTGTTACGAGAAGAATCTGTTACGAGAGATCGCGGAAACTGCGAGGGACGCTGATGCGTCAAGCACCGCGACGCTGCGACTGGGGACCGGACTGGTCGTCCTCGTCCTCATCGTCGTCGTTGTAGAGATCCGCGTACTGGGCGTACGGGTCGTCTTCCTCGTCGTCGTCCTCGAACGGCTCGCCATTAGGCGGCTGGTTCGAAGTCGAAGCGCCCAGCTCGTTGGCCAGACGCGACAGGTCAGTCCCGCCGCTGTTGTACTTCAGCTGGCGGGCGACCTTCGTCTGCTTGGCCTTGGCCCGGCCGCGCCCCATGGCTCGACCCCCTCGGTGACGGGGCTCGACGGCCCCAGAGTCTTGACACGCGTTCATGATCTGGAACGGGCTCTCCGTGGAGAGACCGGTCCGTAGGGCTTCCACGGTACCTGAGCCCGCGCCCATACGGTACGTCGCCCGCAGGACGTGCCTTCGCCCAGAACCCGCGAGGCGCCCTGTCCCCGCTGGTCAACCGCGATTTTAACCTGTTCTTGGCCAACGACCCGCCGATCGACGTGAGAGTTCTCTCTAAGCGATCCATCGGCGGGTCCCTGACAAGCGCGGAAGGGGCCGGAACGATTGGTTCCGGCACTTTCGCTCGGGCTCCGCGATCAGCGGCGCCGCGCCTCCGCCATCCGCTGCTCGGCGATCCGGTCGGCCGCGGCAGCCGGCGGAATGCCGTCCTCCTTCGCACGTGCGAATATGGCCAGCGTGGTGTCGAAGATCTTCGCCGCCTTCGCCTTGCAGCGCTGGAAGTCGAAGCCGTGCAGCTCGTCGGCGACCTGGATGACACCGCCCGCGTTCACCACGTAGTCGGGGGCGTACAGGATCCCGCGGTCCGCGAGGTCCTTCTCCACGCCCGGGTGCGCGAGCTGGTTGTTGGCAGCGCCGCACACCACCTTCGCGGTGAGGACGGGCACCGAGTCGTCGTTCAGCGCCCCGCCGAGTGCGCAGGGGGCGTAGATGTCGAGGCCCTCGGTGAGGATGAGTGCCTCGGTGTCCGCGACGGCCGTGACGCCGGCCGGGTGCTTGTCGAGGATCCGGCGCACCGACTCCTCGCGTACGTCCGTGATCACGACCTCGGCGCCGTCGTCGAGCAGGTGCTGCACCAGGTGGTGGCCCACCTTGCCGACGCCCGCGACACCGACCTTGCGGCCGCGCAGCGTCGGGTCGCCCCACAGGTGCTGGGCGGAGGCCCGCATGCCCTGGAAGACACCGAAGGCGGTGAGGACGGAGGAGTCCCCGGCGCCGCCGTTCTCCGGCGAGCGGCCCGTCGTCCAGCGGCACTCGCGCGCCACGACGTCCATGTCGGCGACGTACGTACCGACGTCGCACGCGGTGACGTACCGGCCGCCGAGCGAGGCCACGAAGCGGCCGTACGCGAGGAGCAGCGCCTCGGACTTGATCTGCTCGGGGTCGCCGATGATCACGGCCTTGCCGCCGCCGTGGTCGAGACCGGCCATGGCGTTCTTGTACGACATGCCGCGCGAGAGGTTCAGGGCGTCGGCGACGGCCTCCTCCTCGTTCACGTACGGGTAGAAGCGCGTACCACCGAGGGCCGGGCCCAGGGCGGTGGAGTGAATGGCGATGACGGCCTTGAGGCCGCTGGCGCGGTCCTGGCAGAGCACGACTTGCTCATGACCCCCCTGGTCCGAATGGAACAGGGTGTGCAGGACGCCGTCGGTTACGTCGGTCACTGTGGTGACTCCCAGGTAATAAGCGGCGGTTGGGTGCGGGGCCCGTGCGGATGGCGGGCTCCGTGGGCATGAGACTAGAGCCTGCGCCCACCCGCCTTCGGTGCAGTGTTCAGGATCACCCACCGGTGGCGTACAGCCGTGGTTCGATTTGCATAGATTTCTCGTCAGGTTGTGTGCGGTTTTCGCTGGTTTTCCTGGTGGCCAACGGGGGAGGGAGCAGGCGTGCCCAAGGTGTCGTCGGTGATCGTCCCGTATGCGTCGTATCTGCGCGTGTACGAACCGCTGGCCGCCTTCCCGGAGCCGGAGCGCGGTCACTGGGCGCGCTACGCCCGCCGCACCGACCGCCCCTCGTACCAGGACGAACTGCGCCGCTCGCTGGCGGATTTGCTGCCCACCCCGCCGATCCCGGTGCCGGTGCACGAGAGCAGCGACGCCTTCGTGGCGGAGATCGACGGGGTGCTGTGCGTCTGCCCCTGGCGCACCCGGCTGCGCGGCTGGCAGGCCCTGGGCGAGCTGGCCGAGGAGCTGCCGCCGCCGGTCCTCGACGCGGTCCTGCCGCCGCTGGTACGCCGTCAGGCCGCCCTGGACTACGAGCGCTGGATGGCCCGCAACCCCGACGCCCGCCCGTGGATCCGCACCTCGACCTGGCAGGTGCCGCTGAACTGGTTCGTGCTCGTCGCCGACGAGGAGCGGGAGTACGAGAAGGGGGCCGGGCCGGGCGGAGCCCCGCCGGTGCTGCGCTACCGGACGCCGATGGTGCAGGCGCGGCGGCGGACGGCGCGGGCCCTGAAGACGCTCAAGGACACCCTCGACGAGGGCCCGCTCATCGACGGCCTGGTGGACGTGGGGCGCTGGCTGGAGGAGTTCCATCCGCGCTCGATGGTCGAGCTCGACTACGGCGGGCTCGTGCACGCCCTGCCGGCCGGGCAACTCGAGGGTGACCACTCGGCCGCGGACGTCGCCGAGGGCATCGAGGCGCTGCGCGAGGGGGACGGGGCCGCGGCGGGCGAGGCGTACGGGCGGCTGGTGGAGCGTTGGCGGTCGGTCAGGGACCGGCGCTCGGCGAACTGAGGCCCCTGGGGCGCGTGGGTCACCTGTGCCGTGTGATCTGCTTCTCACCGGTTCGCGTCGAACTCGCGTATGGTCCTCACACACTGAAGAACCCTCACTCCGGGACGTAGGTCCTGATCCGGTCTTTCGTCCCAAGCGGTGTAAGTCGGTGCCAAGCGTGATGGACAGCACTTACCTGACCCTTGCGCCCCTTGCCCCTCCTCATGCCAAAATAGGACAAGGAACCCCGGGGAGGGGTCCGTCCGCCCATATATGGGTGGAATCTCAGCATTGCACGCTATGGGGGGTCTGGTGACTCCTGATCGCCCTGTGACTGATCGTCACAGTGGCGTGACTGTCCGCTATGGCATGGTCCATCGGCTTCCGTCGCTGATGAACACCTGGGAGGGCAATTCCATCGGTTTGGCCGACGCGGCTGGACAGATGGTGTAGTTGTAGTGCCGAGGACAAGCCGTTCGTCCTATAACCGACTCGACTCGCGTCCGCCATTTCGGGCAACGCGGGTCAAGGTGCAGAATTTAGAGGAAAGAACCGAGAAGGTTCGGTTCTCCCGAGGAGGCCGCTCATGACCGCTCGCACCCCTGATGCCGAGCCGCTGCTGACCCCGGCTGAGGTCGCCACGATGTTCCGCGTCGACCCCAAGACGGTCACGCGGTGGGCGAAGGCCGGCAAGCTCACGTCCATCCGCACGCTCGGCGGACACCGCCGCTACCGCGAGGCTGAGGTCCGCGCACTGCTCGCGGGTATCCCGCAGCAGCGCAGCGAGGCCTGAACAACTGCATAACCGGGCAATTCGGTAGGTCCCCCAACTTGCCGAGACGTCCGAACCACAGCTCCAAGCGACGCGGGTTCTGCCCCAACAGAGCCCACGCCCAAGCTTCTTTGGTACGTGACAAGGGTGCGTCGTCGATCGCGCTGGACTCCGCCGGGTCCAGCGCGATCTTTTTTGTGCCCTGTCCGTGCCCGGACGGCCGGCCTGTGAGCGGCCTTGTCGGAGTCTGGGGAGGGGTGTCGGATCTCCTGTGGGCGCCCTCGGTGACCGGTGCAATTGCACATATTAAATTGACCAGTTGTGGGCGGGGTGTAAGTTCCGCACTTCTGAAAACTTATGCGGTGACACCCGTCACATGCCACAGTCCTTGTTGCCTTCGGGGCTTCTGCGCTAGGGGAGTTGAGGTGATGCGCAGGCGGATGTGCGTCCGGACCCCTGCCGCCCGCTGGGCGCGTCCGTAGCCCTTGGTCATGCCTTGGAGGGGCTTTCGCCCTCGGCGGCGCTCCTAGGGTCTTCCTCGCCTCGAGGAGCGGGCTCCATGGCCAGTCGCAGGAGCTGGTGGCAGATCGGGCAGTGCCGCGTCAGATGGCGGTATCCGGAGGCGGCCGACAGGTGGGCACGGAGCAGGGCTCGCGTCTCGTGCCTAGCGATGGCCGCCATACGCACCTCCAGGGGTCGTGGGCCCTGGTTTCTGGGTACCGGCGGAATGTGACGCCGTCAAGGCGCGCAGCCGGCATGAAGGCGGCGGAAGGCGACACGACGAGGGCGGAAGGCGACACGACGAAGGCGGAAGGCGACACGACAAAGGCGGAAGGCGACATGAGAAGGCCCGGAGCCGAAGCTCCGGGCCTTCTCATCCATGCGGTCCTGACGGGATTTGAACCCGCGGCCTCCACCTTGACAGGGTGGCGAGCACTCCAAACTGCTCCACAGGACCAGGTTTCACAGCGACTCATTCTTGCGCTGTGCTGCGAGAAGAGACTGTACAGGAGGGGTGGGCCCGGGGTCGAACTCACCCAACGTACCGGCTCCGTTACGGGACAGCCGCGTCGATCGCCTTCACGATGCGCTTGTCGGAGACCGGGTACGCCGTGCCGAGCGCGTGGGCGAAATAGCTGACCCGGAGCTCCTCGATCATCCAGCGGATGTCCAGGACCTGCTGCGGGACCGGCCGGCCCTGGGGCAGCTGCTCCAGGAGCCACGCGTACTCGTCCTGCATCTCGTGGACCTTCTCCATGCGGGTGGTGTCCCGCTGGACGTTGGTCGGCATCTGCTGCAGGCGCCGGTCGGCGGCGATCAGGTAGCGCATCAGGTCCGGCAGCCGGCGCAGCCCCGTCTCCGTGACGAAGCCAGGCTTCACAAGGGCGTTCAGCTGGCTTCGTACGTCCGTGAGGTTCGCCAGGAGCGTCGGGCTCTGTACGCCCTTCAGACGGCGCTCACAGGCCTGCCAGGCGGCAAGGACCGGCTCCACCTGGCCCACCGTACGGACCGTCGTGTCGACGATCTCGGCGCGCACCTTGTCGTACAGCTTCCGGTACGACTCCTCGTCCCACGCCGGGCCGCCGAAGTCCCCGATCAGCTTGTCCGCGGCCGCCATCGCGCAGTCGTCGAAGAGGGCCTGGATCGAGCCGTGCGGGTTGGCGGAGAGGGCGAGCTTCTGGGCGTTGGTGAGCTTGTCCGAGGCGAACTTGCCCGGGTTCACCGGGATGTTGCGCAGGATCAGCCGCCGCATGCCCTTCCACATCGCCTGCGCCTGCTCGGCCTCCGTGTCGAAGAGGCGTACGGAGACGGTGTCGCCGTCGTCGACCAGGGCCGGGTACGCCTTCACGGGCTGGCCGGCGCGACGGGTCTCGAAGACGCGGGTGAGCGAGCCGATCGTCCAGTCCGTCAGGCCCGTACGTTCCAGGGACTCGCCGCCCTCGCGCTCCGCCGTCGCCGCCGCGGCCTGCGAGAGCGCCTTGCGCGCCTTCGGCTTCAGCCGGAGCTTCAGCGCCTCCAGATCCTTGTCCTCGGCGAGTTTGCGGCGCCGCTCGTCGACGATCCGGAAGGTGATCTTCAGGTGGTCGGGGATCCGCGACCAGTCGAAGTCCTCGGCCGTGAGCGGCACGCCGACCATGCGCTTCAGCTCGCGCGCCATGGTCAGCGTCAGCGGCTCCTGGAGGGGCACGGCCCGCTCCAGGAACTTCTGCGCGAAGTTCGGGGCAGGGACGTAATTCCGCCGGATCGGCTTCGGCAGGGAGCGGATCAGCTCGGTGACGACCTCTTCCCGCAACCCCGGGATCTGCCAGTCGAAGCCCTCGTCCGTGACCTGGTTCAGTACCTGGAGCGGGATGTGCACGGTCACGCCGTCCGCGTCCGCTCCCGGCTCGAACTGGTACGTCACCCGGAACTTCAGCCGTCCCTGGCGCCAGGAGTCGGGGTAGTCGTCCTTGGTGACCGCCCCCGCCTTCTCGTTGATGAGCATCTCGCGCTCGAAGTCGAGGAGCTCGGGCTCCTCGTGGCGCTTGTGCTTCCACCAGGAGTCGAAGTGCGCCCCGGACACGACGTGTTCGGGCACCCGCTGGTCGTAGAAGTCGAACAGCGTCTCGTCGTCGACGAGGATGTCCCGGCGCCGCGCCCGGTGCTCCAACTCCTCGACCTCGGTGAGGAGTTTGCGGTTGTCGGCGAAGAACTTGTGGTGCGTACGCCAGTCGCCCTCGACGAGCGCGTTGCGGATGAACAGCTCGCGGGAGACCTCGGGGTCGATCCGCCCGTAGTTGACCTTCCGCTGCGCGACGATCGGTACGCCGTACAGCGTGACCTTCTCGTACGCCATCACCGCGGCCTGGTCCTTCTCCCAGTGCGGTTCGCTGTACGTGCGCTTCAGCAGATGCTCGGCGAGCGGCTCGACCCACTCGGGCTCGATCTTGGCGTTGACGCGCGCCCAGAGCCGTGAGGTCTCCACCAGCTCGGCGGACATCACGAAACGCGGGGGCTTCTTGAAGAGGGCGGAGCCCGGGAAGATCGCGAACTTCGCGTTGCGCGCGCCCAGGTACTCGTTCTTCGTGCCCTCCTTCACGTCCTTCATGCCGACGTGCGACAGCAGACCGGCGAGCAGCGACACGTGGACGCTCTGCTCGGCCGCGTCCTCCTCGTTCGGATGGATGCCCATCTGCTTGGCGACCGTGCGGAGCTGGGAGTAGATGTCCTGCCATTCGCGAATGCGCAGGAAGTTCAGGTACTCCTGCTTGCACATCCGGCGGAAGGCGGAGGAGCCGCGCTCCTTCTGCTGCTCGCGGACGTACCGCCACAGGTTCAGGAAGGCGAGGAAATCGCTCGACTCGTCCTTGAAGCGGGCGTGCTGCTGATCGGCCTGCGTCTGCTTGTCGGCCGGGCGTTCACGCGGGTCCTGGATGGAGAGCGCGGCCGCGATCACCATGACCTCGCGTACGCAGCCGTTCTTGTCGGCCTCCAGGACCATGCGGGCCAGGCGGGGGTCGACGGGGAGCTGGGCCAGCTTGCGCCCGGTCTGCGTGAGCCGCTTGCGCGGGTCCTTCTGGGCCGGGTCCAACGCGCCCAGTTCCTGAAGGAGTTGGACGCCGTCGCGGATGTTGCGGTGGTCCGGCGGGTCGATGAAGGGGAACTTCTCGATGTCGCCGAGGCCGGCCGCGGTCATCTGCAGGATGACGGAGGCCAGGTTCGTACGGAGGATCTCGGCGTCCGTGAACTCCGGGCGGGCGAGGAAGTCGTCCTCGCTGTACAGCCGGATGCAGATGCCGTCACTCGTACGGCCGCAGCGGCCCTTGCGCTGGTTGGCGCTGGCCTGCGAGACCGGCTCGATGGGCAGGCGCTGCACCTTGGTGCGGTGGCTGTAGCGGGAGATACGGGCGGTGCCCGGGTCGATGACGTACTTGATGCCCGGAACCGTGAGGGAGGTCTCGGCGACGTTGGTCGCCAGGACGATCCTGCGGCCGGTGTGCGGCTGGAAGACGCGGTGCTGCTCCGCGTGGGAGAGGCGGGCGTAGAGGGGGAGGACTTCGGTGAAGCGGTACTGCTTCTTGACCAGCGCGTCGGCGGTGTCGCGGATCTCGCGTTCGCCGGAGAGGAAGACGAGGATGTCGCCCTTGCCCTCGGCCTGGAGCTCCTCGACGGCATCGCAGATCGCGGTGATCTGGTCGCGGTCGGAGTCGTCGGAGTCCTCTTCGAGGAGGGGGCGGTAACGCACCTCGACGGGGTACGTACGGCCGCTGACCTCGACGATCGGCGCGTCGCCGAAGTGGCGGGAGAAGCGCTCGGGATCGATGGTCGCGGAGGTGATCACGACCTTCAGGTCCGGCCGCTTGGGCAGCAGCTGAGCGAGGTAGCCCATCAGGAAGTCGATGTTGAGGGACCGCTCGTGGGCCTCGTCGATGATGATCGTGTCGTACGCGCGCAGCTCGCGGTCCGTCTGGATCTCGGCGAGCAGGATGCCGTCGGTCATGAGCTTGACGAAGGTGGCGTCCTGGTTCACCTGGTCGGTGAAGCGGACCTTCCAGCCGACGGCCTCGCCGAGCGGGGTGTCCAGCTCCTCGGCGACGCGCTCGGCGACGGTACGGGCGGCGATACGGCGGGGCTGGGTGTGCCCGATCATGCCGCGGACACCACGCCCCAGCTCCATGCAGATCTTGGGAATCTGGGTGGTCTTGCCGGACCCGGTCTCACCGGCGACGATGACGACCTGGTGATCGCGGATGGCGTCCGCGATCTGGTCCTTCTTCTGGCTGACCGGGAGCTGCTCGGGATACGTGACGGCGGGCACGCGGTCGCGGCGCTCGGCCATGCGTGCCTCACCCTTGGCGACCTCCGCCTCGATCTCGGCGAGCACGGCGGAGCGGGCCTCGGGCTTGCGGATCTTGCGCGCGCCTTCGAGCCTGCGCCCGAGCCGGTGCGCGTCGCGCAGGGACAGCTCGGCCAGACGGGGGGCGAGATCGCCGAGGACGGGGGCAGGATGCGTAGACATACGCCGTCCAGGATCTCACCTCGCCGAAATTCCTGGCGAACGCTTTTGCGCCCGGCGGCTCCGGGCGCGCCGCCGGCCCTCGGTCAGGGCTGTTCGCGGGGTGATGTGTCGCGCTGGGCCATGGCCTTCGCGGTGTTGGAAACGGCCTTGATGCCCAGATACGCGGTGGTCATCGTGCTGACCGCGGTGAAGGCGGCGCTGATGACGCCGAGGGCGACCGACTTGTCGCCGTTCAGCTGCCAGACGGCGACCCCCGCGATCGCCGCGATCACGACGTTGCTCAGCCCGACGGCGATCAGCCCGAAGAGGGCACGATCCCGCTCCAGCTTCAGCTCGCCGCCCGTGGCTCCCGTGGCTCCGGTGGCCCCCGTGGCTCCGGTCGCTCGCGCGGTCGCCGACTCGCCACCCGCCGGCGATCCGGCTTCCGACCCATCAGGGCTCGTCGTCATGGTCCCCCCACCAGAAAGCGCTGCTTCACCAGGCCGAACGTAGCGCCGTGCCGCGAACATGCCAAGTCGAGCCGGAACTGCCCGACACCCGCCGAGTCCCGGGGTACGACGAAGGCCCCGTCCTACCGGACGGGGCCTTCGGGTTGTGGCTGGGGCCGGGGGGCCGGGGCGAACCGGCGACCGCTGCGCCCGATTGCGGCTGCGCCGCGGGCATGGCGTCCACCTCGGCAGGGTGGCGAGCTGGGGCAGATAAACGATCAAGGGCCCCGTCCGTCTGGACAGGGCCCTTGGGTTGTGGCTGGGGCCGGGGTCGAACCGGCGACCTATGGCTTTTCAGGCGATCGCTGGTACCAACTGAGCTACCCAGCCACGAGGTTTCCAGGAGAAACCTCAGCGGTCCTGACGGGATTTGCTGTACCCGATTGCGGCTGCGCCGCGGGCGC
>NZ_JBIAVS010000012.1:308641-352402 GCF_042894545.1 Streptomyces sp. NPDC001530
TGGTACCAACTGAGCTACCCAGCCACGAGGTTTCCAGGAGAAACCTCAGCGGTCCTGACGGGATTTGCTGTACCCGATTGCGGCTGCGCCGCGGGCGCGGCCTCCACCTTGACAGGCCGGCGGGCTGTGGCGGGTTCTTGATCGGCGTCAGATGAACGGGCTTGCCGCTGGGCGTACGGGCTGGCGCGGGGGATACGGGTTTGCCGCTGGGCGTACGGCTTGGCTTCGGGGCAAGTAAACGATCAAGGGCCCCGTCCGTCTGGACAGGGCCCTTGGGTTGTGGCTGGGGCCGGGGTCGAACCGGCGACCTATCGCTTTTCAGGCGATCGCTCGTACCAACTGAGCTACCCAGCCACGAGGTTTCCAGGAGAAACCTCAGCGGTCCTGACGGGATTTGAACCCGCGGCCTCCACCTTGACAGGGTGGCGAGCACTCCAAACTGCTCCACAGGACCAAGCTGTTGTGTGCGAACAAGCGAACCTAGTGTCGCACACCGTGCTGCGTGCCCCCAACGGGATTCGAACCCGTGCTACCGCCTTGAAAGGGCGGCGTCCTAGGCCGCTAGACGATGAGGGCTATCGGCCCGCCTGGGCGCTTCTCAGCGCGTCGGGGACGTGAGAAGCATATGGGATGGCAGGAGGTATCGCCAAAACGGTTTACGGGGCGGTCCCGGAGGGCGTGGGGGACGGCGTGGGAGGAAGGCTCGCGCCCGGCTGGTTCTCCTTCGGCAGATGGCGGCTGACCTCGGCCGTTGTCAGGCCCAGACCGCCCAGCTTGATCTCGTCCCAGGCCTGGAGGTGGCGGGTGTCGCGGTCCATGTAGAGGATCGAGGCCTCGATGGGGTCGGGGTACTTGCCTTCCACGGCCCGCAGGCCGCTGCCGCCCGTCGAGCCCTCGATGCGCAGACGCGTGCCGTACTTCATGACCTCCATCTCCTCGTGGTGGAGATGGCCGGCCAGGACCATCGGCACCTCGCCGTCCGTCTCGCGCGCCGCCGACGGTTCGTGGGCGATGGCGACGTCCACGGGAGTGCCCGCCGCCCGCTGGTCGCGCAGGGCCGACGCCAGGCGCGCGCCCGCGAGCTCCTCCGCCGGGTTGCCGCCCGGCTTGATCGCGCGGTCGGGGGTGAACTGCGGATCGCCGATGCCGGCGAAGCGCAGGCCCGCGACCGTGACCGCCCGGCCGTTGTCCAGGACGTGCACGTTCTTCATGTGTTCCAGGTAGCGCTGGGTGAGGGCGGAGTCGTGGTTGCCGCGGACCCAGACGTAGGGGGCTCCGAGGTCCGCGATCGGGTCCAGGAAGCCGTTCTCGGCCGCGGTGCCGTGATCCATCGTGTCGCCGGAGTCGACGATCACATCGATGGCGTACTGCTGCACGAGCGACGCGATGATCTTCCAGCTCGCCGGGTTGAGGTGGATGTCCGAGACGTGCAGGACCCGGATCGTGGTCGGATCGGGCTCGTACGCCGGAAGCGTGGACGTGACGTCGTACAGCTTCGTCACGTTCGTCACCAGGCGCGCCAACTCCTTCTGGTAGACGTCGAATTCGCTGACGATGCTGCGCGCGTTGCCGACGAGGGAGGGCGCCGAGGAGAGGAGTCCGGAGAACTTCGGCTCCAGGACCGACTCCGGGTTCCACGTGGCGAATGCCGTCGCTCCGGACGCGGTCAGCAGGGTCAGGGCCAGTCCGCCGGCGGCGAGTGCGCGGCGCGGGCGCCGATAGACCGCGAGGCCGAGGGCCGTGGCGCCGGAGACGACCGCGATGCAGGAGCGTACGGCCAGGTCGAGTGTGCCGTGTTCGACGTCCCGCGCGACCTCGTCCTGGAGGCCGGACAGCCGCTCCGGGTGGTCGACCAGGGCCTGGGAGCGTTCCGGGTCGAGCTGGTCGACGTCCACGTCGAGACGCAGCGGGGCCTCGTGGCTGCGCAGTTCCAGCGCGCCGAGCGGGGCGACGTTGATCTTCGTGCCGCCGGTGAGGGAGGGGCGCAGGGTCATGGTGGTGTTCATGGGGCCGACCGGGACGCGTACGTTCCCCACGATCAGCAGTCCCAGCCAGGCGCCGAGGAGGACGACGCAGAGCAGGTTCAGAGCGCGGGCGTACGGGTGCGGCTGGGGGACGAGCTCGACCTCCGGGAGCGCGCGGCGGTCGCGGTAGTGGCGGCTCAGGGAGCGGGGCACCGTACGGGCGCGGTGGCGTATGCGGTGTGCGGCGGCGGTTACGGCAGCGGGGACGCGGGCCATTGGTCCCGTATGCCCAAGTGTGGGGGCGGGTATGCGGGCCGCGTCCCGACTCTCGTACGGGCCGTCGTGGACTGTCGTACGGGGGCGCGGTCGGCTGTCGTACGCCTTGGCCGTCCGCCTCTCGGGCGACCTCGGCGTGTCGGCCGGGGGGCGCGCCGAGGGCGCCGGTGGGTCAGCCCCAGCCCAGTTCGTGGAGGCGTTCGTCCTCGATGCCGAAGTGGTGGGCCACCTCGTGGACGACCGTGACGGCCACCTCTTGCACCACGTCGTCCGACGTTTCGCAGGAGCGAAGGGTCGGGCCCATGTAGATCGTGATCCGGTCGGGGAGGACCCCGGCGTACCACTCGCCGCGCTCCGTGAGCGGTGTCCCCTCGTAGAGGCCCAGCAGCTCCGGGTCGGACGGGTCGGGTTCCTCCTCGACGAACACGGCCACATTGTCCATGACCCGTGTCAGCTCCGGCGGGATCTGGTCCAGGGCCTCGCTCACCAGCTCTTCGAACGCTTCGCGCGTCATCTCCAGCACACGGCCATTGTCGTGCACCGTGTCCGAGAACCGTTGAGGTCTTCTCCTTCGGCGAAGTTGAGGTCTTCTCCTTCGAGGAAGGGGGCGAGGCCCGCTTGCGCGGGGCGCGTGTCTTCTTGTGGGTGGCGGGAGTTGGGCAGGAGGACTCCCCGATCCGTCCCCGGGCTCCCGGCTTCTCCCCACGTTCTCGACTTCGCTCGAACTGGGGGACTTCCATGAGCAGGGGACACCCCATCCGGAGGTGGCTGCCCGTGCGCGCCTTGTACGTACCCATCCGTCTGGCCGCCACGGTCATGGCGTTCGCCGCGGCGGCCGGTTGCATGAGCGTGGGTGACGACGGGGAGCGGCACGGCCCCTCGCACTCGGTGGGGCAGCGGGGTGGCGAGGCGCCCGACGGGGGTTCCGCGGCGAGCGGGGGCGGCCGCGGGTTCCACGGGGGCAAGGGAGCGAAGGGGGGTAACGCCTCGGCCGAGCCCGGGGAGTCCGCGTCGGGGAAGGCGTCTCCGTCGGCCTCCGCGTCCAAGGGCGCGAAGCCGTCCGCCGAGGCTCCGGAGAAGGGCAAGGGCGGGAAGGGGCAGACGGAGGAGCCCGCGCCGCCCCAGGGGGAGCCGAGTCCCACCCACACGACCGCGGAGCCGACGCCGCCGCCTCCGCCGCCCGCGTCCTCACCGCCGGCGTCCGATCCCGCCACGGCGGAGCCGTCGTCCTCGGCGCACGAGCAGCAGGCCACGCAACTGGTGGAGCGGGAACCGGCACCGGAGGCGGGGTCACCGGCGTAGGCTTCCGGGTGCACCGACTGGGTTTTCGCCCCCTCCTCGCACGCCGGGCGGGCCAAGAGTCAGCCCCTGACCTGCGCTGATGAGGCCGGTTTGCCTCAGGGGGTGGTGGGTGCGTATGGTGGTAGATCGTTTGATCCCATTTGCCCGGCGCCAACGCAGAGAGCGCCGCGTGTGGCGCGTACTCTCCCTTGCCGTGGCCGGACCGCATAGAGGCGGTCGATTGCGACTTCACGGAGTTTGGGCGCGTGCCGTAGAACTCCGGAAGGTTCGCATTTCGCATGTCTGTTTCCAGTACTGATCACGTCGTCGTGCCCGAGAACAACAACGAGGGCAACGAGGCCGTCGAGATCGTCGACACCGTCGAGTCCGCTCCCGAGGTCACCTTCGCGGACCTCGGTCTGCCCGAGGGCGTCGTCCGCAAGCTCGCGCAGAACGGCGTGACCACCCCCTTCCCGATCCAGGCCGCGACCATCCCGGACGCCCTGGCCGGCAAGGACATCCTCGGCCGCGGCCGCACCGGCTCCGGCAAGACGCTCTCCTTCGGTCTGCCGACCCTGGCGCAGCTCGCCGGCGGCCACACCGAGAAGAAGAAGCCGCGCGCCGTCATCCTCACCCCGACCCGCGAGCTCGCCATGCAGGTCGCGGACGCCCTGCAGCCGTACGGCGACGTCCTCGGCCTGAAGATGAAGGTCGTCTGCGGCGGTACGTCGATGGGCAACCAGATCTACGCCCTGGAGCGCGGCGTCGACGTCCTCGTCGCCACCCCGGGCCGACTGCGCGACGTCATCAACCGTGGCGCCTGCTCGCTCGAGAACGTCCAGGTCGCCGTCCTCGACGAGGCCGACCAGATGTCCGACCTGGGCTTCCTGCCCGAGGTCACCGAGCTGTTCGACCAGATCCCGGCCGGCGGCCAGCGCATGCTGTTCTCGGCCACGATGGAGAACGAGATCTCCACGCTGGTCAAGCGCTACCTGACCAACCCGGTCACGCACGAGGTCGACAGCGCCCAGGGCAACGTCACGACCATGTCGCACCACATCCTCATCGTGAAGCCCAAGGACAAGGCGCCGGTCACCGCCGCGATCGCCTCCCGCAAGGGCCGCACGATCATCTTCGTCCGCACCCAGCTGGGCGCCGACCGCATCGCCGAGCAGCTGCGCGACTCCGGTGTGAAGGCCGACGCGCTGCACGGCGGTATGACGCAGGGCGCGCGGACGCGGACGCTGGCCGACTTCAAGGACGGCTACGTCAACGCGCTCGTCGCGACCGATGTCGCCGCGCGCGGTATCCACGTGGACGGCATCGACCTGGTCCTGAACGTGGACCCGGCCGGCGACCACAAGGACTACCTGCACCGTTCCGGCCGTACCGCTCGCGCGGGCCGCTCCGGCACCGTCGTGTCGCTGTCCCTGCCGCACCAGCGCCGCCAGATCTTCCGGCTGATGGAGGACGCGGGCGTCGACGCCTCGCGTCACATCATCAACTCCGGTACGGCCTTCGAGCCCGAGGTCGCCGAGATCACCGGCGCCCGCTCGATGACCGAGGTCCAGGCCGAGTCCGCGGGCAACGCCGCGCAGCAGGCCGAGCGCGAGGTCTCGCAGCTCACCAAGGAGCTGGAGCGCGCGCAGCGTCGTGCGGCCGAGCTGCGTGGCGAGGCCGACCGGCTGATCGCCCGTGCCGCGCGTGAGCGGGGCGAGGACCCGGAGGCCGCGGTCGCCGCCGCCGCGGAGGCCGTCGTCGAGCAGGCCGTGGCCGAGGCTCCCGCCGAGGTGCCCGCCGTGTCCGAGCAGCCCGCCGAGCGTCCCGCGTACGAGCAGCCGCGTCAGCGCCGCGACGAGCGGGGCAACTACGAGCGCCGTGACGACCGTGGTGGCCGCTCCTTCGAGCGTCGTGACGACAACCGGGGCGGCTTCAACCGCGACCGCCGGGACAACGACCGTGGCGGCTTCCGCCGTGACGACCGTCGCGATGACCGTGGCGGGCGTTCCTTCGAGCGTCGTGACGACAACCGTGGTGGCTTCAACCGTGACCGTCGTGACGACCGTCGCGATGACCGTGGTGGCCGTTCTTTCGAGCGTCGTGACGACAACCGGGGCGGTTTCAACCGCGATGACCGCGGTGGCTTCAACCGTGACGACCGTGGCGGCCGTTCCTTCGAGCGTCGCGACAACGAGCGTGGCGGCTTCCGCCGTGATGAGCGTCGCGACAACGACCGTGGCGGGTTCCGTCGGGACAACGACCGTGGCGGGCGCCCCTTCGAGCGCCGTGACGAGCGGGGCGGCCACCGTGGCAGCGACCGTCCCTTCAACCGCGACCGTCAGGACAACCGCCCCTCCAGCGGCTTCCGCTCCGGCAGCCACGACCGCCCGTACGGCCGTCGTGACGACCACCGCGGCACCGGCACCGGTTCCTTCGGCCGCCGTGACGAGAAGCCCCGCTGGAAGCGCAACGGCTGACACAGCCTGACGTGATCCATCGAGGGCCCGTACGACTCCGGTCGTACGGGCCCTTCTCGTTGCCCCGACAACCCCTTCGGACCGCAAGTACCCACTGGTACGCTCCCGTTGCCCACTCAGGGCATGCACATTTCATTCACAGACGTCACGGGCGCCACAGGTGTCGTACGTCGAGGGGCCGGGGGGTTCCGTGGGGGGCCGTAAGTTCGTACGCCGTCGTGTGCTCGGACGCGGGGGCACGGCGCTGGCCGCGGTTCTCGCGGTGGCCGCGGGTTCGCTGGGGCTCCTGCCGTCGGGGACGGCCGTGGCCGCCACCGGCGCGGACGAGATCGTGCTGCCCGCCGCGGTCAGGACGAGTCCGCGCAATCCAGTGTTCTCGGGGTACGGCGACACCGGTCTGCTCTCCCAGCCCGAGGGATCCGCCCATCTGCGCTGGACGGACTACGCGACCGGTGAGTCGCGTGACCTTCCCCAGTACGACGGGGCCCCGGGGCCGGTGCGGCTCGCCCAGTCGGACACCGTCTACGAGATGACCACCACCAAGCCGTACGTCGTCCGGTTCACCGACCTTCCTTCGGGGGCCGACCGGGGGCAGGTCACCGTTCCCCAGGAGCTGAACTGGGGAGGCACCGCGGGCGGGACGGTCGTGGCGTACCTGGGCTCGGTCGCCGCGGTACGCGAGGTGCACCTGCTGAAGCCGGCCGCCGACGGAGCTGTCACCGACATGACGGTGACCGGCTGGCCGGAGGGCGCGCAGCTGCTCGCGGTGGACGCGCGCGACGCCAGGTCGCTGTTGATGCGCTACCGGATGTCCACGGACGACCCGAAGGTCTTCCTCGACCAGCTCGTGCTCGTCGACGTGCGCGATGGATCCGTGGCCAAGGTCTTCGCCCCCTACAAGGCGGGCTCCGGCCGGAGTCCCTTCCTCAGCCACGACTACGTCGGCTGGTGGTATCCGGGAGCCGGTGCGCGGCTGGTACGGCGGGACGACCTCGACGGGCCGGTGACCGAGGTTCCGGCCCAGGGAACCGAGGGGAAGATCGAGTTCACGGTCGTGGGCGACCAGGTCGTGGTGGCCGACGCGGACACGCGTGCCGTGCTCACGCGCCCCTTGGGCGGCGGCACATGGCGTGAGCTGTTCCCCACGATGGGCGGCTGGATCGATCCGGCCCCGGACGGATCGGCCGTCGTCCCGGCCGGCTCCGGGCCGCAGGACTGGGGCGTGCAGCGGCTCACCGAGTCGGCCGACGGGCAACTCGTCGCCCGCGAGATCATCGACCTGCCGCCGGTCCCGGCGCCGATCGACGGGCTGTCCCTCGCCAACGGCACGCTGAACTGGACGGACCAGACCGCGCCTCCGTCGTCCGACGTCATGTTCAACTCGCGCACCGTGCCCGCGGGCAGCAACCCGCAGGTGGGACCCGTGCGGCAGGGCGGCGCGTGGGTCAAGCCGTGCGGGGTCTGGTACGGCTGTATGCGCCTCTTCGGCGCCGGTGACGGTTCCACCGTCTATTCCGACCCATGGTCCTACGTCTACCGCCGGACACCCGCGGGCGAGGTCCAGTCGGTGCTGGTTCCCGATTCGTCCGGTGACGTGGTGGCGGCGTACGGCCGGTACGCGGTGCTCTCCGGCGGCACCAACCACAAGCAGCACATCGTCGACTGGACGCAGTCCAAGGTCGTGTCGACGCGTACGGCCACGGCCGCCACGGTGTGGGACGGGCAGCTGTGGACCACCACGTCCACGGCGGGCCATGTGTCGATGAGCCGTCTGGGGTCGGATGTGCCGGCCGTGGACGTCAACGTCGGTTCGGCGTGTGTGCCCAGCGAGCTGCAGGTCGATGGCCGCTGGGTCTACTGGGCCTGCGCGGCGCAGGGGACGGCGGGAGTGTTCGACCGCTCCCGGGGGCGGTCCGTGTCCGTACCGGCCGGGGACGCGCTGCTGGCCGACGGGTTCCTGGTCAGGCACGACGCGGGCCGCGGCAAGCTGGTCCGCACGGACTTCGCCTCGGGCAAGGCGGTCACGAACGATGTGGCGGATCTGCCCCGGACGAAGAACCTCGCGGAGCTGAGCGGCGGTTCGGACCGTCGTATCCGCTGGACCGTTGACCCGTACGGGAGCCGGGTGGCCTTCGTGGACCCGGGCGAGCGCATCCATCTCCTGACGGCCGGGTCGCCGGCGGCGCCGGCGTTCCGTGACCACGCGGGTCGGGACGGCCTCTCCGACCTGCTCACCCTCAACTCCTCCGGTGCGCTGACCTTCCAGCAGGGCACCGGCAAGGGAGGCTTCGCCGGGAAGGTGTCCGGGAGCGGCTGGTCGACCACGGTGGTCGCCGTACCCTTCGGCGACCTGAACAACGACCGCTGCAACGACGTCCTGGTGCGGATGAGCGACGGCTCCCTGCGCGGCTACACGCCCGCGTGCGGGCAGGCGCTGGTCCCGTCGACGTCGTACAAGGCGCTCGGTACGGGCTGGAACGCCTACAACGTCCTTACCTCGCCCGGCGACCTGACCGGTGACAAACGGCCCGACCTGCTCGCGCGGAAGGCCTCGACCGGGGATGTCTATCTCTTTGCCGCGAAGAGCGACGGGACGCTGGCGGCGGCCAAGAAGATCCGAACGGCGTGGACGGGGTACACGAAGATCGTCGGGGCCGGGGACCTCAACGGCGACGGGTTCGGTGACGTGCTCGCCCGTGACAGGGCCGGGACGCTGTACCGCTACAACGGCACGGGGACGGGCCTGTTGAAGGACCGGGTGAAGGTCTTCTCCGGGTGGGGAGCCTCGTACAACGCGATCGTCGGCGTCGGGGACATCACCGGCGACGGGAAGAACGACCTGGTCGAGCGGGACTCCTCCGGCAACCTCTACCGCAACGACGGCAAGGGGAACGGGTCGTTCGGCTCACGAGTGAAGATCGCGAGTGGCTGGCAAGGCTACAAGGGCCTTTTTTAGCCAATCGCCTGGCGCATGTCATGCCCTCGGCGAGGGAATCGCTGGGGGCATGACAGATGACGCCAAAGCGAGTGGGCTGTCGGACGAAGAACGGCTTGCCCAGCTCGGCTACACGCAGGTTCTCGCCCGCCGCATGTCGGCGTTCTCCAACTACGCGGTCTCCTTCACGATCATCTCGGTCCTGTCGGGCTGTCTGACGCTGTACCTGTTCGGCATGAACACCGGCGGTCCCGCCGTGATCACCTGGGGCTGGGTCGCGGTCGGACTGATGACGCTGTTCGTCGGGCTGTCGATGGCCGAGATCTGTTCGGCCTATCCGACCTCCGCCGGGCTGTACTTCTGGGCGCACCGGCTCGCCCCGTCCCGTACGGCCGCCGCCTGGGCCTGGTTCACGGGATGGTTCAACGTCCTCGGCCAGGTCGCGGTGACCGCGGGCATCGACTTCGGCGCCGCGTCGTTCCTCGGCGCGTATCTGAACCTCCAGTTCGACTTCGAGGTGACGCCGGGCCGCACCGTCCTCCTCTTCGCCGGGATCCTGATCCTGCACGGCCTGCTGAACACCTTCGGCGTACGGATCGTCGCCCTGCTCAACAGCATCAGCGTGTGGTGGCACGTGGCGGGCGTCGTGGTCATCGTGGGCGCGCTCGCCTTCGTCCCGGACCATCACCAGTCGGCGTCCTTCGTCTTCACGAAGTTCGTCAACAACACGGGCTGGGGCAGCGGCGTGTACGTCGTCCTCATCGGCCTGCTGATGGCCCAGTACACGTTCACCGGGTACGACGCCTCCGCTCATATGACGGAGGAGACCCACGACGCGTCCACGGCCGGCCCGAAGGGCATCGTGCAGTCCATCTGGACGTCGTGGATCGCCGGCTTCGTCCTGCTCCTCGGCTTCACCTTCGCCATCCAGTCCTACGACAAGGAGCTGGGCTCGGCGACGGGCGCGCCCCCGGCCCAGATCCTGCTGGACGCGCTGGGCGCCACGGCGGGCAAGCTCCTGCTGCTGGTCGTGATCGGCGCGCAGCTCTTCTGCGGGATGGCCTCGGTCACGGCCAACAGCCGTATGATCTACGCCTTTTCGCGTGACGGCGCGCTGCCCTTCTCGCACGTCTGGCACACGGTCAGCCCGCGCACGCGGACCCCGGTGGCGGCGGTGTGGCTGGCGGCGCTGGGAGCGCTGGCACTCGGCCTCCCGTACCTGATCAACTACACGGCCTACGCGGCCGTGACGTCGATCGCGGTCATCGGGCTCTACGTCGCGTACGTCATCCCGACACTGCTGCGGGTGCGCAAGGGCGACGCCTTCGAGCGCGGGCCCTGGCACCTGGGCCGCTGGTCCCGGCCGATCGGCATCGTCTCGGTCACCTGGGTCGTGGTGATCACGATCCTGTTCATGCTCCCCCAGGTCTCGCCGGTCACCTGGGAGACCTTCAACTACGCCCCGGTCGCCGTCCTCGTCGTCCTCGGCTTCGCGGCGACCTGGTGGCTGGCCTCGGCCCGCCACTGGTTCCTCAACCCCGACCACGAACGCACGATCGCCCGCGAGGCGGCCCGCAAGGGTGCACCCGAACCGGTCGATCCGTGACCCAGCGCGCCTTCGACGTGGCCGGGTCCCCGATACCCGATCGGAGTCCCGGCCGCGTCCGGCTATGCTCGGGGATGCATCGACACGCGATCGACATCGGGCGCCGGTGCGTGGACCCTTAGCTCAATTGGCAGAGCAGTGGACTTTTAATCCATTGGTTGTGGGTTCGAGTCCCACAGGGTCTACCGGCAAGGCCCAGGTCAGAGGGAATCTGACCTGGGCCTTCGGCGTGTTTCGGGGTCGTGGAGATCGTCAGCTCGCCCGATGCTCGCCCGAAGTGCAGACGATCAAGACATGGAGCGGCCCCGGCCGGTAGACGCATACCGGCCGGGGCCTGAGACCGCCCGCCCCCTCGGACACGGGGGCAGGCGCGGGCGGGGGTCAGTGACGCAAGGACACCTGGGTGGTCTGGGTCGGTACCGGCTTGCACAGGGCGACATGCCGGTAGACGGTCGTGCCGCCCACCGAGGCCGAGGCGATGTCGTGCGCCGTGTACTTCTCGCCGTCTCTGATCGGCTTGTCGCAGCGTCCGCAGAACTTCATCGCCTGGCCTCCCGCACCGCCGCGCGCAGGGCCTTGCCCGTCTCGCACTGGGATTGGTCGTCGGCGCACTGCTCGCACGTTCCGGCATGGTCGAGCAGGGTCCGGTAGGCGCGAGCTCCAGCGCACATGAGGCAGCCGCGCGGGAACCAGTGGGCCTCGACTCCGTGGGCATCGGAGGTCCGCTCCCCGAGGTCGACGGCCGCGCGGTTGTCGAGGGGCGCGCCGCACCAAACGCATGCCCGGCCGCACACCTGCGCTTCGGACAGCGTGTCAACGGACGGCACCGGATGGGCCGCGAGTTGGACCGTGCCTTGCTCTTTAGATCCGGCGTCTCTGCTCATGACTTGAGCAAACCGGAAGTGTCCTGTTGCCCATCAGGACAGAACTGGGGGAGTTACCGGCAGCCGACCGGACAGTTTTACCCAGCGGGCAGCGGCGGGAGCGCTACCGTCGAGGGACGCAGGTGCACGAGGGGGCACGGTCGTGGCCAGACAACGGAACGTCCAGCTTGAGGCGCTGCTCGCCGAGTTCGGGTTCACGCATCAGCGGCTGGCCGACGAGGTGAACCGGACGGCCGAGGACATGTTCGGCAAGGCCAACAACTGCACCGACCGGCATGTGCGGCGGTGGATCGCCGGGGACGTGCAATGGCCGTGGGCCAGCTACCTTCTTCCCCTTCAAGAGATCTTCGGACGCGGCCCGGAGGCCATGGGTTTCGTCCCGCGCAAGTCCTCACGCGTACTAGCCCCGCCTCGGCGGCCGGCGGCCGTGAAGGAGCAGCGCCCTGTGAGACGACGGGAGTTCATCGCGGTTGGCCTGGCCACCGCCCTAGGCCTGGACGCCATCCCCTCGGCCGGCCGTCTCGGTACGAGTGACGTCGAGCGGATCCGCGGTATCGTCCCCGCCTTGTACACCCACGATCACGCCCTCGGCGGGGGCGCCCTGCACGAGGTCGCCGCGCAGGCCCTCAGGCACGTCCACCATGCGCTCAACCACTGCACCTACGGGGAGCGTGTCGAGCGTGCCCTGTACGCCGCTACGGGGGATCTTGCCGCGTCCGCCGGCTGGTTCGCCTACGACGCGGGCAGGCAGGCGGAGGCGACCGGCCTGTACAACGAGGCGTTGCAGCACGGCATGCTCGCCGGGGACGGCATGCTGCAGGCGCGGGTGTGGTCCAACCTGGCGATGCAGGCCCGTCTCCTCGACCGTGATCAGGAGGCGCTGCGCATCGGCCGGGCCGCAGTCGAGACCCGCCAGGCCAAGGGCGATCCGTGGCTGATGGCGCTGCTCCACTGTCGCCAGGCCGTCGGGCATGCGCGCACTGGGGACCGCACTCGCGCCGAACGTTCCCTGGCCCGCGCTGAGACGGCCTATGACCGTGCGCAGGGCGAGCCCGCAGCCTGGCTGTCGTTCCTGACCCCTGCGGAACTGACAGGCCTTGCCGGGGCCGCACACCAGGCCCTCGGCCGCTACGAGCGGGCGCAGCAACTCACCGGCGCGGCCCTGGGCATGCTGGAGCCGCGCTTCGAGCGCAACCGGGTGTATTACACGGCGCAGCGAGCGCAGGCGCTTCTCGACGGCGGGGACATCGAGCAGGCGGTCACCGAGGCCGGGCAGGCGATCGCGATCGCAGGGCGGGTTCAGAGTGAACGGATTCAGGGGAAGCTCGGCGATCTGCGGCGGGACCTGCGGCGCTTCGCGCACGTGCACGCGGCGGCCGATTTCCTCGAGCAGACACGCCAGACAGGAGCGTGAAGCATGGACGGGCTGCGGCTGGAACGCAGGGACGCGACGGGCCTTGCTGATGTTCGGCACGAACTCCTCGATGTGTACGCGGAGATCTACGCGGACCGGCTCGGCGAGGAGTTCCACAGCATCGAGCGGTTCGACGAGCGGCTCGGCTGGAATACGGAAGTGCCCGGCTTCGCTGCGGTCGTCGGCTATCTCGACGACACCCCGATCGGCTACGCCTACGGCTGCACGCTGCCTGCTGACACCCGATGGTGGAACGGACTGCTCACCCCGGTGCCCGACGGTGCGATCGTCGAGACTGGCGCCCGCACATTCGCCCTGTCCGAGCTGATGGTCGTCGAGAAGCTCCGCGGTACGGGCGTGGCGCATCAGATCCACGACGAGCTTTTGCGCAGCCGGCCCGAGGAACGGGTGACGCTCCTCGTTGAGCGCGACCATCCGAAGGTCCGCGGCCTGTACGAGACGTGGGGCTACGAGTGGTTCGGCGAGGTGCAGCCCTTCACGGACGCGCCCCTGTACGACGCGATGGTGCTGAACCTGCACTGACCCCGGACATGACGAAGCGCGCCCTGCGCGGCTGTCATGACCGTGCAGGGGGCGTCTTCACGCGTACTCGCGGCGGGAGGGTCGAGTCCTGCAGCGAGCGGACCATTCCCGTTCCCGGGGTCGTCGGGCTGCGGTGCGCCGTCCTTGTGGCAGACGAGCGCGTCCGGGTCGTAGGACGGGACCTCGAGGTGGTAGCCGTCGGGGCAGGTCTGCCCGTCGCGACCGTCGGCGCCGTCGCTCCCATCCCTGCCCGGTGGACCGCTCGGCCCCGGGACGGTGGAGTCTGCCCCCGGCGGGCCGGGCGGTCCCGAGGGGCCGGGCGCTGTGGCGTCTGCGCCGTCCCGGCCGGGCGCCCCGGACGCGCCGGGCGACGGGATGATGGTGGGGGCAGGCTTCCGGGGATCGCCCTTGGGCCCCCGCGGCCCAGGGACGGGTACCGGCACTCTGGCCCGGTCGTCCAAGTCCTCGACCGCCATGGCGTGCGCCTTGATCCAGCTGGACTTGCCCGCGGCCGGCGGGCCGGTGACGACGTACAGCACGCTGCGTCGCCAGTCCCGTGAGGCTCGCTGCTGCGGCCGCGGCGCCATCCTGCTGCCCCTGGCGCTGTTGCACTTCCGGTGCGCCGAGCGGGCGTTGGCTGGGTCGAGGAGGTCGCCGCCTTTCAGCGCAGTGTGTCCGCGGTGGTGATTGTAGGTGTGCAGCCACTGCGGGAAGGCGTCGCGTCGTTCCTGTTCGCTGCGGTAGGGGCGGGCGCCTGACCTGCGGTCAAGCCGCCTTGGCCTGCCTGCGTTTGGCGGCGAGGATGGCGACGTCCTGTACTGCGTACCAGGGCTGTCGAGGGCTACGGGGGCCGAGCTGCTGCTCGGGGGTACTTCTCGGCGAGCGCGCGGGTGACGCGGCGGCCCTCTGGGACGTGGCTGGCGGGCAGGGACTCGATGAACTTGGCGCGCCGCTGGTACTCGGCGATCCCGGAGCGCAGCCCGGACAGGCCAGCCTCCAGGTCCTCGTCTTCGTCGCCGGACACGTAGCGGTGGCAGATGGGCTTGACGGAGTCGAGGTCGCCGGAGCCTTTCAGCTCGTGGATCCTCAGTTCGGCGGCGGGGTCGAGGGCGACGCCGAGGACGATGGCGAGCGCGCAAGACGTCTTGCCGGAACAACGGGCAGGCCCCGGCGTAGAGCTGACCTGGATATGAAAGGCCGCCCCGTCACCCAGGTGGCGGGCCTTTCTGCTCGGCCACTGCTCGTTCGAGTCCCACAGGGTCTACCGAGTACAGCGCCCCACCCGACTCAGGTCGGATGGGGCGCTGTTGTCGTTGTGGCGAGAACGGCGGGGGTGTCAGCCCGCGGTGAGTTCCGGGAGCGGGAGGGTGTGGTGGGTCTGGAGGACCTTCGCGCGGAGGTAGCGGACGTTGTGGGCCGTGGTGAAGACGCCGGTCGGGACGCGGTGGGAGACCGTGATGCCGAGGTCGCGGAGCTGGTCGGCCTTGTCGGGGTTGTTGGAGAGCAGGTCCAGGGAGTCGATGCCGAGGGCCTGGAGCATCTGGGCGGCGGCCGTGTAGTCGCGGTCGTCCTCGGGCAGGCCCAGCGCGGCGTTGGCGGCGTAGGTGTCGAGGCCTTGGTCCTGGAGGGCGTACGCGTCGAGCTTGTTGTAGAGGCCGATGCCGCGGCCCTCCTGGCGGAGGTACAGCAGCACGCCGCCCCGCTGTGCGATCTGCTCCACCGCCTCGCGCAGCTGCGGGCCGCAGTCGCAGCGGGCCGAGCCGAAGACGTCGCCGGTCAGGCACTCGGAGTGCAGCCGCACCAGCGGGTTGGCGCCGGGCTCGCCGAGGACGACGGCCAGGTGTTCCTTGCCGTCGGCGAGGCCGTGGAAGGTGACCAGCTCCGCGTCGACGGAGTAGCCGTCGCCGAAGCGCAGGGGCACGCGGACGCGGGTGCGCACGGTGGCGGTGGGGTAGTCGCGCATGTTGTCTCTCCGTCCAGCGGGTGCGTACGAGATGGTGCTTCAGATTTGAAGCACACCCTCGGACGGAGACCGTACCCGATGCTTCAAAGTTCAAGCAATAGCTTTTACGGTGTCTCGCGGATCACGCGGTCAGCGCCTCGCTGCGGTCGCTGCGGTCGCTGCAGTGCCTCACTGTGCGCACTGCGGACAAGCGCCTCACTGTGCGCACTGCGAAGAAGAACGTCGCCGCCACGGCAGATCTTCCCCGCCGACCCCGGGATCTTCGCCCTGGATCGCCCGCGCGATGCTCTCGCAGATCTCCTCCAACTGCCCCACCTGCTCGGGGGTCAGATGGTTGAAGACCGCCGACCGCACCGTCTCCGCATGCCCTGGCGCCGTCCGCTCCAGGATGGCCATGCCTTCGTCCGTGAGGATGGCGACATGGCCCCGCTTGTCGGTGGGGCAGCCCTCGCGCCGTACCGTGCCGTCCTTCTCCAGCCGCGTCACCGCGTACGTCAGCCGGCTGCGGGTGATCTTCAGGATCTCGGCGAGCTCGGTCATCCGCAGCCGCCGGTCCGGCGCCTCGGACAGCATGGCCAGGATGGAGTAGTAAAGGTGGGGCATGCCCGCCTCCGCCTGGAGCTGGCGGTCGATGGTGTCCTCCAGGAGCGAGGAGGCGGCGACGTACGAGCGCCAGGCGCGCTGTTCGGCGGGGGAGAGCCAGCGGGTCGTCATGCGTACAGTCTAGGTATTGTTTAAAAATTGAACCACTAGGACTTCATTCGCTGAGTCATGTCACGTCGTCCGAGTCGTACCGAGTCGTACGGATCGAGCCGTACCGAGTCGTCCAGTCGAACCTGCGAGAGCTGGAGGGTCCGCCCCCATGCCCCATCCCTACGTCCTGTTGTCCGCCGCCGTCTCCCTCGACGGCTTCCTGGACGACACCGGTCCCGAGCGGCTGCTGCTCTCGAGCCCGGCCGACTTCGACCGGGTCGACGAGGTACGGGCCTCCAGCGACGCGATCCTGGTCGGCGCGGGCACGATCCGCTCGGACAACCCGCGGCTCCTGGTCAACTCGGCCGAGCGGCGCGCGGCGCGGGTCGCCGCCGGGCGCCCCGAGTACCCGCTGAAGGTCACCGTCAGCGGATCCGGCGACCTGGACCCGGCGGCGCAGTTCTGGCACACGGGCGGCGAGAAGGTCGTCTACACGACGGACAAGGGGGCGGCCAGGGCGGCCGATGCCCTGCGCGGGCTGGACGACGGGCTCGGCGTCGAGCTGGTGTCCACGGGGGCCGAACTCGACTGGCGGGTGCTGCTGGAACACCTCCATGACGTACGCGGTGTGCGCCGCCTCATGGTCGAAGGCGGCGGGCGGGTGCACACCCAGCTGATGCGCGAGGGGCTCGCGGACGAACTGCAGCTCGCCGTCGCGCCACTGTTCGTCGGCGAGCCGGACGCGCCGCGGCTCTTCGGGCCGGGGGCGTATCCCCCCGGGCGCATGCGGCTGGTGGAGACACGGCCCGTCGGGGACGTCGTCCTCATCCGGTACGTCCCCACCGCACCCGGCGCCGGGGCGCTCGCCTCCGCCGCGGACCGGCACTGGCTGGCGCTCGCGTGCGAGCTGGCGGAGCTGTGTCCGCCCTCGGAGACCGCGTTCAGCGTGGGCGCGGTGGTGGTGGCCGCCGACGGGACCGAACTGGCGCGGGGACACTCCCGTGAGGGCGGCGACTTTGTGGTCCATGCCGAGGAGGCGGCGCTCGCCAAGATCGACCCCGCCGATCCGCGCCTCGGCTCCGCCACGGTGTACAGCAGCCTGGAGCCCTGTGCCCGGCGGGCCTCGCGGCCGGCGCCGTGCGCCCGGCTGATCCTCGACGCGGGTGTGCGACGGGTGGTCACCGCGTGGCGTGAGCCCGACACGTTCGTCGCCGGGGCCGACGGGAACGCGCTCCTCGCGGCCGCGGGCGCCGACGTGGTCGTACTCCCGGAGTACGAGGAGCGGGCCAAGGCGCCCAATCGGCACCTTCTGGGATAAATCCCTTGCTTGGGAGTGCCTGTGGAGTGCCTGCGAAGTGTCTGCGCGGGGGTGCGTTTAAACGTGTGTGCTTTGGGTCCCGCGAATGGCGTACACTGGTTTCAACGACGCGGGGTGGAGCAGCTCGGTAGCTCGCTGGGCTCATAACCCAGAGGTCGCAGGTTCAAATCCTGTCCCCGCTACTGAAGGCCAAGGGCCGGAACTCGGATTCACGAGTTCCGGCCCTTGGTGTTTCCCGGCCGTCACCGCCCGGGTGCGACCGGGCGGTGACGGTGCTGTTGAGGGCCCCTGTCCAGCGTTCTTGATCGTTATCACCTGGGGTGATCGGACGGTGCCCCTCCGCATAACAACTGACGCACCGTTAGTTGAGTGGATGTTTATGAGGCGTGGTCAACTCGCCCGTTTTTCGCCGCTGGTGACCCGTAAGTCCTGGCCAAAAGCGTTAATGATCAGTCCGAACAGCTTGGAATCCGGTACCCGCGTCTATTAACGTTCGATAACGCAGCGCGGTCGTCCCAGCCGTCACAAGAGGCGGCTCCGTGCGCACGCGCCGAATCCCGCAAGGGAGCCGGGGAACCACCAACTTGGGGTGAATCGAGCGTCTTCCACGGTGGAACAAACCGTGGTTGACGCGCGTAGGAGACCTTCCTGCTCCGAACCCGTCAGCTAACCCGGTAGGCGAGAAGGAAGGAAAGGAGCGCGCCCACGTGGCGTCCAACCGGCCTGCCCAGCAAACCTCGTTCGCGCCGAACGACACCCAGCCCTTCGGCTACGCGTACGGCAACGACGAGGGTCCCTGGGAGGAGTGGAATCCCACCGAGGATTCCGTCCGTCCCGTTCGCGGCCGGCACCGCGTCAGCAAGCAGCGCGGCGGAGGACTCGCCCGCAGCTCCACGGTTCTCGGCGTAGGCGTCATCGCCGCTGTCGGCGCGGGCGGCATGGCCACCGCGGCGCCCGGCAAGCCTCCGGTGTCGATCTCGCTGCCCGACCTGTCGTCGGTCACCGACTCCGCCAAGGCCCTGATATCCGACGCCGAATCCAGCGCACCCAAGGGTTCCGCCACCCCGCTCACCAGCGCCGGTCTGACCAGCGCCGACGCCGCGCAGGGCAGCACGGACGCGGGCGAGGCCCTGCGCGCCCGCATCATGCAGCAGGCCGAGTCGCAGCAGGACCAGGTCGACAGCGCCGCCCAGGAGGCCGCCGAGGCCGCCGCCGCGAAGCAGGCCGTCGCGCTCGCCGCCAAGGAGCAGGACGAGGCAGAGGCCAAGGCCGCCGCCGCCAAGAAGAAGGCGGAGGAGGAGGCCAAGGCGAAGGCCGAGGCGGAGCGCCTCGCCGAACTCGCCAAGAGCTACTCGCTGCCCACCTCCTCGTACACGATCACGTCGACCTTCGGGCAGGCCGGCTCCATGTGGTCCTCGGGCTACCACACCGGCCTGGACTTCGCCGCGCCCACCGGCACGCTGCTCAAGGCGATCCACAGCGGCACCATCACGGAGGCGGGCTGGGCCGGCGCGTACGGTTACCGCACGATCCTCACCCTCGAGGACGGCACGGAGCTGTGGTACAACCACCAGTCGTCGATCGGAGTCAGCGTCGGGCAGAAGGTCACCACGGGTGACGTCATCGGGCGCGTGGGCGCGACCGGCAATGTCACCGGGCCGCATCTGCACCTGGAGGTCCACCCCGACGGCGGGGACGCGATCGACCCGATGGCGTGGCTGCGCAGCAAGGGCCTCACCCCCTGAGCCGACGCTCGCCTCGAACCCCTGAGCCAGCCGGCTCTCGCCCCAGCTCCTGAGCCGGCTCTCGGCTTCAGCCCCCTGAGTTGATGCTCGCCTCAAAGCGTTGAGTCGACGCTGGCCTCAACCCTCTGAGGCCGACTCTCTTCGAACCCGGCCCGGTTCTCTTCTGATCCCCGGCGGTCCTGACGACACCCCCCCGACGTCAGGGCTGCCGGTCAGGCGTTTGCGGAATTCATGAATCCGGTACGGCGTTGGATTCGACCATGACTTCTCTGCGCAAGCTCGGTTCCTCCGACCTCGAGGTCTTCCCGCTCTCCCTCGGCGGCAACGTCTTCGGCTGGACCGCCGATGAGGCCCAGTCCTTCGCTGTGCTCGACGCGTACACGGCCGTCGGCGGCAACTTCGTCGACACCGCCGACTCGTACTCGGCGTGGATCGAGGGCAACAAGGGCGGTGAGTCCGAGACCATCATCGGCAAGTGGCTCAAGGCCCGCGGCAACCGTTCGGACGTCGTGGTGGCCACCAAGGTCAGCCAGCACCCCGAGTACCCGGGGCTGTCCGGTGCCAACATCAAGGCCGCGGCCGACGCGTCCCTGCGCCGTCTGGACACCGATTACATCGACCTCTACTACACGCACTTCGACAAGCCGGAGGTGCCGGTCGAGGAGATCATCGGTGCGCTCGACGAGCTGGTGAAGGCGGGCAAGGTGCGGCACATCGCCGCCTCCAACATCTCGCCCGAGCGGCTCCAGGAGTCCCTGGAGTTCTCCGACCGCGAGGGCCTCGCGCGCTACGTCGCCCTTCAGCCGCACTACAACCTCGTCTCGCGCGACACCTACGAGGGCGCTCTTCGGGACGTCGCCTCACGCTCCGGCCTAGCGGCCGTCCCGTACTACGCCCTCGCGTCCGGGTTCCTCACCGGCAAGTACCGCCCGGGTGCGACGGTCGACAGTGCGCGTGCGCAGGGCGCCGGCAAGCACCTGGAGACGGAGCGTGGCCGGAAGGTCCTTGCCGCCCTCGACGAGGTCGCCCAGGCCCATGACGCCCCGATCGCCACGGTCGCCCTCGCCTGGCTCGCCGCCCAGCCGACGGTCGCGGCGCCGATCGCTTCCGCGCGGACCGTTGAGCAGCTGCCGGCGCTGCTCGGGGTGGCGGACCTGGCCCTTACGGCCGCGGAGCTGACGAAGCTGACGGAGGCGTCGGCGTAACCGCCGAGTGTTTTCGCCCCCGCCGCCCCTACCCATTCCCGTCCCTTGGGGGCTCCACCCCCAAACCCCCGCCAAGGGGCTCCGCCCCCTGGACCCCCATCGGCCTTGACGGCCTCGTCCTCATACGCCGGACGGGCTAAGGACTTTCCAGCGCCGGCCCGGGGGAAGTTTCAGCCCGTCCGGCGTTTGAGGACGAGCGCGAAGCGCGATACGGGAGTCTGGGGCGGAGCCCCAGGTACGGGACGGGTAGGGGCGGAGGGGGCGAAAAACTACGAGCGGTACGGGTTGTACGCGGGATACGGCGCCGCAGGCCCGTAGAGCCGGCCGGGCCCGTGCGGCTGGCCGGGCCCGGTCGGTTGGGCGGGCCCATACGGTTGGGCGTGGCTCACGTACCCGTACGCGGGCCACGGCTGCGGATACGCGAGCACCGGAGCCGTCGCCCGCGCGGCGTACGCCAGCGCCGGCCGAGCAACCTCCCGCCGCCGCCACAGCTCATCGAGCAACTCCCGCTCCCGTACGACGAAGTCGGCACCCGCCCGCCCCCGCCGCCCCCGGTGACGCAGGAACGCCAGCGAGGTCGCGTACGCCTCGTACTCCGCGACCGAGCGAGCCGCACCCTTCCCGAAGTGATGGCCGGCCCACTCGCGGGCGAGCCGCCGCGCCCGCATCGAGCCGAGGACGTACGGCTCCGTCGCGGTCAGCCACCCGGCGACGGCGTACGCGGGCAGTTCCGAGCGGATGGTGCGCAGCTCCCGCTGCCGGGTCCAGACGGCCAGCCAGGTGAGCAGCCCGAACGCGGGCACCATGAACGCCGCGTACACCGCGAAGAAACCGTACTCCCCGAAGTTCGACGAGCCGTTCCACGCGGAGTGCATGCCCATGGCGAGCAGCAGCCCGCCGAGGGGGAGCAGGACGCGGCGCAGATGCTGGCGCTCGGCGGACAGCGCGGCGATGCCGAAGCCGATGCCGGTCAGCACGGTGAACAGTGGGTGCGCGAAGGGCGACATCACCACGCGGACGAAGAAGGTCGCGGCGGTCACGGACGCGAGCCCGCGCTCGCCGCTGAGCTGGTCGGTGCCGAATGCGGTGCCGAGGTAGAGGATGTTCTCGGTGAACGCGAAGCCGGTGGCGGTGACCCCGGCTATCACCACCCCGTCGACGATCCCGGTGAAGTCCCGTCTGCGGAAGAGGAAGACCAGCAGGACGGCCGCCGCCTTCGCGGACTCCTCGACGATGGGCGCTATGACGGTCGCGCCGAGGGTGTTGGCGTGGGACGGATCCGCGGTCGCGGTCGCTATCCATCTGGTCGCGAAACTGTTCGCGACGATCGCGATGAGCGCGGCCGCGCAGGCTCCCCAGGCGAAGGAGAAGATCAGGTTCCGCCAGGGGCCGGGTTCGACCCGGTCCAGCCACCGGAAGGCGGCTATGAGGAGCGGCACGGGGAACACGGCGAGGCCGAGGCCCACCAGAAAGCCCTCGGTGCCGGTCTGTTCGCGGACGAGGGCGAGGATGACGAGCCCGGACATGGCGAGCAGGGTGATCAGCGCGCCGTACCGCACCCATCTGCGCTGCCACCAGTGGGCGTGCCGCAGCGGCGCACCGCCGGTGGGGCCGCTGGGGTGCGTCGGGTACGGGGGACAGGTGGCCACGGCTTTGACCCTAACGAGGAAGGGGCGCAGCCCGCGACGGCGCCTGGTGCCGCCCGGGGGGGTTCCCGAGAGCCGCCGAAGAGACGCCCGAGAGACTCCCGCGGGTTTCAGCGAGAGCCTCAGCGAGGCTTCAGCGCGGCAGCCTTGGCCGTCGCCGGACTGCTGGTCCGATTGCTGCCCGGGTGGTTGGTCCGGAGCTGCCCGGGTGGTTGGTCCGGTGCTAGCCGGGTGGTTGATCCGGTGCTACCGGATGGTTGGTTCGGTCACTGCTTCGCATGCTGGTCCGGGTGGTCTACGAGGTGCTGTACGCGCCGGAACAGCAGGTCGTTCACCACATGACCCTTGTCCAGTCCCTGGCCCTCGAAACGGGTCAGCGGCCGGAAGTCGGGACGTGGCGCGTAACCGCCGTCGGGCTGGGTGTTCTCGAAGTCCGGGTGCGCGTTCAGCACTTCGAGCATCTGTTCTGCGTATGGCTCCCAGTCGGTCGCGCAGTGCACGAGGGCGCCCGGCTTGAGGCGGGTCGCGACGAGGCTGAGGAACTCCGGCTGGATCAGCCGCCGCTTGTGGTGCCGCTTCTTGGGCCAGGGGTCGGGGAAATACACGCGCAGCCCGCTGAGGGACTCGGGCGGGAGCATCTCCCTGAGCAGGATGATCGCGTCGCCGTTGCCGACCCGGATGTTGGACAGTCCGCTCCGGTCGGCGAGATTGAGCAGGTTGCCCTGCCCCGGCGTGTGCACGTCGACGGCGAGGATCCCGGTCTCCGGGTCCTCGGCGGCCATCTGCGCGGTGGCCTCGCCCATCCCGAACCCGATCTCGAGCACGACGGGCAGGTCACTGCCGAACAACTCCGCCAGATCGATCGTCCGCTGCCCGTCGATGTCCAGCCCCCACTTGGGCCACAGCCGCTGCAGCGCGTCCGCCTGCCCGGCCGTCACCCGGCTCCGCCGCGGCTGAAAACTCCGGATCCGCCGCTCGAAGTGCGAACCGGCAGGGTCCGCCTTCGGTCCGTCGGGGAACCGGGGCTCCCCCTTGGCACGGGTGTGACGCAGCGAGGCCCCGGCCGGGGAGGCGAGCTGCGGCTCTTCGACGGAGTCAGGGAAGTCAGACACAGTGGGGTCGATTTTACGGCGGTTTCTTCGCCCCTCCGCCCCTACCCATCCCATACCTGGGGGGGTCCGCCCCCCCAGACCCCGTATCGCGCCTCGCGCTCGTCCTCAAACGCCGGACGGGCTGAAAAATCAGTCCCTCCGGCGTTTGAGGAGCGGGGTCCGGGGCGGAGAAACCTCACGCCCGCGCCAGCGCGGCCAGCGCCCTGCGGGCAACCTCTCTGCCAATCGGCAGCGAAGCCGTAGCGGCGGGCGAAGGCGCGTTGAGTACGTGCACCGTCCGCGGCCCCTCCCGGATCAGGAAGTCGTCCACCAGCGTGCCGTCACGCAGGACGGCCTGCGCACGAACCCCGGCCGGGGCAGGCAACAGGTCGTCCGGCGTCACCGCCGGCAGCAGCCGCCGCACCGCCGAGGTGAACGCCGGCTTCGACAGCGACCGCCGCAGCTCCCCGGTCCCGTACCGCCAGTGACGCCGAGCGATCCGCCAGGATCCGGGCCAGGCCAGCGTCGCGCCCAGCTCCCGGGGGCGGACGACCCCCCACCCGTACCCTTCGCGCGCCAGCGCAGGCACCGCGTTGGGCCCGATGTGCACATCCCCGTCGATCCCCCGGGTGAGATGCACCCCGAGGAAGGGGAAGGCGGGGTCCGGCACCGGATAGACGAGCCCGTGCACCAGCTCGGGTCGCGCCAGCGAGTAGTACTCACCCCGGAAGGGCACGATCCGCATTCCGGGGTCGTCCCCGGCGAGCCGCGCGATCTCGTCGCAGTGCAGCCCCGCGCAATTGACCAGCACGCGCCCGCGGACGACTGCACCGTCGGCCGTACGGACGGCGGCGCCGAGGCCGGGGCGCCGGTCGACGCGGACGACCTCCGCCCCGTACCGGATCTCGGCCCCGGAGGACTCCGCGAGCTGCCGGGCCACCGCGACGAAGTCGCAGATCCCGGTCGTGCCGACGTGGATGGCGGCGAGTCCGCGCACCTGCGGCTCGTACTCCGCTATCTGGGCCGGTCCCAGCTCCCGTACCGGAATGCCGTTCTCCCGGCCGCGCTGGACCAGGGCGTGCAGCCGGGGCAGCTCGGCCTTGTCCGTGGCGACGATCAGCTTGCCGGTGACGGCGTGCGCGATGCCGTACTCCGCGCAGAACTTGACCATCTCGGCGGCGCCCCGCACCGCGTACCGCGCCTTCAGGGAGCCTGGGCGGTAGTAGATCCCGCTGTGGATCACCCCGCTGTTGCGCCCCGTCTGGTGCAGGGCGGGAGCCTGCTCCTTCTCCAGCACCGTCACCCGCGTGCCCGGCGCCGCGCGCGTGATCGCATACGCCGTCGACAGGCCGACGATCCCGCCGCCGATCACCAGCACATCGCAGTCATACACGCTCCGCACCTGCTCCACCTCCCGACTTCGATAGTGCACTGCGCCACTGACAATGCCTTCAAACCCGGGAGCGGGCCGCGCCCCCGTCAGGGGCGCGGGGCTGTGACATTGTGCGGCTCCGCCGCGTGGGCGTGACCAGGCACAGACGGCCCGCAGACGCCGAACCGGCGTGTGAAACCCGGCCCCCAAGCGGAGCGCTTACGCGGGAGCCATAAGCAGCGGCCGTGCGCGCTCCCGCAGCTCGACCACGCGCGGTTCGTCGCCGTACGGCTCCAGCCGGTGCAGGAGATCCTTCACGTACTCGGTGGTGCGCGCGGAGGAGATGCGCCCCGCGACCTCCACCGCCCGTACGCCCTGCTCGCATGCCGCGTCGAGGTTGCCCGACTCCAGCTCGGCGACCGCCGACACCACCAGGCGCAGCCCGTGGGAGCGTACGAACTCCTCCGTCGGCTTCGACAGCGCCTGCTCGGTGAAGCGGCGCACCTGGCGCGGCGCCTTCAGGTCGCGGTAGCACTCGGCCGCGTCGGCGGCGAAGCGGTCGTAGGAGTAGAAGCCGAGCCAGGACGGGTCGTTGTCGCCGTCGCGGGCCCGCTCCAGCCAGCCCTCGGCGGCCCGCAGGGCGGTGCCGGCCGCCTGGGCGTCACCCGCGCGCGCGTGGGCGCGTGCCTCGACGAGGCGGAAGAAGCTCATCGTGCGGGCGGTGGCGAGGCCGCGGTTGCGTTCCAGGGCGGCCTGGGCGAGGTCGACGCCCTCGTCGCCGAAGCCGCGGTAGGTGGCCTGGAGGGACATGGAGGCCAGTACGTAGCCCCCCAGGGGCACGTCGGCGGCCGCTCGGGCCAGGCGCAGCGCCTGGATGTAGTAGCGCTGGGCGGCCTCCTGCTGGCCCGTGTCGAAGGCCATCCAGCCGGCGAGGCGGGTCAGTTCGGCACTGGCCCCGAAGAGCGCCCTTCCGACTTCGTCGGAGTACGAGCCCAGCAGCAAGGGCGCCGCCTCGACCCTTAAGCACTCCGGCACCATCGACGAACGCCAGTCGCCGCCTCCGTACTTGGAGTCCCAGCGCCTGGCGTCCTCGGCTGCCTCGCGGAGCTTCTGTACATCGCTGTGGCCGACTTTCAGCGGTGCTCCGGAGCCCTCACCGGGGCTCACCTCGCGCGCCACCGAGCTGTCGGCCGGGGTTATCAGCCACCGCGAAGCGGGAGTTGCGTATGCGCTCACTGCGAACGATCCCGCGAGCGACTGCCAGATGCCGCCGCTGCCGGCCCGGCGCCCGGCGAGGTCGAGGCGGTACAGCTCCGTCGCCGACCGCACCGCCTGTCCGACGTCACGGGGGAAGGCGAGGCCCACTTCCGGTGCGGGATCCGCGTCCGCCAGGCCGATCTCGTGGAGCGGCACCGGGCGGCCGAGCTTCTGGCCGATGGCGGCCGCGATGAGGTGCGGAGCCGCACCTTGCGGCACCATTCCCTTCGACACCCAGCGCGCCACCGACGTCTTGTCGTAGCGAAGAGTCAACCCGCGTTGAGCGCCAAGGTCGTTGACGCGTCGTGCGAGTCCTGCGTTGCTGATTCCCGCGAGGGCGAGAACGGCGCCGAGTTTTTCGTTCGGCCCGCGTTGCTCCCTGGACATGCGCCACCCCTCGACACAGACGGCTGCCGCGCTGGCATAACCACGCGGCATTCGTAAACCCAGCGTAGTTCGCCCAATCCCAAGCGTTAAGGGGCGTACTTCCGGATGGCGGGATTGTGGTCCGTACGACAGTACGGACGGTTGCGGCGTGCTCCCGCTGTGTGGCCGTGCGCCCGTCCGTGCGCTCTTCTCCGGCCATCGGGGGAGCGCTTCCATGGATCGTGCGTGGGTCGGCCCGCTGTACTGGATCCAGTGGGCTGGGGGACACCGCCGCCTCCATCCCCGCGGGCGGCGGACCGGTCCGGGAGGCGAACTCCGCCTCCCGGACTGTGCGTTGCCGGAGCGGTGCGCAGGGCCTGTACGGAGCGTGTGCGCTCCTGTCCATCCGCAGCCGATTTGGCCGAAAACCGACGGTGGCTTTCGGGGGCGATTAGGGCTCCTACCACGTCAGTTGAGGGCGTGCAGGGGGTTTTGGGGGAGCGTATCGGGGGCGCATTCGCGTCGGCCCGGGGGTGACCCGGAGGTGGCCCGGGGGTGGTTGGGCGTTGGCCGAGGGGGCGGCTGGGTGCCGCTCGGGGGTCGGTTCGCCGTCGGCGGCAGGTTGGTGGCATGTCGGTGGCGCGTGGGTTCAACGTCGGTAGTGCGTCGGCTCGGTGGCGGGTGCTCGGCGGGGTCGACATCGGTTGCTCGTCGGGCTCGGTGACGGTTGCTTGTTGAGCTCGGTGACGCGTGCTCGTCGGGGTTGATGCCGGTTGTGCGGCGGCCTCATATCGGCGTGGGCTGCCGCACGGGGGCGCATTTCGGGGAGCGCAAGCCGCCGCAGGGGCCCTCCCGCGCGCTTCCTTCGTGGCAGCATGGTGCCCAGTTCGTGCGGTGCACTGGTTGTCCACAGCCTGTGGAGGCGGCGATGCGATGGTTGGTGGGGTGGAGCAGTACCGCCGCCAGAGCGCCTGAGTTCGGCTCGGCGGGCGCCACCGGAAGCGACGGCGAGACCGTGCACCCGGTCGGCTCCCAACTCCTGTGGGGCGACCCCGATCCGCTCTGGGCGGTCGGCGACTGGCGGCCCGACGAGGTGCGCGTCGTGAAGGCCGACGCGCAGAACCGGATCGCCGTACTCGGCACCTGCGGAGCCTCCGACGAAGAGCTGCGGGTCGGGCTGTTCGCCGCGCGCGGAGGGGCACTTCGGCATCTGACCAACTGGTCCGGCAGCTATACGACGGTCGTTCAGGTAGGCCGGCGCGTGACCGTCTGCGGTGATCTCGCCGGTGCGCGGCCCGTGTTCTACACCCCCTGGGCGGGCGGTACGGCCTACGCGACCGCCGCGCTCCCCCTCGCCGACCTCATCGAGGCGAACCTCGACTTCGGGCACCTGGCGGCCCTGCTCGCCGCCCCCGACGTACCGGCCGCGGTGCACGACTCGACGCCGTACGAAGGTGTGCGGCGCATCCCGCCGGGGCACGCGCTCATCCTGCGCGCCGGGGCGCGCGAGATCGCCGGGTACGAGCCGGTCGCCTCCCTCGCGGTCGCGGCGCCGTCGGCCGACCCCGCGAGCGCCGTGGACGCCGTGCGTGACGCCCTCGTAGAGGCCGTACGCGCGCGTCTCGCCGCACCGCGCCATGTGCCGGGCACCGATGTGGACCCCGGGCCCGTGCCCGGGATGGGGCCGGCCGAGCGGCGCGCTGCGCGGGGGACGCCGGTGCCGGGGATTGGAGCGGACCTCTCCGGAGGGCCCGCTTCGGGGACGTTGGCGCTGCTGGCGGCGGGGCTTCCCGGGGCGCCCGGGACGGTCCTTGGGCATGGCACCGGGGCGGGTGAGCGTCTCCTCGCGGTGACCTTCAACGACCTTGCCGTCAGCGGGCGGGAGGCCGAGTTGGAGCGGGCCGGGACGCTGGCCGCGAATCCCCGGCTGCACCATGTGGTCGTCGCCGGGGGCGAAGAGGTGCTTCCCTACGCCGACTTGGAGGGCCCGCTGACCGACGAGCCGGGCCCGTCGCTGGTGACCGCTGCCCGGCACCGTGCGCGGCTCTCCTCGGGAAGCGCGGACCACTTCACCGGGTACGGCGCCCGGCAGGTCCTGGACGCGCATCCGGCGCGGCTCGCGGACCTGCTGATGGACCGCAAGCGGCGTCACCTCGTGCGGCCGGTCGCCGCGTTGGCGAAGGCGGACGGGTCGGTGATGGTTCCCGCGCGCGTGTACGGCGCGGCGCGCAAGCTGGCCCGTACGCCGTACCGCACCGGTGTCGACGTCCTCGCCGACCGGTTGCTGCACCGGCGGTTCGAGGAGCCGGGAGGTGCCGTGGGGGCGTCGCTCGCCGCGCTCACCTGGGCCAGACCTGGGCCTGCGGCGCGGTGGCTGACCGGGGAGGCGTTGGCTGAAGTATCGGTTCGCCTGCAGGGGGCGACGGGGCGGCCCGGGGTTGGACCCGGGCAGCGGCCGGGCGACTTCCGCGCGCGTGCGGCTCTTGCCCGCCATGCGGCGGACCTGCGCGTCCTGGAGCAGGCCGCCGAGATCCGCTTCCAGCGGTTGCACGCGCCGTTCCTCGACAACCAGGTGGTACGCGCGTGCCGTGACCTTCCGGAGGCGCTGCGGGTGCAGCCCGGGGCTCGGGCGGCGATTCTGCGTACGGTGCTGGAGGGGGCGGGGGTGGCTGATCTCCCCCCTGGGTGGGGCGCGCCCTCCCACGCGTCCTCGGCGGCGGCCGCGCGTACCGGGTTGCGGGTGGCCGCGGATTCCCTGATCGCGCTGTTCGACACCCCACTGCTCGCCCAAGCGGGCCTGGTCGAGGCCCGAGTCGTCCGCAAGGCCCTCCGCGCGGCCGCGGAAGGCGAACCCCTGCCCCTGGACGGTCTGGCCGACCTGGTCTCCCTCGAGCTGTGGCTACGACGACTGCTGGCCCGACGAGGCACCTGCTGGACGGGCACCCCCGCCCGACAACGCGCCGTGCCGGCAGGGATCGTGCCGCAGGGGCGGGCGTTGGGGGCGGGGGCGGTTCGGCGGGGGTAGCGGGGCCATTCCTTCGGTGGTGGGTGCGGCGCAGGCCGCCGGTGGGTGGGGCGAGGCCGTGCCGGTACATCCGCGCCGTCGCCGGTCGCAGTGTGGGGTGCTGCCACGGCTCTGCCTGCTGGCTACCGGCTGGTGGGTGGGGCGGGGCCGTGCCGGTACATCCGCCCCGTCGCCGGTCGCAGTGCGGGGGGCGCCCCGGCTCCCCCTGCTGGCCACCGGCCGGTGGGTGGGGCGGGGCCGTGCTGGTACATCCGCGCCGTCGCTGGTCGCTGTGTGGGGTGCTGCCACGGCTCTGCCTGCTGGCTACCGGCTGGTGGGTGGGGCGGGGCCGTGCTGGTACATCCGCGCCGTCGCTGGTCGCTGTGTGGGGTGCTGCCACGGCTCTGCCTGCTGGCTACCAGCCGGTGGGTGGGTCGGGGCCGTGCTGGTACATCCGCGCCGTCGCTGGTCGCTGTGTGGGGTGCTGCCACGGCTCTGCCTGCTGGCTACCGGCCGGTGGGTGGGGCGGGGCCGTGCCGGTACATCCGCCCCGTCGCCGGTCGCAGTGCGGGGTGCTGCCACGGTTCACCCTTGCTGGCAACCACGTAAGCGACGGGGCATGTGATGTACCGGCACGGCCCCTCCCGTGCGTCGGCGACTGCGGGTGCGTTCCGCTTACCGTGCCTGCCCCCGTCCACTCCGCGGACACCGACCAGCCGACCAGCCAGCTCGTGGTGCGTTTGCGGCCGAGGCGACTCACCGCAGCCCATCCGCCCACCCGGCCGCATTTCCCACCCATCCCGCTCCCCCCGGTCCACGGCGCCGTCCCCCTCCACCCCGCTGGCGCCTTCTGCTCCGCCGGTGTCATCCAGCCCGCCCGGCGTTCGAGGCCGAGGCGAGGTGCGACACCTCCCCACCCAGCTCACCCACCCACCCCGCTGTCCCGCCTCCCCCGGGCCCCAGGCATTTCAGCCCGTCCGGCGTTTGAGGACGAGGCCGTTCGGGCCGATGCGGGGGTCTGGGGGAGGCAGTCCCCAGGGGCGGGAGGGGAAGGGGCGGAGGGGGCGAAAAACCGCACCCACCCGCACCACCGCGCCCGGCGAGGTAGGAGGCAGGGCGGCTTGCCCGGGGAGGCTCGCCGGAGAAAGGCGGTGCTCTGGGGAGTGGGGACGGGGAGAATGGGTGGGTGCGGTACAGGATTCTGGGGGTCGCCCAGGTGGAGGATGACCGGGGGGCCCTGGTTCCCGTGGGCGGCCCCCGCGTGCGCGCACTGCTCGCAGCCCTGGCGCAGCGCCCCACCCGCACCACCGCCCTGGACACCCTGATCGACGAGGTGTGGGCGGACGATCCCCCACTGGACGCCCCCGCGGCGCTACAGGCCCTCGTCGGCCGCCTGCGCCGAGCCATCGGCAAGGACACGGTCACCTCGGAGGCGGGCGGCTACCGCTTGCGGGCCGCCAAGGACGACGTGGATCTGTTCGTCTTCGAGCGGCTGGTGGGGGAGGGCAAGGCCGCCCTGGACCGCGGTGACGCCACAACCGCCTCCGACCGCCTGCGCGAAGCCCTCGCCCTGTGGCGCGGCCCCGCCTTCGTGGACCTCCCCGACCGCGCCGCGGCGACCCGCCCGGAGGCCCTCCGCCTGGAGGCGACACGGACCCGCATCGAGGCGGACCTGCGACTCGGCCGCGCCACCGACGTCGTACCGGAGCTGAAGGAACTGACGACGGCTCACCCGTACGACGAGGGGCTGCACGTTCTGCTCATCCGCGCCCTGCGCGACGCCGGCCGCCGTGCGGATGCCCTGGCCGCGTACGAGGGGGTGCGCCGCGGATTGCAGGACGGTCTGGGCGCGGATCCCGGACCGGAACTGCGCTCCCTGTACGCGGAGTTGCTGGACCCGCAGCCGGAGAGCGAGCAGGGGTATGGGGCGGGGAGGGCGGCTCAGCCCCGCGTGCGTGTGGATGCCGCGTCGGCGGCGGCATCCGCCGAGCCGGGAGAGCCCTCCCGTGCACTGCGGAGCGGGAACATTCGTCCGCGTCTGAACTCATTCGTCGGCCGGGAACCCGAACTCGACGCCGTCCGTTCGGATGTGCAGAGGGCACGCCTGGTCACGCTGACCGGACCAGGTGGTTCGGGAAAGACCCGCCTCGCCGAGGAAGCCGCCACCGGGCTTCCGCAGGCGTGGCTGGTCGAGTTGGCCCCGCTCGACCGGCCCGAGGCGGTCCCGGGCGCGGTGGTCAGCGCCCTCGGTCTGCGCGAAACCGTGCTGATCACCAACGAGATGGCGGTGCCGCAGGACGACCCGGTCGCCCTGCTCGTCGAGTACTGCGCCCCGCGCAGCCAACTCCTGATCCTTGACAATTGCGAACATGTCATCGGCGCGGCGGCCGAGCTCGCCGAGACTCTGCTGACGCGCTGCCCCGGGCTCACGATCCTCGCCACCAGTCGTGAACCCCTCGGCGTGCCCGGCGAGTTGGTGCGCCCGGTCGAACCCCTGCTGCCCGATCCCGCGCGCCGTCTCTTCATGGAGCGGGCGTCGGCCGTGCGCCCGGACGCCGACAGCGACGCCGCGTTCCACGACCTCGCGGCCGTGGACGAAATCTGTCGGCGACTCGATGGTCTGCCCCTGGCCATCGAGCTGGCCGCCGCCCGGCTGCGGTTGCTCACCCCGCGGCAGATCGCCGACCGGCTCGACGACCGCTTCCGGCTGCTCACCTCCGGGAGCCGCACGGTGCTGCCCCGCCAGCAGACCCTGCGCGCCGTCGTCGACTGGTCCTGGGACCTGCTCGACGAGCGGGAGCGGACCGTGCTGCGTGAGGCGTCCGTGTTCGCGGGCGGCTGGGACCTGGCGGCCGCGGAGGCCGTGTGCACCAGGCCTGCGGCCGACCTCGTCGGGGCGCTCGTCGACAAGTCCCTGATCGTCGCCACCCCGTACGACGGTGACGGAGACGGGCCTGGTGGCATGCGGTATCGGATGCTGGAGACCATCCATGAGTACGCCTCCGAGCGTGCCGCCGAGGTCCCCGAGCTGCGCGCCGCGGCCGAGCGGCGCCACCGCGCGTGGGTGCGCGCGCTCGTCGAGGAGGCCGAGCCGCTGCTGCGTTCCGCCGAGCAACTCCCTTGGATCCGGCGCCTGGAGACCGAGCTCGACAACATCCGGGCGGCCCTCCACCGCGCGGTCGTCGGCCGTGACGAGGAGGAGGCCGGCTCCCTCGTCCTCGCCATGGGCTGGTTCTGGTGGCTGCGCAACTTCCGTCGTGAGGCCACGGAGTGGACGGACCTCGTGCTGCGCTTGGGCACGGCGATCGACCTTGGCGTCCTGTCCAGCGAGAAGAGGGGCGCGACCGTGGGGCCGGGCGAGCGCGCTCGCCCGGGCGGGTCTGCCGGAGCCGCCGGTGACGCCCTTCTTGCCGAGCTGGCCGCCGTCGATCCGGTCGAGGCCTTCCTCGACGCGCCCGGTCGCGACGAGCGTCACCCGCTGCGCAGCATGCGGATGAGGCTGCGCATGCTCCACCTGTTCATGAAGCTGGATGTCGAACCGCCGGACGAGCGGGACGACGGCCGAATGCGGGAGTACATCAGGCGGGTGCCGGCCGTCTTCGAGGAGGGCGGCCCGGACGCGGCGCGCATGCCGGGCCTCGTCTGGCCGATGGCCGCCTTCTTCCTGGGCTCGCGCGACATGCGGCCCACCATGGACGCGTGGGTCGCCAACTGCCGTGCGTACGGCGGCGAGTGGGAGATCGGCGTCTCCCTGATGTTCCGTGCGCACATGATCGTCGACGCTCCGGGCGGTTTGTACGGCGTGGACGACGACCTGGCCGAGCTGCGGGTGCTCAGCCGCCGGGTGGGCGACCGGTGGATGCGGGCGCAGGTGTGTAGCGCGGCCGGTGAGGCGGCCATGGCGCGCAGCCGTTTCGACGCGGCGAAGGGGGAGTACGAGGAGGCGCTGCGGCTCGCCTTCGAGGTGGGCGCGTATGCCGAGACGCCCTTCCTCATGGCGCGGCTGGCCGAGATCGCCTACCGCGCGGGGGAGCGGTCCGAGGCGCTGGCCGCTCTGGACGAGGCGAGCGCGGCGGCCGACCAGTACGGGGTGATGGACTCCCGGGCGTTCGTCCGCCTGCTCCGTGCCCAGTTGGCCCTGGACGACGGGGAGGTGGCCTTCGCGCGCGAACTGTTCGAGCAGGCGCGCGAGGAGAGCTCCCGAGGCACCCCGCCCCCGCAGTTCACGGCGGCGCTGAACTGGATCGACGCGCTCGTCACGGCCGCCGAGTCCGGCCCGGAGCGCGGTCTGCGGAAGCTGTTCGACGCCCTGCGGGAGGCGGTGGACGACCGGTGCGCCGATGTGGTGGCCGCGGGCCTCGTTGATGTCGCGGCGAGCCTGCTCACCGAGATCGGCGAGCACCCGCCCGCGATCCGCCTGCTCGCCGCCGGTACGCGGTGGCGCCAGGGCCATCCGCGCCCCGCGCGCGAGCGCGCCGAGGCCGAGCGTACGGAGGCAGCCGCGATGGCGGCCCTCGGCCCCGCCCGCTATGAGTCCGAGCGCTCCACGGGGTCGGACTTCACCACGGACGACGCCCTGCGGGACCTGGCCGAGGCACTGAAGGAGCACCCCGCCGAGTAGCGGCGCGTCGACGCGCACTCACTGGCACAGGAACCTCGACTCCGCCCAGTCCGCCAGCGCCGCCGAGTCGAGCGGCGAGTGGGGTTCGACGACGAGGCGGCTCGTCTTGTGGCCGGTGAGGTTCACATGAACGGGGACCGCCCGGTCGCCACCCTTGAGCATCGGCGACTGCCACATCAGGGACCCGTCGACGTACACCGAGAAGCGCACCTTGCCGAGGCCCATCGTCAGGTCGTCGACGCCGGCCATCGCGTCGTACGAGGAGCAGCTGCGGTTGAGGTCGATGGTGACGGACGACTGGCCGTGGACGGTCACGCCGTGCGCGTACTGATTGTTCGCGATCGACACCCCCTGGCGCTGCCACACCCAGCTGCTCTCGCCGAGCCGCATCTCGGGCTTGGTGTGGTCGCCGTTGACGTCGTACTCCAGCTCGCTCCACTGGTAGACGACCGGTGCGGGAGGGGGAGGGGGAGGGGTCGGAGTCGGGGTCGGAGTCGGAGTCGGAGTCGGGGCGGGCGAGGCCTTCGTCGGGGCAGGTGTGGGGGACGGCTTGGGTGTGGGCTTCGGGGTGGGCTCGGGCGTCGGCGTAGGGGTCGAGGTGGGTGCCACCACCGGCGGCTTCGGTCCGGGTGCCACCACCGGCGGCTTCGGCGCGGGTGCCTTCTTCGGCGGCTTCGGTGACGGCAGCGGCGCTTCGACGGCTGGTGAGGTGGCCGGTTTGGCCTCGGGCTTCTTGGCCGAGCTGTCGTTGCCGACCAGGGCGAGTGCCACCGCCGCGGCGGCCACCGCGACGACACCCGCCGCGATACCGGCCTTGACCGGCGCACCGATCCCCTCCGAGGCGACCGCGCCGCCACCTGCGCTCGCACCGCCGGAGCTGCCACCCGCCGCGGCGGCCGCGCCGGCTCCGGCGCCACCGGCGATGAGCGCGACGGCCTTCGCGTACCCGGCGGCACCGAACCAACCGATGACCGCGACCGGCACGACCGCGGGGATCCCGCCGGCGACTTCCTCGATCTGGCCTGCGGCCAGTCTGCACTTGGCGCACTCCTCCAAGTGCTTGCGCAGCCCGCGCTCGGCACGCGTGCGCAGCCCGCCGCGGGCGTAGGCGCCGAGCCGGTCGGCGTAGCGCGCGCACTCCTGGTCCCTGGTGAGCGTGGCGCTCACATGCGCCTGGAGATAGGCCTGCTTGAGGCCCTCGCGGGCGCGGCTGGCGAGGACACGCGTGCCGTTGGCGTCGAGCCCGAAGAGCGTGGCGACCTCGCTCGGCGACTCGTCCTCGACCTCCGTGTGCCACAGCACGGCCTGCCAGCGCTCCGGCAGCGAGCGGAACGCCTGCATGGCCATGGACTGCTCGGCCTCGTGCATCGCGCGCACGTCGGCGCCCAGGTCCAGTGTGCCGTCGTCGGAGATCTCGTAGGTGCGCGCGGCCTGCGCCGCGAACACGGCGAAGTCGTCGACCAGTTGCTCCCGCTTCGCCGACTTCATCCAGCTCGCGGCCACCCGGCGGACGGTCGTCAGCAGATACGCGCGTACGGCGTGCTCGGGGCCGCTGCCGCGGCGCACCGCCTGGAGCATGCGGGCGAACACCTCGGCGGTGAGGTCGTCCGCCGTGTGCGCGTCCCGGCAGCAGGTGCGCGCGTAGCGGCGCACGGCCTCCGCGTGGCGCCGGTACAGCTCCTCGTACGCCGTGTCGTCGCCCGCGCGCATCCGCTCGATCAGATCGGCGTCCGACGGCGGCAGATCGCCCGGGGGCGGCAGGGCGCTGCCCTCGCGCCGGTGGAGCCGGTCGCGCTGCGGCGGAACGCTGTGATCGGGCGCGCCGCCGGACGATGCGCCGCCGGAAGGCGTGGCACCGGACGGTGAGTCACCGGACCGTGAGCCACCGGACGGCGCGCCCCCGGACGGTCCGGCACCCAGGGTGGTGCGGCCCTGTGGCCCGCCCTGGCTGGGTACCTGCGGCGTCGGCAGTCCGCCGGTTCCTGTGCCGCCGTCGGCGCCGTCGTCACCGAGTGACTCGTCCCGCCCGTCAACGCTCATCGCGGAAAGCCCCCGCCTGCACACTCGGACCCGAATACCGGGAAAGAGTGCCACACGGTTCAGGGGCGGGAGCCCCCAGCACGGATCAACCACTCATCCGTGGGGCCTTCCCACCCGGGAGCACTGGAGTCACTCGTTTGGGGAACAGTCAACGAACTACCCCCGCAAGGCAGTTGCCGCTACATCCGAAATGTCTGAGGCGTGACCAGGCGGCACCCCGTACGCGAGCGGCGCAGCACCCGCGCCCAGGACGGCCCGTGTTTCCGGGAAAGCCCGCTACTCCGGGTTCCGGGAACCCCGGCACTCCGGGAACCCCCGGCACGCCCGCGAAACCTGGCACTCCAGGGAACCCCAGTACTCGAGTGACAGCTCACGCCGGACGCGAGCGCAGCCCCTCCAGCAGGATGTCGAGGAGCCGGGCCGAGGCCGCGGCCTGCTGGGCGGCGTCCGGCAGCGAGGGCGCCGCCGTCGCTATGACCAGCAGGACGTCCGCCACGGTGACGTCCGCCCGCAGCTCGCCCGCCGCACGCGCCCGCTCCACCAGTCGGCCGACCACGTCGAGCAGCGCAGCCGCACCGGCGTCGTCCGCCGCCGCGACCACCGACTCCTCCTCGGGCGACGGCCGCTGTTCGACGAGCCGCAGCTCGGGCGAGAGTTGGGACCGCTGCTGCGGCACCCGCGCCTCGTCCGCCTCGACCCCGTCCTCCGCGACGCCGACCCGCAGTATCTGCGGCGGCAGCAGCCGCCCGGCGCCCGAGGCCACCGACGTACGCAGGAAGCGCGAGAGCGCCGACCACGGCTCGTCCTCCTGGCCGAGCGCCGCGCGTGCCTGGTCGGTCAGCCGGGAGGTCTCCTCCTCGGCTATCCGCCGGACCAGGACGTCCTTGCTCGGGAAGCGCCGGTACACCGTGCCGACACCGACCCGGGCGCGCCGGGCGACGTCCTCCATCGGCGCGCCGTACCCCAGCTCGCCGAAGACCTCGCGCGCCGCGCGCAGTACGTGCTCCAGATTGCGCTGTGCGTCCACGCGCAGCGGCGTCGTGCGCGATCCTTCGCCCAGACCGCGGCCATTGCCGCTCGCCGCCCCGCTGACCGTGCCACCGGACGCGATGGCAGACGCGGAAGACCAATGAGAGTCCTGAATGTGCATAAGCGTTCCCCCGGTAATGACGTCTCCCCCCGGAGACTCTCCCCGCCATTGGTAGCCGGAGCGTGCGGAACAAGCTTGTGTGCACGAGCCCGCCCTACGGACTCGTCGAGCGCATCCCCCTACACCCCGTCGACACACGAACATAGTTGAGAGGGGGTCAATTCAGAAGGGGCAGGTTCCGCACGGAGCGCCCCCCGATCGGAGTACGGGGCGGTTACGTCCCGATTGCGCCCCCTCCGCCCACCCCGCTCACCCCCGCTGACCTGCACATCTTCCGTGGACTCCGGCAAATCGGCCAACCCTGCGCGTTGTCGGCGCCCGGTCACACAAATTGCCGGGGCTGTGGACAAACTCCAGAGCTGGGTGCGTCATGGGATGGTGAAGGAACGTGCGCGCATTCTCATTGTCGGCGGCGGCTACGTCGGGATGTACACCGCTCTGCGCCTGCAGAGGAAGTTGAATCCTGAACTGAAGCGGGGCGATGTGGAGATCACGGTCGTCTCGCCCGACCCGTACATGACGTATCAGCCGTTCCTTCCCGAGGCGGCCGCGGGCTCGATCTCGCCGCGCCACGTCGTCGTCCCGCTGCGCCGGGTCCTCGACCAGTGCAAGGTCGTCATCGGCGAGGCCCAGTCGATCGACCACGCCAAGCGCACCGCGACCCTCACCACGCTCGCCACCGAGGAGGAAGGCGCGGGCGCGGAGCAGATCACGTACGACGAGCTCGTCCTCGCCCCCGGCTCGATCTCACGCGCCCTCCCGATCCCCGGGCTCGCCGACTACGCCATCGGCTTCAAGACGGTCGAGGAGGCCATCGGCCTGCGCAACCACGTCATCGAGCAGATGGACATCGCCTCCTCCACCCGCGACCCCGCGATCCGCGACGCGGCCCTGACCTTCGTCTTCGTAGGAGGCGGTTACGCCGGCGTCGAGGCGCTCGGCGAGCTGGAGGACATGGCCCGCTACACCGCGCGCTACTACCACAACGTGCAGCCCGAGGACATGAAGTGGATCCTCGTCGAGGCCTCGAACCGCATCCTCCCCGAGGTCGGCGAGGAGATGGGCAAATACACGATCACCCAGCTGCGCCGCCGCAACATCGACGTACGCCTGGAGACCCGCCTCGACTCCTGCGCGGACCGGATCGCCGTCCTCAGTGACGGCGCCCGCTTCCCCACGCGTACGGTCGTGTGGACGGCCGGCGTGAAACCGCACCCGATCCTCGCCGCCACCGACCTCCCCCGGAACGAGCGCGGCCGCCTCAAGTGCACCCCCCAGCTGACCGTCGACGGCGTCACGCACGCGTGGGCCGCGGGAGACGCCGCCGCCGTCCCCGACGTCACCGCCGCGGAACCCGGCAAGGAGACCGCGCCCAACGCCCAGCACGCCCTACGCCAGGCCAAGGTCCTCGGCGACAACATCGCGCACTCCCTGCGCGGCGAGCCGCTCGAAACGTACTCCCACAAGTACGTCGGTTCGGTCGCGTCCCTGGGGCTGCACAAAGGCGTCGCACACGTCTACGGGCGCAAGTTGAAGGGCTATCCTGCCTGGTTCATGCACCGCGTCTACCACCTGAGCAGGGTGCCGACCTTCAACCGCAAGGCCCGTGTGCTCGCCGAATGGACCCTGGCGGGGCTCTTCAAGAGGGAGATCGTGTCTCTCGGTTCGCTCGAACACCCCCGTGCGGAGTTCGAACTCGCGGCCGGTGGAAAGCATCCTCTCGACCCGAAGCTCGACCCGAAGGGGTCGTCCTGACCGGACCCAGGAACTCCACCGGTTGGGCCGGCGTCTGACGGATGTCGGCCCGGTCGGCCAGACTGCCAGACTGGTCCACGACCTTGGGCGGGCCCACCGCTCGCCCTTCTAACCCACGAGGCTTTCCCCACTGTGAACTTCACGCGCTGGAGCGCCCGGCTCCCCGGAACGCAGCGCCGCGCCGCAGCGCGGACCGAGCACACGGTCTCCCCGGACCGACGAGGGGAAGGCTCCGTGCCGGCGGCCCGCGCCGAACGGCTGAGCGACGACGCGCCGCCCGCGCTCGCCGTCGACGAGCTGCCCGTGCGCGAGGTCCTCGACCGCGTCCCGGCGCTCGTCGCCCTCGTGCACGGCCCCGAGCACCGCGTCGCGTACGTCAACGACGCCTATACGGCGGCCTTCGGGGTACGACCGGTCGGCGATCCCGCGCGCGAAGCGCTTCCCGAGCTGGACGAGCTCGGCCTGCTGCCGCTCCTCGACCAGGTACTGCGCAGCGCGAAGCCCCGTACGGTCAAGTCCCGCAAGGTGCCCAGCGGCCGCTCGTACACGTTCACCTGCACCCCCGTCGACACCTCCCCGGAGGGCCAGGGCGGCGGCGTGCTGATCTTCGCCACCGACGTCACCGACCACGCCGAGGCCGCCGAACGGCTGCGCGCCAGCGAGCGCCGCCAGCGCGAAACCGCCGTCACCCTCCAGCGCTCCCTCCTCCCCCAGGAGCTGGAGGAGCCCGACGACCTGCGCATCGCCGCCACCTACCAGCCCGGCGGCACGGAGGCCGCGGTCGGCGGCGACTGGTACGACGTGATCACCCTCGGCGGCGGCCGCACGGCGCTCGTCATCGGCGACGTCATGGGCCGCGGGGTGCGCGCCGCGGCCGTCATGGGCCAGCTGCGTACGGCCGTACGCGCGTACGCCCGCCTGGACCTCCCCCCGCACGAGGTCCTGCAGCTCCTCGACGGCCTCGCCACCGAGATCGACGCCAACCAGATCGCCACGTGCGTGTACGCCGTCCACGACCCCAACGAGGGGCGGCTGGTGTACGCCTCGGCGGGCCATCTCCCCATCCTGGTCCGCGACGAGAGCGGTACCGTCCACCGCGCCGACGAGCCCACCGGACCGCCGCTCGGCACCGGCGGCTGGCTGCACGCGTCGGGATCGGTCCCCCTGGGGCCCGGCTCCACCGCCGTCCTCTACACGGACGGCCTGGTCGAGCGCCGCGACGAGGACTTGGACGAGGGCATCGCGTCCCTGGAGCGTGCCCTCGTCGGCGCCACGGGTACCCCTCAGGTGATCTGCGACCGCCTGGTCCGCTCGGCGGGCGTCACGGCCGACCACGACGACGACGTGGCGGTCCTGGTCCTCCAGCACCCCGCTCGTACGGGGCCGGACGGCGAGCTCTTCCGCAACGCCGCCCTGGAGCTCCTCGGCGGCGTCGAGGCGGCCCCACGCGCGCGTGCCTTCGCCTCCGGCGTGCTGACCAGCTGGCGTTTCCCTCCTGAGCTGCACGACCTCGGTGTCCTCGCGGCCAGCGAACTCGTCGCCAACTCCCTCCAGCACGGCACCCCGCCGATGCGCCTGCGCCTGCGCCGCACCGACCGCCGCCTCATCATCGAGGTGACCGACGGCGACGACCACCTCCCGCGCCGCCGCCGCGCCGAACCGGGCGACGAGGCCGGGCGCGGCATCGCCATCGTCGCCACGATCGCCTCCGGCTGGGGCTCCCGGCGCACGCCGGGCGGCGGCAAGGCGGTGTGGTGCGAGTTCGCGCTGCCCCGCGGGGGGAGTTGAGGCGGGGGCTGGTCGCGCCCACGCGGCGGAGCCGCACACTGTCACAGCCCCGCGCCCCTGACGGGGCGCTCCACTCAGCGAAACCCCACCCGCAGTCCCCGCGCGTCACCTAGCCGCCCGCCCCACCCGGTGCTAGTAGCTCCCCCATGGCAGACGAAACGGGCTTTCAGCTCAAAGGAAGTGCTCCCGAGCGCTACGAGCAGTACGCCGCGCCGTTCATGGCGCCCTTCGTGGAGGCGGTCCTGGACGCCGTCGACCTGTTCCCCGGTGCCACGGTCCTGGACCTGGCCTGCGGCACCGGCTTCGCGGCAAGGGCGGCGGCCGCCCGCGTGGGCCCGGCGGGCCGCGTCTCGGGTGCGGACGTCAACGACGGCATGATCAGGGTGGCCAGGCAACACGCCCCCCGGATGTACCCGGACATCGAGTTCACCGTGGCCCCGGCGGACAAACTCCCCTACGAGGACGCCGCCTTCGACGCGGTCGTCTGCCAGCAGGGCGTCCAGTTCGTCCCCGACCTGGACGCGGCCTTCGCGGAGACGGCCCGAGTGACCCGCCCAGGAGGCCGCTTCGCCGCCACCACCTGGGCCTCCAGGGACCTGATCCCGTACTTCGTGGCCCAGTACGAGGCCGTCAAGGAGTACGGCGGCCCGGAGCTCGCCGCGGACTACGAGAACGCCTTCTCCGGCACCGCCGAACGCCTCACCACCGCCCTCCGCACCGCCGGCTTCCACGACATCACGGCCCACGAGGTCAGCTTCGGCATCGCCTTCCCGCCCCTCGCCGAGTACGCCCCGGGCCAGCTCTCGTCGACGTCCTGGGGCCAGGCGATCGCCGACAGCGGCGGCGACGACGCCCTCGTACGGGCCGGCCGCGCGGTCCACGCCCACCTGGCGGACCGCACCGCCCCCGACGGCAGCGCGACCCTCCCCTTCACGGCCAACCTGGTGACGGCGGTCCGCTGAGACGCAGAACGGCAGTCCGCTGAGACACAAAGACGGCCGCCACCACGTAGAGACGTGGCGGCGGCCGTCGTACGTCCGTCCGTCAGGAACCCGTCGAGACCGGCACCGGCTCCGTCGGCGTTCCGCCCTGCGCGACCACCCGGCTCCTCGCGAGCGAGGGCTGATTCTGTACGGGGGTGAGCTGCCGCCCCAGCCGCACGGCCAGGAACGTGATGCCGAGCGAGAAGAGCAGGAACGTCACGATGTACGGGCCGTGCAGCGACGCCGCCATCGGACCGCCCACCGCGGGACCGACCGCCAGCGCGAGCTGCTTCACCAGGGCGAAGGCGGAGTTGTACTGACCCGCCATGCCCGTCGGCGCCAGATCGGCGACCAGCGGCGCGACGGTCGGCGACAGCATCGCCTCGCCCAGCCCGAAGAGCGCGTACGTCGAGACGAAGGCCGCCGTGGCCATGGTCTGGCTACCGTGCCCGAGGCCCGCGTACCCGGCCGTGAGCCAGGCGACGGCCCAGATGAGGCCGACCGCGGCGATCACCCGGGACCGCTTCCGGCGCTCGACGAACTTGAGCACCGCGAACTGCGCGACCACGATCATCGCGGTGTTCGCCGCCATCGCCGTACCGAGCGCGGAGGTGGAGATCCCGGCCGCCTCGACGCCGTACGCGGAGAGGCCCGACTCGAACTGCCCGTAGCAGGCGAAGAACAGTACGAAGCCCAGCACGGACAGCTGCACCATGGCCCGGTTGCCGAGCAGCTGCTTCCAGCTGCCGCCCTTGGCCTGCGGCGCACCTACGACCTTCGGCGCGTGCGGCATCCGCACGGTCGACATGATCATGACGAGCAGCAGGAACATCGCCGCCTCGATCGCGAACAGCAGCGTGAACGAGCTCGCCCGCGACGTGTCGACGATGTGGCCGCCGATCAGCCCGCCGATGCCGAGCCCGAGGTTCTGCAGAAAGAACTGCGTCGCGAAGGCGCGTGACCGCGTCTCCGCCGAGGAGCAGTCCACGATCATCGTCGCGAGCGCCGGCTGCATCACGGCCTGTCCGGCACCGAGCGCGGCCGCCGACAGCAGCACGGTCGTGGCGCTGTTCGCGAGCCCGAGGCTCATCGCTCCGAAGGCGGCGGTGACCAGGGCGGCAAGCAGGACCGGCCGCGGGCCGCGCCGGACGATGGCCCGTCCGGCGAACGGCAGCACGACGAGAGCGGCCACGGCGAAGACGGCGAGCACGATGCCCGCCGTCATGGAGCCGAGTCCCCGCACCTGCGCCACATAGACGTAGAGGAAGGGGACGGTAAAGCCGAGCCCGAACGCGCTGAGTGCGTTGCCCACGTGGATCCGGCGCATCGCTGCGCCCATCGCCCTGGTCACTTTCACCTGCCTTGGTCGCGAAGCTTCCCCCTGCATGGATGCAGACCTGAAGACTTCGAAGCTAAAGTTAGAGGTTGAACTGTACACCTCGAAGGACTTCAACGCCAAGCAATGCCATGCGATACTGCGACCATGGGCGACACCCCCGGCGTCAGTGAGCCGACACTCGAAGAACAGATCGCCGCCTACCAGCGCGAGTTCCGGGACCTCGACCCCCAGGTCGAGAAGATCGTCTCGGCCCTCTCCCGCCTCAACCGGCGTATGAACGTCGCATACGGCCGCCAGACCGCCGCGCTCGGCATCAGCAACGCCGAGTGGGAGGTCCTCAAGGCCCTCGTCCTCTCCGGGGCCCCGTACCGCATGGGTCCGAGTGACCTCGCCAAGCGGCTCGGCCTCACTCCGGCCGCGATGACCCACCGCATCGACCGCATGGTCGCGGAGGGGCTGGTCACGCGAGAGCGCGACGAGTCCAATCGGGTACGCGTCATCGTGGAGCTCACGGATGAGGGGCGCGAGAAGTGGCTCGAGGCGATGCGCCTCGCCACCGTCTTCGAGGAGGACCTGCTCCAGGACCTGTCCGCCGATGACCGCGGCGTCCTGGGTGAGGTGCTGACCCGTCTTCTACGACGCGTGGAGCACGCCCAGCCGGACGCGGGCGGTCGGCTCAGCGACCTCGACTGAGGGCCTCGGCCCGGGATCTCGACCCCCGATTAAAGATCTTGACAGGAGAGGTTGACATCGCCTTCGCCGGTCCGTAAGGTTCTTCGAGTTGCCACGGGGCTGTAACGGTTCTGCGGCAGCACCTCCGCCGCAGATGCGGCAACCAAACCACCAGCACGATCTCCCAACGGGGTTGAATTCGGCGTGCCCGAATTCAATTCGCTTTGGGTTCGGCGGCCCGATTAGGAACTGCCGAGAGGATCCGCTAAAGTTTGGGACGTCGGAACGGCCCAACAGCCGCGAAGACAAACCCCGCTGACTGGGGGTCAGGCCCGAAAGGATCTGATAGAGTCGGAACCGCCGGAAAGGGAAA
>NZ_JBIAVS010000013.1:0-344426 GCF_042894545.1 Streptomyces sp. NPDC001530
ACCTGGACACTCGCACCGACTGGCACATAGCACCGAAGGGCCGGCCCGGCCTGCAGCCGGACAGCCCCTCAGCAAGATCTTCATGAGCCTTCTAGTGGGCGATGAGCAGCGCCTCTGACCCCACGGGACGGTAACCGGCCGCCTGGAACGCCCGCAGACTGCGGGCGTTCCCCGGCGAGATCTGCGCCCACACCGGCTCGCCCCCGCTCAGCTGCCGCGCCGCCGAAACGAGCGCACGCCCCAGCCCCCGGTGCCGTACGTCCTCCGCCACCTCGACCGCGACCTCCAACCGTCCCGCGACCCCGCGCCCCAGCACGAGTACGCCGCCCTCGGTGGCCCATACCCGCACGTCGTCGCGGCGCCTGCGAGAGCTGACGACCCGCGGATGGTCGGGGTCGTGGATCTCCTTCAGCTCGAGCGGCGGCTCGCCCGGCAGGGGAGAGCCGACCGTGAGCACGTCGATCGTGTCGCTCCGGCGCCCCGTACGCTCCATGAGCGCCGCGAGGAACCGCGCGTTCATGGGCGCGGCGAGCGCGTCGCAGTCGACGGAGCCGAGCGCCTCGCGCACCCACTGGGGATCCTCGTCGGTGAAGACGACGGAATGCGCCGTGAAGGCGAGGACGCCCGCGTCCCGGCGGGAATGCTGACGTACGACGGTCGTCCCGCCGTCCGCCGGCAGGAAGGCGTCTCGCGCCGCCGCATCCAGAATGTCCCGCAGAGTGTCAGCCACGACCGCGCTCCCCGCACCTCGAGTCCCCACATCGAGTCCCCACATCGAGTCCCCACATCGAGTCTCCACCTTGAGTCTCCACCCACTGGAAGGCCCAGACTCCCCATCATGATCGAAGACGGCACCGGACTTTTCACCATCGGCGAGCTGTCCCGGAGCACCGGCCTGTCCGTCCGCACCATCCGCTACTGGTCGGACGAGGGCGCCCTGCCCCCGGTGACACGCTCCGCGGGCGGCTATCGCCTGTACGACGCCGCGTCCGTCGCCCGCCTGGAGCTGATCCGCACCCTGCGCGAACTGGGCCTGGGCCTGGACGACGTACGCAAGGTGCTGGCCGGCGAGACGACGGTCGCGGAGGTGGCGGCCGCGCACGTGGCGGCGCTGGACGCGCAGATCCGCTCGCTGAAGGTGACCCGGGCGGTGCTGTCGACCGTGGCGCGACGCGGGTCGACCGCAGAGGAGATGACACTCATGAACAAGCTGGCGCGGCTGTCGGCCGCGGAGCGGAAGCGGATCGCCGACGACTTCATGGAGGAGACCTTCAGGGGGCTCGACACCGCGGACCCCGACATCCGTACCAGGATGCGGTTCGGCCTCGCCGAGCTGCCCGAGGACCCCACACCCGAGCAGGTGGACGCCTGGGTGGAGTTGGCCGAAATGCTGCAGGACCCGGGCTTTCGCTCCCGCATGCGGGAGATGATCGAGTTCAACGCGGCGGACCGGGGGCCGGATGTGCCGGCCGGTACGTCCCTGTGGTTCATGAGCCGCCTGGTGCAGCTCGCGGGCCAGGCGCTGGAGCAGGGCATAGCCCCCGAGTCGCCCGAGGCCGAGGAGGTGCTCGGGGCATTGCTCGGCAACGCCGACCGGGCCGCCGTACTGGAGCGCATGGAGTCCGCGGCGCACGTCGAGGTGGCCCGCTTCCGGGAGCTGAACGCGCTGGTCCGAGGCACGGAGCCGCTCTCCGCGCACCGCGAGGAGTTCGCCTGGGTGGTCGCCGCACTCCGCGCTCGACCGGCCCGTTAATCTGACCTCCGTACACATGGCAGTAATGCACTACGAAGGGGCGGATCGGTGGCGGACATCGAGGAAGCACGCAAGCAGTTCGACCGGATCGACACGGATGGTGACGGTTTCATCACCGCTGCCGAGTTCAAGACCGCCCTCGCCCAGGAGGGCGACTGGAACGTCACCGAGTCGGTGGCCGATGCCATCATCGCCAGCCGTGACCTCAACGGCGACAAGGTCCTCTCGTTCGACGAGTTCTGGACCCACCTGAACAAGTGACCCGCGCGTCGGGGCGTCCGCCGGATCACCGGTGGGCGCCCCTTCGTCGTACGGTGCATGCCTAGGAGGCGCGCCTGCGGTACTGGCCCGGCGCCACCCCGTACTCGCGCTTGAACGCCTTGGCGAAGGCGAACTCCGAGGTGTAGCCGGTGCGTTGGGCGACCTGGCGGAGCGGGATGTCGTCGGTGCGCAGCAGCCGGCCGGCGGTCGTCATGCGCCACCAGGTGAGGTACGTGAGCGGGGGCTCGCCCACCAGCGCGGTGAACCGGCGGGCGAAGGCCGCCCGGGAGAGGCCGCCGCGGGCGCCGAGTTCCTCGACCGTCCAGGGGTGGGTCGGATCGCCGTGGATGGCGCGCAGGGCCGCCGCGACCGCCGGGTCGGCGAGGGCGGCCGACCAGCCCGTGGGATGCCCGGAGCCGTGCCGCTCGCGCTGCCACCAGGCCCGCAGGATGTAGAGCAGGAGCGTGTCGAGCAGCGAGGTGACGATCGTGTCCGAGCCCGGCTGGGGCTCCTCCAGCTCCATACCGAGGAGCTCCACCGCGGCCCGCAGCGAGCGGTGGGCACCGACCCGGGCGGGGAGGTGGACCACCTCGGGCAGCTCGGAGAGGAGCGGATGCGCGCGGGCCCGGTCCAACTGGTAGGCCCCGCACAGCAGAACGGTCGACGTATCCGTCAACGGCCCCGGCCGCGGCGGAGGTTCCGGCCACCTGCCGTCCGGCCCCAGCCGCACCTCCTCCAGCGGTACGTCGACGCCGCTGGCCAGCGCGTGACCGCGGCCGTGGGCGAGGAAGGCCACGTCACCGGGGCCGAGCGCCACCGGATTCCCCTCCGCGGGAAGCAGCCACGCCGAACCCTGCAGCACCACATGGAACCCGGCCCCGTCCGAGGACTCGAAGCGCATGCCCCAGGGGGCGTGCTTGTCGCGGCGCGAGGAGTGCGGGCGCCCGGTGCGCATCGTGGCGATGGCGTCGCTGAGTACGTCCATGCCCGAACGGTAGCGCGTGGGCGCCCCGGCGAGACGGATGGACAGGAAAGCGAGACTGGCAGGCATGGATCGTCTCGCACCGCGCTCCTAGCGTCATGGGTATGTCATCAACCACCGCACGCACCGTGTTCTTTCACGAACTCGGCGGCCCGGACGTCCTGACGATCGAGGACGTCGAGGTGCCCGCACCCGGCCCCGGCGAAGTCCTCGTCAAGGTCGAGGCGTTGGGCCTCAACCGCGCCGAGGCCCTGTTCCGCGCGGGGACCTACTACTACCAGCCCGCCCTGCCCGCCTCGCGGCTCGGCTACGAGGCGTCCGGCACCGTCGAGGCGGTCGGTGAGGGCGTCACCGACTTCGCCGTGGGCGACCCCGTGACGACCGGACCCGGCATCGAGATGAGCGCCCAGGGCGTGTACGCGGAACGCGTCGTACTGCCCGACACGGCGGTCGTGCCGCGTCCGGAGTCGGTGGACGCGGTCACCGGCGCGGCGGCGTGGCTGACGTACACGACGGCGTACGGCGCGCTTCTGGAGACCGCGGGGCTGAAGCCCGGCGACCACGTCCTGATCACCGGCGCGTCCAGCGGTGTCGGCACCGCCGCGATCCAGGTCGCCCGCCGCATCGGCGCGATTCCGCTCGCCACCACCCGGACCGAGGGGAAGAAGCGCCGGCTCCTCGACCTCGGGGCGGAGCAGGTGATCGTCTCCGACGACGAGGACGTGGCGAAGGAGACCCGGCGGCTCACCGGCGGACGCGGCGCCGAGGTGATCTTCGACGCGATCGGCGGCCCCGGCTTCCGCCCGCTGGGCGAGGCGCTCGCCGAGGGCGGCGCGATGGTCGTCTACGGCTGGCTCGACCGGCGCCCGGCCGAGCTGCCCTGGAACTGGCCCCTCACCATCCATACGTACGCCAATTTCACCCTGACCACGACGCCGGGAGGCCGCCGCCGCTCCACCGCCTTCCTGAACGCGGGCCTGCGCGACGGCGGATTCAGGCCGCCGGTCGCCGAGGTCTTCGAGGGACTCGACCGCATCGGGGACGCGCACCGTCTGATGGAGAGCAACGCGCACTTCGGCAAGATCGTGGTGAAGCCCTGATGACGGTCACCCGGATGCCGCACACACCGGAATAGCGAGTGGACCCCCGGGGTTGGTGATCCCCATCAGGAGTATCAACCCTGGAAGGGCCTGTCACTCATGAAGATCGGCATCATCGGCGCGGGCAACATCGGCGGCAACCTCACCCGGCGGCTCACCGCCCTCGGTCACGACGTCTCCGTCGCCAACTCCCGCGGTCCCCACACACTCACCGCGCTCGCCGAGGAGACCGGGGCGACACCCGTCAAGGTCGAGGACGCGGCGCGCGGCGCCGAGCTCGTCGTGATCACGATCCCGGTGAAAGCGGTCCCGAACCTGCCGGACGGGATCCTGGACGGAGCCGCCGAGGGCGTCGCCGTCATCGACACCGGCAACTACTACCCCCAGCAGCGCGACGGCAAGATCGCCGCGATCGAGGACGAGGGCCTCACCGAGAGCCGCTGGACGGCCCAGCAGATCGGCCACACCGTCATCAAGGCCTTCAACGGCACCTACGCCCAGGACATCCTGGACCGCCCCCGGCCGGCCGGCGCCCCCGACCGCATGGCCCTCCCCGTCGCCGGCGACGACGAGGCCGCCAAGCGCGTCGTCCGCGCCCTCATCGACGACCTCGGCTTCGACACCGTCGACGCCGGCGGCCTGGACGACTCCTGGCGCCAGCAGCCCGGCACCCCTGTCTACGGCCTCCAGGAAGGCCTCGACGCCGTGACGAAGGCACTGGCGGAGGCGTCCCCGGAGCGCTCGGCGGACTTCCGGAGCGCCTGAGACCGGACCCGACCGGACCGTCTGAAGCCGGACCGACGGGACTGCCTGAGGCCGGGCGGGCGGGGACCGTCTGAGGCCGGACCGACGGGACTGCCTGAGGCCGGACCGACCGGACCGCCTCAGGCAGGGGCGGACGACCTAGACGATCCGCAGGGGCTGGTGCGGCCCGTCCGGCAACTCGACCTCGACCGAGTCCCCGGGCCGCACCACGCCGCCTTCTCGTACGACACTCATGACACCGGACTTGTAGGCGACCGCGCCGTCACCGTCCCGCCCGACGACCTGCTTGAGCAGCCCCTTCTGGAAGTTGTCGATCTGCGCGCACGGATTCCGCAGCCCGGTGATCTCGACCACGGCCTCGTCCCCGAGGCGCAACAGCGCCCCGACCGGCAGCCCCAGCAGATCGATCCCCCGGGTGGTGACGTTCTCCCCGAGCTCCCCGGGAGCGACGGTGAACCCGGCCTCGCGCAGCTCGTCGAACAACTCCTCGTGCATGAGGTGCACTTGCCGCAGATTCACCTGTGACGGATCCTTCTCCATCCGGAACCGGTGCTTCACCGTGGTCCCGGCATGCACGTCCCCCTCCACCCCGAGCCCGGCGAGCAGTGTGATGCTCTCCCGGTTCGGCTTGGTGAACGCATACGTCCCGTTGCTGCTGACCGCGCTGACCGCCCCGCTCATATCCCGCTCCCCGTTCCGCTGATGGCATGATCACGCCGTGACCAGCGAAATCGTAAGGCCCTTGGTCGGGAAGCGCGCACCTTCGCGCTAGGGGAGCGGTCAGTCGACGTTGGCCCAGTCGACCAGCGCCGCCTTGCTCGCGAAGTCGGCGACATCCTTGTCGAGCGGATCGTCGGTGTACTGGTGGAAGCGCCACTTCGCCTTGATGCGGGGCTTGCCCGCGGTCACGTAGTCGGCGATCCACAGGCCGTCGCCCGCGTACGAGGTGGTGTCGACGTTCAGCCAGTAGTTGCGGTTGGTGTAGAGCACGACCCGGTGACGCGGCCGGAGTTCCTTCACCTTGCGGATGAAGCGGTCCTTCTCCGCGTTGCTGGCGTGGGTGCCCTCTCCGGTCGTCTCCCAGTCGACGGCGAGCAGGTCGCCCGCCTTCTCCGGGGCCTTGCCGACGAAGTACTCGGCCTGGGCTGTGATGTTGCCGGGCCACAGGAAGTGGTAGAAGCCCACGACGCAGTCGCCGTCGCGGGCCGTCTTCACCTGGGCGGCGAGCTTCGGGTTGACGTACGAACGGCCCTCCGTCGCCTTGATGAAGACGAAGGAGAGGCCGTCGGTGTCGTAGGAGGACGACTGGTAGGCGCTGATGTCGATGCCGCGCAGCATGGGGGGAGCCTCCGGAGGTGGGGGTACTGGAGGGGGTGATGTCACCTTTCCCCCGTCTCCCCGGTGTCACCCCTGTTCGGGCGGGTCAGCCCCGGTTGGTGACCGACCCGAGGACGGCCGTCGACTTGGCCGACGAGTCCGAGGCGATCACGCTCGCGGGTCCGCGGCGAGGAGGGGGATGGACTCCTCCAACGTGCCGGGGATCAGCTCGAAGACGACCTTCCCGGTCAACGCGTCCCGTGAGGGCCGGCGTTGGCCTTCGTGGCCGCGTCCAGCGTCGAGTACGTCGAGCCGAGCAGGTCCGACGGCTTGTAGACGATGCTGCCCAGCTTCTGCGACACCAGCGTGCACGTCCCAACTCCCCTTTGCCGCAGCCAAGTCGGCGGCGGCGGGCCGGGCAGGTCGTCCACAGGCGCAGCCCCGTGTCGGTGGCCTCGTCCGGTTCCGCGGTGTCAGCACTCGATGATGTTGACGGCCAGCCCGCCGCGCGCCGTCTCCTTGTACTTGACGCTCATGTCGGCGCCCGTGTCCTTCATGGTCTTGATGACCTTGTCGAGGGAGACCTTGTGGGAGCCGTCGCCGCGCATGGCCATCTTGGCCGCCGTGACGGCCTTGACCGCGGCCATGCCGTTGCGCTCGATGCAGGGGATCTGGACCAGGCCGCCGACCGGGTCGCAGGTCAGGCCGAGGTTGTGCTCCATGCCGATCTCGGCGGCGTTCTCGACCTGTTCGGGGCTGCCGCCCAGGACCTCGGCGAGGGCGCCGGCGGCCATCGAGCAGGCGGAGCCGACCTCGCCCTGGCAGCCGACCTCGGCGCCGGAGATGGAGGCGTTCTCCTTGAAGAGCATGCCGATCGCGCCCGCGGCCAGCAGGAAGCGGACCACGCCGTCTTCCTTTTCTCCTTCGGAGGCTGCGCCCGCCCCGAAGTTGATGTAGTAGTGCAGGACCGCCGGGATGATGCCCGCGGCGCCGTTCGTGGGGGCGGTGACCACACGGCCGCCCGCCGCGTTCTCCTCGTTGACGGCCATCGCGTAGAGAGTGATCCACTCCATCGCGTGGGCCAGCGGGTCGCCCTCGGCGCGCAGCTGGCGGGCCGAGACGGCGGCGCGGCGGCGGACCTTCAGACCGCCGGGCAGGATGCCCTCGCGGGACATGCCGCGCGACACGCACGCCTGCATCACGCGCCAGATCGCGAGGAGACCTTCGCGGATCTCCTCCTCGGTGCGCCAGGCCCGCTCGTTCTCCAGCATGAGGGCCGAGATCGACAGGCCCGTCTCGCGGGTCAGCCGCAGCAGCTCGTCGCCCGTGCGGAAGGGGTACTTCAGGACCGTGTCGTCCAGCTTGATGCGGTCCTCGCCGACCGCGTCCTCGTCGACCACGAAGCCGCCGCCGACCGAGTAGTACGTCTTCGACAGCAGCTCCGCACCCCCGGCGCCGTACGCCCACAGCGTCATGCCGTTCGCGTGGTACGGCAGCGCCTTGCGGCGGTGCAGGATCAGGTCGTCGTCGAAGGAGAAGTCGATCTCGTGGTCGCCGAGCAGACGGATGCGGCCCGCCGACTTGATCTCCTCGACCCGCTCGTCGGCCCCCTCCACGTCCACCGTCCGTGGTGAGGCGCCCTCGAGGCCGAGCAGTACGGCCTTCGGAGTGCCGTGGCCGTGGCCCGTCGCGCCCAGCGAGCCGTACAGCTCGGCGCGTATCGACACCACCGACTCCAGTACGTCGTCGTTGCGCAGCCGCCGGGCGAACATACGTGCCGCGCGCATCGGCCCCACCGTGTGGGAGCTGGACGGGCCGATGCCGATCGAGAACAGGTCGAAGACCGAGATGGCCACGGGAACTCCTCACAACGGGGTGATGCAGGGGGCGGGCGCCGCACACACAACCAGTGTGCGCGGCGCCCCGAGAAATCGTACGTTCCGTACGAACTACTTCAGGCCGGGGTACAGCGGGTGCTTGTCGGCCAGAGCGGACACGCGGGCCTTCAGGGCCTCCGCGTCGTACGACGGCTTCAGCGCTTCGGCGATGATGTCCGCGACCTCGGTGAAGTCCTCGGCCTGGAAGCCGCGGGTGGCGAGGGCGGGCGTGCCGATGCGCAGGCCGGAGGTGACCATCGGCGGGCGCGGGTCGTTCGGGATGGCGTTGCGGTTGACCGTGATGCCGACCTCGTGGAGGCGGTCCTCGGCCTGCTGGCCGTCCAGCTCGGAGTTGCGCAGGTCGACCAGGACCAGGTGCACGTCCGTGCCACCGGACAGGACGTCCACGCCGACGGCCTTGACGTCGTCCTGGACCAGGCGCTCGGCCAGGATCCGCGCGCCGTCGAGCGTGCGCTGCTGGCGCTCCTTGAAGTCGTCCGAGGCGGCGACCTTGAAGGAGACGGCCTTGGCGGCGATCACATGCTCCAGCGGACCGCCCTGCTGACCCGGGAAGACCGCGGAGTTGATCTTCTTGGCCAGCTCGGCCGTCGAGAGGATCACGCCACCGCGCGGGCCGCCCAGCGTCTTGTGGGTCGTGGTCGTGACGACGTGGGCGTGCGGCACGGGGTTCGGGTGCAGGCCCGCCGCGACGAGGCCGGCGAAGTGCGCCATGTCGACCATCAGGTACGCGCCGACCTCGTCCGCGATCCGGCGGAACTCGGCGAAGTCCAGTTGACGCGGGTACGCCGACCAGCCGGCCACGATCAGCTTCGGCTTGGACTCCTTGGCGAGGCGCTCGACCTCGGCCATGTCGACCTGACCGGTCTCGTCGTTCACGTGGTACGCGACCACGTTGTAGAGCTTGCCGGAGAAGTTGATCTTCATGCCATGGGTCAGGTGCCCGCCGTGCGCGAGGTTCAGACCCATGATCGTGTCGCCCGGCTTGAGCAGCGCGAACATCGCGGCCGCGTTGGCCTGGGCCCCGGAGTGCGGCTGCACGTTGGCGTGCTCGGCGCCGAAGAGCGCCTTGATGCGGTCGATGGCGATCTGCTCGACCACGTCGACGTGCTCGCAGCCGCCGTAGTAGCGGCGGCCCGGGTAGCCCTCGGCGTACTTGTTGGTCAGGACCGAGCCCTGGGCCTCCATGACCGCGACCGGAGCGAAGTTCTCCGAGGCGATCATCTCCAGGGTGGACTGCTGGCGGTGCAGCTCGGCGTCGACGGCGGCGGCGACGTCCGGGTCCAGTTCATGCAGGGGCGTGTTCAGAAGCGACATGTTCTACGACCTCTCAGCCGGCGGAAAAGGCGGTGTACTCGTCGGCGGAGAGCAGGTCGGCCGGCTCCTGTGCGACGCGCACCTTGAACAGCCAGCCGCCCTCGAAGGGCGCGGAGTTCACCAGCGACGGGTCGTTGACCACGTCTTCGTTGATCTCGGTGACCTCGCCGTTGACCGGGGAGTACAGGTCGCTGACCGACTTCGTCGACTCCAGCTCGCCGCAGGACTCACCCGCGGTCACCGTGGAACCGACCTCCGGAAGCTGGGCGTAGACGACATCGCCGAGCGCGTTGGCCGCGAACTCGGTGATGCCGACCGTCGAGACGCCGTCCTCGGCGACCGACAGCCACTCGTGCTCCTTGCTGTAGCGCAGCTGCTGGGGGTTGCTCATGGCCTGAATTCTCCTGTACGCGGGGGAGTGCTCGTGAATGGGGGACTGCTGAACCTGCTGGTGAGCAGGGAAGAAGCGCGTGGTGTCGCTTTTGGTTACTTCTGGACCGCGCTCAGTCTCTACTTCTGGCGCTTGTAGAAGGGCAGCGCCACGACCTCGTACGGCTCGTGGCTGCCCCGGATGTCCACGCCGACCCCGGCCGTGCCCGGCGCGGCGTGCGCGGCGTCGACGTACGCCATCGCGATCGGCTTGCCCAGCGTGGGGGAGGGGGCCCCGGAGGTGACCTCGCCGATGACCTTGCCGTCGGCGACGACGGAGTACCCGGCGCGCGGGACGCGACGGCCCTCGGCGATCAGGCCGACGAGCACCCGCGGCGGGTTCTCCTCGGCGCGGGCGGCGGCGGCTTCCAGGGCGGCACGCCCCACGAAGTCGCCCTCCTTCTCGAACTTCACGACCCGCCCGAGCCCCGCGTCGAAGGGGGTCAGCGAGGTGCTCAGCTCATGCCCGTACAGCGGCATGCCCGCCTCCAGGCGCAGCGTGTCGCGGCAGGACAGGCCGCAGGGGACGAGCCCGGCCGGGGCGCCCGCGTCGGTCAGCGCCTGCCACAGCTTCTCGGCGTCGGCCGGGGCCACGAACAGCTCGAAGCCGTCCTCGCCGGTGTAGCCGGTGCGCGCGATCAGCGCCGGGACGCCCGCGACCGTGCCGGGCAGACCCGCGTAGTACTTCAGGCCGTCCAGGTCGGCGTCGGTCAGCGACTTGAGGATGCCGGGGGACTCGGGGCCCTGCACGGCGATCAGCGCGTACGCGTCACGGTCGTCGCGCACGAGAGCGTCGAAGCCCGCGGAACGCTCGACCAGGGCGTCCAGCACTACCTGGGCGTTGGAGGCGTTGGCGACGACCATGTACTCGGCGTCGGCCAGCCGGTACACGATCAGGTCGTCGAGGATGCCGCCGTCCGCCTGGCAGATCATGGTGTAGCGGGCGCGGCCCACGCCGACGGAGGCGATGTTGCCGACCAGCGCGTAGTTCAGGAGAGCGGCCGCCTGCGGGCCGGTGACCGTGATCTCGCCCATGTGCGAGAGGTCGAAGAGTCCGGCCTTCGTACGGACGGCGAGGTGCTCGTCGCGCTCGGAGCCGTAGCGCAGGGGCATGTCCCAGCCTGCGAAGTCGGTCATCGTCGCGCCGAGCGAGCGATGCAGGGCATCGAGCGCGGTGTGACGGGGTGCGTTGCTCATCGGTGGTGCTCCCAAGGCATGACGGCGAGGTCGTTCCTCCCCATCTGTCATCGGAACCTGAGAGGTTCATCACGACCCCGCGAAACGGTGGTCCTGACTTGCACCTTGGGTGGAGCCACTGGTCAGCGGCCCGCTTTTCAGATGTGCCTCGCCCGCGCGGTAACGGGGCCTGAGAGATTCAAGGGAGGGACTTGCTCCTTCGGCGCCCCAGGACGACGTACGTCAGTACGTCACTGGGAACTCTCCCGCGCGGATTCAAGCGGCCGGTATGCAGTTGGCGCGCACATCATTGCACGCATCCGCCCGGCACGGCAGGGGCACCTTTCCCAGCGGCACACAGAGACCTGTAACCGGCCTGTGGCAGTCCACGTACCGAAACGGGAAGCACCGCGCATTACCTTCTCTTTACACTCGACGGGGATGGGACTCCAGACCCAAGGGGAGGACGATCACGGTGAACAGGACCACGGCGTACGCGACGACCTCGGGCATCGCGCTGCCCAAGCAGCCCGGTGCCCCGGCCCGGCAGGCGTGCGGCCCGCTCCCGACGGCCGTCGTCCGCGACCTCAGGGACCGCGCGGGACACAGCCCCCACGGGCTGTACTTCGGGGCCTCGGACCTCGTGGTGGTCACCGGGCTGCCGGGCAGCGGCAAGTCGACGCTGATGCGCCGGGCCGTCACTGGCGCGCGCATCGACTCCCAGGACACCCGCGACCGCTGGGACGACCGGATGGCCCGCTGGCTGCCCTACGCGGTCTACCGCCCCCTCGTCCGCCTCGCCCACTACGCGGGCCTGCGCCGCGCACTGCGCTCCGGCGCCGGAGTCGTCGTGCACGACTGCGGTACGCAGGCCTGGGTGCGCCGCTGGCTCGCCCGCGAGGCCCGGCGCCGGGGCGGCGCGCTGCACCTGCTGCTGCTCGACGTCACGCCGGGCACGGCCCTGGAGGGCCAGCGCGAGCGCGGCCGCGGCGTCTCGCGGTACGCGTTCGCGCGCCACCGCGGCGCGGTCGCCCGGCTGCTGCGCTCCGTCGAGAAGGGCGACCTGCCGGAGGGCTGCGGCTCGGCGGTCCTCATCGACCGGGACGCGGCCGACGTACTGCGCCGGATCGACTTCGGCGGCTGAGCCCACCACGACCGGTCGCAGGAGCCCACTAACCTTGCCAGCCGGAACAGTGGTTCACAGCAGGCGGTAGGCAGACAGATGGACTTCCCCGAATTCACCGAATTCCCGGCACCGGCGCACCCGCACCCGCATCCGCACGGCGGATGGCCGGGCAACGAACTGGAGGAGGTGCTCGCCGCGTCCCTCGGCGTGCCCTCGGCGGGCGCCCGCATCGTCGAGGTCCTCGGCCGCAGCTTCGTCTGGGTGCCCCTGCCGAGCGGCGGCGGTCCGCAGAGCGGCCCGCTCGACCTGCCGACGCTGGAGATCGAGGGCCAGGCGTACGTCCCCGTCTTCAGCTCCGAGGAGCAGTTCCGTCAGGTCACCGGCGGCCACATGTCGTACACCATCGCGCCCGCCGTCGAGTTCGCCCGCGGGCTGCCCCCGCAGGTCGGCATCGCCGTCAACCCGGACGGCGTGGTCGGCGTACCGCTTCCGCCGCTCGTCGTCGCCGAGCTGTGCCGGGCCGGGCGGACCCCGCTGGACGGGCCCGCGAGCGGCGGCCGGGTGCGCCTCTTCGAACCGGACTGGCAGGAAGACCCGGTGGACTTCCTCTCCGCCGCCTCGGCCGAGTTCGCCGGGATCGGCGTCGTCCTGACCGCCCGCCGCTGTCTGGCCGCCATCGAGACCGCCGACCCGGTCATGTTCATCGGCGTGGAACTCTCCCAGTGGGAGGGCGACCTGCGACTGCTTCCCATGGAGGCGCTGGGCCGGGCCCTGAACAAGGTCCCGATGCAGTGGCCGGTGAACCTGGTCCTCCTGGACGTGGCCCAGGACCCGGTGGGCGACTGGATGCGAGCCCAGGTGCGCCCCTTCTACCAGCACGGCCACTGACTGAACGCGCCTCAGGGGGGCGCCCCAAAGGGGCGCGGGGCCGTGACATTCTGCGGCTCCGCCGGGTGGGCGCGACCAGCCACGAACTACCCGCACCCGCGAGGCGACAACAGGTCCCTAGCTCTTCGGCGGTTGCTGACGGCAGCTCCACTTAAGCTGGTTTCATATCCGGGGCAACCTTTCGAAGGGGCGGTATAGGTGAGCGCCAGCGGCACCGCGGCCGGGCAGGTCGAGCACATGCTGCGCCAAGTCACGCCCGGGCGTTACGACGCCTACGAGGCGCTCCTTCGCGCGCTCGCGACCCCCTCGTCCGGCCAGGTCTGGATGCTGCTCTGGCACGGCCAGGCCGGCTCCCCGGACGCCCAGTACGGGAACATGGAGGTGGACGGCTTCGGGTACGCGCCCTGTGTCACCTCCGCCCAGGAGCTCTCGGCCAGCGGCTGGAACCGCTCGTACGAGGTGGTCGACGGCCTCGACGTCGCCCGCACCCTGTACCCCGACCACTTCGGCCTCTGGCTCAATCCGCACGCCCCGGGCGGCGGCGTCGGCATCCCCTGGCTGGACCTGCGCCGGATCGCCACGGGCCTGGAGCGACAGCCCGCGGGCCCGCTCCGGCTCTCCGAACCGGGCATCGAGATCCCGCAGTTCTACGCCCTGCTCACACAGAACGCGCACCGCACGCCCGCCGTGAGATCGCTGCGCCGCGCCTGGGTGCAGCCCGCGCTCGGGTCGCCCTATCTGGCCATCGGCCTGGACGTGTACGACACTTCGCCGCCGGCCGTCGACTCGGTGCGCGCGATGATGCAGCAGTCGATCGGCGCGGTCCCGGACGGGCTGCCCGTCTCGACCGTCGCGATGTCCGACGAGTACGACCCGGTGGCGATGTGGCTGCGGGCCAATGCCCGGCCGTTCTACGACCGCGAGGCGCACGCGGCTCCGGCGCAGGCGCCGATGGCGGGCGGCTACGGTTATCCGCCGGCCCGCGGGGGCTACTGACCCGGGGACCGCGTCCGCTCGGCGGACCCGGACGGTTTCGTCCCGTCCGCCCCTCGCGGCTGACCTGCGGGGGAGCGGACGTAAGGGATGGATGTCCGTATTGGGGATGAAGTGCACTGAAAGAGTGCCCCGTGGTCCCTTTCGACCCAACTGCCCCCCGTCCGCCTCTCGTTACCCACTGTTCGGATAACGGAATCCCCCTAAGAGCATCACGGTTGCGCATACTTTCTCCATCAGGCCTGGCACGTGATCGTGGCGGCACTGAAGACTCGCCCATCAGACATGGGGTCATCGATCCTGTGAGCGAGTGCAAGTCGAAGGATCAGCCGGGAAACCACTCCGCACCATCTGCGGTCCCTCCCGGCATGCAAGTGAACCAAGCCGCAGACAGCGGCGGGCGTAGGCCGGTCACCACCGGTCAGAGGGGTCGGGTCACTGTGACCGCACCGATCGAGACCACCGGGGCGGCAACGGAAGCACAGCCTGAGGCCGTGCTTGCCGGAGTCGACAAGGGGCAGATCGAGGGCCGTTCCCTGGGACAGATCGCCTGGACGCGCTTCAAGCGCGACAAGGTGGCGGTCGCCGGCGGTGTCATTGTCGTGCTGCTCATCCTGGTGGCCGTGCTCGCGCGGCCCATCCAGGCGATGTTCGGGCTGGACCCGAACGCGTTCCACCAGGATCTGATCGATCCCAACACCTCGCTCCCCAAGGGCGACTTCGGCGGGATGAGCGCTGATCACCCGCTGGGTGTCGACCCGAAGTTCGGTCGCGACATCGCCACCCGCATCCTGGAGGGCTCCTGGGTGTCGCTGGTGGTCGCCTTCGGCGCCACGATCCTGTCGAACGTGATCGGCGCGATCATGGGCGTCGTCGCGGGCTACTACGGCGGCCGGGTCGACTCGATCATCAGCCGCCTGATGGACACCTTCCTCGCCTTCCCCCTCCTGCTCTTCGCCATCTCCATCTCCGCCACCCTGCAGGGCGGCGCGTTCGGCCTCGAAGGGCTCCCGCTCCACCTGAGCGTGCTGATCTTCGTCATCGGCTTCTTCAACTGGCCCTACCTGGGCCGGATCGTCCGCGGCCAGACGCTCGCCCTGCGCGAGCGGGAGTTCGTGGATGCCTCCCGGGGCATGGGCGCCAAGGGCCCGTACATCCTCTTCCGGGAGCTGCTGCCCAACCTGGTCGGCCCGATCATCGTCTACTCGACACTGCTCATCCCGACCAACATCCTCTTCGAGGCGTCCCTGAGCTTCCTGGGGGTCGGCATCCAGCCCCCGCAGGCGTCCTGGGGCGGCATGCTCAGGGAGGCGGTCACCTTCTACGAGGTCGACCCGCAGTACATGATCGTGCCTGGCCTCGCCATCTTCGTGACCGTGCTGGCGTTCAACTTGCTCGGCGACGGTCTCCGCGACGCTCTCGACCCGCGCAGCCGCTGATGCCTGCAGTACACCGAGAGCCCATCAAGTTTCCGACAATGGAGGGGAACCCGCCCATCATGCGAAGGTCAGCGCTGGCCGCAGTTGCGGCCATCGGCTCCGCGAGCCTGCTTCTTGCAGGCTGCAGCAAGGCCGATGACAACAAGAACGACGACAACACCAAATCAGCTGGGGCCAACGCAGCGACCAAGGATGTCGTCAACGCCTCCACGAAGAAGGGGGGCACGGTCACTTACGAGCTGTCCGATGTCCCGGACTCCTTCGACCCCGGCAACACGTACTACGCGTACATGTACAACTTCAGCCGGCTGTACGCCCGCCCGCTGATGACGTTCCAGCCCGGCGCCGGCGAGGAGGGCAACACCCTCGTCCCGGACCTCGCCGCGAGCAAGGGCGTTCCGAGCGACGGCGGCAAGACCTGGACGTACAAGCTGCGTACGGGCCTGAAGTACCAGGACGGCTCGGCGATCACGTCGAAGGACGTCAAGTACGCCGTCGAGCGCTCGAACTTCGCGCGTGACGTGCTCTCCCTCGGCCCGAACTACTTCCAGCAGTTCATGGCCGGCGGCGACAAGTACAAGGGCCCCTACAAGGACAAGAGCGCCAAGGGCCTGTCGTCGATCGAGACGCCGGACGACACCACCGTCGTCTTCCACCTGAACCAGGCCTTCCAGGAGTTCGACTACCTGGTCGCGGCGCCGCAGACGGCTCCGGTGCCCCAGGCGAAGGACAAGGGCGTCGACTACGTCAAGAACATCGTCTCCTCGGGTTCCTACAAGTTCCAGAGCTACTCCGAGGGCAAGCAGGCCGTCCTCGTCCGCAACGAGAACTGGGACGCGAAGACCGACCCGCTGCGCAAGCAGTACCCGGACAAGATCGTCGTCAACCTGAAGGTCAACGCCGAGACGATCGACAAGGACGTCCTGGCCGGCGACGCGATCGACCTCGGTGGTACGGGTGTCCAGGCCGCGACCCAGGCCCAGGTGCTCGCCTCCGCCGACAAGAAGGCGGGCACGGACAACACCTACGGTGGCCGTCTCGTCTACATGGCGATCAACACCAAGGTGAAGCCGTTCGACAAGGTCGAGTGCCGCAAGGCCGTGCAGTACGCGATCGACAAGGTCTCGGTGCAGACCGCCGAGGGCGGCCCGATCCGCGGTGACATCGCCTCCACCGTTCTCCCGCCGGACATCCCGGGCTACGAGAAGTCGGACGTCTACGCGTCCACCGGCAGCAAGGGCGACGCGGCCAAGGCCAAGGAGCAGCTGAAGGCCTGCGGCAAGTCGACGATCAGCACGAACATCTCGGCGCGCAGCGACCGCCCGCAGGAGATCGACGCGGCCACCGCGATCATCAACTCGCTGAAGAAGGTCGGCATCAACGCCAGCCTGAAGCAGTACCCGTCGGGCAAGTACTTCACCGACTACGCCGGTGTCCCGAAGTTCACCGAGAAGAACAACATCGGTCTGATCATGATGCAGTGGGGCGCCGACTGGCCGTCCGGCTACGGCTTCCTGCAGCAGATCCTGAACGGCAAGGCGATCAGCCAGTCGGGCAACACGAACCTGTCGCAGTACGACAACAAGGACGTGAACGCTCTCCTGGCGAAGGCGATCGGCACTCAGGACACCACTGAGCGCAACAGCCTCTACACCCAGATCGACAAGCAGACCATGGACGACGCCGTCCTCGTCCCGCTGACCTACTTCAAGGTGCTGCTGGCCCGCCCGCAGAACGCCACCAACGTGGTCTCCACGGCGGCCTTCAGCGGTCAGTACGACTACCTCAACATCGGCACCACGAAGAAGTAGCAGCCCCGGAAGGCAGGTGAAGGCATTGGTGCCCGCGGGCTTCGCGGCCCGCGGGCACCAGCGCCGATCCCCGTGATCTCGTACATCCTCCGTCGGACGGTAGCGGCAGTGATCCTGCTGCTGGTCGTCTCCGCGGTCACCTTCGCCATCTTCTTCCTGCTGCCACGGATGGCCGGCCAGACCGCCGACCAGTTGGCGCAGCAGTACATCGGGAAGAGTCCGTCGAAGGCCGACATCCTCGCGGTCAAGCACAACCTCGGTCTGGACCAGCCCCTGTACGTCCAGTACTGGCACTTCATCAAGGGGATCGTGGGCGGCGCCACCTATAACCTGGGCCCCACCACGGTGCACTGCGACGCACCCTGCTTCGGTTACTCGTTCAAGGACCACGTGGCGGTCTGGCCGGAGCTCACCTCCCGTCTTCCGATCACCCTCTCGCTGGCCGGGGGCGCCGCCGTGCTGTGGCTGATCTCGGGTGTGACGGTCGGTGTGATCTCCGCGCTGAAGCCGCGCTCGTTCTTCGACCGCACCTTCATGGGCGTCGCGCTCGCCGGTGTCTCGCTGCCCATGTTCTTCACGGGCAACCTGGCGCTCCTCCTCTTCACCTACCAGTGGCCGATCTTCGGCCGCACCTACGTCCCGTTCACCGAGAACCCCGCGCAGTGGGCCAACACGCTCTTCCCCGCGTGGTGTTCACTCGCGCTCCTGTACTCCGCCATCTACGCGCGGCTCACCCGCTCGGGCATGCTGGAGACGATGAACGAGGACTTCATCCGCACGGCCCGAGCCAAGGGACTGCGGGAGCGCAACGTGGTGGTCCGGCACGGACTGCGCGCTGCGCTCACCCCGATCATCACGGTCTTCGGCATGGACCTCGGCCTGTTGCTCGGCGGCGCCGTGATCACCGAGACCGTGTTCTCGCTGCACGGCATCGGCGAGTACGCGGTGGATGGCATCACCGACAACGACCTGCCCAAGATCCTCGGCGTCACCCTGCTCGCCGCCTTCTTCGTAGTGATCGCAAATCTCCTGGTGGACCTGCTGTACGCCGCCGCCGACCCGCGGGTGAGGCTCTCGTGACCGAACTGTCCAAGACCGGCGCCGCGGTCGGCGAGCCCGTCTCCGCCCCGTCGGACGCGCCGAGCGCCTTCCTCGAAGTGCGCGACCTCAAGGTGCACTTCCCGACCGACGACGGCCTGGTCAAGTCCGTCGACGGGCTCAGCTTCTCGGTGGAGAAGGGCAAGACCCTCTCCATCGTGGGCGAGTCAGGCTCCGGCAAGTCCGTCACCTCGCTGGCGATCATGGGCCTGCACCGGCTCGGCGCGCGCGGCAAGAACGTCCAGATGTCCGGCGAGATCTGGCTGGGCGGCAAGGAACTGGTGAACGCCGACCCGGACGAGGTGCGCAAGCTCCGCGGCCGCGAGATGGCGATGATCTTCCAGGACCCGCTCTCGGCGATGCACCCGTACTACACGATCGGCAACCAGATCGTGGAGGCGTACCGCGTCCACCACAAGGTCGACAAGAAGACCGCGCGCAAGCGGGCCATCGAGATGCTCGACCGGGTCGGTATCCCCGAGCCCGCCAAGCGCGCCGACAGCTACCCGCACGAGTTCTCCGGCGGTATGCGGCAGCGCGCGATGATCGCGATGGCGCTGGTCAACAACCCCGAGCTGCTCATCGCTGACGAGCCGACGACCGCCCTCGACGTCACCGTCCAGGCGCAGATCCTCGACCTCATCCGGGATCTGCAGAAGGAGTTCGGCTCCGCGGTCGTCCTCATCACTCATGACCTCGGCGTGGTCGCCGAGATCGCCGACGAGGTCCTGGTGATGTACGGCGGCCGGTGCGCGGAGCGCGGTCCGGTCGACACGATCTTCGAGCAGCCGCAGCACCCGTACACCTGGGGTCTGCTCGGCTCGATGCCCCGCATCGACCGGGAGACCTCCGACCGGCTCATCCCGGTCAAGGGCCAGCCGCCGAGCCTCATCAACGTCCCCTCGGGCTGCGCCTTCCACCCGCGCTGCCCGTACGCGGACCTGCCCAAGGGCGATGTCACCCGTACCGTGCGCCCCGAACTGCAGCTGGTCGGCAGCGGGCACTACACCGCCTGCCACCTCTCGCAGGAGGACCGTACGCGGATCTGGACCGAAGAGATTGCGCCGAAGCTGTGAGTGAGACGAAGAAAACGGACGCCGCCGACGCGGTGATCCCGCAGCAGGCAGCGGCCTCCGACGACCGCGCGGACTCCGCGAAGGGCTCGGACGACCGCGAGGTCCTGCTCCGGGTCCAGGGACTGAAGAAGCACTTCCCCATCCGGAAGGGCGTCCTGCAGCGCCAGGTCGCCGCGGTCAAGGCCGTCGACGGCATCGACTTCGAGGTCCGCAAGGGCGAGACCCTCGGCGTCGTCGGCGAGTCCGGCTGCGGCAAGTCGACCATGGGGCGGGTCATCACCCGGCTCCAGGACCCGACCGGCGGCACCATCGAGTTCGAGGGCAAGGACATCACCCGGCTCAGCGCGGGAGGGATGCGCCCGCTGCGCCGGGACATCCAGATGATCTTCCAGGACCCGTACGGGTCGCTGAACCCCCGGCACACCATCGGCTCGATCGTCTCGGCGCCCTTCCGGCTCCAGGGCGTGGAGCCCGAGGGCGGCGTGAAGAAGGAGGTCCAGCGGCTCCTGGAGCTGGTGGGCCTGAGCCCCGAGCACTACAACCGCTACCCGCACGAGTTCTCCGGCGGCCAGCGCCAGCGCATCGGCATCGCCCGCGCGCTCGCCCTGAAGCCGAAGCTGGTCGTGGCGGACGAGCCGGTCTCCGCGCTGGACGTGTCGATCCAGGCGCAGGTCGTGAACCTGATGGACGACCTGCAGTCCGAGCTCGGTCTGACGTACGTGATCATCGCGCATGACCTCTCCGTCGTCCGCCATGTCTCGGACCGCATCGCGGTGATGTACCTCGGCAAGATCGTCGAACTCGCCGACCGCACCTCGCTGTACGAGGCGCCGATGCACCCGTACACCAAGGCCCTGATGTCGGCCGTGCCGGTGCCGGACCCCAAGCGCCGGGGCACCAAGAGCGAGCGGATCCTGCTCCGCGGCGACGTGCCCTCGCCGATCTCCCCGCCGAGCGGCTGCCGCTTCCACACGCGCTGCTGGAAGGCCACGGAGATCTGCAAGACGACCGAGCCCCCGCTCATCGAGCTGAAGCCCGGTCAGCAGGTCGCCTGCCACCACCCGGAGAACGCCGAGGACCAGGCGCCGCAGGACACGGTGCTGCTGTCGGCGGCGAAGAAGGCGGTGGAGCTGGTGGCTCCGGCCGAGGCTCCCTCGAAGGAGCCGGTGGCCGAGGAGGAGACCTCCGCGGAGGAGCTCGCGGCGTCGGAGGAAACGTCCTCGGAGGAGCCCGTGGCGTCGGAGGAAACGTCCTCGGAGGAGCCCGTGGCGTCGGAGGAGACCTCTTCGGAGGAGCCCGCGGCGTCCGAGGAGACCTCGGACGCGCCTGCCGAAGCCGAGGCCGAGGCCGCGGCCGTAACCGAGTCTGAGGCTGAGGCGGAGCCCGAAGCCGAGGTTGCGGAAGCCGATCGTCAGGAGTCAACCGACAAGTAGGCCATGACGACTTGGCAAAGTCATGAACATGCCCCCACGGGAGAGTGCAGAGTCCTGCGTGTCCGTTAGTTCGGAACACGTTCGAAAGGGACGCTCATGGCACTCTCCCGTTCGGCACGTTTAGGTACCGTCGCCACCGCGGCGGCCTCCTTCCTCGCCATCGCCGCCTCCTCCGCCCCCACCCCGGGCGCCGACGGCATCGGCGATTCCTACTTCCCCCAGCTCGGCAACGGCGGCTTCGACGCCCGCCACTACCAACTCGACGTGGCGTACAACCCGGACACCGACCGCCTCGACGGCCGTACGACCATCACGGCCCGCGCCACCCAGAACCTCTCCGCCTTCGACCTGGACCTCCAGAAGCTGGAGGTGACGAAGGTCGAAGTGAACGGCAGACGCGCCGACTTCACACGTGAGGGCGACGAGATCCACATCACCCCGCGAGGCGCCCTGTCCAAGGGCAGGACCTTCACGGTGAGCGCCACCTACGGCGGTGTCCCCGAACCTCTCAGCGGCCCCATCGTCTTCGGCTCCGACTACGGGTGGATGAAGACGGCCGACGGCGTCTTCGTCGCCTGTGAGCCCAACGCCGCCTCCACCTGGTTCCCCTCCAGTGACCACCCGGCCGACAAGGCCACGTACGACATCCGGATCAAGGCCCCGAAGGGCCTGACGGGCGTCTCCAACGGGCGGCTCGTCTCGACGTACGACAAGGGCGACCAGACCGTCACGCACTGGCGCGAGACCAAGCCCATGGCCACCTATCTCGCCACCGCGACCATCGGCAAGTTCGACGTGAAGAGCGGGACCACGCCCGCCGGGACACCCATCTACGTCGCCATCGACCCGGTGCTCGCGAACAGCAACAGCGTCGACGTGTACGGCGTCACGGCCGAGGCGACCGACTACTGGTCGCAGGTCTTCGGCCCCTACCCCTTCGAGGAGACCGGCGCGATCGTCGACGACATGCCGGAGGCCGGCTTCTCGCTGGAGGTGCAGACGAAGCCCGCGTACTCCGCCGTGCGCTCCGAGTCGACCATCGTGCACGAGCTGGCCCACCAGTGGTTCGGCGACTCCGTCTCGGTGGACCGCTGGAAGGACATCTGGCTGAACGAGGGCTTCGCGACCTACGCCCAGTGGCTGTGGTCCGAGCACAAGGGCATCCGCTCGGCGCACGACTCGTTCGTGGCCGGCTACAACGCGCGGCCGGCGGACTCCGCCTTCTGGCAGATCACGGTCGCCGACCCGCAGCGCGACACGATGTTCGCCTCGGCGGTCTACCAGCGCGGCGCGATGACCCTCCAGATGCTGCGCGAACGCATCGGCGACACCGCCTTCTTCAAGCTGCTGCCCGCCTGGACCAAGCTCCACCGCTACGGCAACGCGAACACCGCGGACTTCATCGAGCTCGCCGAGAAGATCTCGGGACAGCAGCTCGACGACCTGTTCCAGACGTGGATCTACACGACGGGCAAGCCAGTGGTGTAGGCCGTATCACCCGCCGCGGACCTTGCTTTGTAAGGTACAGGCCCGTCTTCGGGTGAGAATGTTCAGGTGCTTCAGAATCTGTTCAGCCCCTCCGTCCAGCATGTGCTCGACCTCGTGGGGATCTTCGTCTTCGCGATCTCCGGCGCGCTGCTGGCCGTCCGCAAGAACTTCGACGTCTTCGGCATCGCCGTACTCGCCGAGGTCACGGCGCTGGGCGGAGGGCTGTTCCGGGACCTGATCATCGGGGCCGTGCCCCCGGCCGCGTTCACCGACCTCGGCTACTTCACCACCCCGCTGCTGGCCGCCCTGCTCGTCTTCTTCCTCCACCCGGAGGTGGAGCGGATCCAGGTCGGCGTCAACGTCTTCGACGCGGCGGGGCTCGGCCTCTTCAGTGTCGCGGGCACGACGAAGGCGTACGAGTACGGGCTCGGCCTGCCCCAGTCGGCCGCCTTGGGCCTCGCCACCGCGGTCGGCGGCGGTGTGCTGCGCGACGTGCTCGCCAACGAGGTGCCCTCGCTGCTGCGCTGGGACCGCGATCTGTACGCGGTGCCCGCGATGGTGGGCGCCATCATGGTCGTGCTGTGCATCCGCTATGACGTGCTGTCCCCGTTCACCAGCGGGCTGGCGGTCGTCACCGCCTTCGTCCTGCGGCTGCTCGCGATGCGGTTCCACTGGCGAGCGCCGCGCGCGTGGAACCGCCGCTCGACGGTGACTGAGGAAGAGTCCCCGTAAGACCCGTAGCCCCTGGGGCTCCTATGGTTCCCGTAGCTCCCTCGGCGCTGCCGCCGGCGCCGATCTGCCGGGACAGCCAGCGGAACACCTCGGGGACCTGTGGCCGCCACAGCGCCATGTCGTGGCCGCCCGCGCTGCGCGGAAGCAGCACCACGTCCACGGTCGTCGGCGGCTTCGCGATCTGCCGGAGCGCCGCGCCCGCCTCGTAGCCGTCGCCGGACTCGCCGGAGAAGTAGAGCGCGACGCGGGGCGGGGTGCGGTAGGCGCGCAACAGCAGGTAGGGGTTGTTCTGACGGCGCAGGGCCGGGCTCTGCGCGGCGAGCGAATCGCGTTCGCCGATCGGGTCGTTGTAGCCGGACATGCTCACCGCCGCCCGGTAGCGGTCGGGGTGTGCGACGGCGAGCTTCGTCGCGCAGTGTGCCCCCGCCGAGTAGCCGGCGGTCGCCCAGCCGTCCGGGGCGGCCTCGGCGCGGAAGTTGTCCGTCACCATCTTCGGCACGTCGACACTGAGCCAGCTGTCGGCGTTCACCGTGCCCGGAACGTTCGCGCAGCCCGTGTCCACCCGGGCCAGCAGCGTGGTGCGCGGCGCGACCAGGATGAAGGGCGCGACCTGGCCGTCGCGCATCATCGGCAGCAGTTGCTCGTGCACCTTCAGCGAACCGAACCACGCCTTCGCCGAACCCGGATAGCCCGGCAGCAACTCCACGACGGGGAACTTCCGGTGGGCGTAGGCCGGTTCGTGGTACTGCGGCGGCAGCCAGACGTAGACCTCCGCGTTCACCCCCGACACCCGGCCCTTGAGCTGGGTGACGCGCACGCCGCCCGCCTGGTGCATGCCGGGACCGTCGGCCTGGGTGAACGTCTGCCGCACCTTGGGCAGCTGCTTGAGCGCGATCCCGCCGGTGCCGTCCCTGCCGAGGTCGGCGGCCTGCTGGACGTGGTCGCCGGTACCGAGCAGGTCCGCCCAGTTGTCGTAGAGGCTGTTGGCGTTGTTCACGAGGACGAAGACCAGGGTGATCGCGGTGCCCTGGGCGAACAGCAGCATCAGCAGCCGGGCGGCGCTGCGCATGGGCGCGGGACCGCGGACCCGGGACCACAGGAGCAGGGGCAGGACGAGGGCGACGGCGAACAGCGCGATCGCGGTGAAGAGGAACGGCGTCCCGGTGAGGCTCATGTCATGTCAGAGGCGGAGCCAAGGCGATTGGTCACCGGCCATTACGGACACTTACCAAGAAATTGCCTAATCCTCACCTAGGTCGAAGGGAGTCCTCACCTGGGCCGAAGGGCGGACGCCGTGCGACCTGGAGGACAGATGTCGCGCGCCCGACATATTCAAAGCTACCGCTTAGTAATTTCCTGTTGTACCGTTCATGCATGCCAGAAGCAGCTTCGGTACAGGCCGCACGGGCCACGATCGGCGACAGTGAGTTCGACCGCGACACCGCGGTCACCCTGCGCGAACCCGGCGTCTACGACATCGACCTCTCCGCCGGGTGGACGATCATCAACGCCGTCAACGGCGGCTATCTGCTGGCCGTCCTGGGCCGCGCGCTCGCGGACGCCCTGCCGCACTCCGACCCGTTCACGATCTCCGCGCACTACCTGACCGCCTCCGAGCCCGGCCCCGCGGTCGTCCGCACGGACGTCGTCCGCACCGGCCGGACCCTGTCGACCGGCCAGGCCTCCCTCTTCCAGTACGACGAGCAGGGCCGCGAGGTCGAGCGGATCCGTGTCCTCGCCTCGTACGGCGATCTCGACACCCTGCCCGACGACGTCCGTACGACCGCGCAGCCGCCCGCGATCCCGCCGATGGACCAGTGCTTCGGCCCGCAGGACGCCCCCGCTCCCATCCCCGGCAGCTCGGCGATCACCGACCGGCTGTTCCTCAAGCTCGACCCCTCGACCCTGGGCTGGGCGCTCGGCGCGCCGTCCGGGAAGGGCGAGATGCGGTCCTGGTTCGGGCTCGCCGACGGCCGCGACGCTGACCCCTTCTCGCTGCTCCTCGCGGTCGACGCGCTGCCGCCGACCGCCTTCGAGATCGGGCTGTCCGGCTGGGTGCCGACGGTCGAGCTGACGGTGCACGTGCGCTGCCGTCCGGCGCCCGGCCCGCTGCGGGTGTCGATCACCACGCGCAACCTCGCCGGCGGCTTCCTGGAGGAGGACGCCGAGGTCTGGGACAGCGCGGACCGGCTGGTCGCGCAGTCCCGGCAGCTCGCGCGGGCCAGGCTCGGCTGAGCGGTCCTCAGGCGAGGGGCTGGCGCCCCAGCCAGGCCGCCAACTGCCCGTAGACGTCGGCCCCTTCGGGGGCCGGGAGCGCCGAGTCGAAGGGCAGCTCCTCGTCGTCCCGCTGCCCTTCGGGCAGCACGCGGTGAGCCATCGCGAGCGCGAACTCGGCCAGCTCCGGGTCGAGCTCGCGCGGCCGGCCGAGGGCCTCGGAGAGGTCCCAGGTGTGGGTGACGGCCTCCATGACGTACCCGGAGAGCGCGTTGCGGCCGGGCGCCTCACCCCACGGCACGCGCACCGGCGCGTCCATGCGGGCGTCGTCCGCCCAGGCCTTCAGGACCCGAGTCCTGACGTCGTCGTACGCGGCCGGCCAGTCGTCGTCCCCGACACCGTCCGCGAACGGCCGTACGGCGAGACCGTCGCCGCCCTCGCCGATCACGGCGATCCGGCGGGTGCCGCCGACCATGTGCGACAGCAGCGTCCGTACGTCGAACTCGGCGCACGGGGGTCGGCCCGGCGAGCTGTTCCGGCCGTACGGTCTTGATCAGTTCGGCGATCTGCTCGGTGGCGCGGGCGTACAGGGGGCGGGGGTCGACGGCGTTCATGGCGTTCCTCTTCCGTGTGTCGGTGTGCCCCCACGTTCGCCGCATAACCTGACAGTTTCCGTCAACATTTGCTCGGACTCTTCGACGGGCGCGATCCTGGGGGCGTGAAGTCCGACCGCCTGCTCTCGATCCTCCTGCTGCTGCAGACCCGCGGCCGCGTCCCCGCGCACGAGCTCGCCGACCGGCTGGAGGTGTCGGTGCGCACCATCTACCGGGACATCGAGGCCCTGTCCGCCTCCGGCGTCCCGGTCTACGCCGAGCGCGGGCGACACGGCGGCATCGAACTGCTCGCCGGATTCCGTACGGACGTCACGGGGCTGACCGCCGACGAGTCCCGCGCGCTGTTCATCCTGGCCGCGCAGGGCGCGCACGCCGCACTCGGCCTGGACGCGGCGCTCGGCTCGGCGCTGCGCAAGGTGATGGCCGCGCTGCCCGCGCCGCACCGGCCGGCCGCCGAGGTGACCAGCCGCCGCATCCTGGTCGACGCGACGCGCTGGAAGGGCGGGCCGCAACCGGCCGTCGACCTGGAGGTGTTGCAGGACGCGGTCTTCAGCGACCGCCGGGTGCGGCTGCGCTACCGGCACAGCGGGGACCCCGAGCCCAGCACGTACACCGTCGACCCGTACGGGCTCGTGTCCAAGGCCGGTGTCTGGTACCTGGTCGCCGACCGGCGCGGCAGGCCCCGGCTGTTCCGCGCCGACCGGGTGCGGACGGCCACCGTCCTGCCGGACCCGGTGAAGCGGCGTCCGGGCGTCGAACTCGGCGACGTCTGGGAGGTGTTGCGGCGCCAGGTCGAGGAGCGCCCGGGCGGTCTCGATGTCACAGTTCGGGTACAGCGCTCCCGCCTCGACATGTTCCTGCGCCTCAACGCCGCCTCGCTCTCGGAGCTGCCCGAGGACGACGGCGCGAGCGAGTGGGTGGTCGCCCGGCTGTCGCACGGCTCCGTCCGCGAGGCCCGCACGCTGCTGGCCTTCGGCGATGCGGTGGAGGTCCTGGAGCCGCCGGAGGTGCGGGCGGAGCTGGCCGGGACGGCGGCCGCCATCAGCGCGGTGTACGAGGGGAATTGAGCCCTGCGCGGGGGCCGGTGATCCACAGCAAGGCACAGCTTCGGCACAGCCCGGCCCTAACGGGATCTGGTGCTCTGGGCCCCCGCTCATCCGGTCTTCATCAACCGGCCTCGTGACTTGACTGGGAGTTACCCTCATGAACCCTCGTGCACGACTCGTCCCCGTCGTCGCCCTGCTGGCGCTCTCACCCCTGCTCGCGGCCTGTGGCTCGGGCGACTCCTCGTCGTCCTCGAACGGCGGCAACTCCGGCCAGAACTGTCAGCGGCCGTCCGGTATGCCGAGCGGGGGCCCGTCCGGGCGCCCCAGCGGTGCGCCGTCCGGGATGCCGACGGGCGCAGCGTCCGGTACTCCGTCCAACATGCCCACCGGGAAGGCGCCGTCCGGCAATCCCTCGGGGATGCCGAGCGGCGGGCCCGGCAACGGACAGGGCGGCCAGGGTGGAGGCCAGGGGGGCTGTGGCGGCGGTCCGGGCGGCGGCCAGATGGGGCAGGGGCGGCAGGCGGCTCAGGGGTAGCAGGCGACTCAGGGGCGGCAGGCGGCTCAGGGCTGACCTGGGTCGGCTTTCGGCGTTCGGCCTGCGGTTTGTGAAAGGCCGGCTCGGGTCGGATTTCGGCTTTCGGCTTTCGATGGGCTGACTCGGGTCGGCTCTCCCAGGGGTGACGTACTCGGTGAACGGGTGTGTCACCCGAGCCAGTTGTGGCGGCCGATGCTGATCAGCCGCATCTGGCGGCTCACCACCCGGGCGACCCGCTCCCGCTCCTCCTCGGGCGCCTCCAGCGCCTCCAGGAACGAGGAGGCCGCCATCAGCATGTGGTCGACGTACAGGCCCGCGAGCATCAGCAGATCGTCGTCGCTCCACCCCTTCGACTCGGGGTGCTCGGCCAGCGCGACCTTCACCTCCTCGGCGAACCGGGCCAGTTGCTCCCTGATCGCCTCCCGCACCGGCTGGACGCCGCCGTGCCGCTCGCGCGCGATGAAGCGGACGTGCGCCGGGTGCGTCTCGACGTGGTGGGCGATCAGCTCGACGGCGCGCGCTATGCGTTGGCCGCTGTCACCGGCCGCGGACACCGTGTCCTCGATCATCGGGTGCAGGCTGCCGAGCGCCTCCTCGACGAGCGCCACGCCGAGATCCGCCGTCGAGCGGAAGTGCCGGTAGAAGGCGGTCGGGGCGACTCCGACGGCGCGGGTGACCTCGCGCAGACCCAGGCTGCTCAGGCTCTGCTCCTCCAGGAGTCCCAACGCCGCGTCCAGGAGCGCCTGTCGGGTCTTCTGCTTCTGGGCCTGTCGGATGCCGAGAGTGTGACTCATGCCATGCAGTTAACAACTGTTCTCTGTAATTGGAAAGCCCGGAGACGCGCTAGACTCAAGAGTCAGTGAACAACTGTTACTACAACCGTTCACTGAGTCGTCAAGTCCCGGAAACATTCAGGGCCTCACCGTCGAGGCCCGGAGAGTCCGGGACGGGACTTCGAGACTTCCACGAGAGGCATCTCATGCTGTTCCTCGTCGCCGCCCTCCTGCTGCTGGGTGTCGTCATGGGCTCCGTGGCCCACGCGCCGCTGCCCGTCACCCTCGTCGCCGCCGCCGTCATCGGCGTCTGGCTCGCCGTCTTCGCGGTCCGCGAGCGCAACGCCCGCCGGCGCCACACCTCCACCAACTGACCGTTGGTGCCGCACCTCCACCAACTGACCGTTGGTGCCCCACCCCACCAACTGACCGTTGGTGCCACACCTCCACCAACCGACCGTTGGGAGCTGACTCACCTCATGGAACTCACCGCAACCCCCGCTCGCCGGACCGCCGTCCGGGACGCCGACGGCATGGCCGTCGCCTCCTTCATCCTCGGCCTGCTCGGCCTCCTGGTCCTCAACGTCTTCCTGGGCCCCATCGCCATCGCCCTCGCCTCGGTCGCCCTCTGGCGAGGTACGACCCGTCGCGGCCGCGCCTTCCTGGGCCTGGGCCTCGGCATCGCGGACCTGCTGGTCCTGGTGGCCTTCATGCAGTTCGACAGCACGGTGTCCTGGAACTTCTAGGAACGGGAGCCGAGGGGCTGTTCCCACTGTGGCCAATCGTTCCGCAGGGCGATGGGGGTCCCCCTGTTCGAGCGGAGCCGAGAACTTGGGGGAGGGTGGGCACAGCCCGGAGTGCCGGGTGCGTCGCACAGAGGGCCGGCCACGGCGCCGGGAAGCGCATGACGAACCCCCGGGTGCCACCCAGGCCGAGGATCACTGAAGCAGGGGGCCGAGGCCGGTACATCGCGGGCCCGTAGAATCGGGCTCACCATGGCATACCTCGACCACGCCGCGACCACCCCCATGCTCCCCGAGGCGGTAGAGGCACTGACCGCCCAGCTGAGCATCACGGGCAACGCCTCCTCCCTCCACGCCGCCGGCCGCCGCGCCCGGCGGACGGTCGAGGAAGCCCGCGAAACCCTGGCGGACGCCCTCGGCGCACGCCCCAGCGAGGTGGTCTTCACCTCCGGCGGCACCGAGGCCGACAACCTCGCGGTGAAGGGCCTGTACTGGGCCCGCAGAGACGCCGACCCGGCCCGCACCCGGGTCCTCGCGAGCCCCGTCGAGCACCACGCCGTCCTCGACGCCGTCCACTGGCTCGGCGAACACGAGGGCGCCACGGTCGAGTACCTGCCCGTCGACTCCTACGGCCGCGTCCACCCGGACGCCCTGCGCGAGGCCATCGCCCGCAACCCCGACGACGTCGCCCTCGCCACGGTCATGTGGGCCAACAACGAGATCGGCACGGTGATGCCGGTCCGCGAACTGGCCGATGCCGCCGCCGAGTTCGACGTCCCGCTGCACGCCGACGCCGTCCAGGCCTTCGGCCAGGTCCCCGTCGACTTCGGCACCTCCGGCCTCGCCGCGATGACGGTGTCCGGCCACAAGATCGGCGGCCCGTACGGCATCGGCGCGCTGCTCCTGGGCCGCGAGTACAGCCCCGTACCCGTGCTGCACGGCGGCGGCCAGGAGCGACATGTCCGCTCCGGCACGCTCGACGTGCCCGCGATCGCGTCCTTCGCCGTCGCCGGGCGGCTCGCCGCCGAGCAGCGCGAGTGGTTCGGCCGCGAGATCGGCGCCCTGCGCGACGACCTGGTCGAGGCCGTACGCAAGGCCGTGCCCGACGCGATCCTCGGCGGCGACCCGGCCAGTGCGGGCCGCCTGCCCGCCAACGCCCACTTCACCTTCCCGGGCTGCGAGGGCGACTCCCTGCTGCTCCTGCTGGACGCGCAGGGCATCGAGTGCTCCACGGGCTCCGCGTGCACGGCGGGCGTGGCCCAGCCCAGCCACGTCCTCCTCGCCACCGGCACCGACCCCGACCTCGCCCGCGGCACCCTCCGCTTCTCCCTCGGCCACACCTCCACGGAGGCGGACGTCGAGGCGGTGGCCCAGGCGATCGGCCCGGCGGTGGAACGGGCGCGCACGGCGGGTCTCACCTAGACACCCCAGCCGGGCCCGCACCGTACTCGGGGCCCGGCACCATCCGAGGGGTCAGGCCTTCGCCGTACGCGCCTCACGCACGAGCCGTATGTACCGGTCCCAGTCCCAGTACGGCCCGGGATCGGTGTGGTCCGTGCCCGGCACCTCCACGTGCCCGATGATGTGCTTCCGGTCGACGGGGATGCCATAGCGCCCGCATATCCCGGCGGTGAGCCGCGCGGAGGCGGCATACATCGCGTCCGTGAACGACGAGGCGCGCTCGACGAAACCCTCGTGCTCGATGCCGACGCTCCGCTCGTTGTACTCCCTGTTCCCCGCGTGGAACGCCACGTCCAGCTCGCGGATCATCTGCGTGATGTGCCCGTCCTTGCGGACGATGTAGTGGGCGGCCGCGCGGTGCCCCGGGTCCTGGAAGACCTTGACCGCGCTCTTGAAGCTGCCCTGGGTGACATGGATGATCACCCGGTCTATGGAGTAGTCGTCGGGCCGGTCCGCCCGTCGCCAGTTCGCCGCGGACGCCGCCACCCACTGGGCACCCCGGAAGTCGACCGCACCCGCCACGCGCGGCTTCTCGACGCCCGGCAGCCGCCACCACAGGTGCGCGAGCTCCTCCCGCGCCAGCGCGGCCGTGCCCACGGCGGCCGCCGCACCGCCGATGAGCAGCGCCCGGCGCCCGACCTGCCGGTCCCCGTCCCGGGCCGTACGGCCTTGTGGCTTCCCCTTTTTCTCCCCCATGCGATCTTCAACGGATACTCGCGGGCTCCAGTTCCCACGGCCCCGTACTCTGGAGGGGTTATGACTGACACCTCGCAGCGCCCCCTCCGCGTCCTCGCCGCCATGTCGGGCGGCGTGGACTCCGCCGTAGCCGCCGCCCGCGCCGCCGAGGCCGGGCACGACGTGACCGGTGTGCACCTCGCCCTCTCGGCGAACCCGCAATCGTTCCGGACCGGCGCGCGCGGCTGTTGCACCATCGAGGACTCGCGCGACGCCCGCCGCGCCGCGGACGTCATCGGCATCCCGTTCTACGTCTGGGACCTCGCCGAGCGCTTCCGCGAGGACGTGGTCGAGGACTTCATCGCCGAGTACGAGGCCGGGCGCACCCCCAACCCCTGCCTGCGCTGCAACGAGAAGATCAAGTTCGCCGCCCTGCTCGACAAGGCGCTCGCGCTCGGCTTCGACGCCGTCTGCACCGGCCACTACGCGAAGGTGATCGTCCGCGAGGACGGCACGCGCGAACTGCACCGCGCCTCCGACATGGCCAAGGACCAGTCGTACGTCCTCGGGGTGCTCGACGACCGGCAGCTCGCCCACGCGCTGTTCCCGCTCGGCGACACGGTGACCACGAAGGACGAGATCCGCGCCGAGGCCGAGCGCCGCGGCCTCGCCGTCGCCAAGAAGCCGGACTCGCACGACATCTGCTTCATCGCCGACGGCGACACCCAGGGCTTCCTGGCGAACCGGCTCGGCACGTCAGAGGGCGACATCGTCGACGAGTCCGGCGCGAAGCTGGGCACCCACGAGGGCGCGTACGGCTTCACGATCGGCCAGCGCAAGGGCCTGCGCATCGGCACCCCGGCCGCCGACGGCAAGCCGCGCTACGTCCTGGACATCTCGCCGGTGAACAACACGGTGACGGTGGGCCCGGCGGCGTCCCTGGACGTGAGCGCGTTGACGGCCATCAAGCCCCGCTGGTGCGGCGCCGCCCCGACCGGGCCCGGCACCTACACCGCCCAACTCCGCGCCCACGGCGGCGAGACGACGGTCACCGCCGAGCTCGTCGACGGATCGCTCGAGGTCGCCTTCACGGAGCCGGTCCGCGGCGTCGCCCCAGGCCAGGCCGTCGTCCTGTACGACGGCACCCGCGTGGTCGGCTCGGCGACGATCGCGACGACCACGCGCGCGACGGCGGCCGTCTAACCGGCGCTCGCGAAGAACTCCTTCAGGAGTGGCGCGAGGGCCTGAGGGTCCACCATGTGGGTCTGGCCGTCCAGCATGCGATACGTCCCGTCGGGGACCGCCTCGGTGACGGCCTGGGCCGCTTCCCGCATCCACTCGGGGCTCGCGCCGCCCGCGACGGCGAGCACCGGCACGGTGACGGAGGCCAGCCGCATCCGGGGCACCAGACCGTCGCCCATGGCGGCGTTGTCATACGCGAGGGTGGGGGCGATCGCCTCCATGCCCGGCCAGGCGGGGGACCTGCGGGCGCCCGCGATCATCTCCGGTGGAGTGCCGGCGAGCGCCATGAACAGCTCGACGGCGTCCCCGCGCCGGTCCTGGCCGAGGAGCTCGGTCAGCCGCTCCGTGTACTCCTGGCGCTCCTTGCCGCCGCCCTCGTAGACGGCGAACGGCGTTTCGTAGACGGCGACTTTGCTCACGGGCAGTCCGCTCGCCGCCGCCTCCAGAACCAGCGCGCCGCCCGACGAGATGCCGTAGAGCGCCGCGCTGCCCCCGGACGCCTCGATCAGGGCCGCGATGTCCTCGACCTCACGGGCCACCGCGAAGGGGGCGGTGTCGCCGCTCGCGCCGCGGCCCCGGCGGTCGTAGGTGACAGCGCCGCTGCGGTCCGAGAGGGCGGACGCCAGGGGCGCCAGCGTGGCGCCCGTACACATGGCGCCGCCGACCAGGATCACTGCCGGGCCGTCACCGTAGCGTTCGTACGCGATGGGGGTCCCGTCGCGCGAAATCGTCTTCTTGTCCATGCCTGTGGAGACTGGCACGGGGCACGGAATTAATCGGTCACCCCACTTCTACTTCGTAGAAGCAGAGGTGGTCCTTGATCTGCGCGACGTCCGGCTTCGGGTCGGGGTACGCCCAGACGAGGTCGGTCGCGTCGGGAAGCGACCAGTAGGACGCGGTGCCCTTGAACGGGCAGTAGGTGTGGGTCTCGGAAGCGGCGAGCAGATCGAGGCGGACGTCTTCCGGAGGAAGGTAATAGCGCACCGGACATCCCGTCTCGCGCAGCACCAGGGGGCGGTCGCTCTCCGCCAGGACCTGGTCGCCGTGGACGACGCGTACGTGCTGTGTGCCCTGCTCGATGGTGATCGTGTGTCCTTCAGCCATATCGGAACAGCACTCGCGGGGCCCGGGTTCTTCCCGCGTACGGTGACCGCGTGAATATCTGCGTCTTTCTCTCCGCCGCCGACCTCGACGACCGCTACACGCGCCCCGCCCGTGAGTTCGCCGAACTACTCGGCAAGGGCGGCCACACGCTGGTGTGGGGCGGTTCGGACGTCGGGCTGATGAAGGTGGTCGCCGACGGCGTGCAGGAGACGGGCGGGCGGCTGCTCGGGGTCTCCGTCGGCTTCCTGGCGGCCAAGGCCCGCGCGAACGCCGACGAGATGGTCATCGCGCGTGACCTCGCCGAGCGAAAGGCGCTGCTCCTGGAGAAGGCCGACGCCGTCGTCATCATGGTGGGGGGCACCGGGACGCTCGACGAGGCGACCGAGATCCTGGAGCTGAAGAAGCACGGCAAGACGGAGAAGCCGGTGGTCCTGCTGAACACGGCGGGCTTCTACGACGGCCTGAAGACGCAGTTCCGGCGCATGGAGGACGAGGGTTTCCTGCCACGTCCGCTCACCGATCTGGTGTTCTTCGCCGAGGAGCCGGTGGGCGCGCTGGCCTACCTGGAGGAGAGTCTGGGCACGCGGTGATGCGAGCATGGCGGGCATGGCTACACATGTGATCACCGGGGCGGGTTCCGGCATCGGCGCGGCCGTCGCCCGCCGCCTTCACGCGCGCGGGGACGAACTCGTGCTGCACGCGCGCGACGCCGGCCGCGCCAAGGAGCTGGCGGCCGAGTTCCCCGGAGCGAAGACCCTGGTCGGCGACCTGGCGGACCCGGACCGGCTGTCCTGGGCGTTCTCGCACCAGACGCTGCCCGACCGGATCGACTCCCTCCTCCACATCGCGGGCGTGGTCGACCTGGGCCCGGTGGGCGAGCTGACGCCGAAGTCCTGGCGTCACCAGCTCAACGTCAACCTGATCGCCCCGGCCGAGCTGACCCGCCATTTCCTGCCCCAACTCCGCGTAGCCCAGGGCCATGTGGTGTTCGTGAACTCCGGCGCCGGCCTCAGCGCCCACGCCGAGTGGTCCGCGTACGCCGCCTCCAAGCACGGCCTGAAGGCGCTGGCGGACTCCCTGCGCCACGAGGAGCACGCGGGCGGCGTCCGCGTCACCTCCGTCTACCCCGGCCGTACGGCAAGCCCCATGCAGGCCAAGGTCCACCAGCAGGAGGGCAAGGAGTACGACGCCGCCAAGTGGATCGACCCGGAGTCCGTCGCCACGACGATCCTGATGGCCATCGACCTGCCGCGGGACGCGGAGATCAACGACCTGACGGTGCGACCGGGGCGCTGACCTCCCGAGAAGCATTCCGTAGGCTTCCGGGGTGAGCGAAAACAGCGAGTTCAGGTTCGGTCCGGCGACCGGGATCGGGTCCATGCCGGGCGGGGACGCCCGGGAGGCCGCCAAGACGGTCACGGGGGCCTGCGAGGACTTCCCGTATCTGCCCGAGCTGCCCGCCCGCGGGCCCGGTGCCGACATGATCGGCCGGACGGCCGGGATGCTCGTCGAGCTGTACGCGCGCGTGGAGCCCAGCGGCTGGCGGATCGGGGACCGGCCCGGACGCGACACCAAGCGGGCCAAGTCGTGGCTGGGGGAGGACCTCGACGCCCTCGAGGAGTTCACCCAGGGGTACGAGGGCCCGCTGAAGGTGCAGGCCGTCGGTCCCTGGACCCTCGCCGCCGCGCTGGAGCTGAGGAACGGCGAGGTGGCCCTCTCCGACGCGGGAGCGTGCCGGGACCTCGCCGGCTCGCTCGCCGAGGGACTGCGGCTCCATCTCGACGAGGTGCGGCGGCGCGTCCCCGGTGCCCAGGTCGTCCTCCAGCTCGACGAGCCGTCGCTCATCGCCGTACTGCGCGGGCAGGTCAAGTCCGCCAGCGGCTACCGCACCCACCGGGCCGTGGACCGCCAGCTGGTCGAGGGCACGCTGCGGGACGTCGTCGGGGTTCACGGCGGCGGCCCCGTCGTGGTGCACTCGTGCGCACCCGACGTACCGTTCGCCCTCCTGCGCAGGGCGGGCGCCGCGGCGATCTCGTTCGACTTCTCACTGCTCACCGAGCGTGATGACGACGCGATCGGGGAAGCCGTGGAAGGCGGTACGCGGCTCTTCGCCGGTGTCGTCCCCGGCGTGGACGGCCCGTTGTCAGACCCTGCCGGTAGCGTCATGAGTGTCAGGACGCTGTGGCGCAGGCTGGGGCTGCAACCGGGTCTTCTCGCGGAGGCGGTCACGGTCACTCCGTCGTGCGGGCTCGCGGGGGCTTCCCCCGGCTTCGCGCGCAAGGCGCTCGCCCACTGCGTCCGGGCGGCGAGATCCCTCGCGGACAACCCAGAGTAACGGGAGGACAACACGGTGGCCGGCGACAAGCAAGCGGAGACGACGGTGCCCGCCGAGGCACGGGAGAAGCACGCGCAGCTCGCTGAGCAGATCGAGGAGCACCGCTTCCGGTACTACGTGAAGGACGCTCCCGTCATCAGCGACGCGGAGTTCGACAAGCTCCTGCGCTCCCTGGAGGCGCTGGAGGAGGAGTACCCCGAGATGCGCACCCCCGACTCACCGACCCAGAAGGTCGCGGGGGCGTACGAGACGGAGTTCACGTCGGTCGAGCACCGCCAGCGCATGCTCTCGCTGGACAACGCCTTCAGCGACCTGGAGCTCGCCGCCTGGGGCGAGCGCGTCGCGAAGGACGTGGGCACCTCCGACTACCACTTCCTGTGCGAGCTGAAGGTGGACGGCCTCGCGGTCAACCTGACTTACGAGCACGGTCGTCTCACGCGCGCGGCGACCCGCGGCGACGGCCGCACGGGCGAGGACATCACCCCCAATGTCCGTACGATTGGGGAGATTCCGGACCGCTTGAAGGGTGACCGTGTCCCGGACCTCGTGGAGATCCGCGGCGAGGTCTACTTCCCGATGGAGAAGTTCGAGGAGCTCAACGCCCGCCTGGTGGAGGCCGGCGACAAGCCCTTCGCCAACCCGCGCAACGCGGCGGCGGGTTCCCTGCGCCAGAAGGACCCGCGCGTCACCGCGACCCGCCCGCTGCACATGGTGGTGCACGGCATCGGCGCCCTTGAGGGCTTCGGGGGCCTGACCCGCCTCTCCCAGGCCTACGAGCTGCTGCGCGAGTGGGGCCTGCCGACCACGCGGTACGCCAAGGTGGTCGACGACCTCGACGGCGTACGGGAGTTCATCGCGTACTACGGGGAGAACCGTCACTCGGTGGAGCACGAGATCGACGGCGTGGTCGTCAAGCTCGACGAGATCCCCCTCCAGGGACGGCTCGGCTCCACCTCGCGCGCCCCGCGCTGGGCGATCGCCTGGAAGTACGCGCCGGAGGAGGTCAACACCAAGCTCATCAACATCCGCGTGGGCGTGGGGCGTACGGGCAGGGTCACGCCGTATGCGCAGGTCGAACCGATCACGGTCGCCGGCTCCGAGGTCGAGTTCGCCACCCTGCACAACCAGGACGTGGTGAAGGCCAAGGGCGTCCTCATCGGGGACACGGTCGTGCTGCGCAAGGCCGGTGACGTCATCCCGGAGATCCTCGGCCCGGTCGTCGACCTGCGCGACGGCACCGAGCGGGAGTTCGTGATGCCGGCCGAGTGCCCCGAGTGCGGTACGGCGCTGCGGCCCATGAAGGAGGGCGACGTCGACCTGCGCTGCCCGAACGCGCGCACGTGCCCGGCCCAGTTGCGCGAGCGCCTCTTCTATCTCGCGGGCCGCAAGGCACTGGACATCGAGCACTTCGGATACGTCGCCGCGGCGGCCCTCACCAAGCCGTTGGAGCCGGCCGATCCTGCGCTGGTGGACGAGGGCGACCTCTTCGACCTCACGATCGAGCAGTTGCTGCCCATCAAGGCGTACGTCCTGGACCAGGACAGCGGCCTGCCCAAGCGCGACCCGAAGACGGGCGAGGAGAAGATCGCCACGGTCTTCGCCAACCAGCAGGGCGAGCCGAAGAAGAACGCGCTGGCGATGCTGGACAACATCGCCGCGGCCAAGGACCGCCCGCTCGCCCGCATCCTCACCGGTCTGTCGATCCGTCATGTCGGGCCGGTCGCGGCCGAGGCGCTGGCGCGCGAGTTCCGCTCCATCGACCGGATCGACCAGGCCACCGAGGAGGAGCTCGCCACCACCGAGGGCGTCGGGCCGATCATCGCCGCCTCGCTCAAGGAGTGGTTCGCCGAGGACTGGCACCGCGAGATCATCCGCAAGTGGCGGGCCGCCGGGGTCCGGATGGAGGAGGAGGGCTCCGGCGAGGACGAGGGACCGCGCCCGCTGGAAGGGCTTACCGTCGTCGTCACCGGAACGCTCGAACACCACACGCGGGACGGCGCGAAGGAGGCGCTGCAGAGCCGAGGAGCAAAAGTGACCGGTTCTGTTTCGAAGAAGACGTCTTTCGTCGTGGTGGGTGACAATCCTGGCTCGAAGTACGACAAGGCGATGCAGCTGAAGGTTCCGGTTCTGAACGAGGAGGGCTTCGCCGTCCTGCTCGAACAAGGCCCGGACGCGGCAGCTGAAGTCGCGCTTCCTGTCGAGGAGTAGCGGTTGAAGGCCACCCGTTCGGCGCATATCAGATGCATACGGGTGGCCGGGTCGCATTCGGGCAACCGTCGACGACCGGTGCCCGTGGAAGCCTTCTGCGGCCTACTGTTGAGGTGTGCGCCTGCCGTGCCCAGCTGCGGTTGGGGCATCCCCTGCTCTTCGAGAGTTTGGGGAAGGGTTTTCAGACGTGGCGCCGTTGGCAGTTGTCGCCGGCAACGGACCGCGTGGCGTGGGCACCGCCGGCTGTGAGAGGGACGGGAATGGAACCGACCGAGAGCGCCGCCCCCAACTCACGGCTGCGCCTGCGCCGGATGACCGGCGCGTGGATGGCCGGCCTCCGGACGGGGCGGTCTTCGGAGCGTCCCGGCACGAGCGGCCAAGGCTCCGAGCCACTCACCACTGCCACGGCCCCCGGCGTGGGCAGGCTGACCGCCGAGCGCGCCACCGGCGCCACCGGACTGCCCGGCCACGATCCCGAACGGCACGTCTCCTGGCCCGCGCTGCCCGCGGCGGTCGTCGCGGCGGCCGGGTTCGTCCTCGGCGCCGGCTTCTACCGGGCGTTCAGCGGTGACCACGCGCTCTTCCCGTCCGGCACCGTCGGCTGGTCGCTGGCCGTGCTGACGGGCGTCATCGTCGGCCATCTCGTCGCCCTCGGCCGGGCCCGCTGGTGGGGCGGCACCGGCTCCGGTGCGGCGCTCACGCTCGCGGTCCTGCTGCTGTACGGCTGGGTGCCCGCCGGAATGGTCAGCCTGACCGTCGTCGTACTGGTCGGCATAGCGCGCCGCAACCGCTGGCGCCAAGGCGTGCTGCACGGCGCGGTCGACATCCTCGGCATCGGCGCAGGAGCGCTGGTCCTCGCCCTGTTCGGCCGATTCCCGACCGTCGAGACGCCCTGGAACCCGGAGACCTGGACCCTCTACGCCGCCCCCGAGGTGGCGCTCGTCGCGACCGCGTATCTCGCGGTCACCCGCGCCCTGCTCTGGTACCTGCACGCGCCGCGTACCGGCGGTCTGCCCACCGTCGCCCGTACGGCCCTGGTCAGACAGGGCCTCGTCGCGGTCGCGCTGCTCGGCATCGCGCCGCTGATCTGTGTGGTCGCCATCGCGCAGCCGATCCTGCTGCCGCTCTTCTCGATCCCCCTGATCGCCCTCGACTCCACGCTGTGGATCGCCCGCGCCCGGGCCGAGGAGCAGCTGCGCGACCCGCTGACCGGGCTGCCCAACCGGCAGTGGCTGCTCGAACGCACCTGGACGGCCCTGGATGATGCCGAGCGCATCGGTGCGCGTTCCGCGCTGATGCTGATAGACCTCGACCGTTTTCGGTCGGTGAATGACACGTTGGGGCATCTCGCCGGGGACCGGTTGCTCCTTCAGATAGCCGACCGGCTGCGGCTGGCGCTGCCGCGCGGGGCGGAGGCCGCGCGGCTCGGCGGCGACGAGTTCGCCGTGTTACTGCCGGTCGCCGACTCCACGACGTCGGCCACGCGCGTCGCCCGCAATCTCGTCGCCGCGCTGGGCTCGCCGCTCGACCTCGACGGGCTCACCCTCGTCCTGGAGGCCAGCGCCGGGCTCGCCGTCTTCCCGGACCACGCGCTCGACGCGGAGGGGCTGTTGAGGCGGGCGGACGTGGCGATGTATCAGGCGAAGCGGGACCGTACGGGGGTGGAGGTGTACGAGTCCAAGCGGGATTCGAACACCCCGGACCGGCTCGGGCTGCTCGGTGACCTGCGCCGGGCCCTCGACGCCGGTGACGTCGAACTGCACTACCAGCCGAAGGTCCGCTTCGACGGACAGGTGGCCGGGCTGGAAGCACTGGTCCGCTGGGTGCATCCCGAGCGCGGGAAGGTACCGCCGGACGAGTTCATCGCCATCGCCGAGTCGTCCGGGCTGATGCCGCACCTCACCGAGTACGTGCTGGAGACAGCGCTCGGACAGGTCGCGCGCTGGCGGGCGCAGGGCCTGCACGTGCCGGTCGCGGTGAACGTCTCGCCGCGCGATGTGCACACCCCCGGCTTCGCCGGCGCGGTCGCCGCGCGGCTCGCCCGGCACGGAGTCCCGGCGGGGGCGTTGCAGCTGGAGATAACGGAGCACGTCCTCCTGGAGGACCCGCAGCGGGCCGCTGACACCCTGGCCGGGCTGACCGGGCACGGCGTGAAGATGTCGCTGGACGACTTCGGTACGGGGTACTCCTCGCTCGTTCATCTGCGCCGGCTGCCGGTCAGCGAGCTGAAGATCGACCGGTCGTTCGTCGCACGGCTCGCCGTGGACACGGAGGACGCGGAGATCGTGCGCTGCACCGTGGATCTCGCGCATTCGCTGGGTCTGCTGGTCGTCGCGGAGGGTGTCGAGGACGACGAGACGTGGGAGCGTCTCCGGGACCTGGGCTGCGACGCCGTCCAGGGCTGGCTGGTCGCCGCCGCGATGCCCCCCGAGGAGACCACGGCCTGGCTGCGCGCCCGCGGGTCGCGGGGCTGGCAGCGGCCCCGAGCGGCCTTGCCGGCCGCCGAGTAGGTCCTACGGTTCGTTGTCGGGTGCGGGTGCGTGGGGGTTGGTTCTCCCGCCCGCGCACCGCCCGAGGCTGTCACCCGACAAGTGGGGCTCTCCTGTGGAGCTTGCTCGCCATTGGCGGCTGCCGTAAGTGGGCAGGTCTACAGCGCCCGACAGGGGCGCGGTGCTGTGACATCGTGCGACAGGTTCTGGACGGTCGGGTGCCGTCGGGCGCACGGACGGACGGCCGCCGACGGCGAGAAACGCCTGCGGGAGACCTCCACTTGTCGGGTGACCGTCACGGGCGGTGCGCGGGCGCGAGACGCCCCGGACGAAACCCGTGCGCGGGCATCCGTACCGGCCCCATAGGATTGGGTCCAAACCACACACTCTCACCCCAGAGGATCGCTGCATGCCTGGCATCACGCGCGAGGAGGTCGCCCACCTCGCACGGCTGGCGCGTCTGGAGCTGAAGGGCGAAGAGCTCGACCACTTCGCAGGCCAGCTCGACGACATCATCGGCGCGGTCGCCCGCGTCAGCGAGGTCGCCGACCAAGACGTACCGCCGACCTCTCATCCGCTGCCGCTGACGAACGTCATGCGCGCGGACGAGGTCCGTCCGTCGCTCACCCCCGAGCAGGCGCTTTCCGGCGCCCCGGCCCAGGAGCAGCAGCGTTTCAAGGTGCCGCAGATCCTGGGGGAGGACTAATCACATGACGGACATCATCAAGCTGACGGCAGCGGAGATCGCTGCCAGGATCGCGTCCGGCGAGCTCACCGCCGTCGAGGTCACCGAGGCCCACCTGGCCCGTATCGAGGCCGTCGACGAGAAGGTGCACGCCTTCCTGCACGTCGACCGCGAGGGCGCCCTCGCGCAGGCCCGCGCCGTCGACGAGAAGCGGGAGCGCGGTGAGAAGCTCGGTCCGCTGGCCGGTGTGCCGCTCGCGCTCAAGGACATCTTCACCACCGAGGGGATCCCGACCACCGTCGGATCGAAGATCCTCGAGGGCTGGATCCCGCCGTACGACGCGACCCTCACCAAGAGGCTGAAGGCCGCCGACGTCGTCATCCTCGGCAAGACCAACATGGACGAGTTCGCCATGGGGTCGTCGACGGAGAACAGCGCCTTCGGGCCGACCGGCAACCCCTGGGACCTCACCCGCATCCCGGGCGGCTCCGGCGGTGGCTCCTCCGCCGCCCTCGCCTCCTTCCAGTCGCCCCTCGCGATCGGCACCGACACGGGCGGCTCCATCCGCCAGCCCGCGGCCGTCACCGGCACGGTCGGCGTCAAGCCGACGTACGGCGCCGTCTCCCGCTACGGCATGGTGGCGTTCTCGTCCTCCCTCGACCAGGGCGGCCCCTGCGCCCGTACGGTCCTCGACGCCGCCCTCCTGCACGAGGTCATCGCCGGGCACGACCCGCTCGACTCGACCTCCATCGACGCTCCGGTCCCGCCGGTCGTCGAGGCCGCCCGCAACGGCAGCGTGGCGGGCATGCGCGTCGGCGTCGTCAAGCAGTTCCGCGGCGAGGGCTACCAGGCCGGTGTCGTGCAGCGCTTCGACGAGGCCGTCGCCGTACTCAAGGAGCTGGGCGCCGAGATCGTCGAGCTGGACTGCCCGTCCTTCGACCTGGCGCTGTCGGCGTACTACCTGATCGCCCCGTCCGAGTGTTCGAGCAACCTCGCCCGCTTCGACGGCCTGCGCTACGGCCTGCGTACCGGCGACGACGGCACCCGCTCCGCCGAGGACGTCACCGCCCTCACCCGCGAGGCCGGCTTCGGACCCGAGGTCAAGCGCCGCATCATGCTCGGCACGTACGCCCTCAGCTCCGGGTACTACGACGCGTACTACGGCTCCGCGCAGAAGGTCCGTACGCTCATCACGCGCGACTTCGAGAAGTCGTTCGAGCAGGTGGATGTGATCGTCTCCCCGACCACGCCCACCACCGCCTTCCCGATCGGCGAGCGCGCCGACGACCCGATGGCGATGTACCTCGCGGACCTGTGCACCATCCCGACCAACCTGGCCGGCAACTCCGCCATGTCCCTGCCCTGCGGTCTCGCCCCGGAGGACAACCTCCCGGTCGGTCTGCAGATCATCGCCCCGGCGTTGAAGGACGACCGTCTTTACAAGGTCGGCGCCGCCGTCGAGGCCGCCTTCGTGGAAAAGTGGGGGCACCCGCTGCTCGAGGAGGCTCCGTCGCTGTGAGTAAGGCGCTGTCCAAGGCCAAGGGCTTCAAGAAGTCCAAGTCCGGTACGTACCTGTCCATCGCGACCACCGCGTTCGGTGCCGTCAGCGTCGTCAAGCAGGCCAAGAAGGCCCGCCTCGAACACGACACGCTGCGCCTGATCGACGCGGCCGTGTCCGCCGCCGCCATCGTCACCGGCCTCGCCATCCTCTACCGGGAGCTCAAGCGCCTGGGCGACGACGACGTCCTGCTGGGCTGAGAGGGAAGTTTTCACCGTGACCACCACGACCGACCTGGTGTCGTACGAGGACGCGCTGGCGTCGTACGACCCCGTCATGGGCCTCGAGGTCCACGTCGAACTCGGCACCAGGACCAAGATGTTCTGCGGGTGTTCGACCGCGCTGGGTGCCGAGCCCAACTCGCAGACCTGCCCGACCTGTCTCGGCATGCCCGGCTCGCTCCCGGTCGTCAACGCGACCGGCGTCGAGTCCGCCATCAAGATCGGCCTCGCGCTGCACTGCGAGATCGCCGAATGGTGCCGCTTCGCCCGGAAGAACTACTTCTATCCGGACATGCCGAAGAACTTCCAGACCTCCCAGTACGACGAGCCGATCGCCTTCAACGGCTATCTGGACGTCCAGCTGGAGGACGGCGAGGTCTTCCGCGTGGAGATCGAGCGCGCCCACATGGAGGAGGACACCGGCAAGTCGACGCACGTCGGCGGTGCCACCGGCCGCATCCACGGCGCCCAGCACTCGCTGCTCGACTACAACCGCGCGGGCATCCCGCTCATCGAGATCGTCACCAAGCCGATCGTCGGTGCGGGCGAGCGCGCTCCCGAGGTCGCCAGGGCGTACGTCGCCGAGCTGCGCGAGCTCATCAAGGCGCTCGGCGTGTCGGAAGCCCGCATGGAGATGGGGCAGATGCGCTGCGACGTGAACCTCTCGCTGATGCCCAAGGGCGCCGAGAAGTTCGGCACGCGCTCCGAGACGAAGAACGTCAACTCCCTGCGCTCCGTGGAGCGTGCCGCCCGCTTCGAGATCATGCGCCACGCCGCGGTGCTGAGCTCCGGCGGCACGATCATCCAGGAGACCCGCCACTTCCACGAGGACAGCGGGTCCACGACCTCGGGCCGCGTGAAGGAGGAGGCGGAGGACTACCGCTACTTCCCGGAGCCGGACCTGGTGCCGGTGGCCCCCTCCCGCGAGTGGGTCGAGGAGCTGCGCGCGGGCCTGCCCGAGCAGCCGCTCGCGCGTCGCAACCGCCTCCGTGAGCAGTGGGGTGTCTCGGCGCACGACATGCAGTCGATCCTCAACGCAGGTGCCATCGACCCGATCGTCGCCACCATCGAGGCCGGTGCCGACGCGGCCTCCGCCCGCAAGTGGTGGATGGGCGAACTGGCCCGCAGCGCCAACGAGTCGGGCAAGGCCCTGGAGGACCTGCCGATCACCCCGGCGCAGGTCGCCCGGGTGGCCGAGCTCGTCTCCTCCGGAGACCTGAACGACAAGCTCGCCCGCCAGGTCATCGAGGGCGTCCTCGCCGGCGAGGGCACCCCGGACGAGGTCGTCGAGAAGCGCGGTCTGAAGGTCGTCTCGGACGAGGGTGCGCTCACCGCGGCTGTCGACGAGGCCATCGTCGGGAACCCGGGCATCGCCGACAAGATCCGCGGCGGTAAGGTCCAGGCCGCCGGCGCCCTCGTCGGCGCGGTCATGAAGGCCACCCGCGGCCAGGCCGACGCGGCCCGCGTCAAGGAGCTGATCCTGGAGAAGCTGGGCGTCAGCGAGGGCTGAGGTCCGCGTTTTCTCACGCCCTGGGGGGATGCATCGGAACCGATGCATCCCCCCAGGCATGTCGGCGTTCTCAGCCGGAGGCGCTACGCTCGCGCGCCATGAGTGGAAGCAGTGACTCCGATACGCCCGACTTCGAGGACCCGGCGCGGGAGGCGCGGCGGGCCCGCTGGACGGCGGTCGGAACCGGAACGCTGCTGACCGTCGCCGGACTGGCGGCGTCGGCGCTGCGCTCCACCGGTTCCGCGACCGCGCTCATACCCGTGTCCTACGCCTCGGGCGCCGCCCTCTGCGCTGTCGCGTCCGTGCTCGGAGCCCGGGGGCGCACCAGACGGGCCCTGTGGCTCATGGTCGCGGGGGTGATGGTCATGGCGGTGGGCGACCAGTTCGACTGAGCGACGCCTCGCGGGACGACAGAGTTCACGGGAATGTCCTGTGAGTTGGCTCGCACTCGCGTGGGGAGACCCACGAATGAGGCAAACGATCACTTCCGGCTGAAAGAGTGATGGCGCATAAGTCATGCGTTCTTTGCGGGCAGTTCCCGGTAAAGATCCACAAATCACCCAGGGAGCTCGTCCGTGGCAGCCCTCGCGCGTTGGTGTGTCCAGCACCGCCTCGTTGCCGTACTGCTCTGGCTTCTCGCCTTCGGCGGTGTCACCGCCGCCGCTGCCGTCACGGGCTCCGCGTACTCGAACGACTACGAAGCACCCGGCACCGAATCGGGCCGCGCCACCCAGCTCCTGCGCGACGGCTTCCCGGGCCTCGGCGGCGACAGCGACACCGTTGTCTGGCACACCACTTCGGGCACCGTGCGCTCCTCGGACGTCGAACAGACCATGACCCGGGCCCTGGACGAGATCTCGACCCTGCCCGGCGTGGCCTCCGTCGTCAGCCCGTACGAGGGCCGGGGCGCGGGCCGGATCAGCGCCGACGGACACACGGCCTACGCCACCGTCACCTTCGACGACCAGGCCGAGCACATCGACAAGGGCGAGGCACAGGCCGTCGTGGACACCGCGAAGGCCGCCGAGACCAAGGGGCTCCAGGTGGAGTTGGGCGGCAGCGCCATCGGACTCACCGAGTCGTCGGGCGGGCACCTCGCCGAGATCGTCGGTGTGATCGTCGCCGCCGTGGTCCTCTTCCTCGCCTTCGGCTCGCTCGCCGCCTCCCTGCTGCCCATCGCCACCGCCCTGGTCGGCGTCGGCACCGCGTACGCCGGAATCGTGCTCCTCGGGCACGCCATGACCGTCGCCGACTTCGCCCCCATGCTCGGCATGCTGATCGGGCTCGGCGTCGGCATCGACTACGCGCTGTTCATCGTGACCCGGCACCGGCGCGGGCTGAAACGCGGGATCCCGGTGCCCGAGGCCGCGCGGAACGCCGTCGCCACCACGGGCCGGGCGGTCGTCTTCGCGGGCGCCACCGTCTGCATCGCCCTGCTCGGCATGCTCATCCTGCGGCTCGGCTTCCTCAACGGCGTTGCGATCGCCGCCTCGTTGACCGTCGTCCTCACCGTCGCGGCCTCCGTGACGCTGCTGCCCGCGCTGCTCTCCTTCATCGGTCCACGCGCGTTGAGCCGCCGCGAGCGGCGCAGGCTGTACGAGCACGGGCCCGAGCCGGAGATTCCCACCGGGTTCGCCGCCCGCTGGTCCGCCTTCGTGGAGCGGCACCCCAAGCTGCTCGGCGCCGTCGCCGTCGTCGTCATGGCGCTGCTCGCCCTGCCCACGCTCTCGCTCCACCTGGGCACCTCGGACCAGGGCAACGACCCGAGGACGGCGACCACACGACAGGCGTACGACCTGATCGCTGGGGGCACCTCCCGGTCGAGCGCAGCCGAGACTGGGGGAGGCTTCGGACCGGGTGTGAACGGGCCCCTCACCCTCGTCACGAGGGTGGGCGGTGCCGAGGACAAGCTCGCGCTCGACAACCTGGACGCCACGCTCCGGGCGACCAAGGGCGTCGCGTCGGCGACCTCAGTGGCGTACAACACCGGGAGTGACACCGCCTACCTCACCGTCGTCCCGGACTCCGCGCCGCAGTCCCAGAAGACCAGCGACCTCGTCGACAGGCTGCGCACCGACGTCCTGCCGCGCGCCGAGGCGGACACCGCGCTCGATGTGCACGTCGGTGGTGTGACGGCCGGTTACGACGACTTCGCGGACGTCATCGTCGGCAAACTCCCCCTCTTCGTGGGCGTCGTGATCGGCCTCGGCTGCGTTCTCCTCCTGCTCGCCTTCCGCTCGATCGGCATCCCCCTCAAGGCCGCCGTGATGAACGTCGCCGCCGTCGCCGCCGCCTTCGGAGTCGTCGTCACGATCTTCCAGTGGGGCTGGGGCAGCGAACTGCTCGGCCTCGGCCGCGCCGGCCCCATCGAGCCCTTCCTGCCCGTGATCATGGTGTCGGTGCTCTTCGGACTGTCCATGGACTACCAGGTCTTCCTGGTCAGCCGGATGTACGAGGAGTGGCTGGAGACCGGCGACAACCGGCGCGCCGTCCGGGTCGGCCTCGCCGAGACCAGCCGCGTGATCAACTCCGCCGCCGTCATCATGATCTCGGTCTTCCTCGCCTTCGTGCTCAGCGGCGACCGGGTCATCGCGATGTTCGGCATCGCCCTCGCCTCCGCCGTCGCCCTCGACGCCTTCGTCCTGCGAACGCTCCTGGTGCCGGCCCTCATGCACCTGCTCGGCGGCGCCAACTGGTGGCTGCCCCGCGGGCTCGACAAGCGGCTGCCCCGCATCAGCATCGAGCCGCCCGAGCGCCGCGCCGCCCATGAGAGGCTGGCCGAGGCAACGGACGCCGAGGTGGCGGACGTACTGGCGAAGGAGCGGCAGCGGGATGTACGCGATATCTCTGGGTGACGACGGAGCCGAACTGCGCCCCCTGGAGCCGTGGCACGCCGAGGAGTTCCTCGCGCATCTGGACCGGGGGAGGGAGTTCATCCAGCAGTTCATCCCCTTCGGGTCGAAGACCACGGACGTGCCGTCCGCGCGGGAACAGCTCCAGAGGTACGCCGACATGCGCGCCGCCGACACCGGGTCCCTGCACGGCCTGTGGCTGGAGGGGAAGCTCGTCGGCGGGGTGCTCTTCCTGAACTTCGACGCGGAGAACGGCAACTGCGAGGTCGGGTGCTGGCTGGAACCCGCCGGCACTGGGCGCGGGCTGATCAGCCGCGCGATGCGGGTGCTCATCGACTTCGCCGTCGAGCAGCGCGGCATCCACCGGATCGAGTGGATCGCCGCCTCGGGGAACGAGCCGAGCCTGAACGTGGCACGGCGCCTTGGCATGACCCGGGACGGGGTGCGGCGGGAGGCCCACCCGTACCGGGGCGTACGGCACGACCTCGAGGTGTGGTCCGTCCTCGCCCCGGAGTGGCGGGCGGCACGCGCGCGTGGCGCTCACAACGATCATTAAGGGACTTCTCAGAGAGCGTCCGTACGGTGCGGGGCATGGGAACCAAGACAGTTGACGAGGCCGGGGTCGAGACCGGCACCGAGGCGAAGAGCGACGAGGAGACGACGGCCGCCACCAAGCTGGACGTCACCAAGGCAGACGCGGCCGCAGAGACCGAGACCGAGGATGTCCTCGGGGACGGCGACGACGCCCCCGAGGCCGAGCAAGGAGCCACCGGAGTCGGCCAGGGTGCCGCCGCCGTCGTCTCCGCCGGGCTCGGCGTCGTGTCGCTCACCGGCAGTTGGGTCGCCACCGTGGCCGCCGCGCGCGAGACGCTCGTCGGCCAGCTGCAGACCTCGTCGAGCGCGAGCGTCGCCAAGCAGGTCAAGGAGGTCTACGGCGACGCCTGGGCGACCACCGCGGTGGTGGGCGGCCTCTTCGCCCTGGCCGCGCTGATCGTCGGCGTCGTCGTCCTGGTCCGGCCCGCCTTCGGGGCCCCCGGCAAGCCGCAGGCCGCCTGGATCAAGTCGGTCGCCTGGGCGGGTGTCTCGCTCGGCGTCATCGGCCTGGTGCTCGCGGTCGCCAAGTACTCCGACATCCTGCTCGGACTGCCCTCCACCAGCTGAATCTCCGTACCTCTGAGGGGCCTTAGGGCCGGCCTGAGTGACTTAGGGCCGCCCTAAGGCCCTTCGCGTGCGCAAGATGCGGAACTCTCCCGATGTGGCGCACCCCCCTGGGAGACGAAGGTTGAGGCATCGCCAACAAGCGAGACCGAAACCGACTCTCCACGAGGGGTACGAGATGTTCGAGTACGAGCTCCAGCAGATCCGATCCGCAGAGCTGATCCGCGAAGCCCAGAACCACCGCCTGGCACAGGAGGCCCTCCGCGGCCGCCGTGCCGCCCGCCGCGCCGCGGCGCGCGAGTCCGGGCAGAACGACACGGAGGGGCAGTCGCATAGCCCCCGCCCCCGCCGGCATCGGTTCGCCCGCGCCGCATGAGCGGCGGGGCACGGGAGGACGGCCGTACGGGGGTCGGTCGTCGTCCCGGGCCGGTGCCGCCCGGAGCAACCGTCGCCCTGCGGATAACCAGTGCCGCACTGTCGGACCCCTGTGCGATGCTCGGGCCTGTGGAGACCAGGTCCGTCAGCCCGGTGTTCGTCGGACGAGCCGACGAATTGGGGGTGTTGAACGATGCGCTCGCCCGCGCTGCCGCGGGCGAGCCGCAGGCGTTGCTGCTGGGTGGCGAGGCCGGGGTCGGAAAGACCCGCCTCCTTGAGGAGTTCGCCGCCGCGGCCGGTCGCGAGGGTGCCGTCGTCGCGTACGGCGGCTGTGTCGAAATCGGCGCCGACGGGCTGCCGTTCGCCCCCTTCTCCACCGCCCTGCGCACTCTGCGCCGCCACCTTCCGGACGAGCTCGCCACCGCGGCCGCCGGACAGGAGGAGGAGCTGGCCCGGCTGCTGCCCGAGCTGGGCGAGACCACCCGGGGGCGGCGCTACGACGAGGAGGGCATGGCCCGCCTCTTCGAACTCACCGCCCGGCTCCTGGAGCGCGTCGCCGCGGACCGCACGGTCGTCGTCGCCCTCGAAGACCTGCACTGGGCCGACGCCTCCACTCGCCACCTGCTCGCCTACCTCTTCCGCACGCTGCGCACCGGCCGCCTGGTCGTCGTCGCCACCTACCGCGCCGACGACATCCACCGCCGCCACCCGCTGCGCCCCCTCCTCGCCGAGCTCGACCGCCTCCGCACGGTCCGCCGCATCGAACTCGGCCGCTTCAGCCGCGCCGAGGTCGGCCGCCAGATCGCCGGAATCCTCGCCCACGAACCCGACCCGGCCCAGGTCGACGAGATCTTCGCCCGCTCCGACGGCAACGCCTTCTTCGTCGAGGAACTCGCCGTCGCCGCCCACGAGGGCTGTCGTACGGGACTCACGGACTCCCTGCGGGACCTGCTCCTCGTCCGCGTCGAAGGGCTGCCGGAGAGCGCCCAGCGTGTCGCCCGGATCGTCGCCGAGGGCGGCTCCACCGTCGAATACCCGCTGCTGGCCGCCGTGGCCCGGCTCGCCGAGGACGACCTCATCGAGGCGCTGCGGGCCGCCGTCGGCGCCAACATCCTGCTCGCCTCGCCCGGTGGCGACGGCTACCGCTTCCGCCACTCCCTCGTCCGCGAGGCCGTCAGCGACGATCTGCTGCCCGGCGAGCGCTCCCGCTTCAACCGCCGTTACGCCGAGGCCCTGGAGGCCGACCCGACGCTCGTACCGGCCGACGAGCGCGTCACCCGCCTGGCCAGCTACTGGTACCACGCCCATGACGCCGCCAAGGCCCTCCCCGCCGTCCTCGACGCCTCCGTCGAGGCCCGCCGCCGGCACGCCCACTCCGAGCAACTGCGGCTCCTGGAGCGGGCGATGGAGCTGTGGGACGTCGCCCCCGACGCCGTACGGGCCGAACTGCGCCCCGTCGACTATGTGGAGGTCTATCCCCCCTGCGGCTGCGACCCGGAGACCACACCCCTGCGCTATCTAGACCTGATGGCCGAGGCGGCCGTCGCGGGCCGGCTCTGCGGGGAGCGCGAGCGCGCCCTGAAGATCACCAAGCGCGCCCTGCACCTCCTGGAGGACGAGGGCGACCCGCTGCGCGCCGCCTGGTTCTGGTGCCAGCGCTCCCGGCTGGTCCAGTCGCAAGGCCGCGGGGACGGCTGGAAGGAGCTCGCCACCGCCCAGGCCCTGGTGCGCGGCCTGCCGCCGTCGGAGGTGCACGCCGACGTCCTGTCCAACGTCGCCGCCTGGTGCATGCTGCACGAACCGGGCCCCGGCGCCCTCTCCGCCGCCGAGCGCGCCGTGGAGTACGCGCGCATGGTGGGCGCCCGGGACATCGAGCTGAACGCCCGGCTCACGCTCGGCGGGCTCATGGTCGACGCGGGCGACGTCGAGGCGGGACTCGCGGAGATGTACGAGGTCAAGGAGCGGGTGAACCGGTACGGCGCCTCCCTCGTCGTGGGCCGGCTGCATATCAACCTGCCGTCCCATCTGGAGTCGGTCGGCCGCTCCCGCGAGGCCGTCCCGGTCCTGCGCGAGGGCGTCGAACTCGCCCGGAAGAACGGCCTGTTGGACACTCAGGCCTGGGTCTGGGGCAACCTCTCGGAGTCGCTCTACGCGCTCGGCCAGTGGGACGAGGCCCTGGAGGCCGCGCGGAACACGCTGCGCATCGGACTCAGCGGCAAGGCGTCCGGCCTCGGCGCCTCCCGCCTGGCACGGCTCGCCCTCGCCCGCGGCGACCTCCCCGAGGCCGGACGCCAACTGGCCGCCGCCCGCGACCACTTCGGCACCCACGACCCCACGCCGCAGCACTCCCTGCCGCTGGTGCGCACCGCGATCGGCATCGCCGCCGCCGAGGGCCGTCTCCTCGACGCGCGCGCCGCACTGGAGCAGACCCTGGACACGGGCTTCCCACCCGGCACCCAGCGCTACGGCTGGCCCCTGCTGCTCGCCGCCGCCGGCGCCGAAGCGGACGCCCGCGGACTGCCCGCCGCCGAACCGGGCCGCGCCGAGACCGTGGAGCGCATCCGTCAGGCCGTGAAATCCCTGGCCACGGGCGCGCCCATCTGGCGCGCGTACGAGGCATGGGTGCGCGCCGAACTCCGGCGCGCCGAGGGCGTGACCACTCCGCACGGCTGGTCCGAGGTGGTCACCGCCTTCGAACCCCTGGAGCGTCCCTACGACCTCGCCCGCGTCCGCCACCGCCTCGCCGAGGCCCTGCTGACCTCGGGTACGGACGACGACGACCGGGCCCGCGCTACGGAACTCCTTCGGCTGGCCCGAGCGGCTGCCGACCACCTCGGCGCGCGCCCCCTCGCCGACGCCGTCGCACTGCTCGCCCAGCGCGCCCGCCTCACCCTGGCCCACGCACCCGAACCCTCCGCCCTCACCCCCGTCGACCCGGCGGCGGCACTCGGCCTCACCAGCCGCGAGCGCGATGTCCTCCGCCTGGTCGCCGCCGGCCGCAGCAACCGCCAGATCGCCGAGGAACTCTTCATCTCCCCGAAGACGGCCAGCGTCCACGTCTCGAACATTCTGGCCAAGCTGGACGTCTCAGGACGGGGGGAGGCGGCAGCGCTGGCCCATCGGCTGCGGCTGTTCCCACCGGAGACCCCCGCTGCCCAGGCGGCGGGTTGAGGCTTACGCTGTATGGGATTCGGGCCGAGGGAGGCGCCGTGTTCAACATGTTCGAGGAGCTCTTCGCACCAGGCCGCAAGCACACCAACGACGAACGCAAACGCCTGGAACTGACCCGCGTGGACGTGAACGACGGCGACCCGGGCCGCGGCCCGATAGACCTGTCCTCGGGCAAGGTGGTCGTAAGGCTGCCCACCACGCCTGAGTCCGATGGGCCGAAGCCCGATGGGCCGAAGCCAGGCAGGCCGGAGCCTCATGGGTCGGAGCCAGGCTGGCCGGAGCCCGACGAGAACTGAGGGGCGCCGGGCGGGTCTACTTCACCTCCAGCTCCAGAATCCGGTCGTCCCCCTTCCCGGGGCTCCCGCGCCCGTCCGTCTCGCTCGTCGTCAGCCAGAGTTTGTCGCCGCTCGCCGAGACGACCGTGCGGAGGCGGCCGTACGTGCCCTTGAGGAAGGCCTCGGGGGCCGCGGAGGCCTTCGTGCCGTTCAGCGGGATGCGCCACAGGCGTTCGCCGCGCAGGCCCGCCATCCATATGGAGCCCTCTGCGTAGGCGATGCCGCTGGGGGAGGCGTCGTCGGTGGGCCACTGGGCGATCGGGTTGTGGTACTTGAGGTTGTCGCTCTTGCCCTCGACCACCGGCCAGCCGTAGTTGTCGCCCGGCTTGATCTGGTTGAGCTCGTCCCAGGTGTCCTGGCCGAACTCGGAGGCCCACAAGCGCTGTTTGTCGTCCCAGGCGAGGCCCTGGACATTGCGATGCCCGTACGAGTAGACGACCGAGTCGCCGAACGGATTGCCCGGCGCGGGATCGCCGTCCGGAGTCATCCGCAGGATCTTGCCGCCCAGCGCCTTCTTGTCCTGGGCCAGCCCCCGGTCACCCGTTTCGCCCGCGCCCGCGTACAGCATCTTGTCCGGGCCGAACGCGATCCGTCCGCCGTTGTGGATCATTCCCTTGGGGATGCCCTTGAAGATCGTGTCCGGCGCGCCCAGCTGCTCGCCGGCCGGCTTCTTCTCGTCGTACAGCATGCGGACGATGCGGTTGTCCGAGGCCGTCGTGAAGTAGGCGTAGACCATGTGGTCGGAGGCGTAGTCGGGGGAGAGCGCGATGCCCAGGAGGCCGCCCTCTCCGGCGGGGGCCACCCCCGGCACCTGGCCCAGCTCCGTCTGCTTGCCGGTCTTCTCGTCGACCCGGGTGATCGTCCCCTCGTCCCGCGAGGACACCAGCAGGCCGCCCTCGGGCAGCGGTGCGAGGCCCCAGGGGGTCTTGAGGTTCTCAGTGACGGTGCGCACGACCTTCACCGAGCCCTTGGCGGGCGGTGTCTCCTCGGCAGCCTCCTTCGAGGGCGACGCCCCCGGCTTCGTACTCCCGATGCTCGGGAAGATGCTCCCGTCGTCCGACTTCCCCCCGCTGTCGGAGGAACAGCCGGCCGTCACCAGAAGCGCGGCCGCGGCCAACACGGCTGTCACTGCTCGACGTTGCACCATCAAGGTCCCTTCGACGCGGCGGTCCTACTGTTCATACACCGCTCGCGTTCCACGGGTTCCCGATCACGGAGAAGCGATCCGCGCATCGCCCCCAGCCCCAGGACTCTCCTCAGTCCCAGGATCCCTGCGCCGCCGGCAGCCCCGCCACCTCCGCGAGATCCTCCGCCGTCAGCCGCAGCCCGGCCGCCTCCGCGTTCTCCGCGACCCAGCGCTCCCGCTTCGCCCCCGGCACAGGGACCACGTGCGGCCCCTGCGCCAGGACCCACGCCAGCGCCACCTGGGCAGGGGTGACCGCGTCCCCGTGTCGCCGGCCGATGCGCCGCAGCCCGGCGACGATGGGCTGGTTCGCGGCCATCATCTCCGCGGTGAAGCGGGGGTGGCGGGCGCGCAGGTCGTCGGGCTCGAAGCCCTCGCCGGGCGTCAGCGTGCCGGTCAGGAATCCGTTGCCGAGCGGCATCGCGGCCAGGAAGCCGACCCCGCGCGCCGCGCACCACGGCAGCAGCGCGTCCAGCGCCTCCGTCGACCACACCGACAGCTCGGCCTCCACGGCGCTCACCGGGAAGACCTGCTGCACCCGCTCCAGCTGCCGGATCGTTCCGTCGTGCAGCCGCGCCCCCGAGCGGCGGGCGGAGCGGGCACCCACCGCGCACAGCCCGAGCGAGCGCACCTTTCCGGCCGACACGAGTTCGGCCATCGCGCCCCAGGTCTCCTCGACCGGAACCTCCGGGTCCGCGCGGTGCAGCTGATAGAGGTCGATCACATCCGTCTGCAGGCGCCGCAGCGACGCGTCGCACGCCCGCTTCACATAGCCGGGGCGGCCATTGGCCACGATGTGCTGCTCGCCGACCAGCAGGCCGACCTTGGTCGACACGAAGGCCTCGGGGCGCCGTTCCTTCAGCACCCGCCCCACCAGGAGCTCATTGGTGAAGGGCCCGTACATGTCGGCCGTGTCGAGCAGCGTCGAACCCCGGTCGAGCGCCTTGTGCACCGCGCGGAGCGACTCCTCACCGCGCTGCCGTGAACCGGTGTACGCCCAGCTCATCGGCATGCATCCGAGCCCGACCGCCCCCACTTCGAGCGCCGCCGCCCCGATCGTCCTGCGCTCCACCTGGCCCTGATCCTCCCCTTGCTGGCACCCCAACCTAACCTCTGCGCCTCCCCGTGCCTGGCATAGCCTCCTGACCATGACTTCCGATGTGTGGCTTCCGTTTCACGCCGAAGAGATCGACGGGCTCCCCGAGGGCGTCGACTACCGCTTCTGGGACGGCGACCAGGAGTTTCCCGCGGATCCGGCCGACTGCGCGTTCTATGCGGTGCCCTATATGAAGCCGCCCGGCGTCGCGCAGCGGCCGTTGGCCGAAATGACGTCGGTCCAGGCCGTGCAGACGCTCTCCGCCGGCGTCGATCATGTCCTGCCGAGCCTCAAGTTCCTGCACCCGGGTGTGCAGTTGTGCAACGCCCAAGGTGTGCACGAGGCGAGCACCGCCGAGCTCACCCTCGCCCTGATCCTCGCCTCGCTGCGCGGCATCCCCGGCTTCGTACGAGGCCAGGACAAGGAGGAGTGGCGCTCGGGCTTCTATCCCGCGCTGGCCGACAAATCCGTACTGATCGTCGGGTACGGGGCGATCGGGTCCGCCATCGAGGACCGGCTCGTGCCCTTCGAGGTAGCGCGGGTGGCGCGCGTCGCGCGCTCCGAGCGCACCACGGCGCGCGGTCCGGTGCATCCGCTCACACAACTGCGTTCTCTGCTTCCCGAAGCCGACATCGTGGTGCTGTCGACACCCCTCACGGACAGCACGCGTGGCCTGGTGAACGCCGATTTTCTGTCCCGGATGAAGGACGGCGCGCTGCTCGTGAACGTGGCCCGCGGCCCTGTCGTCGACACCAAGGCGCTCCTCGCCGAGCTGGAGAACGGACGCATCACCGCGGCCCTCGACGTCACCGATCCCGAGCCGCTGCCCCAGGGACACCCCTTGTGGCACGCGCCCGGCGTGCTCATCAGCCCCCATGTCGGCGGGCCCACCTCGGCGTTTCTGCCGCGCGCCAAGCGGCTCCTGGTGGACCAGTTGAACCGTTTCGTGAACCAGGAGCCGCTGCGGAACGTGGTCCTTACCACTGGCGCTTAGGACACGTCCCGTTCGCTCCGCGTCCGCTTCGAGCACCCTCCGCAGTTCCCCGAATGCGGGCAGTGCTGACATCCTCCCTGGTCGTCACGGAGCGTAGAGGAACTATGTCCCTGAGTGACGAGACTGGTGTATCGTCCCGACAGGGGCTGCGCCGCGTACCGTTCGGCGCCGGGGATGGACATGTGAGACTGCGAGGGGGGCGACGGGCGATGCACGGCCTATGGACCAACGATCCGACGCGGCGGGGCCGCCGACGACCCTGGCGCGCGGCCACGCGCAGACGCGGCCATGGTGGCCCTGGCGGCCATCACCCCCGCGGGCACAGCGGCCGTCGGAGGCATGCGCACCCAGCGCACGGGGACCAGCGGGACCCCGGGGTGCGGACCGGGTGGGCCCGGTGAGCTCCCCAGGGGCGCTGCTGGCCCGCCGGCCGGTCTTCGGCAGCGGGACGGGCCTGCTCCCGCAACTCGTACTGGCCCTGGTGTGCGCGGGATACGCCGTCGGTTCCGCGCTCGGCTGGGGCTCCGGGAGCCTCGCTCTGGTCATGGGCGACTTCGGGCTGAGTGCCGCGGCGGGCACCGCGGCGGTCTCCTGCTTCCTCCACGCCCGCAGCCGACGCAGCCGCTTTCGACCCGCGTGGCTGCTGTTCGCGCTCTCCTCCGCCATGGCTTCGCTCGGCAATCTGGTCTGGGGGTGGTACGAGGTCGTCCTCAGCCGCCCAGTGCCCAGCCCGAGCTATGCCGACCTGTTCTTCCTGTGCTTCGCGCCGCCCGCCATCGTAGGACTGCTCGTGCTCGCCAAGAGGCCCGTCACCAAGGCGGGTTGGGTGTGCCTCGCGCTGGACGCCTGGCTGATCGGCGGCTCGCTGCTCACGCTGTCCTGGAGCCTCGCGCTCGCCCAGGCCGCGAAGTTCGACGGACCGAGCGTCGCGCACACCGCGCTGTCGCTGGCGTACCCGCTGCTGGACATCGCGCTGATCAGCATGGTGCTCGCGCTGCACCTGCGGCGCTCGTCGGTGAACAGATCGGCGGTGAACACGGCGATCGGGGCACTCGCCCTGACCGTGATGTGCGACGCCCTGTTCACCTCACCTCTCCTGCACAACAGCTACCACTCGGGTCAACTCCTCGACGCGGGCTGGTTCGCCGGCTCGCTGCTCCTCGCGTACGCCCCCTGGGTCGGCAGCCGACATGGCCGGCCGGATGACGACGGGCACGCGCGCGTGGTGCACGAACACATCCCGGGACAGCGCCAAGAAGGGCATCGGGGCCGGCACGGACAACACGGCCAAGAAGAGCAGCACGGACAGCAGGCGAAACGGCCCGAAGGACAGCAGGGAGGACACATGCACGTGCTCCTCCAGGAAGGTGGCCACAGCCGGTACCCGGGCACGCGCCCGATCGCCGGATCACTGGCGGCCCTCACGCCCTATCTGGCCGCCGCCGTCTGCACGCTGGGGATCCTCTACAACGTCCTCAACGGTCGCAATGTGGACCGGGTGGTGCTCATCACCGCCGGTCTGGTCGTACTCGCCCTCGTCGTGCGCCAGGGCATCATGCTGCTCGACAACATCACCCTCACCCACGAGCTGGCCCAGAAGGAGAACCACTTCCGCTCCCTGGTGCAGGGCTCCAGCGACGTCATCATGATCGCCGCACCCAATGGGATCCTGCGGTACGTCAGTCCGGCCGCCGCCGGGGTCTACGGACGCGACGCCGACGAACTCGTCGGCTCCGAGCTCGCCTCGCTCATCCACCCCGAAGACCTTGGCTGTGTAGTTCACGAAGTACGACGTTTCTTGGCGGCCAGCCACATCGAGGAACCCACCACCCGCATCGAGTGCCGTTTCCGGTCCGGCGACGGCGGCTGGCTCAATGTGGAGTCCACCGTCAACCGGCACCAGGGCGGCCTGATCTTCAACAGCCGTGACGTGACCGAGCGGGTGCGTCTGCAGGCCCAGCTGCAGCACAACGCCGAGCACGACCCGCTCACCGACCTGCCCAATCGCGCGCTGTTCACCCGGCGCGTCCAGCAGGCGCTGTCCGGCCGCCGCTCCTCCGACCGCGGCACCGCCGTCCTCTTCATCGACCTCGACGGCTTCAAGGCCGTCAACGACACGATCGGGCACCAGGCCGGCGACGAGCTCCTCGTCCAGGCCGCCCGCAGACTCCAGGACTCGGTACGGCAGGGCGACACCGCCGCCCGCCTGGGCGGCGACGAGTTCGCGGCCCTGATCGTCGGCGACGGCACCCGCGACCGTGCCGCGCGCGAACACCACATCCTGGAGCTCGCCGACCGGCTCAGGGTCAGGCTCTCGCAGCCCTACGCCATCGACGGCAACGATGTCCGGGTGGCCGCGTCCATTGGTGTGGCCTTCGCCGAACCGGGCCTGGGCGCCGGCGAGCTGCAGCGCAACGCCGACCTCGCCATGTACCGCGCCAAGGCGGCCGGCAAGGGACGCGTCGAGTTGTACGCGCCCCAGATGCAGCAGGACGTCGTACGCAAAGCGGAGCTGGCCACCCGGCTGCGCTCGGCTCTTCAGGGCGGCGAGTTCGCTCTGCTGCACCAGCCGGTGGTGTCGCTGGAAAACGGCCGGATCACATCGGTCACCGCGCAGGCGCGCTGGCGCTCCTCCCAAGGGGTGCTCTTCACGCCCGCCGAGTTCCTGCGCGTCGCCGAGGACAGCGACAAGACCGCCGAGCTGGGCCGCTGGATGCTCGAGGAAGCCGTCGAGCAGGCCGCCCAGCGCGCCGCCGCGGGCGTCGCGGTGCCCGTCGCCGTCCGGATGAACGCCCGGCGGCTGCTGGACCGCTCGCTGCCGCTCGGCTCCGTGGAAGCCCTGCTGACCCGGCACGGCCTCGCCTCCGGCGCCCTGATCGTCGAGCTGTCCGACACCGACCCCCGGGTCTCCCTGGACGAGCTGGAGCGCAGGCTGAACGCGCTCAGGCGGCTCGGCGTCCGGGTCGCCCTGGACGGCTTCGGCAGCGGCTACGCCGCGATCACGGCACTCAGAAGGCTCCCCATCGACGTACTCAAGCTCGACAGAAGTCTCGTCGAGGGTGTCGTGGAGTCCGCCCGGCTGCACAAGATCACCAGCGGACTGCTGCGGATCGCCACCGACCTGGGGCTGCAGTCCATGGCCGACGGGGTGGACCTTCCGGAGCAGGTCATCGCCTTGCGCGCGATGGGCTGCACGCATGGACAGGGCATGGCCTTCTCGGGACCGCTCGACGAGTACCGGCTGCGCCGAGCGCTGTCTTCCGGCCACTATCCGGTGCCGCACGAACCGGTGGAGCCGGCGTTCGCGGGCGGCGGCGCAGGGGTGTATACGAGTGGTGTGCCCGCTGTTTTCGGGGGCGGAACAGCCCTTCGTTCACATAATGAGACTCCCGTCCCACCTACTTGACAGTGACTGCGTGCCGGGGAGAGGGTCAATGCCATGCGCACCCGAATTCTCGTACTTGGAAAGCGCGTCGGCTGAAGCTGGTGACCACCGGACCGACCCGGAACACCCAGCGACCGCACCCGGCGCGCTCCCCTCGCTTGCCTCACGGCACGAGGGGTTTTTTGTTGCACAGGCACCCGTCGTACACCGCACAAAACTCGCAAAAACCCTCAGCATCGAGAAGAGAATGCCGATGACCGAGCAGGCCACCGGGGCCCACCATCCGCAGCCGCGGCCCCGTTCCGGAGGACAGCAGTCCGCGCCCGAGCACGTCACGGGTGCGCAGTCCCTCATCCGTTCTCTCGAGGAGGTCGGGGCCGAGACGGTATTCGGCATTCCCGGCGGCGCGATCCTCCCGGCCTACGACCCGCTGATGGACTCGAAGCGCGTGCGGCACGTGCTCGTCCGTCATGAGCAGGGCGCGGGCCACGCGGCCACCGGTTACGCGCAGGCCACCGGCAAGGTCGGCGTCTGCATGGCCACCAGCGGCCCCGGCGCGACCAACCTGGTCACGCCGATCGCCGACGCGCACATGGACTCGGTGCCGCTCGTGGCGATCACCGGGCAGGTCGCGTCGAAGGCGATCGGCACGGACGCCTTCCAGGAGGCAGACATCGTCGGCATCACCATGCCGATCACCAAGCACAACTTCCTGGTGACCAAGGCCGAGGACATCCCGCGGACGATCGCGGAGGCCTTCCACATCGCCTCCACCGGCCGCCCCGGCCCCGTCCTCGTCGACATCGCCAAGGACGCCCTCCAGGCACAGACCACCTTCCAGTGGCCGCCCACCCAGGACCTGCCCGGCTACCGCCCGGTGACCAAGCCGCACGCCAAGCAGATCCGCGAGGCCGCCAAGCTGATCACCCAGGCCAAGCGGCCCGTCCTGTACGTCGGCGGCGGCGTCCTCAAGGCGAACGCCACCGCCGAGCTGAAGGTCCTCGCCGAACTCACCGGAGCGCCCGTCACCACCACCCTGATGGCGCTCGGCGCATTCCCCGACAGCCACCCGCTGCACGTGGGAATGCCGGGCATGCACGGTGCGGTCACCGCCGTCACCGCGCTGCAGAAGGCCGACCTGATCGTCGCCCTCGGAGCCCGCTTCGACGACCGCGTCACCGGCAAGCTGGACAGCTTCGCCCCGTACGCCAAGATCGTGCACGCCGACATCGACCCGGCGGAGATCGGCAAGAACCGCGCCGCCGACGTGCCGATCGTCGGTGACGCCCGCGAGGTCATCGCCGACCTGATCCAGGCCGTGCAGAAGGAGCACAGCGAGGGTCACGCCGGCGACTACACCGCCTGGTGGAACGACCTGAACCGCTGGCGCGAGACGTACCCGCTCGGCTACGACCAGCCCGACAACGGCTCGCTCTCGCCGCAGCAGGTCATCGAGCGCGTCGGACAGCTCGCGCCGGAGGGCACGATCTTCGCCGCGGGCGTCGGCCAGCACCAGATGTGGGCCGCGCACTTCATCCAGTACGAGAAGCCCGCGACCTGGCTGAACTCCGGCGGCGCCGGAACGATGGGCTACGCGGTCCCGGCCGCGATGGGCGCCAAGGCCGGTCAGCCGGACCGTACGGTCTGGGCGATCGACGGCGACGGCTGCTTCCAGATGACCAATCAGGAGCTCACCACCTGCGCCCTGAACAACATCCCGATCAAGGTCGCCATCATCAACAACGGTGCCCTCGGGATGGTCCGCCAGTGGCAGACCCTGTTCTACAACCAGCGCTACTCCAACACCGTGCTGCACTCGGGCCCCGAGGCGACCGGCAAGGAGCCGAGCGCGGGCACCCGCGTCCCCGACTTCGTGAAGCTGTCGGAGGCCATGGGCTGCCACGCGATTCGCTGCGAGTCCCCGGCCGACCTCGACAAGGTCATCGAAGAGGCGAACTCGATCAACGACCGCCCCGTCGTGATCGACTTCATCGTCCACGAGGACGCGATGGTGTGGCCGATGGTCGCCGCCGGCACCTCGAACGACGAGATCATGGCCGCCCGGGACGTCCGCCCGGACTTCGGCGACAACGAAGACGACTGAGAGAGAGCCGAGTCAGAACCATGAGCAAGCACACCCTCTCCGTCCTCGTCGAGAACAAGCCCGGCATCCTCGCCCGGATCGCCGCCCTGTTCTCCCGGCGCGGCTTCAACATCGACTCGCTCGCCGTCGGTGTCACCGAGCACCCCGACATCTCGCGCATCACCATCGTGGTGAACGTGATCGAGGAACTGCCGCTCGAACAGGTCACCAAGCAGCTCAACAAGCTCGTCAACGTCCTGAAGATCGTCGAGCTGGAGCCGTCCTCGGCCGTGCAGCGCGAACTCGTTCTGGTGAAGGTGCGCGCCGACAACGAGACGCGCTCCCAGATCGTCGAGATCGTCCAGCTGTTCCGCGCCAAGACCGTGGACGTCTCCCCGGAGGCCGTCACCATCGAGGCCACCGGCGGCAGTGACAAGCTGGAGGCCATGCTCAAGATGCTGGAGCCGTTCGGCATCAAGGAGCTCGTCCAGTCCGGCACGATCGCGATCGGACGCGGGGCGCGCTCGATCACGGACCGCTCGCTGCGCGCGCTCGACCGATCCGCGTAAGTCTGTAAACGGTCGACCTGGGTCCGCAAGCGATCCAGTCGAGTCCGTGAACGATCGTGATACGGGCGGACAGCGCACACAGTCCGCCCGTATACCGAGACCCGAAAACTTCCCTCCCCCCGCCCGCCGTACGGTGGGACGCAACACCGGCAATACCGGAAAACAAGGAGAACCCCAGTGGCCGAGCTGTTCTACGACGACGACGCCGACCTGTCCATCATCCAGGGCCGCAAGGTCGCGGTCATCGGCTACGGCAGCCAGGGCCACGCCCACGCGCTGTCGCTGCGCGACTCGGGTGTCGACGTCCGCGTCGGTCTGCACGAGGGCTCCAAGTCCAAGGCGAAGGCTGAGGAGCAGGGGCTGCGCGTGGTGACGCCGTCGGAGGCCGCCGCCGAGGCCGACGTCATCATGATCCTGGTGCCGGACCCGATCCAGGCCCAGGTCTACGAGGAGCACATCGCGCCGAACCTGAAGGACGGCGACGCCCTGTTCTTCGGCCACGGCCTGAACATCCGCTACGGCTTCATCAAGCCCCCGGCCGGCATCGACGTCTGCATGGTCGCCCCCAAGGGCCCGGGCCACCTGGTGCGCCGCCAGTACGAGGAGGGCCGCGGCGTTCCCTGCATCGCGGCCGTCGAGCAGGACGCGACCGGCAGCGCCTTCGCGCTCGCGCTGTCGTACGCCAAGGGCATCGGCGGCACCCGCGCCGGCGTCATCAAGACGACCTTCACCGAGGAGACCGAGACCGACCTGTTCGGTGAGCAGGCCGTCCTCTGTGGTGGTACGGCCGCGCTGGTCAAGGCGGGCTTCGAGACGCTGACCGAGGCCGGCTACCAGCCGGAGATCGCGTACTTCGAGTGCCTGCACGAGCTGAAGCTCATCGTCGACCTGATGTACGAGGGCGGCCTGGAGAAGATGCGCTGGTCCGTCTCGGAGACCGCCGAGTGGGGCGACTACGTCACCGGCCCGCGCATCATCACCGACGCCACCAAGGCCGAGATGAAGAAGGTCCTCGCCGAGATCCAGGACGGCACGTTCGCCCGTAACTGGATGGAGGAGTACCACTCCGGTCTGAAGAAGTACAACGAGTACAAGAAGCAGGACGCCGAGTCCCTGCTGGAGACCACCGGCAAGGAGCTGCGCAAGCTCATGAGCTGGGTCAACGACGACGAGGCGTAAGCCTGACGACCATGGGGCCGGAACGCGACGTTCCGGCCCCATCGTCGAACCCTGGGTAACGCTGTTGTCCATTGAGGCCAGCCACGTCCGGGTGATCCTTCCGTGGAGGCGCAAGACGCCCCCCGTAGCAGCACTAGACTGCTGCACAACATACGCGTCAGGCCCACAGCGTCGTGCGTCTTCCACGCGGCTAGCAACCCTCCACCGCCTGCGGCCGTCGGGACGGCCGTCCGCATTGGACTTGTGAGGACTCACGTGAGCTCGAAACCTGTCGTACTCATCGCTGAAGAGCTGTCGCCCGCGACCGTCGACGCCCTGGGCCCGGACTTCGAGATCCGGCACGCCAACGGCGCGGACCGCGCGGAGCTGCTGCCCGCGATCGCCGACGTCGACGCGATCCTGATCCGCTCGGCCACCAAGGTCGACGCCGAGGCCGTCGCCGCCGCCAAGAAGCTGAAGGTCGTCGCACGAGCCGGCGTCGGCCTGGACAACGTCGACGTCTCCGCCGCCACCAAGGCCGGCGTGATGGTCGTCAACGCCCCCACCTCGAACATCGTGACCGCCGCCGAGCTGGCCTGCGGTCTGCTGCTGGCCACCGCGCGCAACATCCCGCAGGCCAACTCGGCGCTGAAGAACGCCGAGTGGAAGCGCAGCAAGTACACCGGTGTCGAGCTCGCCGAGAAGACCCTCGGCGTCGTCGGCCTCGGCCGCATCGGTGCCCTGGTCGCGCAGCGCATGTCCGCGTTCGGCATGAAGGTCGTCGCCTACGACCCCTACGTCCAGCCTGCTCGGGCCGCGCAGATGGGCGTCAAGGTGCTGTCCCTCGACGAGCTGCTCGAGGTCTCCGACTTCATCACCGTCCACCTGCCGAAGACCCCCGAGACCCTCGGTCTCATCGGCGACGAGGCGCTGCACAAGGTCAAGCCGTCGGTGCGCATCGTCAACGCCGCGCGCGGCGGGATCGTCGACGAGGAGGCGCTGTACTCGGCGCTCAAGGAGGGCCGCGTCGCCGGCGCCGGCCTCGACGTGTACGCCAAGGAGCCCTGCACCGACTCCCCGCTCTTCGAGCTCGACCAGGTCGTCTGCACCCCGCACCTCGGCGCCTCCACGGACGAGGCGCAGGAGAAGGCCGGTATCGCCGTCGCCCGCTCGGTGCGCCTCGCCCTCGCCGGTGAGCTGGTCCCGGACGCGGTGAACGTCCAGGGCGGCGTCATCGCCGAGGACGTCAAGCCGGGTCTGCCGCTCGCCGAGCGCCTCGGCCGCATCTTCACCGCCCTCGCGGGCGAGGTCGCGGTCCGCCTCGACGTCGAGGTCTACGGCGAGATCACCCAGCACGACGTCAAGGTGCTCGAACTCTCCGCGCTCAAGGGCGTGTTCGAGGACGTCGTCGACGAGACGGTGTCGTACGTCAACGCCCCGCTGTTCGCGCAGGAGCGCGGCGTCGAGGTCCGCCTGACCACGTCGAGCGAGTCCCCGGACCACCGCAACGTGGTCACCGTGCGCGGCACGCTCGGCGACGGCCAGGAGGTCTCGGTCTCCGGCACGCTCGCGGGCCCCAAGCACCTGCAGAAGATCGTCGCCGTCGGCGACTACGACGTGGACCTCGCGCTCGCCGACCACATGGTCGTGCTGAGCTACGAGGACCGTCCGGGCGTCGTCGGCACCGTCGGCCGCATCCTCGGCGAGGCGGGCATCAACATCGCCGGCATGCAGGTCGCCCGTGCGGCCGCCGGCGGCGAGGCCCTCGCGGTCCTCACCGTCGACGACACGGTCCCGCAGGCCGTCCTCTCCGAGGTCGCCGAGGAGATCGGCGCGACGTCGGCGCGATCGGTGAACCTCGTCTGACGTGCACTGTCGAGGGCCGGGACACCTTGGGGTGGCCCGGCCCTCAGCCGTATGACGGCGTCAGGAGGAGGCAGTCGTCCCCGGCTCGATCAGGCCCTCGCGGCAGGCGATCGCCACCGCCTCCGCATCGCCCCGCAGCGCCGCCGCATCGGTCAGGACGATGCTCGCGACGAGCGTCGCCATCCAGTCGAAGGGCCCGTCGAGCAGCGCGCGGGCCTCTGCCACCGCCGTCTCGTGATCGCCGCGGGCCAGCGCGACGTACAGCGCGGTCAATCCTCCTTCGCTGCGTTCGTCCGGCGGTCTCGGAGCGCCGGGATGACCGCTACCAGCATCAGTACGGCGGTGATGGCGAACGCCGGCGCATAACCCGTCCGCCCGGCCAGCGCGCCGAAGCCGACCGCGCCGACGCCCATGCCGCCGTCGTACGCGAGGTTCCACAGCGCGCTGACGGTGCCGTATCCGGAGGCCGGGACCCTCGCGTACATCAGGGTCAGCGTGGCGTTCTGGGCGATGCCGAAGCCGATGCCGAAGACGGCCACTCCGGCGAGGACGGCGACCGGGCTGCCGGTCAGCGCCGTGATCAGCAGGCCCGCGGAGGAGAGGACCAGGCTCGGCAGCACCAGGCGCGCGGGGCCGTGCCGGTCGCCGTAGCGGCCGGCCAGCCAGCGGGCCGCGGTCGACGCGGCGGGCTGCACGAAGAGGGCCACCGCGACGACCCCGGTGTACGCGGCGGGCACGGCGAGCGGCAGGAACGTGACGATGATCCCGGTCGCCAGGGCGGTGGTCGCGAAGACGATCGCGGGCCGGGCCAGGGCGCCGGTCCGCAGCCCGGCCACCATGCCCACCGGCTTCCCCGACGCCAACTCCCGGTCCGGCAGGCCGGGTACGGAGGCGATCGCGGCCAGCGCGGCCACGCCCGCGGTCACCGCGACGGGGGCGTACCCCACGTGCGCGGCGAGCCACACGCCCAGCGGCAGCGCGATCAGCGACGGTACGCCGGTGACGATGCCCACCAGTGCCAGGCCCTCGCCCCGGCGCTGGGCGGGAATGAGCGACGCGGTGAGCGCGCCGCCCGCCACCAGGGTGAGCGCGAAGCCCAGGCCGCGGACCAGGCAGACCGCCACGATCCAGGCCATGTCGTGGGAGACGGTCAGGACGAGCGCCGGTGCGCCGAGCAGGGCGAGCCCGATGATCAGCGCGACACGGTATCCGTGGCGGGCCACGAAGCGGGGAGCGGCCAGTTCGCCGAGGACCGTGGACAGCATCAGGGCGCCGGTGGCCAGGCCCGCGCCCGATGCCGTCGCGTAGCGGGGGACGACCGACAGGAGCAGGAAGAAGCTCAGCGACGCGCCGATCATGCTCACGAAGCGGAGCATCAGGAGGCGGGTGAGGAGGGGCGGGCGGGGTGTCGCCGGCGGGGGAGTGGTCGAGGGAGTCGGCGGGGGCGTCGTCGCGTCGGTCGTCATGCGAACGACGCTAGGTTCCCGCCGGACCGCCGGTAAGCTCCAATTCCATGCCTCCGCAGTGGGCCGGTTTGTCGCCCGAGCTGCTCCTGTCCGTCGACCGGAGCAGCGGTGAGCAGTTGCGCGCGCAGCTGGAACGGCAGGTGCGCGACGCGATTCGCACCGGTCGGCTCGGTGCCGGGGAGCGCCTGCCGTCCTCCCGTGAACTCGCACGTGCGCTCGGCCTGTCCAGGGGACTTGTCCAGGACTGCTACACCCAACTCCAGGCGGAGGGCTACCTCGTGACGCGCGTCGGCTCCGCCACCCGGGTCGCGGCGGGCGCCCATGTGCCTCCCGCGCCCGCCTCCCCGTACCCGGCCGCCCCGCGCCTGATCGCCGACTTCCGGCACGGCGTACCGGACTTGGGCAGCTTCCCGCTCGCCGACTGGCTCTGGGCGCTGCGTGAGGCGGGCCGCGCCATGCCGACGGCGGACCTCGACTACGGGGATCCGCGCGGGAGTTCGGCCCTGCGCGAGGTCATGGCCGGGTATCTGCGCCGGGTGCGGGCCGCCGCGGCTGACCCCGAGCGGATCGTGGTCTGCTCCGGTTACGCGCAGGGCCTCGGCCTTGCCCTGCGCAGTCTGGCCCGGGGCGGCGTGCGCGTTGTGGCGTACGAGGACCCGGGCGCGCCCGCCACGGCGACGGCCGCCGCGGAGGCCGTGGGCCTGACGGCGGTGCCCGTACCGGTCGACGAGGACGGCATCGACGTACGGGCGCTCGACGCGACCGGAGCGCGGGCCGTCATCGTCACCCCCGCGCACCAGTGGCCCACCGGAGTCGTCCTCGCCCCCGCGCGCCGGCTCGCCCTCATCGAGTGGGCCATGCGGCGGGACGCGTACGTCATCGAGGACGACTACGACGCCGAGTTCCGCTACGACCGGGAGCCCGTGGGCGCGCTCCAGGGGCTCGCCGCGGACCGGGTGATCTCCATCGGCACCGTCAGCAAGTCCCTCGCCCCCGCCCTGCGCATCGGCTGGCTGCTCTGCCCGCCCGCGCTCATCGGCCCGGTCGCGGAGGCCAAGCGCCTCACCGACCGCGGCTCCCCGACCCTCGACCAGCTCGCCCTCGCGCAGCTGATCGAGTCCGGCCGCTACGACCGCCATCTGCGCCGTATGCGCACGGCCTACGCGACCCGGCGTACGGCCCTTGTCTCCGCCCTCGCGGCCCACGCGCCCGAGGTCCGGCTCACCGGTCTCGCCGCGGGGTTCCACGCGGTCGCCCATCTCGCCGCCCCGGCCGACGAGCAGGCCGTCGTCATCGCGGCGCGGGAACGGTCCGTCGGCCTGTACGGCATGAGCCCGTGCCGCTCCACCCGCGCGACGACACCGGTCCAACTGGTGCTGGGCTTCGGCGATGTGGGGGAGCGGGCGATCACGGAGGGCATCGCGGCGATCGGGGATCTGCTCGCGGGCGCCTGTCCCTAGAGCTGTCCAGAGCCGTCCAGAGCCAGCCCCCCTCAAGCCGCCCAGAGCCGCTCAGAGCCGCCTAAGCCGTCTAAGTCGCCTAGAGTCGCGCTCCTTTCAGCGCCATGTGCAGCAGCAGCCTGTCCTCCCCGTCGTCCAGGTCCAGGCCGGTGAGCTGCTCGACGCGGGACAGGCGGTAGTAGAGCGTCTGCCGGTGGATGCCCAACTCCGCCGCCGTGCGCCCGGCTTGGCCCGCACAGTCGAGGAACACCTCGGCGGTGCGGGCGAGTTCGCTGTGGGCGGGCGCCAACAGGGTCCGTACGGCAGGGTCCTGGGCCGCCTCAGGAGGGAGCGACGTCAGGAGCCGGAAGGGCCCGATGGACGCCCACTCGGCGACCGGGCCGAGGCGCGGCTCGGCCAGTACGGCGCGCGCGGCGGCGGACGCCTCCTGCCAGGCCGTACCCAGCTCGGCGAGCCCGACGCGGGCGGTGGCGACCCCGGCCGCGGCGCGCCGCGGGCGATCAACCCCGGTCGTCCCGCCCGGCTTGCCCACGGCGGCCCCGGTCGTCCCGCCGGTCTTGGCTCCGCCCGCCGCGGCCCCGGCCGCCCCGCCGGGCTCGGCCCCGCCCGATACCCCAGTGGCCGCCGGCCGATCCGTTCCGAGTCCCCCGTCCGCCTCCCGTACGAAGCGGGAAGCCGCTGTCAGCGCCGGCGTCAGTACATCCGCCGACCGCAGCCGTACGAGCAGGGCCAGGCTCTGCCCCGTGGCCCCCCACGGCACGGTGCACAGCGCCGTCGCCCCGGGCACCGTACGGGGGGAAGGGGCGTCGTCGGGGTCGGCGGAGGGCCACGGTGCGACGCAGACGACGGTGTGCAGGCCGTCGGCGCGCGGGCCGAGGGCCGTGCGGAGTTCGGCGACCGCCATGTCGCGTTGCCAGCCGCGCTCGGCGGTGAGGACGGCGCGCAGTTCGCGGGTGAGGTCGGCGCCGGCCTGGGCCTCGTCGGCGAGCAGGTCGCCGATGCGGGAGGCGACGTCCATGGCGGCGGTCAGCTGCTCCGGCGTGGGCCCCGGGTCGTCGGCGAGGAGCCAGACGTATCCCAGCACCACCCCCCGATGGCGTACCGGGAGGCAGATCCTCCCCCGGTACACCCCCGCCTCCGGAGTCGGCGGAATGCGCACCGGGCCGGTCGCGCGCGCGATGCCGAAGCTCTCGAACCACGCCCGGACCGCCGACGTGGAGCGGCGCGTGAGGATCGAGCGGGTGCGGACGGGGTCGAGGGAGGCCTCGTCGAAGTCGCTGTCGCTGTCGTACACGCCGAAGGCGATCAGCTCGAAGTCGCGGTTCTCCAGCGTCGCGGGAGCGCCGAGGAGCGCCGAGATCTCGTCGACCAGCTCCTGGTACTCGCCGCGCCCTGCCCCTCGCCCCACCTTGAAATCGCCCGTCACACGGGCATTCTGCCCCATTTTCCCTGCCGCCTCATACAGATGTCTGAGATCCAGGGCACGGATGCGTGACAGCTGTCGATGGTCGACGATCGGAGGGATCCTTAGGTTTCACGGTGGTTCTCCGTGCCGTACCCGAAAAGTCTCTTCAGGGGCCGCGGCCGTCCGTTCTTTCCGTGGAGGTGCCCCGTGCTGGGTCCCGTGATTCTCGCCGCGTCGCGCAGCGACAAAATGCGCCGCTTCGTGTCGGCGGCCCCCGGCACCAAGCAGGTGGTCGCCCGCTTCATCGCCGGCGAGACGGTCGACCAGGTCATTCCGATCGTGCGGGACGCCGCCGCCAAGGGGCTCGAGGTCACCCTCGACGTCGTCGGCGAGGACATCACGACCCGCGAGCAGGCCTTCGCCGCCCGGGACGCCTACCTGGAACTCATCGAGCACCTCAAGGACCTGGACCTCGGCACCAAGGCCGAGATGTCCGTCAAGCTGTCGATGTTCGGGCAGGCGCTGGAGAACGGGCACGAGCTGGCGCTCGCCAACGTGCGCCCGGTCGTCGAGGCCGCGGCCGCCATCGGTACGACGGTCACGCTGGACGCCGAGGACCACACCACCCTCGACTCGATGTTCGCCATCCACGAGGAGCTGCGGAAGGACTTCCCGGGGACCGGCTGCGTCATCCAGGCCTACCTGTTCCGCACCGAGGCCGACGCCCGCCGCCTCGCCGCGAACGGCAGCCGCGTCCGCCTGGTGAAGGGCGCCTACAAGGAGCCCGCCGAGGTCGCGTACCAGCAGAAGGCCGAGATCGACAAGGCGTACGTCCGCGTCCTGCGCATCCTGATGGAGGGCGAGGGGTACCCGATGATCGGGTCCCACGACCCGCGACTCATCTCCATCGCGCAGGAGCTCGCACGCAAGGCCGGGCGCAAGCTGGACGAGTACGAGTTCCAGATGCTGTACGGCATCCGCAGCGAGGAGCACCTGCGGCTCGCCGCCGAGGGCCACCGCATGCGTGTGTACACCGCGTACGGCACCGACTGGTACGGCTACTTCATGCGCCGCCTGGCGGAGAAGCCGGCCAACCTCCTCTTCTTCGCCCGCTCGATCCTCACCAAGGGCTGAGCCCGAACCACCCGCTCATAAAGGAGTTACGGAAAACATGGACGCTGTAACCCAGGTCCCCACCCCCGTCAACGAGCCGGTGCACGGCTACGCCCCCGGCTCGCCCGAGCGCGCCCGTATGGAGGCCAGGCTCAAGGAGCTGGCCGAGAACCCCCTCGACCTGACGATGACCATCGGCGGCGAGAAGCGGATGGGCGGCGGACAGCGTTTCGACGTCGTACAGCCGCACAACCACAAGGCCCGCCTCGGCACGTACGCCAACGCCACCCAGCAGGACGCCCAGGACGCCATCGACGCCGCCCTCGCCGCCGCGCCGGCCTGGCGTGCGATGTCCTTCGACGACCGCGCCGCGATCATCCTGCGCGCCGCCGAGCTGCTGGCGGGCCCCTGGCGCGAGACCCTCGCGGCCTCCACCATGCTCGGCCAGTCGAAGACGGCCCAGCAGGCCGAGATCGACTGTCCCTGCGAGCTCGTCGACTTCTGGCGTTTCAACGTCGCCTACGCCCGCCAGATCCTGGCCGAGCAGCCCCCGGCCAACTCGCCGGGCGTCTGGAACCGCCTCGACCACCGCCCGCTCGAGGGCTTCGTCTACGCGATCACGCCGTTCAACTTCAGCGCCATCGCGGGCAACCTGCCCACCGCTCCCGCCCTCATGGGCAATGTGGTGGTCTGGAAGCCGTCCCCGACGCAGACCCACGCCGCCGTGCTGCTGATGCAGCTGCTGGAGGAGGCCGGTCTGCCCAAGGGCGTCATCAACCTCGTCACCGGTGACGGCATCGAGGTCTCCAAGGTCGCCCTGGAGCACCGCGACCTCGCGGGCATCCACTTCACCGGCTCGACCAAGACCTTCCAGTACCTGTGGAAGACGGTCGGCACCAACATCGAGAAGTACCGCTCGTACCCGCGTCTGGTCGGCGAGACGGGCGGCAAGGACTTCCTGGTCGCGCACCCGAGCGCCGACCGCGCGGTCCTGAAGACGGCGCTGACCCGCGGTGCCTTCGAGTACCAGGGCCAGAAGTGCAGCGCCACGTCCCGGGCGTACATCCCCGCGTCGATCTGGAACAGCGGCTTCCGCGAGGAGTTCGCGGCCGAGGTCGACTACCTGACCATGGGTGACGTCACCGACCTGTCGAACTTCATCGGCGCGGTCATCGACGAGCGCGCGTTCGCCAAGAACAAGGCCGCCATCGACCGTGCCAAGGCGGACGAGACCTGCACGATCGTCGCGGGCGGCTCGTACGACGACTCCGTCGGCTACTTCGTGCGCCCGACGGTCGTCGAGTGCTCGGACCCGGAGAACGAGGTCTTCAAGACGGAGTACTTCGGTCCCTTCCTCGCCGTGTACGTCTACGAGGACGACCAGTACGACGAGATGCTGACCCAGATGGAGTCGGCGTCGGACTACGCGCTGACGGGCTCGGTCATCGCGAACGACCGCGCGGCGGCCGCGTACACGATGGACAAGCTCCGCTACGCGGCCGGCAACTTCTACATCAACGACAAGTCGACCGGCGCCGTCGTCGGCCAGCAGCCCTTCGGCGGCGGCCGCGCCTCCGGCACCAACGACAAGGCCGGCGCCCCGCAGAACCTGATGCGCTGGACACTGACCCGCGCCATCAAGGAGACCCTGGTCCCGCCGACCGACTACGGGTACCCGCACATGGGCTGAGACCGCGGACGGACGACGACGGGCCAGGGAGCCGACCTTCGGGGGCGGCGACCTGGCCCGCGCCGTTCCTCGGACGGCAGACTCTCCACCATGATCTGGAGGGGGAGCGAGACGGAGACGGTGAAGGCCGACGACGGCGTACGGCTGTGGGCGACCCGGTCGGGCCGGGGTGGTACGCCGCTGGTGCTGTGCCACGGCGGGCCCGGACTGTGGGACATGTTCGGCGACGTGGCCGCGCTGCTGGCCGATCCGGCCACGGTGGTCCGCTGGGACCAGCGCGGGTGCGGGCGGTCGGAGCGGTGCGCGGGCCCGTGGACGAGTGAGCGGTTCGTGGCCGATCTGGACGCCGTACGACGGCACTTCGGGCTGGAGCGGATGGCGCTGCTCGGCCACTCCTGGGGCGCGCAGTTGGCGTTGAGCTACGCGCTGGCGCACCCGGAGCGGGTCAGCGCGCTGGTGTACGTGGCCGGTACAGGCATCAGCCCCGACGCGGACTGGTACCCCGCGTACCTGGAGAACCTCCACGACCGGCTCGGGGAGAACCCCGAACGGCTCGCCCGGTGGCAGGAACTGGCGCACCGTCCGCACCTCGCCGACGAGGAGGAGCGGGAGCGGGCGGTGCTCCAGTGGTCGAGCGAGTTCGAGGACCGCGAGCGGGCACTCGAACACGCCGGGCGCATGGCCGACCCGTGGTTCGGGATCAACACCGAGTGCGGCAAGGCCCTCAATGCCGAGCGGAAACGGGCGTGGGCCACCCCCGAGCTGTACGCCGCCTGCCAAGCGCTCGACCTGCGGGTGCTGATCGTCGACGGCGCCCGCGACATCCGGCCGCGCTCGGCGGTGGACTCGCTGGAGCGGGCCCTGCCGCGGGTACGGCGGGTGATCCTGCCGGAGGCCGGGCACTTGCCGTGGGTGGAGGATCCCCAGGGCTTCCGGGAGGCGGTCACGGCGGCGGTGCGCTGATCCGCCGTCCCTCGCCGCGCCGGGGCGTGGCGTTACCCGGGGAACTCCGTCCGCTCCCACCACTCGTACACGGGCAGCCTGCCCTCCGGCGTGTCCGCGTGCCGTGGGGTCGCCCTGAAGTGTTCGTATCCATTGCGCAACTCGATCTTCACATCCGTTCCAGGGGGTGGGATCGGGACGATCCGTTCGGGCAGATCATCCGGTCCGCCCTCGAGCAGTGCTTTGGCCGTGTCGCTCATGACGTCACCGTTCCCCTTGCCGGAGCCCGATGTCGCATGCCGGGCGGAGGATCAGTCGTGTGGGCGATCCGCTGCTCAGCCGTGGGCCGTCGTCAGGTGCCGGTCGAGGAAGTCCCGCATGAGCCCCGCGATCTGCCCCGCGTGCGTCTCGAGGGCGAAGTGGCCGGTGGGGAGCAGGTGGATCTCGGCCTTCGGGAGGTCGCGCTGGAAGGCGAGGGCGCCGGCCGGGACGAAGATCTCGTCGTGCGCGCCCCAGACGGCCAGCAGGGGGACCTGGCTGGTGCGGAAGTACTCCTGGAAGGCCGGGTAGAGGGCGAAGTTGGAGCCGTAGTCGGAGATCAGGTCGAGCGGGATCTCGGGCTGCCCGGGGCGGGCCATGAGGGCCGCGTCGTGTTCGTACGCGTCGGGGCTGACGAGGGTGGGGTCCGGAACGCCGTGCAGGTACTGCCACTTGATGCCGTCGGGCCTGCTGATCTCGCGGACCGGCGCCTCGGTCTCGGGGGTGCGCTCGGCGATCAGCGCGCGGACCGGTGCCCAGGCCTCGGAGCCCAGCCCCTCCTCGTAGGCGTTGCCGTTCTGTGTGATGATCGCCGTCACCCGCTCGGGGTGCGCGAGTGCGAGGCGCAGTCCGATCGGGGCGCCGTAGTCCTGGATGTAGAGCGCGTACTCCTTCAGGCCGAGCTGCTCGGTGAACTCGCCGGTGATCTCGGCCAGTTGGGCGAAGGAGTACGGGAAGCCGGTGGCCGCCGGTGCCGCGGAACGGCCGAATCCGAGATGGTCGGGGGCGATCAGTCGGTACCGGTCCGCGAGCAGCGGCATCAGGTCCCGGAACATGTGCGAGCTGGTCGGGAAGCCGTGCAGCAGGAGCAGCACGGGGGCGTCCGCGGGCCCCGCCTCCCGGTAGTGGATCTCGTGGCCGCGGACGGTGGCGGTGCGGTGATGGATCCCGTGGACGCTCATGAGCGGCGCTCTCCTAACCCCTGAAAGTCACTTTGGTGGTGTGGGCAGTGCATCATGCCCGCCTCTAACCAGTCAAGTGAGTTTCAGAGGTTAGGGGTGGGTGGGTCAGTTCTCGCAGGTCGTGCGGCCCTGGTGCGGACGGCAGGCGAGTGCGGCGAAGCCGCCGTCCGCCCGCACCGGTACGGCGAGCGTGTCTCCGCCCCGGACGAGACGCGTCTCGCGCACGAGACCCGACGGGCCGTCCGCTACCGTCTCCACCAGCCAGCGGCCGGCGCCCAGGCGGATCGGTACGTCGACCGTGCGGGCCGGGCCGGTGAAGGTGCCGCCGATGAACCAGCGGCCGTCGGCGGCGCGCCGCGCCAGGACCGCCGAGCGGCCCGGGTCGCCGGTGAGGAGGCGGGTCTCCTCCCAGCGGGCGGGCAGCTGCTCCAGGTAGCGGCGGGCCTCGGGCCGCGCGTCGTACGACTCGGGGGTTCCGGAGAGGTTCTGGATGCCCGACTCGTAGAGGACCGTCAGCCCCAACTCACCCGCGTCGGAAGCCACGTTGGGGCGGTATGGGCGGTGGAAGGCGCCCGGTGTGAAGTCCATGGAGCCGATGACGTTGCGCGTGAAGGGGAGCGCGGCCAACTGCTCCGGAGTGTTCGTGCGCTTCTCCTCGCCGCCGACGCCCTCCATCGTCATGACCTGCGGCCAGGTGCGCTGCATGCCCTTGGGGATCGTCGAGCCGTGGAAGTTCACCATGAGGTGATGACGGGCCGTGGACTCCAGTACCTCGTCGTACCAGCGCATCCGCTCCTGGGACTCCGAGTCCATGAAGTCGATCTTCACCCCCTTGACGCCCCAACTCTCCAGCGTCCCGAGCCACTTCTCGCGCTCGACGGGGTCGGTGAGCAGTCTGTAGTGCAGCCAGACGTGGATGCCCACCCCCTTCGCCGCCGCGTAGCGCACCAGCTCGGGCATCCAGCTGTCCGTCTGCCAGTTCGGATCGACCACGTCCCAGGCGTCGGTCTTGAAGTACCAGCCCGCGTCGACGACTTCGTACGGCCAGCCGCGCTCGGCCGCGTAGTCCACGTACTTCTCCTGGGCCGCCAGGCTCTGCCCCGCCTCCTTGCCACCCGCCAGCCAGGTCCACAGGGCCGGGCCCGGCCTGATCCACGAGGTGTCGCGGACGCGGGACGCCGGGGCGAGGTCGTCCGTGAAGGTCGACTCGGTGACGGTCGCCAGATCCCCGGTGACGATGGCGCGCCAGGGGGTGGCGAGCGCGCCGGACGTCTGAACCGGCTCGTCGTTCCAGAGGCTCAGTCCGTACGTCGACGAGTCCGCGGCGTGCGTCAAGTGGGCGCCCGCGTATGTGCCGTTGACGTCGGACTCGGCGATCAGGGCGTAACCGCCGGGCGTTCCGAAGAGCGCCTGCATCATGTACGCGCCCGCCGGAGCCGTCGCCGCCGAGTCGTAGCGGGAGAAGCGGAGTTCGTTGTCCGCGCGGTAGCCGCCGAGGAGGGCGTTCGAGCCGGTGGGGAGGGTGAAGGCCGAGGTCTCGCGCAGTACGGTGCCGTGGGCCTGCGCGTCGCCTCGGGCCCGTGGCAGGACGTAGCGGTACGCGACACCGTCCGGGGCGACCCGGGTCACCAGGTCGAGCCGGGCACCGGCCGCCGTACGGAAGCGGAAGCGGGACTCGGTCATGTGGACAACGCGCTTGCGGGACTTGCCTGTTGAGCTCGTGTAGTGCTCGGCGACCGTGCGGTCGGAGCGTCCGTCGAAGGTCAAGCCCCGGGAGAAGTCGGCCTGTTCGGTGACCAGGCCGAGCGGGGAGGGCTCCAGGACCGTCCTGCCGTCGCGTCTCACCGCGAGCGTCACGTGCCCGTCGACCGGATCCAGTGCCACGACCGCCGTCGGTGAGCCGTGGGAACCCCTCACCTCCCAGGTCGCGCTCGACGCCGCCGCATCCGCGCGGGTCGGAAGCGCGGTGGCCGCGGTGGCGAGCAGTGCGGAGCAGAGCGTCAACACGAGGGTGCGGGCCCGCGCCGGGGCCGAGGGCCGGGATGGGGTCGAGCGGGGCCGTAAGCGGACCGCCATATGAGAGCCTCCTTCTCGCAGTCATCCGATGATTGTGAGGGTGGAGACGCTCTGTGGGCCTGTCAAGGTGTCCTGCTGGACGAGAGGTAGGAGCAATCGGTTCGTGAATACTGGGCGGATGGCCACCCGACTGCGTACCGCTCACACGGCGGACCTCGCCCCCGCCGAACTCCGTGCCGTCCGCGACCTCCTGGACGAGGCCTTCGAAGGGGACTTCAGCGACGACGACTGGGACCACACACTCGGGGGCATCCACGTCCTCGTGCACGACGAGCGGGGCCTCGCGGCCCACGGCTCGGTGATCCAGCGGCGCGTCCTGCACCGCGGCCGCTCGCTGCGCGTCGGATACGTGGAGGGGGTCGGGGTGCGTGCCGACGCGCGCCGTACGGGCCTCGGCGGGCGGGTGATGGCCGAGCTGGAGCGGATCGTCGAGGGGGCCTACGGGCTCGGGGCGCTCTCCGCGAGCGAGCAGGGCGCCACCCTGTACACCGCCCGGGGCTGGCAGGTCTGGCCGGGCCGGATCTGCGCGCTCGGCCCGGACGGCGTGGTGCGGCTGCCCGAGGAGGAGGGCACCACCTTCGTGCGCCCCGCGTCGGCCGGCCCCCTCGACCCGGCGCACGAGCTGATCTTCGACTGGCGTGACGGGGACGTGCTCTGAGGGTCTCTCAGGAGTGTCGGGCGTGGCGGATGTCGCGCACGATCATCTTGCCGGTGTTGCCGCCGCGCAGCATCGACAGGAACGCGTCCACGATCCGTTCGAAGCCGTCGACGACCCTCTCGTCGAGCGCGAGCCGGCCGCTGAGCAGATGCGGTACGGCGAACGCGTACAACTCCTCCTGCACGTCCCGGTAGTTGCTCACCAGGAAGCCCTCGATGCGGAGGCTCTTCTCCACGACATCGGCGTGGTTGAAGAGGACCGGCGGGGCGTCCGGAGTGTTGTACTGGCCGACCGTGCCGACCCGCACCACCCGGCCGCGCTCGCGCAACGCGCCGATCGCCGCGCCGAGTTGGCCGCCGCCGACGTTGTCGACGAACACGTCGATGCCGTCCGGGGCGGCCTTGGTCAGGAGGTCGGACGCGGGCCCCGAGTGGTAGTCGAAGGCCTCGTCGTAGCCGACCCGTGCCTTCAGGTGCGCCACCTTCGCCGGGCTGCCCGCGCTGCCCACCAGCCGTCCGGCGCCCATCAGCCGCGCGAACCGTCCGGTCGCCGTGCCGACCCCGCCGGCGGCCGCCGAGACGAACAGGTTGTCGCCTTCCTGGAGTTGGGCGATGCGCGTGAGCCCGACGTACGCGGTCAGACCGGTGCCGCCGAGCACGCTCAGATACGCGGACAGCGGTACGCCGGAGTGGTGCGGGAGGCGTCTGGTCTGCGCCGGGCGTACGACGGAGTGGGTGCGCCAGCCCTCGCGATGGAAGACGATCTCCCCCTCGGGGAGCGCGGGGTCGCGGGACTCGATGACGCGGCCCAGGGTGCGGCCCTCCAGCGGGGCGTTGAGCTCGAAGTCGCCGTCCATCATTTCGCGGTGGTAGGGGTCGACGGACCAGTAGAGGTTCTCGACGAGGGCCGTGCCCGGGGCGGGCTCGGGCACGGGTGACTCGGCAAAACGGAAGTGGTCCGGGGTCGGGAAGCCGGTCGGGCGGGCGGTCTGCTGGACGGTGAGCGCGATGTCGTTCATGGCACGGGACCGTAGGAAGGAATGCCGCGCCCGGGCAGAGGGTTGCGTTCATGGAACGGCCACTTCCATGAGCCGTGTTCATAGCAGCAGGTGGGGAGCCCTTCATGGCGACAGCTGATCTCGCCCCGCAGAGACCGGCGACGGCTGATCTCAGCCCGCGGGAGCTGCGCACCCTGGTGGCCGTCGCCCGCGAGGGCGGCTTCTCCGCGGCCGCCGTCACGCTCGGCATGACACAGTCCGCGGTCTCGCACGCGGTGCGCGGCATCGAACGCAAGGTGGGGGTCGTGCTGTTCGAGCGCGGGCGGGGCGGGGCGCGTCCCACGGCCGCGGGGGAGCGGGCGGTGGCGCATGCGCGCCGGGTGCTGCGGATGCTGGACACGCTTGTCGCGGAGGCGCGGGGCGCGGGTGCGGGGCCCGGCGGTGCGGACACGGTCGCCGGGCCGCTGCGCATCGCCGCCTTCCGCAGCGCGGCGCTGCACCTGCTGCCGCCCGCGCTGGAACGGCTGGCGGCCCGGCACCCCGGGATCGAGCCGACGGTGCGCGTCGTACGGGAGGTCGGGCCCGGTACGGCGGGGGAGGTGGCCGAGGGCCGGGCGGACGTCGGGATCGCCACACTCGGCACGAGCACGCCGGTGCCGCCGGAACTGATCGGCGACGTACTCCTGGAGGAGCCGTACGCCTTGGTGCACCCGGTCGGGCATCCGGACCCGCGCTCGCTCCCGCTGGTCGACTGGACCGAGAACTGCTCGTCCTACACGCGGACTTGGTGGGCCGGGCAGGACTGGATCCCCTGCGCGACGGTGCACGCCGAGGACGACGGAGCGGTGCTCTCGATGGTGAGCAGTGGTCTCGGAATGGCCATCATGCCCGCGCTGTCCCTCACGAGTGCACCGCTCTCGATTGAGATCACTGATCTCGGTTCGGAGCGCCCCACACGCTCCGTCGGGTACGTCACCACGCCGGAGCTCGCCACGACGGTCGCCGTCCGCGCGCTGATCAGGGAGCTGCGGGCGCTGCATCCGCGGCGGGGGTGACCTCCGAGGCCACCCGGGCGAGCGCCCCCCGCAGCCACCGGTGTGCCGGATCCGTGTCCACCCGTACGTGCCACGCCTGGCCCGTCGCGACCGTCGGCAGGTCCAGGGGGATCTCCAGTACCGCGAGCGGCAGCACGCGGGACGTCTCGGTCGCGACCTCCGACGGGACCAGCGCGAGCGCGTCCGTGCGGAGGGCGAAGAAGCAGGCCGCGCCGTAGGTCGGGGCGGTGGCCAGGACATCGCGGCGCAGGCCGAGTTCGGCGAGGCGCTCGTCCACCACGCTGTGCGTGCGGCCGCGCCGGGTCACCGTGATGTGCGGCAGCGCGGCGAACCGCGCGGCGGTCAGCGGCCCGCGCGCGAACGCGGCGTCGGCGCGCGCGACGGCCACATAGCGGTGCTCGTGCAGCACCGCGCTGCGCACGTCGTGCGGCAGCGGATCCGGCAACTCGCCCACGTCCAGGTCGACATGGGTGCGCAGGTCCGCCGGGTCCTCGTCGCCCTCCGGCAGCAGCCGCAGCCGTACGCCGGGCGCCTCCCGGGCCGCCAGCTCCAGCAGTGGGGCGCCCAGCGACAGGGCGATCCCGTCGTTCGTGCGGATCCTGAACTCCCTTTGCAGGGTGGCCAGTTCCACTTCGCGCGGCGGACGCAGCGCCGCCACCGCGTCCGCGAGCGCCGCCTGCACCCGGGGCTGCATCTCCTGCGCGCGCGGCGTGCGGGTCAGGCCGCGCCCCGACGGTACGAGGAGCGGGTCGCCGACCACCCGGCGCAGCCGGCCCAGGGTGCGGCTCATCGCCGAGGGGGACACGTTCAGCTCGGCCGCCGCGCCCGCCACGCTGCCCGCGCGGAGCAGGGCGTCGAGGGCGGGGAGCAGATTCATGTCGGGGAGGGGTGCGACCCCGTACGCCATTCCGTCCCGCGATTGCTGCATAAGACGCAATGCTACGTGAAGCAATCGGACCTTGTGTGCAACAGTGGTCCGCCTCGAACCTGGTCCCATGATGGATTCGCGCCAGCGCTGCACCGCGCTCCTGGTCGCGGGCTGCTTCTTCATGGAGATGCTGGACGGCACGATCGTGTCGACCGCCGCTCCGCAGATAGCCGGCGACCTGCACACGACCCCCGCCTCCGTGGGCCTGATCATCACGGCCTACCTCGTCACCCTCGCCGTCCTCATCCCTCTCTCCGGCTGGCTCACCGCCCGCTTCGGCCCGCGCCGTGTCTTCCTCGCCGCGATCGCGCTCTTCACCCTCGCCTCCCTGGCCTGCGCCGTCGCGCCCACCCTCGGCCTGCTCGTCGGGATGCGTGTCCTGCAGGGCGCCGGCGGCGCGATGATGGTGCCCGTCGGCCGGCTCGTCGTCCTCGCCGGCACCGCCAAGCAGGATCTGCCGCGCGCGGTCGCGTACATCGTGTGGCCCGGGCTCGCCGCCCCGGTCGTCGCGCCGCTGCTCGGCGGTGTGATCACCACGTACGCCTCCTGGCACTGGATCTTCCTCCTGAACGTGCCCCTCGGTGCCCTCGCCCTCCTCGTCGCACGCCGTCTCATCGAGCGCACCGCACCGAAGGCCACGCCGCCGCTCGACCTGACCGGAGTTCTGCTGACCTGCACCGGTCTCGCGGCTCTGACCTGGACCGGGCATCTGGTCTCCGAGACCCGGAGCACCTCGGCGGACGCGGCCGTGACCGGCGCGATCGCCGTCGTCGCGCTCGCGGCGGCCGGGCGCCATCTGCTGCGCACCCCGCACCCGCTGGTCAACCTCCGCACCCTGGACGTCCAGTCCTTCCGGGCCTCGGCGCTCGACGGCTCGCTCTACATGGCGGTCGTCTCCGCCGTTCCCTTCCTCCTGCCCCTGCTCTTCCAGGAGGTGTTCGGCTGGAGCGCGGTGAAGTCGGGCGCGGTGGTGCTCTTCGTCTTCGTGGGCAACATCGGGATCAAGCCCGCGACGACGTATCTGATCAACCGGTTCGGCTTCCGGCCGCTGCTGATCGTCTCCACGCTGGGGCTCGCCGCCGCGACCGCGGGCTGCGCGCTGTTCACCGCGGCGACGCCGGTCGCGGTGATCGCGGTCGTCGCGGCGCTCGGCGGGGTCGCCCGTTCGGTCGGTCTCACCGGCTACTCGACGATCGCCTTCAGCGAGACGCGGCCGGAGCGGCTGCGGGACGCGAACGCCCTGTTCGCGACCGCGCACCAACTCGCCGCGGGCCTCGGTGTGGCGATCGCCTCGGTCGCCCTGCGAGGGGGCGCGGCGCTGACGGACGCACCGCGCTCGGCGTACGCCGTCGCGTTCGTGGCGCTCGGCGTGCTCTGCCTGCTTCCGACGGTGGGCGCCCTCCGTCTGCACCCCGCGGCGGGTGACGCCGTACGGACGGTCGTCCCAGGTCAGAGGCGTGTGACCCAATCCGCCGTCTCAGATAGTAGGAAGTCCGAGTAATTGTGGAGACAGATACCCGGTCCTCGCTTAGCTTTGTAGGAGCCGAACGTCTCGCTCGACCCAGCGAATGGCGGTCGTGAGCCGGAGCCCCTGGCAGGCAACCCCTGCGGCACCGCTTCCCGCCCCTTCCGGCGTCTCGTAATTTCCTCACCGCACTTCCGGCTGCCCTCGCATCCGGAGGCAAGGAGTCGATTCATCATGGCCGAGACGACCGTCCGCCGCCGAGTCCGCCACATCTCCCGTACGAGCGAGTCCGAGCGCAAGAACGCCGCCGCCGCGCTCCAGCGTGCCCTCGACCGCAGGGACAACGGCGGCGCTACGGGTCACTGAGCCCGGCACACGCGTCGGGCCACTGAAGCCCGGCACACGCGTCGGGCCACTGAAGCCCGGCACACGCGTCGGGCCACTGAGGCCCGCCCCATACCGGGAGCCGCGCCCGCACGGGGTGCGGCGCGAGGCCTACGCCCCGCGCCGCACCTCGAAGTAGTCGATGCGCTTGCCGCTCTGCGCGAGTGCCGACACCTTGAGCCGGGGAGACGTACCCGCCTCCGCCTCCACCGAGAGGAAGGAGAAGCCGGTGTACCGCACCCGCGACCACTCCACGGTGTCGGGGTTCTGCTGCTGCGACTTCGTCCAGTGGAAGGTCTCGATGGACTCGCGGTGCGTGACCTTCCCCTCGTAGCTGTCCTTGACCCCGATGGGGAACCTGTACAGGCTCTTGCCCGCGCCGCCCGCCGTGACGTACACGATCCCGTCCCGCGTCGGATCGGTCGACGCGCCGACCGGCACCTTCTTGCCCACCTTGCCGCCCTTGACGGCGTCGGTGCGCTCGTACACGTGGTTGTGTCCGTTGATCACCAGGTCCACCTGGTGCTTGGCGAACAGCGGCAGCCAGGCGTCCCGGACGCCCCCGTCGGAGGCGTGCGTCGACGTCGAGTACGCGCAGTGGTGGAAGAAGACGACGACGAAGTCGACCGTCTTGCGCAGTTCACCGAGCCGCTTGTCGAGCCAGGCCGTCTGCCTGCCGTCCGTGTAGCCCTTGTTGGCGGGGATCTCGTACGACACGTCGTTGGCGTCCAGCGCCACGATGCCGACATTGCCGTACGTGAACGAGTAGACGCCCGGGGCGTTGCGCGCGTCGAAGCCGCTCTCAGGGAGCGTCCAGCGGGCCGACTGGCCGCCGTACCCGTTCGGCGAGTACCACGCCTCCATGTCGTGGTTGCCGGTCGTCACCATCCACGGCACCGACTTCGCCACCGGCTCGGTCTGCTTGAGGAACAGGTCCCAGGCGCTGGGGTCGTACGCGTCCGAGTCCTTGCCGACGCCGATCACATCGGCGTAGCAGATGTCGCCCGCGTGCAGATGGAAGGACGGCTGCCGGCCGAGGATGACCTTGTCGTTGGCGAGCGCGTCGGGCGTGACGCCCTGGTCCCCGAAGGCGGTGAACACGAACTTCTCGGGACTGGCGGGCGCCGTGCGGAAGGAACCGATCGTGGAGTGCCGCTCCTTGGACGCCGGGTCGAATCCCTCGTGGCCGACGCCGTAGTAGTACGTCGTCCCGGGGCGCAGGCCGTCGAGCGCCGCGTGCAGGTAGTACTGGTCCAGCGCGAGCCGCTGCCCCGTGACGCCCGGCGTGTGCAGGGCGCGGACCTCGGCCTCGATCTTCCGGCTCAGCCCCCACGGCTTCAATCCCACACGCACGAAGGGCTTCTTGACCGCGAACGGCACCTGCCAGGAGATCCGCATCTGGGTCTTCGGGTCCGCGCCGAAGGCGAGGTGGCGGCCGAACGGCGCGACGACCGAGCCGGGTACGCGGCTGGTCGCGGGGCTGGGCGTCGTGGTGGACGCGCTCGTCGCCGTCCCCGAGGCGCAGCCGGCCAGCAGCCCGCCGCCCGCGAACGCGCCCGCCGTGACCAGCGCGCGGCGCCGCGTGAGCTTCGTCCGCAGGTACTCGTGCTGCTCCGCCATGCTCATACGCTGCGCGAGCTGTGGCGGAATACCGACGTCAGGGACGGGGGGTCCGGGGGGTGTCCCCCTGGAAGGAGCGGTCATGTCGGGAAACTTCCCAGTGAGTCCCAACGGCCGCCATACATACGGGTGAACGGACGTCGACGGGTAGACGTGCTCCGGCACCGACATGTCCGTATGGCGGACATGGCGTGTCATCCCATGGGACAAGGAGTACGGTGCCGTCATGTCTCGCAGCATCAATCTCGCAGTGATTCCCGGTGACGGCATCGGCCAGGAGGTCGTGGCCCAGGGGCTCAAGGTCCTCTCCGCCGTCCTTCCGCAGGATGTGAAGCTGGAGACCAAGGAGTTCGACTTCGGCGCCAAGCGGTACCACGCCACCGGTGAGACCCTCACCGACGCGGACCTGGACGCCCTGAAGCAGCACGACGCGATCCTGCTCGGTGCGATCGGCGACCCCTCTGTCCCGTCCGGCGTCCTGGAGCGCGGCTTCCTGCTCAAGCTCCGCTTCGCCTTCGACCACCACGTCAACCTGCGTCCGTCGAAGCTCCTCCCGGGTGTCGCCACCCCGCTGGCCGGTCAGCCGGAGATCGACTTCGTCGTGGTCCGCGAGGGCACCGAGGGCCCGTACACCGGCAACGGCGGCACCATCCGCAAGGGCACCCCGCACGAGGTCGCCACCGAGGTCTCCGTGAACACGGCCTTCGGTGTCGAGCGGGTCGTCCGCGACGCCTTCGCCCGTGCCCAGGCCCGCCCGCGCAAGAAGCTGACGCTGGTCCACAAGAACAATGTGCTGACCTTCGCGGGCCACCTCTGGACGAACATCTTCAACCAGGTGGCCAAGGAGTTCCCCGAGGTCACCACGGACTACATCCACGTGGACGCCGCGACGATCTACCTCGTCACGGACCCCGGGCGCTTCGACGTGATCGTCACCGACAACCTCTTCGGCGACATCATCACCGACCTCGCCGCGGCCGTCTCCGGCGGCATCGGCGTCGCCGCCTCCGGCAACATCAACCCGAGCGGCGAGTTCCCCTCGATGTTCGAGCCCGTGCACGGCTCGGCGCCCGACATCGCGGGCCAGGGCAAGGCCGACCCCAGCGCCACCGTCCTGTCCGTCGCCCTCCTGCTGCGCCACCTCGGCTACGAGGCCGAGGCCGCCCGCATCGAGGCCGCGGTCTCCGCCGACCTCGCGGAGCGCGGGGGCAAGCCCGCCCGCAGCACCGAGGAAATCGGCGACGCACTCGCCGTACGAGTAGCCGGCTGACCCGCCGCGCTACCTATGCAACGAAGTAGCCGCCGGGTCGCATCCGCACCCGGCGGCTTTTCCTATGCCCTCGCCGGGTGCCACCATCAATCCCTGGGCCATCCCAAGGGCCGCATTCACGCCGTTTTCGTCCTCGGTCCTCCGCAGGCGATAATCGAACGCGGAGCCGCGGAATGAGGGAATGCTCGGACGTCCTAACACTGGCCACTGGCAGTTCGGGGCGTGAGCGCGGCCCGTCACACACAACCGGTGAAGGACAACCACTCATGACGCAGCCCACGATCGAGCTCAAGCCCTCCGCCAGTCCGCTCTCCGCCGCCGAGCGCGAGGCGATCCTGGCCAACCCGGGGTTCGGCCGCCACTTCACCGACCACATGGTGACGATCAAGTGGACGGAGGGCCGCGGCTGGCACGACGGCCAGCTCGTTCCGTACGGCCCGCTCTCCCTCGACCCCGCGAACATGACCCTGCACTACGCGCAGGAGATCTTCGAGGGCCTCAAGGCCTACCGCCAGCCCGACGGCTCCGTCGCCACCTTCCGCCCCGACAAGAACGCCAAGCGCTTCCAGGCCTCCGCCCGCCGGCTGGGCATGCCGGAGCTGCCGGTGGAGACGTTCATCGAGGCCTGCGACGTGCTGGTCCAGCAGGACCGCGCCTGGGTCCCGGCGCACGGCGGCGAGGAGTCCCTCTACCTCCGCCCGTTCATGATCGCGACCGAGGTCGGCCTGGGCGTGAAGCCCGCCAACGAGTACCTCTTCCTGGTCATCGCCTCCCCGGCGGGCGCCTACTTCGCGGGCGGCGTGAAGCCGGTGTCGATCTGGCTGTCCGAGGACCGCGTCCGCGCCGTCCCCGGCGGCATGGGCGACGCCAAGACCGGCGGCAATTACGCCGCCTCCCTCCTCGCCCAGGCCGAAGCCGCCGCCAAGGGCTGCGACCAGGTCTGCTACCTCGACGCGGTCGAGCACAAGTGGGTCGAGGAACTCGGCGGCATGAACCTGTACTTCGTGTACGGCGACAAGATCATCACGCCGTCCCTGACGGGCTCCATCCTGGAAGGCGTCACCCGTGACTCCCTCCTGACCGTCGCCCGCGACCTGGGCTACGAGTCGGAGGAGGGCCGCGTCTCCATTGACCAGTGGCACCGCGACGCCGAGAACGGCACCCTGACCGAGGTCTTCGCCTGCGGTACGGCAGCGGTCATCACCCCCGTCGGCACGGTCAAGCGGGCTCGCGCCGAGTGGCAGCAGTCGGGCGGCGAGCCCGGCAAGGTCACGCTGAGGCTCCGCGAGGCACTCCTCGACATCCAGCGGGGTGTCACCGAGGACAAGCACGGCTGGATGCATCCGCTGGGCTGACCTGTGGGAGGCGGGGCCCGCGCCGGTGCACAACACCGGCGCGGGCCCCGCCTTTTGTCCCGCTACGCCACCGAAGCCCGCTCGTGCTCCTCCGCGCCCGAGGCCACCGGCACCCGCGCCGTCCGCGCGGTCAGCGCCAGATAGACGACACCGCCCACCACCCCCGACAGCAGGAAGCTGCAGTCCACCCCGCCGGTGAGCGACAGCAGCGGGCCCTCGTACGACGGGAGGGAGACCGCCAGCAGGCCGATGAACGCGCCGAGGGCCCACGACGCCACGGCAGCGACGTTCCAGCCGCCGCGGTACCAGTAAATGCCGCCCCGTGAACGGCGGTTGAAGACCTGGAGGGCGTCTGGGTCGTAGGTGCCGCGGCAGCGGGCGAAGCCGATGAGGGTGATGACCGCCCAGGGGGTGCCGATGGCGGTCAGCAGGAGGACGAAGGACGTCATCGCGGACTGGGCGTCCCAGGCGTAGTGGCCGACGAAGACGCAGACCGTGGCGACGACGGCGACGGTGTAGGTGGCACGGGCCCGCGAGGCGCGGGGCAGGATCGCCTCGAGGTCCAGGCCCATGGAGTAGAGCATCAGACCCGCGTTGCCGACCGAGCCCGCGGAGGCGGCCAGCAGCAGCGGGATCAGGTACCAGGTGGGGGAGGCGGAGACCAGCGGCCCCGCGTAGTCGAGGGCCGCGCGCGCCGCGTACGCCGTGAAGGTGCCGAAGAGCTGGGGGACGAGGAGACCGGCGATCAGGCCCAGCCAGGTGGCGTGCAGGACGGTGCGGGAGGTGTGGCGGGCCGGCGAGATGTAGCGCGTGTAGTCGCCGAGCAGGGTGATGAACGCGATGGGGCCCGACAGGCCCGCCGCCACCGCCGCGAGCAGCCAGGTCGGCCAGAAGGAGCCGAGCAGATAGCCGCCGGTCTCCGGGAGGGCGGAGGTGGTGAAGTGCGGGGCGTAGGCGATCACGCCCACGACCAGCAGGGCCGTCATGCCGATCGCCAGGACGCGGGACATGGCCAGCAGCACCCGGTAGCCGTACACCGCGCCCGCGACCGTCGCCGCGGCCAGCACCCCGTAGACCGCGCCGTACGAGACGCCCGACACCGGCAGTCCGCACAGGCGGTGCAGCACGCCCACCATCACATCGCCGCCGATCCAGACGGTCAGCGCGGTGTAGCCGAGGGCGAGGAGCAGGCCGACGATCGAGCCGACCAGGCGGCCGCGTACGCCGAACTGGGCGCCGGAGGAGGTGGAGAGATTCGTGGCCGTACGGAGCGACACCAGGGCCAGCGGCGCCGTGAGGGCCGTGCCGATCACCGTGCCCGCCACGATCGAGCTCACGGACGCCCACCAGCCGAGCCCGAAGGACGGCGGCAGCCAGCCGAAGATGATCACTCCCAGGCAGAGGTTGGAGCCGAGCAGGATCGAGACGAGGTCGCGCGGCCCGCTGGTGCGTTCCTCGTCGGGGATAGTGTCGACTCCGCGCTGTTCTATCGGCATGGCTGGTCTCCTTCGATCGGCCGCCTGGAAGTTTGAGCGACGTTCAATGTGGCGCCTTCGAAGCTGACTCGTCAATCTTTCCGTTTCATGAATCTGCCGTTTAGAGTGATGCTCTAAAGCGAGGAAGGCAAGGAGGTTTCGTGGCGTGCGACTGACCCCTACGGAGCGTGACCGGCTGCTGCTGTTCTCGGCCGCCGAACTGGCCCGGGCCCGCAAGGCGCGCGGCCTCAGGCTCAATGTGCCGGAGGCGACCGCGCTCATCGCGGACACCGTGTGCGAGGCTGCCCGCGACGGGCGCCGGCTCGCGCAGGCCATCGAGGCGGCCCGGTCCGTGCTCGGCCCCGACGACGTCCTGCCGGGCGTCGCGGACGTCGTCACCGAGGTGCACGTCGAGGCGGTCTTCGACGACGGTTCGCGGCTCGCGGTCGTCAGCGACCCCATCGGCGGAGGCCTCGGGGATCAGGCCCCGGGCGCGCTGCTGCCGGGTCCGGAGCACGCCGAGCCCGAGGCGGTCGTCCGGCTGCTCGTCACGAACACGGCCACCGTGCCCGTCTCCGTGACCTCGCACTTCCACTTCTTCGAGGCCAACCCGCGGCTCGACTTCGCGCGGGCCGAGGCCTACGGCATGCGGCTCGCCGTACCCGCCGGGTCGTCCGTGCGCTTCGGACCCGGCGAGAGCGTCGAGGTCGGGCTCGTGCCGATCGGGGGCGAGCGGATCGCGATCGGCTTCGCCGGTCTGGTCGACGGGGCGCTGGACGCGCCGGGGGCGAAGGAAGAGGCCCTGCGCAGGGCCGCCGCCTGCGGATATCTGGGAGCTCAGCTGTGAATCCGTACGAGTACGCCGCCACCCATGGCCCGCGCGCCGGTGACCGCATCCGGCTCGGTGACTCCGGGCTGACGATCCGCGTCGAGTCCGACGCCCAGCGGTACGGCGACGAGTTCCTCGCCGGTTTCGGCAAGACCGCCCGCGACGGGCTGCACCTCAAGGCCGCCGCCGTCCGCGAGACCTGCGATGTCGTCATCAGCAACGTGGTGGTGATCGACGCGGCGCAGGGGATCCGGAAGGTCTCCATCGGCATCCGGGAAGGCCGGATCTGTTCCATCGGGCGGGCCGGGAACCCGGACACCCTCGACGGCGTCGACGTCGTGGTCGGTACGGGCACGTCCATCGTGTCCGGCGAGGGGCTCATCGCCACCGCAGGAGCCGTCGACACGCATGTCCACCTGCTGTCGCCGCGCATCATGGAGGCCTCGCTCGCCTCCGGCGTGACCACCATCATCGGCCAGGAGTTCGGGCCGGTGTGGGGTGTCGGCGTCAACTCCCCCTGGGCGCTGCGCCACGCCTTCAACGCCTTCGACGCCTGGCCGGTCAACATCGGCTTCCTGGGCCGGGGTTCGTCGTCCTCCGGCGCACCGCTGGTCGAGGCCCTCGCCGAGGGTGGCGCGAGTGGCTTCAAGGTCCACGAGGACATGGGCGCCCACACCCGCGCGCTCGACACCGCGCTGCGCGTCGCCGAGGAGCACGACGTCCAAGTCGCCCTGCACAGCGACGGGTTGAACGAGTGCCTGTCGGTCGAGGACACGCTGCGCGTCCTGGAAGGGCGCACCATCCACGCCTTCCACATCGAGGGCTGCGGCGGCGGACATGTGCCGAATGTCTTGAAAATGGCGGGAGTTCCGAACGTCATCGGCTCCTCCACCAACCCCACCCTGCCCTTCGGGCGGGACGCGGTCGCCGAGCACTACGGGATGATCGTCTCCGTCCACGACCTGAAGACCGACCTGCCCGGTGACGCCGCCATGGCCCGCGACCGGATCCGCGCCGGGACCATGGGCGCCGAGGAAGTGCTGCACGACCTGGGCGCGATCGGCATCACCTCGTCGGACGCGCAGGGCATGGGGCGCGCCGGTGAGACCGTACGCCGGACCTTCGCCATGGCCGGAAAGATGAAGGCCGAGTTCGGCGCCCCCGAGGACCACGACAACGAACGCGTCCTGCGCTACATGGCGAAGCTGACCATCAACCCCGCCATCGCGCACGGCCTTTCGCACGAGGTCGGCTCCCTCGAGGTCGGCAAGCTCGCCGACATCGTGCTGTGGCGGCCCGAGTACTTCGGCGCCAAGCCGCAGCTCGTGCTGAAGTCCGGCTTCCCGGCGTACGGAGTCGTCGGCGACCCGGGCGCCGCCACCGACACCTGCGAACCCCTCGTCCTGGGGCCGCAGTTCGGGGCGCACGGCGCCACGCCCGCCGAGATCTCGGTGGCCTTCGTCGCGCAGGCGGCGCTCGACCAGGGCAACGACCGTATGCCGACGCGCCGCCGCCGGGTCGCCGTCCGCGGCACGCGCGGCATCGGCCCCGCCGACCTGCGGCTCAACTCCCGTACCGGAGCGGTGGATGTCGACCAGCGCACGGGGCTCGTCACCCTCGACGGCGACCCGTTGCGCTCCGAGCCCGCCGACTCCGTCTCCCTCAATCGTCTGTATTTCCTGTAAAAGCCACAGCCTCTAAGGATCACTGATGTCTGCTGCCGCCGACGGCTTCCGCATGCCCGCCGAGTGGACCCCGCACGAGCGCACCTGGATGGCGTGGCCGGGCGCCAACCCCACCTTCGACACCCCGGACGACCTCGCCGAGTCGCGGGCGGCCTGGGCGGCGGTGGCCCGTACGATCCGTCGCTTCGAACCGGTCACCGTGGTGTGCGGTCCCGGACAGTCGGCCGAAGCGCGGGCCCTGCTGGGTGACGGCATCCACACCGTCGAACGCGAACTCGACGACGCCTGGATGCGCGACATCGGCCCCACCTTCCTCACCAACGGGAAGGGCGAACTCGCGGCCGTGGACTGGACGTTCAACGGCTGGGGCGCCCAGGACTGGGCCCGCTGGGAGCACGACTCCAAGATCGCCGCGTACGTCTGCGACCTGGCCGGAGCGCGTACGTACGCCTCGAAGCTGGTCAACGAGGGCGGTGCGATCCATGTCGACGGCGAGGGCACCGTGCTGCTCACCGAGACCGTGCAGCTCGGCCCCGAGCGCAACCCAGACTGGACGCGCGAGCAGGTCGAGGCGGAGATCCACGCCCAGCTCGGCACCCGCAAGGCGATCTGGCTGCCGCGCGGGCTGACCGGCGACTACCCTCCGTACGGTTTCGGCACGCTCGGCCATGTCGACATCGTCGCCGCCTTCGCGCGCCCCGGCGTGATCGTCGCGCACTCCCAGCAGGACCCGGCGCACCCCGATTACGAGGTCAGCAAGGAGATCGTCGGGCTGCTCGGCGCGCAGACCGACGCGCGCGGGCGCCGTATCGAGGTCGTCGAGGTCCCCGCCCCGACGGTCCTGGAAGCCGACGGCCACTGGGCCGACTACTCCTACATCAACCACTACCTCTGCAACGGCGGCGTCGTGCTCTGCGGCTTCGACGACCCGCGCGACGAGATCGCGGCGGGCATCTTCCGCCGGCTGTTCCCGGAGCGGACGGTGACGCTGGTGGACGCACGTACGATCTTTGCCGGGGGCGGTGGCATCCACTGCATCACCCAGCAGCAGCCGAAGGTCTGAAGGCCGGAGGAGAACGACAGGAGTCACGGATGGCCGGTGCGCGAAGGAACGCGCCACCACGGGAGGACGTGCTCGCCGCCGCCATGGACATGATCGCCGAACGCGGTCTGGAGAAGCTCACCATGGCGGCGCTCGGCCGCGAGGTCGGCATGAGCAGCGGCCATCTGCTCTACTACTTCCGCTCCAAGGACGAACTGCTGCTGCGCACCCTGGAGTGGAGCGAGGGCCGACTCGGCGCCGAGCGGAGCCGGCTGCTGGCCGCACGGGGAACGGCCCGCGAACGCCTTGACGCCTATGTCGACCTGTACGTCCCCGACGGCCACCGCGACCCGCACTGGACGCTCTGGCTGGAGGTCTGGAACCGCTCGCAGAACGCCGACGACGACGCCCGTGAGCGGCAGGTCGCCATCGAGGGCGCCTGGCACCGGGACCTCGTGGCACTGATCGCCGAGGGCATCTCGCACGGCGAGTTCCGGGCCGTCGACCCGGACCGTTTCGCCGCCCGGCTGCGCGCCCTCCTCGACGGCTTCTCCATCCATGTGGCGATCGGTCTGCGCGGCACGGACCGGGGGCAGATTCTCGGCCACGTACGGGAGTTCCTGGACGAGGGGCTCCTTCCGCGCGCCCCCGGGGACGGCTGAACCCGCGTCCAGGTTGTACGCATTACGGCTGATTGACCCGTACCTGGTGGTGCGCTTGTATCCCGATGGGCCCTCGGCGCTGGGCCGGGGGAGATGCGTTCAACGGGGGAGTGACACCTTGTCCGTGCAGAAGAGAACAGTCGTTGCGGGATCCCTGTTAACCGTCGCCCTGATCGGCGCGGCCATGACGCCCGCGCACGCCGACGACCCGGTACCGCCGTACACCGAGCGCATCAGCGTCGACGGGAGCGGTGGTCAGGCCGGCGCGGCGTCCTTCGGGCCGGCGTCGGCCGAGCGAGCCGTCGCGTTCACCTCGAACGCACCGCTGCTCAGCGGCGACGACAACGGCGCGTCCGATGTGTACCTGCGGACGAACACCGGCACCCACCTCGTCAGCTATGCGGCGACGGTCGGCGGCCACAGCGGCGACGGCCGCTCGTACGATCCGTCAGTCTGCGCCGGCGGCCGCTTCGTCGCCTTCGTGTCGGAGGCTGCGAACCTCACCACGACACCCCGCACCGACCACGAGCCGCGCATCTACCTGCGCAACCGCAGCGTCGGCAAGATCGGCGCGATCCAGGCCACCTATCAGGGCGTCGCGCTCACCGCGATGGGACAGCCCACGATCAGTGCCGACTGCCAGTGGGTCGCGTTCGTCGCCACGCCGGTCACGACCGACGGTAGTGTGTCGCAGCCGCGTGTCTACCGCTACCGCGTCTACGACGGCTCCCTCGCACCGGTCAGCCGGCCCTCCGAGGATGGTTCACGCGCCGCCGGACGCCCCTCGATCAGCGCCGACGGCCGCTACATCGCGTACCAGTACACGATTCCGCACCCGGGTGGCCCGGCCAACTACAGCGACGTCTACGTCCGCGACATGGAGACGGGCGGCCTGGAGAAAGCCTCCGTCGCCCGGGACGGCGGCGACGCCGACCGCGAGTCCACCGGCCCGGCCCTGAGCGCCGACGGCCGCACGGTCGCCTTCGACTCGTACGCCTCCAACCTGGCACCCGGCGACACCAACGGCAGTGCCAACGTCTTCGTGCGCAACCTCGACACGGGCCGCACGAAACTCGTCAAGGGCCAGGGCCGGAAGTACTACACCTACGGCGCCTCGCTCAGCGCCGACGGGCTCCGCGTCGCCTATGAATCCGGCAGGCTCGGCGACGTGTCCGACCTGGCGGGTGTGTGGCTCGCCGACCTCGGCAGCCGTACCGCACAGCTCATCAGCGTCGACACGGCGGGCGGCCCGGGCGACCTCCCGGCCGGCAACGCGTCGCTCAGCCCGGACGGTACGGCGGTCGCCTTCGACTCGTACGCCGACGACCTGGTCGCGGACGACACCAACGGCACGGCGGACGTGTTCGTACGGCACCTGAGCTGAGTCGGAGGCGCCCTCGGGGCGGCCGGAAGGCGTCATCGGAACCGGCCGGAAGGCGTCTTCGGAATCCGACGCCCGGCTCGCATCCTGAGACACTCCGTGAGCGCGGGGGCGGTATGTGCCAGACTGCCCCCGTGCTCTCGTTCGCCATGATTATTGGCAGCAGGCGCGCCGGTCCGCAGTGACCGCCACGTACCACCACGTACGGGCGGACACCGTCGTCCTCGACCCGCGCGCAGACCTCTCGCACCCGCGAGAGGTTTTTCGTTTTCCTGGCCCACCTCAAGCCGGGAAGAGAGCGCGAGGGACTATTGGGGGGACGGTGGAGCCGGTCATTCCGGTACAGACCGAGATCCGACATCAGGAGCCGAAACACCATGACCGAAACCAGCGAGCTCGACGATTCGTTCCACGTCTTCGACACGACCCTGCGCGACGGCGCGCAGCGTGAGGGCATCAATCTCACCGTGGCGGACAAGCTGGCCATCGCACGGCACCTGGACGACTTCGGGGTGGGCTTCATCGAGGGCGGGTGGCCCGGCGCCAACCCGCGCGACACCGAGTTCTTCGCCCGCGCCCAGCAGGAGATCGACTTCAAGCACGCCCAGCTCGTGGCCTTCGGCGCCACCCGCCGGGCAGGCGCGAAGGCTTCGGAGGATCCTCAGGTCAAGGCGCTCCTCGACTCCGGCGCCCAGGTGATCACCCTGGTCGCGAAGTCCCATGACCGCCACGTCGAACTCGCGCTCCGCACGACACTCGACGAGAACGTGGAGATGGTCCGCGACACGGTCTCCTACCTGCGCGCGCAGGGCCGCCGCGTCTTCGTCGACTGCGAGCACTTCTTCGACGGCTACCGGGCGAACCCGGAGTACGCGAAGGCGGTCGTCCGGGCGGCATCGGAGGCCGGCGCGGACGTGGTCGTCCTCTGCGACACCAATGGCGGCATGCTCCCCGCCCAGGTCCAGGCGGTCGTCTCCACGGTCCTGGCGGACACCGGTGCCCGGCTCGGCATCCACGCGCAGGACGACACGGGCTGCGCGGTCGCCAACACCCTCGCCGCGGTCGACGCGGGCGCGACCCACGTCCAGTGCACGGCGAACGGCTACGGCGAGCGGGTCGGCAACTCGAACCTGTTCCCGGTGGTCGCGGCCCTGGAGCTGAAGTACGGCAAGAAGGTGCTCCCCGAGGGAGCGCTCCAGGAGATGACCCGCATCTCGCACGCGATCGCCGAGGTAGTGAACCTCACCCCCTCCACGCACCAGCCGTACGTCGGAGTGTCCGCCTTCGCGCACAAGGCGGGCCTGCACGCCTCCGCGATCAAGGTCGACCCGGACCTGTACCAGCACATCGACCCCGAGCAGGTCGGCAACACCATGCGGATGCTGGTCTCCGACATGGCGGGCCGCGCGTCGATCGAGCTCAAGGGCAAGGAACTCGGCGTCGACCTCGGCGGCGACCGCGAGTTGGTGGGCCGGGTCGTGGAGCGGGTGAAGGAGCGCGAGCTCAAGGGCTACACGTACGAGGCGGCGGATGCTTCGTTCGAACTGTTGCTGCGGGCGGAGGCGGAGGGCAAGGCCCGCACGTACTTCGAGGTCGAGTCCTGGCGCGCCATCGTCGAGGACCGCCCCGACGGCACCCACGCCAACGAGGCCACGGTCAAGCTCTTCGCCAAGGGCGAGCGCATCGTCGCCACCGCCGAGGGCAATGGCCCGGTCAACGCCCTCGACCGCGCCCTCCGTGTCGCCCTGGAGAGGATCTACCCCCAGCTCGCCCAGCTGGAGCTCGTCGACTACAAGGTGCGCATCCTCGAGGGCAAGCACGGTACCCAGTCCACGACGCGCGTCCTGATCTCCACCTCGGACGGCGCCGGCGAGTGGTCCACCGTGGGCGTCGCCGAGAACGTCATCGCCGCGTCGTGGCAGGCCCTGGAGGACGCGTACACGTACGGGCTGCTGCGGGCCGGGGTCGAACCCGCCGCGTAGCCGACGCTCAGCAGGAGTCCTCGGCGAGCTTCTCGAACTCGCCGAGGCTCATGGCCCGGTCATCGGCCCAGACCTGGCCGGGCTTCAGCGCGGCGATGTCCTCGGCCGAGAACTCGACGATGCCGTTGTACGAGTCGCCTGTGATGTAGTGCCCGAAGCGCAGGACGTAGTCGTGGTCCGGCAGGAGCCGCTGCTCGCCCCGATGCCGGGCCTTCCAGGCGTCCGGCGGTGAGAACAGGGGGAAGTCGGCGTCCCCGCGGAGTTCGTCCTTCTTCACGTCCCAGCCGGTGGTGGCCGGCCCGTTCTCGGCGCCCCGCGCCCGCCCGTCGAGCGACGGCCCCTGGTAGCGGTCGTCCCCGCACGGCCGTATCAGGGCGTACGGCACCCCGTCCGCCGCGACCCGCACCCCGGCCAGCGGCAGATCCACCGCCGCGCAGCCGCTCAGCAGAACCGTCCCGGCCGACACGCCCAGTACCGCCGCCCATCGCCGGCGCACACGGGTGCCTGTGCCCGGCCGCCCCCTCAGCACTGGTCGTCCACGAGGTCGTCGAAGGCGGCCCGGCTCATCGCGCGGCCGTCGGCCCAGGCCTGGCCGGGGCGCAGCGAGGCGAGGTCGGCGGCGCTGAAGCTGAGGTAACCGTCGTACGGGTCCCAGCTCTGGCGTGCGCCCATGAAGTGCAGGGAGTACGAGCGACCGGGCAGCAGCCGCTGCTCCCCCGTCTTCTGCGTGCGCCAGGCGGACGGGGGAGAGAACAGTGGGAAGGTGGTCCTGCCGACCTCGACCCCGCTCCCCACCCACCAGCGGGTGTTCACCTGCCCGGGGGACGCCGTGCTGGAGGGGTTGGCGACCACCCCGCCGTTCTTCTTGTCCTCGATGTACGCGTCCTCGGCCCAGCTGGAGAGGTTCAGGTGCGTCGCGTGATCGCCGTCGCACGGCCGCACCGCCACGACCGGCTGCCCGTCCGTGCCCAGCCACACCGCGGAGAGCGACAGCGCGGCCGGACTGCATCCGCTCAGCAGCCCCAGCCCCGCCAGCACTCCCGCCACGGCCAAACCCCTGCGTCTCATGGCCCCTGCCCCCTCGGCCGGGCAGCAGGGCCCGGTGCCCTACTGCAGATGCCACTTCTGGTTGGCGGCACCCGTGCACGACCAGATCTGCGCCCGCGCTCCGTTCGCCGACGAGTTGTCCGTCACGTCGAGGCACTTGTCCGCCGCCGTATGGACTACATCACCGGTCGAAGAGTTGTACGACCACCGTTGCGCACCGGTCCCATTGCAGTCGTACAACTGCACCTTCGCCCCGTCCGCCGTCGAACCCGAGGTCACGTCCAGGCACTTGCCCAGCGCCTGGATCGACCCGTCGGCCATCACGGTCCACCGCTGGGCCGCCGAACCGTTGCAGTCATAGAGCTGCACCGCCGTCCCGTTGGCGCTCGTACCGCCCGCCACGTCAAGGCACTTGCCCGCGAGCCCGACGAAGGATCCCGACTGACTGCCCCCGCCCGACTGCGCACCCGACCAGGTGAAGGTGGCCGACGTCTTGCCCGGCAGCGAGTAAGTCGCGTGCTGCGACCCCCAGTTGATGGTGACGGTCTTCGCGGACGACGCGTCGTTGTACGCGATCAGCGCCTTGGAGCCATCGGGATTCCGCCACGCCACGTTCGGCACGGACGACGACGCCGTAGAGGCGATCCGCTGCGCCCCCGGCCGTACGAACTTCGTCAGATGCCCCATCGTGTAGTACTCGATCGTGTAGTCGACGGTCCCACTCGCCCCGTCCCCGTTGTGGACCGTGATCAGCCCGGAACATGTCCCGCACCCGCCGTTGTGCGGCCCCCGGTTCTGGTCCACGGCCAGCGACCACTTCGTCACCGACTTCGCCCAATTGCGGGTGTAGTCCACGATGTTGAGCATGTCCTCGCGCTGCTGGTCGGCGATCCAGGTGCCACCGGAGTGCTCGGTGCCGAAGGCGTCGAGGCCGGGATACTGGTGGTGCACGCCGGTCTGCTTGGTCACGTCCCCGCCGTACCCGTGCCAGGCGATCCCACCGAAGTTCGGGTGGGAGCGGACCGCCGCGTCGTCGACGGTCTGGGCGGCGTACGCGTCGTACACGTCCCAGTTCCAGTCGTGCGCGAGGACCTTCGTGGACAGCCCCGCCGCCTGGAGCTTCGGCAGCAGTTCGCTCTTCGTGAAGTACGCGAGACCTGAGGCGTTCCAGCTCATCGAGGGGTACCCCGAGCAGCACGTCGGCTCGTTCTGCGCGGTGACATACGCGACGGGCACGCCCTGGTCCCGGTAGGCCTGGAGGTACTTCACGAAGTACGAGGCGTACGCCCCGTAGTCCTCCGCCTTCAGCCAGCCGCCGTTGAGCTGCTCGCTGTCCTTCATCCAGGCCGGCGCCGTCCACGGCGAGGCCATCACGGTCAGCGAGGGGTTCAGCTGCAGGGCCTGCCTGGTCAGCGGCACCACGTCCGCCAGGTCGTGCGCGATCGAGAACCGCGCGAGGTTCGGGTCGGTCTGCCCGGCCGGAACGTCGTCGTAGGTGTAGCCGTACCGCGCCAGGTCCGAGGCACCCATCGGATTGCGCAGGAAGGAAAGCCCGATCCCGTCCGTCGGCGAGAACAGCTTCCGCATCGTCGCGTCCCGCGTGGTCTGCGTGAGCGCCCCGCTGCTGTTCATCAGCCAGGCGGCGGTGTCGGTGAACGAGGCGCCGCCGCCGGTGAAGGTCTGGTAGCGGGTGTTCTCGTCGACGGTGATGTTCTCGCCGCTTCCGCCGCTGCCCGTCTGGAAGGCGAACGGCGTCTGGGCCTGCAGTCCGCGGACGACATGGCGCCCGCCGTCGTCGTCCGTCGTGGTCAGCCAGGCCGTGACCGACTCGCCCGCGGCGTGCGCGGGCGCCGCCGTGACGGTGGTCAGCCCGGCGGTCGTCAGCAGCCCGGCGACGAGAAGCCGGGCCGCCCGCATGGATCTCCTCATGGTGCGCCGCCCTTCTGGGGGTGGGGGAGTGGGGCGTGCGAGGCGTGAGTAAATGACGGCTGTGGACGCGCGTCAAGGGGTTGCGCGTTCACAGGCTGAAGGAACAACGACCCTGATCCGGACGCACGTTGGCTGTGTACCGGTTCTGACGTGAAGTCTTGACGGCTCCCCGGGACGCCAGTTAACTCACGCCGTGATCTAAGTCGTAAGAGGACTGAGTGAGTGCCGTAAAGAACTGCCGTAAAGGACTGAGAGAGTCGAGGGAAGGTCCATGCGAAGAACCGCCCTGCTCGTGTCCGCCGCCTTGCTCACCGGGCTGCTGCCGCTCGCGTCGGCCTCGGCCGCCGCGGCCGACGACCCGGCACCCGTGACCGTCGACGCCTTCGAGGGCGAGGTGCCCTTCGCGAACCCGCCCGCGGACGGCATCTTCGCCTGGGGAAGCGATGCCGACGACCCGCCCCCACTCGCCCTGACCGCACGGTCCGACGCCCCCGAGGGCGCCAAGGTCCTCACCGGCAGCTACGACATCAGCGGGTACGGCGGCTTCACCCACGACTTCGCCTTCGACCGGCCCGCCCACGACTGGTCCGCCCACCAGGGCATCCGCTTCTGGTGGGACGGCCGGAACAACGCCAAGAAGGTCAGCTTCGAGATCAAGGACGGCGGCGCCAACGGCGAGGCCTCCGAGCTGTGGACGACCTCCTTCACGGACGACTGGACCGGCTGGAAACAGATCGAAATCCCCTTCACCGACTTCACGTATCGCACGGACTACCAGCCCGTCGGCGGTATCGACCAGATTCTCGGCCTCACCCAGATGTGGGGATACGCCGTCACGCTTCCGGTCGGCATCAAGGGCCAATTCGCCATGGACGGCGTCGAGTTGTACGGAAAAGCCGACCCATCGCTGCGCGCCTCCGTCGTCACGGACTCCGCCGTGTACCCGGTGAAGGAGGGCGGCGAGGCCGCCGTGAAGGTCTCCGTCGCCACCACGGGCTCCGCGCCGATCGAGGAGCCGGTGACCGTCGCGTACGAGACGAGCGGCGGCACCGCCGAATCCGGCAAGGACTACACCCCGGTCAAGGGCGAGCTCACCTTCCCGGCGGGCACGGCGTCCGGCACCTCGCGCACGATCCAGGTGTCCACCGTGAAGGACAGGTCCGCCGAACCCGCCGAGACGGTCCCCCTCAAGCTCACGGTCACCGGCGCGAAGGCCCCCGCCGAGACCCCACAGGTCGTCATCGACGCCCATGGACTCCCGTACCTGGACCAGAAGTTGCCCGTGAAGAAGCGGGTCGCCGACCTCGTGTCCCGGATGTCCCTGGAGGAGAAGGCCGGGCAGATGACCCAGGCCGAGCGCGGCGCGCTCACCGCGCAGGGTGACATCGCGTCGTACGACCTCGGCTCGCTCCTCTCCGGCGGCGGCTCGACCCCGACGCCCAACACCCCCGAGGCGTGGGCGAAGATGATCGACGCCTTCCAACTCCGCGCCCAGGCAACGCGGTTCCAGATTCCGCTGATCTACGGCGTGGACGCAGTGCACGGCCACAACAACCTCATCGGCTCGACGATCATGCCGCACAACATCGGCATCGGCGCGACCCGCGATCCCCAACTGGCGGAGAGGACAGGCGCGGTGACGGCGTCCGAGGTCCGCGCCACCGGCGTCCCCTGGGACTTCGCCCCCTGCCTCTGCGTGACCCGCGACGAACGCTGGGGCCGCTCGTACGAGTCCTTCGGTGAGGACCCGGCGCTCGTCAAGTCCATGGAGACGATCATCCAGGGCCTCCAAGGCGCCCGCAGCGGCAAGGACTTGAAGGACGACGACAAGGTGCTGGCCACCGCGAAGCACTTCGTCGGCGACGGCGGCACGGAGTACGGCTCGTCCACGACGGGCTCGTACACCATCGACCAGGGCGTCACCAAGGTCACCCGGCAGCAGCTGGAGGCCGTGCACCTGGCCCCCTACCAGACCGCGGTCGACCGAGGCGTCGGCTCGGTCATGCCGTCCTATTCCTCCCTCGACCTCCTCGGCGACGGCCAGGGCCCGGTGAAGATGCACGCCCGCGCCGACATGATCAACGGCGTGCTCAAGGACCGCATGGGCTTCGACGGCTTCGTCATCAGCGACTGGGCGGCCATCGACCAGATCCCCGGCGACTACGCGTCCGACGTCCGTACGTCCGTCAACGCGGGCCTCGACATGATCATGGTCCCGTACGCGTACAAGGACTTCCGCACGACGCTGATCGACGAGGTGAAGGCGGGGCGCGTCAGCGAGAAGCGCGTCGACGACGCCGTATCCCGCATCCTCACCCAGAAGTTCAAACTCGGCCTCTTCGAGAAGCCGTATGCGGACACGAGCGGCGCGTCGCGGATCGGCTCGCCCGAGCACCGGGCGGTGGCGCGCGAGGCGGCGGCCAAGTCCCAGGTCCTGCTGAAGAACGCCGACGGCGTACTCCCCCTGAAGAAGTCCCAGAAGGTGTACGTGGCCGGTTCGAACGCCGACGACATCGGCAACCAGACGGGCGGCTGGACGATCACCTGGCAGGGCTCGCCGGGTCCCGTCACGGACGGCACGACGATCCTGCGGGGCATGCGACGCGCGGGCGGTGACGTCACCTACTCGAAGGACGCCTCGGAGCCCACGGCCGGCTACGACGTGGGTGTGGTCGTCGTCGGCGAGACCCCGTACGCCGAAGGCGTCGGCGACGTGGGTAACGGCAACGACCTGGAGCTGACCGCCGCCGACAAGGCGGCCGTGGACAAGGTGTGCGCCGCCATGAAGTGCGCGGTACTGATCGTCTCCGGGCGCCCCCAGCTCATCGGCGATCGCCTGGGCTCGATCGACGCGCTCGTCGCCTCCTGGCTGCCGGGCACGGAGGGCGACGGCGTCGCGGACGTGCTGTACGGGAAGCGGGGCTTCACCGGGCAACTTCCCGTCACCTGGCCGAAGTCGGAGTCCCAACTGCCGATCAACGTCGGCGACACGTCGTACGATCCGCAGTTCCCGTACGGCTGGGGCCTCACCACTCTCACGAAGGTGCCGACCGGCGGCGCGACGACCCTGAAGGCCCTCGCCCTCCTCGCCGCGGCGGCGGACAGGACAGGCTCTGCCGAAGCCGGCCGCACCGCCGTGACCAAGGCCCGCCTCCTGGTCCAACACAAACTGGCCTCGACCCTCACCCCGACAACCGCCAAGCGCTTCGCCGAAGCCGACCACCTCCTCCTGACCGGCCGCTACGCCGACGCAGTGGCGAGCCTGACGGAGGCCTACCGAGCGGGCTGAGGCGACCTTTTCTCGCCCCCGCCGCCCCTACGCCGGACGGGCTGATTTCAGCCCGTCCGGCGTTTGAGGACGAGCGCGAAGCGCGGTACGGGGGTCTGGGGGCGGAGCCCCCAGGTAATGGGACGGGTAGGGGCGGAGGGGGCGAAAAACACCTCACCGCAACCACCTCCCACCAGCCATAACGCCCACATTTGCGTAGCTTCAGGTAGCTTCGAAGACATGAAGGCCGTACTCGCCCGAGGACTCCCAGGCCTGCTGATCGCACTGACCCTCGCCGCCCTGGTGGCACTCACGGCCGCCACTCCTCACGCCCAGGCGACCACCGACGTCGGAACAGTCGCCGCAGCCCTCCGCGAGAGCCCGGTCTACGTAGACCCCGCCGCCTCCGCCCAGCTGTCCCCCACGGACGCCGGCGCCCTCGCCAAGAAGATCGAAAAGGCGGACAAGCCGATCTTCGTGGCAGTCCTCCCCGCCGACTTCCCCACCCAGAACCTCTTCCAGAACCTCCGCACAGCCACCGGCATCACCGGCCTCTACGCCATCCGGCTCGGCGACCGCTTCGACGCGAGGGCCGACTCCTCGGTGATGTCCCGCACCGCCGTGCAGAACCTCGTCACCAGCGTCCAGGGCGAGACGACGAAGACCCAGCTGAACGACTTCACGGACCGCGCACTCCCCAACATGGGCGGCTCGGCCCCCGCGACCTGGGGCAATGACACAGGAAGCGGCGGCGTCTCCACCAGCGCCCTGATCGCGGTCGCCGCGGTGGTCGTGGCCGGCGGCGCCGGCGCGTACACGCTCGTACGCCGCAACCGCCACCGTAGGGCACAGGAACAACAGGAGGCGCTCGACAAGCTCCGCGTGGTCGTGGACGAGGACATCACCGCCTTCGGTGAGGAACTCGACCGCCTCGACTTCCACCCCGCGGAGGCGGGCGCGGACGACACGATGCGCGCGGACTACGAACGCGCGCTGGACGCCTATGAACAAGCGAAGTCGAACATGGCCGCGGCCCAGCGCCCCGAGGACGTACGAGGCGTCACCCAGTCCCTGGAGGACGGCCGCTTCTCGCTCGCGGTCCTCGCCGCGCGCCGCGAGGGCCGCCCGATCCCCGAGCGCCGCGCCCCGTGCTTCTTCGACCCGCGCCACGGCCCGTCCGTCGCCGACGCGACCTGGACGCCCGCCGGCGGCGCGTCCCGCGAGGTCCCGGTCTGCGCGGCGGACCGGGCCCGCCTCGCCGACGGCGCCGACCCGGCGATCCGTGAGGTCGAGACGGACTACGGCCGCCGCCCGTACTGGGACGCGGGCCCGGCCTACGGCCCCTGGGCGGGCGGCTACTTCGGCGGCGGCCTGCTGCCCGGCCTCCTCGTCGGCACCCTGCTCGGCAGCATCATGTCCAGCCCCTCGTACGCGGCCGACTACGGCTCCGGATACGGCGACTTCGGCGGCGCCGGTTACGACGGCGGCGACGTCTCGGGCGCCGACTTCGAGCCCGGCGACTTCGGCGGCGGTTTCGGTGACGGCGGAGGCGGCGACTTCGGCGGGGGAGGGGACTTCGGCGGCGGCTTCTGAGGACCCGGCGCGGCCCGCCCGGTAGAAACTCCGGACGGGGCACTCCTGCTCACGTACGGCCCGCCCGGAGTTCTGCCGGGCGGGCCACCCCTGCTCACGTAGGGCCGGGCACGGCTCACTTCACTTGAACGCCGCCACGTTCCGCCCCGCCCACTCCGCGAACGTACGGGCCGGGCGGCCGAGAACCCGCTCCACGTCCGGGCTCACCCGCTGCTCGGCGGCCTTGGGCGTGCCCAGGATGCCGAGGGTGCTCTCCACGACCGGCTCGGGCATGAACCGCAGCATCTGCGCCCTGGCCTCCGCGCGGGTCTGCTCGACGAACCGCACCGGCTCGCCCAGCGCATCGCCGATCGCGGATGCCTGTTGCCGAGGCGAGATCGGCGCCGGACCGGTCAGCTCGTAGGCCTTGCCGGCATGGCCGGGGTCCCGCAGCGCCACGGCGGCGACCTCGGCGATGTCGTCCGGATCGACGGTCGGCAGCGCGACATCGCCGAACGGTGCGGCGACCGTGCGCCGCGCCCGGATCGTCTCGGCCCACGCGAACGTGTTGGAGTGAAAACCTCCTGGCCGCAGCAGTGTCCAGGCCAGATCCGACGTGGTGACGGCGTCCTCAAGGATCGAGGGATGGCGTCCCGTGGTCACGCCCTGGGAGGACAGCAGGACAACCCTGCGGATCCCGCCCGCCCGCGCCACATCGAGGACGTCACCGACGCTCCCTCCGGCCGACACGAAGTCCCCGGAGGTCAGCAGGAACAGCGCCTCGGCCCCGTCGAACGCTGGCTCCAGGCTCTTCGGCTCGCTCAGGTCGGCCCGGACATGCCGTACCCCCGTCGGCATGTCCGGCGCCGCCGCCCCGCGCGAGACCGCTGTCACCCGCTCGCCCGCCGCGGCCAGCGCCCGCACGAGCGGCTGCCCGACATTGCCCGTAGCTCCAGTCACCACGATCATGATCGCTCCCCTGTGTCCCATGCGTCACGTGTGTCACGTTTCCCTGTGGTCACAACGGAAGCTACCTTCGCTGGCATAGTAGGTACCTAGAGGAAAGTAATGGAGGGAGGGGCTTCTTGTGACCGACGCCACATTTCAGGTGCCCGCCGGTATGCGGGTGCCCGCCGGTATCGAGGTCGACCCGGAGGTGGCCTGCCCGATCGCCCCGGTCGTCGACATCGTCTTCAGTCGCTGGACCACGCCGATCCTGTGGGCGCTGAACGAATACGGGCGCCAGCGCTTCGTGGAGCTGGAACGCCGCATCAACAAGATCACTCCCAAGGTGCTGACCCAACGCCTGCGGCAGCTGGAGCGCGACGGGCTCGTCGTCCGCACGTACCACCCCGAGGTCCCGCCGCGCGTGGAGTACGAGATCAGCGAACTGGGCCGCAGTCTGGCGCCGCTCTTCGCCACCCTCGCCGAGTGGGCGGCGCTCAACCTGGACAAGGTCGAGGAGGCGCGGGCCGACTACGACGCCAGGTGAGCCCCGCACGGGGCCCGGCGGTTCAGGCGCTCACGTCCGTGTCCGCGAGGCGGTTCACCAGCGCGCCCGCCAGACGCAGCAGCTCCCGCTCGGTCTCGCTCAGCGTGCCGAGCGCCGTGGCCGGCCAGGCGTCGGCTCGGCCATGTCCCGCTCCAGCGCGCGGCGGCCGTCCGGGGTGAGCGTGAGTACGGACTGACGCCGGTCGGCCGTGCCGGGCTCGCGGGCGATCAGCCCCTCCGCCTCCAGCTTCGGCGAAGACCCGCGTCAGCGACTGCGGCCGCTGCCGCTCGGCCGCCGCGACCTCGCCCGGCGTCGCGGCCCCGTGCCGCCGCGGATGCCCGAGCACCCCCAGCTGATTCGGGCTGAGCCCACCGTCGCTCCGCTCCTGCCGCAGCCGACGGTTGAGCCGCACGATGCCGCGGCGGATTTGGGCGGCGCCGTGCCCGCCGCCTAGGCGTCCGGCAGGGCGAGCCATTGGCTCCAGGACAGGTCGCGCCCGATGAACCGCGGTCGCTCGAAGGGCCAGGCCTCGGCGATCCAGCGGGGCACGAGCGAGTCCAGCTCGCGCTCCAGGTCACTGCCGACCTTGTCGTCCACCACCCACCAGGAGATCTCGGCGTCGGCGCCGGCCTTCTCGGGCGGATCGATGTAGACGCACCCGAACTCGGTCGTGCCCGCGTCGTCGAACAACACGTAGTTGAAGGACTGGTGAGCGGCGATCTCCGCCGCGTGCCGCTCCAGATCCTTCAGATTCGCCTCGTACGTCATCGTCTCGGCAGGCCACCCCCACGCCTCCCCGAAAATGGACCACAGCCGCTCCCGCGACCCCATGACGGTCGGGTAGTCAATGGCCGCGTCCGCCCCGCTGATCGGGCGCAGGTGATACCCGCCGGGCACTTCGACTCGCAACGGGTGAACGAAGTCACCGGGCAACCAGGTCATGCCCGGAGGCTAGCCGCTGGGGGGATACCGCGCACCGGGTTATCGCGGGGGAGAGAACCCTGAACGCCGCGACGCCGAGCCCCAGTTGTGCGGAGGGCTCGACGTCGCGGTCGGCGGCGGCAGAGCTCGGCAAGACCGATCAGTACCTCGCCGTGGTGGCCCTGTTGAGGGCGAGGACACCCGAGAGCAGGGCGGCACGGCTGCGCACGGTGATCGCCAAGCCGGCGGCGGGGCAGCGTGTGAGGTGACGGCCGCCTCGACGGGCACCCGCCCGGACTTGCCGGAGCGCCCGGCCTCGACGCGCGACCGCCCGGACATGCCGGAGCGCCCGCCCTCCGCATAAGGGGAGTTGGAAGGCGGGCGCGCTCAGGATGCCGACGGAAGCGAAAGGCTCAGCCGGTTCAGCCGGCGTTCTTGATCGCCGAAATGTCGAAGTTCAGCTTGATCTTGTCGGAGACGAGGAATCCGCCGGTCTCCAGCGCCGCGTTCCAGGTGAGACCCCACTCGGAGCGCAGGATCTCGGCGTTGCCCTCGAAGCCCACGCGCTCGTTGCCGAACGGGTCCTTCGCGGAGCCGTTGAACTCCAGGTCGATGGTGAGCGGCTTCGTCGTGCCGAGGATCTCCAGGTCACCGGTGATCCGGTAGTCGTCGCCGCCCAGGGCCTCCGCCTTGGTGGAGCGGAAGGTCATCGTCGGGAACTCGTCGGTCTTGAAGAAGTCGGAGCTCTTGAGGTGACCGTCGCGGTCGGCGGAGCGCGTGTCGACGCTGTCCATCGTGACGTCGATCGAGGCGGTCGAGTTGGACGGGTCCGTGCCGTCCAGGTGCAGGGTGCCCTCGAACTCCTTGAAGCTGCCCTTGACGTTCGTCACCATCGCGTGGCGGGCGACGAAGCCGATCGTCGAGTGCGCCGGGTCGATGGTGTAGTCGCCGGTCAGCGCGGCCAGACCGGGGGTCACGGCGGCGGGTGCCGCGGCGACGCTGGAGTCGGTGGTGTTGTTCTTGCGGCCGAAGATGCCCATGACGTGCTCCTTGGGGGACGGGTCGTCGATTCTGTTGAATCTTCAACGAGGTCAACGTCGTCGACTGTAAACCTATTCCGTTCAAGTTTCAACATCATCCGCAACGTGTTTGCGGAGTTACTTTGGGTTGGTTGGACGTCCATGAGAATCCGCTCCACCCGTCGCGCCTTCCTGTTCGCGGCCGCCCGCTGGCGGCCGCGGCACCCCCGGCCGGCGCCGTCGACGAGGACGACGAGTACGCCGTCCTCCGGCGCCGCTGGATCGACCTCGCCCTCGGCACCGGCTACGACCCTCACCGCCGAGCCCTAGGCCTCCCGCCTGCGCGAAACCGGCGAACTCGCCTGCGGCTTCCGGGCGACCATGGCCCCCACGCCCACATTCCTCTGGCCGGGCCACCCCCTCGACCCACCCTCCGGCATCACCCAGAGCGGCTGTTCGCGCTGCTCGCCGGGTCGGCCTGCAGCGTCAACGGGCGGGCCATCAGCGGGGGTTATCTGAAGAGCGACGACCGGCACGTCATGCGCAGCGACCACTTCCACGGGCAGGCGCTGATCGCCGCGATCGCGCTGCCGGCCCAGAAGGAGCGGGCGCGAACGAGCCGGGGCTCGGCTCCACCCTCGAAGCCCGCAAGTCGTGGTTCTGCACTGCGGATTCCGTCGTCTGCCTGGGCGCGGGGATCACGGCCGCCGACGGTGTGCCCGTCGAGACGGTGGTCGACAACCGCAACCTGGGGGAGGGCGGCACGCAGGTGTTCACCCTCCCGCACGGCTGGGCTCATCTCGACGGAGACGGCGGATGGGTGTTCCCAGGGGGTACGTCCACGCTGCGCACCCTCCGCGAGGACCGCACCGGCGCCTGGTCCGGCATCAACACCACCAGCACCACCGAACGGCGTACCCGGCGCTGGCAGACGCTCTGGCTGGACCACGGCACGGATCCGACCGGGGCGACGTACGCCTATGTCCTGATGCCCGGCGCCTCGCGCGACGCCGTCGCGGCTCGTGCCGCGGACCCCGGGTGGCTGTACGTCCTCGCCAACGACGGCCGCTGCCAAGCCATCCGGGTGCCCGCGCTCGGCCTGACGGCCGCGAACTTCTGGGAGGCCGGTACGGCCGGTCCGCTCAGCTCCTCCGCCGGCGCGAGCGTGCTCGTACGGCGTCGGCGGTGCACCGCTACCCTGTGTGTGAGCGAGCCGCCGCGTACCGGGGAGCCGCTGGAGATCGTCTGGGACCGGCCGGTACGCCGGGTCGTCAGCGCGGATCCGACGGTCGAAGTACTCGGTACGGGCCGCCGACTGAGGGTCCGTGTCACCCCAAGGATGGCATGCGCAACCCATGAATGTGAGGTGGCTCTCAGCTGACTGCTTTGTGTGACCTCTACAAGCCAGAGGCCCTCTGAGCAGTCAGATCGCCTGCATGTGGTCGCGGTTCTGTTCAGGGGCACCAGGAAAACGGGCCGGAGACTGTACGGAGTCAACGGCTCGCTTTCCTTGGTGCACTTCGTAAGGTCACTACATGACCGTTTTGGACGAGGCCGGATCCGCAAGCTCCACGAGCGCCACCGACGAACCCGCGGACGCGCGCGGGCGTGTGGCCGAACTGCACGCGATCCGTGCGGAGGCGCTGCGGGGCCCCAGTGAGAAGGCCACCGAGGCGCAGCACGCCAAGGGCAAGCTGACCGCCCGTGAGCGCATCGAGCTGCTGCTGGACGCGGGCTCGTTCCAGGAGGTCGAGCAGCTGCGCCGGCACCGGGCGACCGGGTTCGGCCTGGAGGCCAAGAAGCCGTACACCGACGGTGTCATCACCGGCTGGGGCACGGTGGAGGGCCGCACGGTCTTCGTCTACGCGCACGACTTCCGGATCTTCGGCGGAGCCCTGGGCGAGGCCCACGCCACGAAGATCCACAAGATCATGGACATGGCCATCGCGGCCGGTGCGCCGCTGGTGTCCCTGAACGACGGTGCGGGCGCCCGTATCCAAGAGGGCGTCAGCGCTCTCGCCGGCTATGGCGGCATCTTCCAGCGCAACACCAAGGCGTCCGGTGTCATCCCGCAGATCAGCGTGATGCTCGGCCCGTGCGCGGGCGGCGCGGCCTACAGCCCCGCCCTCACGGACTTCGTGTTCATGGTCCGCGACACCTCGCAGATGTTCATCACCGGCCCGGACGTCGTCAAGGCGGTCACCGGTGAGGAGATCACGCAGAACGGCCTGGGCGGCGCCGACGTGCACGCCGAGACCTCGGGCGTCTGCCACTTCGCGTACGACGACGAGGAGACCTGCATCGCCGAGGTGCGCTACCTCCTGTCGATGCTCCCGCAGAACAACCGCGAGAACCCGCCGCACGTCGCGTCCGAGGACCCGGCCGACCGGCGCAGCGAGGTCCTGCTGGACCTGGTCCCCGCGGACGGCAACCGCCCGTACGACATGGCGAAGGTCATCGAGGAGCTCGTCGACGACGGCGACTACCTGGAGGTCCACGAGCGTTGGGCGCGCAACATCATCTGCGCGCTGGCCCGTCTCGACGGTCAGGTCGTCGGCATCGTCGCCAACCAGCCGCAGACCCTCGCGGGCGTGCTGGACATCGAGGCCTCCGAAAAAGCTGCGCGCTTTGTCCAGATGTGTGACGCTTTTAACATTCCGATCGTCACCCTCCTGGATGTCCCCGGATTCCTCCCCGGTGTCGACCAGGAGCACGGCGGGATCATTCGGCACGGCGCGAAGCTGCTGTACGCGTACTGCAACGCGACGGTGCCGAGGATCTCGCTCATCCTGCGCAAGGCGTACGGAGGTGCCTACATCGTCATGGACAGCCAGTCCATCGGCGCCGACCTCACTTACGCCTGGCCTACGAACGAGATCGCCGTGATGGGCGCGGAAGGTGCCGCCAACGTCATCTTCCGCCGTCAGATCGCCGAGGCGTCCGACCCCGAGGCGATGCGGGTGCGCATGGTCAAGGAGTACAAGGCCGAGCTGATGCACCCGTACTACGCGGCGGAGCGTGGCCTGGTCGACGACGTCATCGACCCGGCGGAGACCCGGGAAGTCCTGATCAAGTCCCTCGCGATGCTGCACACCAAGCACGCGGACCTGCCCTCGCGCAAGCACGGCAACCCCCCGCAGTAACCCTGCGGATCCTCCGCGGCAGCCCCGCGGAAACCTCTCTCACGGAGACTGACACCTATGAGCACCCCTGACATTCGCGTCGAGAAGGGCCACGCCGAGCCCGAGGAAGTCGCCGCCATAACGGCCATCCTCCTGGCCCGCGCCGCCGCCCAGCCGGACACCACCCCGACCCACCGCGGCCGTGCGAAGGCCGGCTGGCGGCGACTGGAGCGCGAGCCCGGCTTCCGGGCGCCGCACAGCTGGCACGGTTAAGGCTGCGCCGCTTGAGCAGTTGGGGAGGGGGCCCGCACTTCACAGTGCGGGCCCTCTTCCCATGTCCGGGGTTCCGATGAACTCGGTGCCGCCGTCATGCGCCGTCTCGGTTTCTCACCGTCGCGGCGCAAACAGTTGGGGCCCCTCCGGACTCGGAGGGGCCCCAACTGCTTGCGCGATAGCGCGCGCCGCAGCGCTTAGCGGAGGCGGGCCATCAGGGCGTGCTCCACCAGGGTGATCAGCGTCGACTTGGCGTCCGCGCGGTGGCGGGCGTCCGTCGTGATGATCGGGGCGTCCGGACCGATCTGCAGGGCCTCGCGGACCTCGTCGGGGTTGTACGGCTGGTTGCCGTCGAAGCCGTTCAGCGCGATGACGAACGGCAGGCCGCTGTTCTCGAAGTAGTCGACCGCGGGGAAGCAGTCGGCGAGACGGCGGGTGTCCACCAGGACGACGGCACCGATCGCGCCGCGGACCAGGTCGTCCCACATGAACCAGAAGCGGTCCTGACCGGGGGTGCCGAACAGGTAGAGGATCAGGTCCTGGTCCAGGGTGATGCGGCCGAAGTCCATCGCGACGGTGGTCGTCGTCTTGTCTCCGGTGTGCGTGAGGTCGTCGATGCCCGCGGAAGCGGACGTCATGACGGCCTCGGTGCGCAGCGGGTTGATCTCCGAGACGGCGCCGACGAACGTGGTCTTGCCCACGCCGAAGCCGCCCGCCACCACGATCTTCGCGGACGTGGTGGAGCGGGAAGGCCCTCCGCTAGAGCTTGCGAAGTCCACTGAGCACCCTTTCGAGCAAAGTCACGTCTGGCTGGCCACCGGCGTTTTCGTCGCCGCCGGGCTGATGGATGGCGACCAGGCCCGCCTCCGCCAAGTCGGCGACGAGGATCCTGGCCACGCCGAGGGGGATCGTGAGCAGAGCCGAGATTTCGGCTACCGACTTGATCTCTCGGCAGAGGTTGCAGATCCGCTGATGCTCGGGCAGCTGGCCCTGCATCTGGTGCGGCTGCGCGGTGGTGTGCACCAGCGCCTCGATGGCGAGCTGGTACCGGGGCCTGGTGCGACCGCCCGTCATGGCGTACGGGCGCACCAGGGGGTTGTGCGACGCCCCCGCGGGCGACGGCTCGGGGGAGCGTCGCTGCGGCTGCACAGGCTGGATGCGCGGCGCCGGCGGCTGGTCGTACGGCGACGGACCGGGACCCTGGGGGCCCTGGGGCGCGTACGGCTGACGCCGCTGGCTCGGCGCGGAGGGGAAGTTGTACCGGTTCGGGTTCTGCGAACCGTCGCCCTGGCCGCCCTGCCCCTGGCCGGGGCCGTACGACCAGTTACCCGAAGACGAACCGCCTGGGGGTGTTGCCACTTTCTCTCCTCCTCCGACTGCGCCGGTCACCCATCGCTGTGGGAGCGCGTCCCGAAACCTTACGGCCCCGGGACGCCAAAACGCACCGTCTGTTTGTTAGTTGAGAAGGCTCCCCTGGAGCTCTGCTCGAAGGTCCGGGGTCAGGACGGTACCCGCGCGGTCCACCAGAAGCGCCATCTCGTACCCAATGAGACCGATGTCCGCCTCCGGGTGTGCAAGGACCGCGAGCGATGAACCATCAGAAACGGACATGATGAAGAGGAATCCTCGCTCCATCTCCACAACCGTCTGGTTCACGTGGCCGCCCTCGAAGATGCGGGAGGCACCCGCGGTCAACGAGGTCAGGCCGGACGCGACGGCCGCCAGCTGGTCGGCGCGGTCACGGGGAAAGCCTTCGGACATCGCCAGAAGGAGTCCGTCGGCGGAGACCACCACCGTGTGCGACACCCCGGGGGTGTTGTCCACGAAATTGGTGATCAACCAGTTCAGGTTCTGTGCCGCCTGGCTCATCGGGCTCACACTAACGCTCCTGGTTGTAGGTGCTGTCAGGACCGAAGCCCTGGCCGTTCGTGTCACTACTTGCATTGCGTCCCCGCTGTACGCCGCGGCGCAGGTTGCTCAGCCTGCCCCGGACGTCCTCGGGAGCGCGGGAGACCTGGGGGCCGCCCTGGGGGGTCGATTCCGCGGTTCCCTCGACCAGGTTGGCCTTGGGCACCCGCCGCGGCAGACCGGACGAGGTGACCCCGCCCGCCTTGGGCTTGCGGAGCTGCTCGGCGCGCTGCCACCGGTCGTCGTTGTTCGAGCGCCAGTCGCCGTTGCTCTGCGCGGCCGAAGCCGTGGCCGCCGGCGCCGCCTGCTCCCTGTGGTCCACGGGGCGCTGGCCGTTGCCGTTGGGGTTGCCGCTCGCGGTGGATCCACGGCGCGGCAGACCGGCGTCGGTCAGCTCGTGGGCGCCGGAGGAAGCCGGTCCCGGACGGGTGAAGCCTACGCGGTCCTGCTCACTCACGTCAGGGGCCTGCGAGGATTCCGTTTCCGGAGCGTAATCGGACCGGTACGCGCCCTGATACGTGTCCTGCTGCGGCCAGTCGTCCTGGTAGGACGGCTCTTCGAAGGCGGAGAAGGTCTCCGAGGCGGCGCCCCGGGCACCCGAGTGCTCCTCCTGGACCGGCTCCGCATAAGCGGGCTCCGGATAGCCGCCGTTGGACGGGAAGTACGTCTCGTCGTACGACGGCTGCTGCGGTTCGTCGTACGCCGTCTGCGGGTCGTACGACGCCTGCTGGTCCTGGTAGGCGCCCTGACCGTCGTTGTACGCGGGGCCGTTGTCGTACGCGGGCTGCTGGGCCCCGAAGTCGTCCTGGTAGCCCTGCGGGCCCTCGATGGCCTCCGGGCCCTGTGCCTGGGCCTCCAGGGCCGCACGGCGCTCCTCGCGCATCAGCGAGCGGCCCACGGGGTCCAACTCGCGGATGTCGTCCGGGACCTCGGCGTAGCGGCTGTCGTCGAAGCCGAGCTCCGCGGCCGTGCGCAGCGGCTGCTGCTGGCCCCCGAAGTCCTCGCCCGGGAACGACTGCTGCTCCGGGATGATCTGCGAGACGGTGAACTCGTCGCGCTGCAGCTGCTGTTCGCCGCCGCCACCACCGTGGGTGATCGCGTCGGGAAGCATGACCAGGGAGGTCGTACCGGCCTGCTCGCCCGAGGGGCGCAGCTGGACGCGGATGCCGTGCCGGTCGGACAGCCGGCCGACCACGAACAGGCCCATGCGCTGCGAGATCGCGGCGTCCACGGTCGGCGGGTTGGCCAGCTTGTGGTTGATGTCCGCGAAGTCCTCGGCGGTGAGGCCGATGCCCTTGTCGTGGATCTCGACCATGATGCGGCCGTCCGGGAGACGGGTCGCGGTGACGCGGACCTTGGTCTGCGGGGAGGAGAACGTGGTGGCGTTCTCCAGGAGCTCGGCGAGCAGGTGCACGAGGTCGGTCACGGCGCGGCCGTGGATCTCGGCCTCCGGGACGCCGGAGAGCTCGATGCGCTCGTACTGCTCCACCTCGGAGGAGGCGGCGCGCAGCACGTCGACCAGCGGGACCGGCTGGTCCCAGCGGCGGCCGGGCTCCTCGCCGGCGAGGACCAGGAGGTTCTCGCCGTTGCGGCGCATACGGGTCGCGAGGTGGTCCAGGCGGAAGAGGTTCTCCAGCTGGTCCGGGTCGGCCTCGTTGTTCTCCAGGTCGGTGATGAGGGTCAGCTGGCCCTCGATCAGGGACTGGTTGCGGCGCGAGAGGTTGGTGAAGATCGCGTTGATGTTGCCACGGAGCAGGGCCTGCTCGGCGGCGAGCCGGACCGCCTCACGGTGGACCTGGTCGAAGGCGCGGGCGACTTCGCCGATCTCGTCCGTGGTGGTGATCGGGATGGGCTGTACGCGGGTGTCGACGCGACCCGGGTCGGTGCGCGAGAGCTGGTCGACCAGCATCGGCAGACGCTGCTCGGCGACGCCGAAGGCGGCGTTGCGCAGCTGGCGCATCGAGCGGCTCATCTGGCGGGCCACCATGCCGGCCAGGATGAACGCGGCGAGCAGGGCGACCACGACGGCGGCACCGGTGATGAAGGCGTCGCGCTTGGCGCTGTCGGAGATGTCCGCGGCCTCGGCCACCGCCTTGTCGGCGAGGTCCGACTCGATCTGGCGGTAGGCGTTGTACTTGGCGGTGTTGACCGCCCACCAGTTCTGCGCGGTGATGCCCTGCGAGGCGAGCCCGTCGAGCTCGGTCTGCTGGGGGGACTTGAGCGTCGCCAGGGCCGAGACCATGACGACGGCCGTGTCCTTCTCTTCGGTACCGGCCGGCGGCGGCACGTAGTTCGGGTTCGCCGCGCGGGCCTGTGTGGCCTGGGCCGTGAGGTCCGTCTTGATCTTCTTCTTGGCCGCGTCGAGCTTGGCCGCGTCGGCCTCGGTGCCACCACCGATGTACTCCTCGACGGCGATGCCTTCGAGGTAGGCGTACGAGGAGAGGGCGACGCGCTGGCTGTTGAGGCTGCCCAGGCCGGGGCCGGGCTTGACCAGCATGTGCATGCCGATGGACCGCTCCAGCGAGAGCGCGGCCTTGGACAGCGAGATCGCGTAGACCGTACGGCCGTAGCTGGTGATGTTTCCGGTGCCCAGACCGAGTTCGTTGGCGAACTCCATCAGCGGGTGCTGGATCTGCGTGTAGCCCTCTTCGGTATCCACGCCCTGTAGCTTCGAGGTGTACGCGATCTTGCGCAGCGAGGCGAGATCGGGCTCGACCTTGCGGAAGATGGCAAGCCGGCGCTCCAGACCAGCCGTCTTCGGCATGTTCTGGGCGGCCTCGTCGAAGGCGTCGGCGGCTTCGTCCGTGGCTTTGCGGGCCGCGGTGACAGTGGCCTTGTCATTGGCGGTCTGCTTGCTGCCCTTCAGCAGGGGAGCGGCGGTGACGTCTCGCTCGACATACAGCTTGTCGCCGTACGTCAGCGCGGCCTGCACCAGGCGTGCCGTCTTCTCGGCGTCCTGGGCTTCCTGCCAGGTGTCGATCGAGCTCTTCACCTGGAAGCCGCCCATGACAAGGCCGACCACCACGGGTATGAGCAGGATCGCGTTCAGCCTGGTCGGCACGCGCCAGTTGCGCGGGGAGAAACGACCGCCGCTCGGCGCGGGCGCCGCAGTCGGCTCCGGGCCGGGCACTTGTGCGGGCGCCGCTCCGCGCGGCGGCGGGGTGAAGTTGCCCCGTGCCGACGGCTCGGGACCGTTCTTGCTTCGCCTCACTCGACCAACAACCTCTCGGCGTCGGCACCTACGTTGTGCCGCGGTGTCTCCAGCGCCCTTGACTACTGGGCAGTTCAGCGCATTCCAGCACGTCAGGCGGCGCCCTTCCAAACACTCGGAACCGTTGATTCCGAGTGATGTAAGCCCCAGATAAAACGGTCATAAAGAGCGAGCCCCGCCAAAAGGCGGGGCTTTTGTGAGCACAGCGGCACCGGGTGACCGCGATGCGTGTCTGTGGCAGTGAAATTCTCTGTCGAAACGTTATGAACACTGAGGCCGACCGTGTCAAACGACACAGCCGGCTCCAATGCGTCTACGACAACTGCCTTATGGAACTGTCGACTTGGCTACTACCGCAGCCGTGCCATGAGCGCATGCTCGACCAGCGTGATCAGCGCGCTCTTCGCATCCGCACGGTGTCGGGCGTCCGTCGTGATGATCGGGGCGTCCGGACCGATCTGCAGCGCCTCGCGCACCTCTTCGGGGTTGTACGGCTGGTGCCCGTCGAAGCCGTTGAGGGCGATGACGAACGGCAGGCCGGAGTTCTCGAAGTAGTCGACCGCGGGGAAGCAGTCGGCGAGACGGCGGGTGTCCACCAGGACGACGGCACCGATCGCGCCGCGGACCAGGTCGTCCCACATGAACCAGAAGCGGTCCTGCCCCGGCGTACCGAAGAGGTACAGGATCAGGTCCTGGTCGAGGGTGATACGGCCGAAGTCCATGGCCACCGTGGTGGTGGTCTTGTCTCCGGTGTGGGTGAGGTCGTCGATGCCCGCGGAGGCGGACGTCATGACGGCCTCGGTGCGCAGCGGGTTGATCTCGGAGACGGCACCCACGAACGTGGTCTTGCCGACGCCGAAGCCACCCGCCACGACGATCTTCGCGGAGGTGGTCGCCCGGCCTCCGTCAGAGCTTGCGAAGTCCACTGAGCACCCTTTCGAGCAAAGTCACGTCCGGCGCGCCGCCGTTGTTCTCATCGCCGCCCGGCTGGTGGATGGCGACGAGTCCGGCCTCCGCGAGGTCCGCGACGAGGATCCTGGCCACACCCAGCGGCATGGACAGGAGAGCCGACACCTCGGCCACCGACTTCACTTCACGGCAGAGGTGGCAGATCCGCTGGTGTTCGGGGAGCAGCCCCATCAGCTGCGCCGGGTCGGCCGTCGTGCTGATCAGTGCCTCGATGGCGAGTTGGTACCGCGGCCGGGTCCGGCCGCCGGTCATCGCGTACGGACGTACCAGCGGCTGGTCGCCCTCATCCTCGTACGGCTGCGCGTACGGATCATGAGAGGCGGTGGGCGGGGTCATGAATCCTCCGGGCGGGACAGCAAGTCGGTCAGTCGTGCCGTCTGTTGGGGCCGGTGGGGGGATTGTGGCGGCCGGACGGTGATTTCGTGCTGTGGGTAGAACCCAGGGCCGTCAGTGGAGCAGACTTCCCTGTAGCTCGGCGCGCAGGTCCGGCGTGAGCACTGCGCCCGCGCGGTCGACGAGCAGCGCCATCTCGTAGCCGACAAGGCCGATGTCGCACTCCGGGTGGGAGAGAACCGCCAGGGACGATCCGTCCGAGATGGACATCAGGAAGAGGAAGCCGCGCTCCATCTCCACGACCGTCTGGGCCACCGTGCCACCCTCGAAGATCCGGGATGCCCCGGCGGTCAACGAGGTGAGGCCGGAGGCGACGGCAGCGAGTTGGTCGGCGCGGTCGCGTGGGAAGCCTTCGGACATTGCCAGAAGGAGTCCGTCGGCGGACACGACGACGGTGTGGGACACACCCGGGGTGTTGTCCACGAAGTTGGTTATCAACCAGTTGAGGTTTTGTGCCGCCTGGCTCATCTGGCTCAACTAACGCTCCTGCTGGTGAGTGGGGCTGGGGAAGCTGCCGGTCTGGCCGGTACCGGCCTGGCGACCCTGCTGGATGCCCCGACGGAGATTGGTCAGCCGGCCGCGTACGTCATCGGGCGCACGCGAGACCTGCGGACCGGTTTGGTGCTGTTGCTGCTGTGCCGTGCCCGCGACGAGATTGGCTCGCGGGACGCGGCGCGGCAGGCCGGAGGTGGTGACCCCGCCCGCCGACGGTTGACGGACGCGTTCTGCCTGCCGGACGAGGTCGTCGTTCGGCGAGCTGCGCCAGGAAGCAGGGGCCGGTGCGGCAGCCGGCCGCTGCGGAACCGAGGGCGCCTGCGGCTGCTGCTGCGCAGCCTGCGGTGCACCCTGGGAGCCGTTGTGGTGAGCGCCGTTGGGGGCGCCGTTCGCCTGACCGTGGAACCAGTTGGTTTCCAGCGTGTCGTACAGCGGCGTACGTCCGTCGCCGGGGCCCGCCGGCGGCAGCGCCTCGGGCTGCTGCGGACGCGCGGGCCGCTGCGGGCGCTGCTGGGCCGGCTGCCGGGGAGCGCCGAAGTCGGCGTTGTCCCGGCCGGCGCCCGGCTGCGGCCGCTCGAACTGACCGGTGGACGACGGGTCCTGCTGGTTGCCGTACCCGGGCGTCGCGAACTGGCCGGTGGACGAGGGGTCCTGGCCGTAGCCCGGCTGGGCGAACTGGCCGGTGGACGAGGGGTCCTGGCCGTAGCCCGGGGTGGCGAACTGGCCGGTGGACGACGGGTCCTGGCCGTAGCCCGGCTGGGCGAACTGGCCCGTGGTGGACGGGTTCTGGGCGGCGGGGGACGAGCCCCCGGTACCGAACACGTCCGGGCGGACGAACTGACCCGTGTTCTGGCCGCTGTTCTGCGGCGCTCCCGCACCGGGGCGCGGGGCGTCGAAGTCGGGACGGGGGAACTCGGACGTCGAGGCGGGACCTTGGCGGTCGTCGATCCGCGGGATCTCCGAGGTCGCCCCCGGGCCCTGACGGTCGTCGATCCGCGGTATGCGCGAGGTCGCGTCGGGCTCCTCGTGGCCACGCGGGGTGTCGAGGGACGCGCGCGGCACCGGCGGCTGCGCGTTGTCGTCGCTCCAACTCGGCGTGCGCGGCTGCGGGTTGCTGCCCGGCAGCTCGGCGCGCGCGCCACCGCGGCCCGGCAGCTGCGGCCTGCGACGGCCGGCCCTGCCACCCGTCGGCTGCTGCGGGGGCGCGGCCGCGGGGCCACTGTCACCGAAGCCGCCCTGACGCGCGGCGGATCCGCCCTGACGGGCACCGGGTCCGTCACCGAAGCCCTGCGGTGCACCGGTCCCGGTGTCCTGGAGGCCCTGCGGGGCACCCGGCGCGCCCTGCCCGAAGGCACCGGCGCCGGCACCGGCCGGAGCCGGCCTGCCCTGCTGCGGATTGCCCGGACCCTGCGGCCCACGGGCGCCGCCCGCGGCACCGGGGCGCGTGCCCTGGTTGCCGCCCGGCAGCGCGGGACCGCCCTGGTTGCTTCCGGGCAGTGCGGCCCGCGGACCCTGGCCCGCGCCGACCTGTCCGCGCTGCGGCGGGGCGCCGAGGCGGCCACCTCCGGCGGCGGGGGCACCGGCACCGAGCGAGGGACCGCCCTGCGAGCCGCCTCCGCGGCGGGCCGCGGCCACACCGGCGGAGGCCTGCGCGGCGGCGGGGCCACCGACGGCCGGGGCACCCTGGCCCGGCTTGCCCGGAGCGGGCTTCTTGCCGCCCTGGGCGACATCGACGGGGAGCATGACCAGCGCGGTCGTACCACCGGAGTCGGACGGACGCAGCTGGATGCGGATGCCGTGGCGCTGCGACAGACGACCGACCACGAACAGACCCATGCGGCGGGAGACGGAGACGTCCACGGTGGGCGGCGAGGCGAGCCGCTCGTTGATCGCCGCGAGGTCCTCGGGGGAGAGGCCGATACCGGTGTCGTGGATCTCGATCAGGACGCGGCCGTCGGGCAGCGCGTGACCGGTGACCTTGACCTTGGTCTGCGGCGAGGAGAAGGAGGTCGCGTTCTCCAGCAGCTCGGCGAGGAGGTGCACGAGGTCGTTGACGACGCGGCCCGCGACCTCGGTGGTCGGCACGGCGGCCAGCTCGATGCGCTCGTACTGCTCCACCTCGGAGGCGGCGGCGCGGAGCACGTCGACCAGCGGGACCGGGCGGGTCCAGCGGCGGCCGGGCTCTTCACCGGCGAGGACGAGGAGGTTCTCACCGTTACGGCGCATGCGGGTCGCGAGGTGGTCGAGCTTGAACAGCGACGACAGCTGGTCCGGGTCGGCCTCGCGGGACTCCAGCTCGGAGATGAGCGAGAGCTGACGCTGGATAAGACCCTGGGAGCGGCGCGAGAGGTTGGTGAACATCGCGTTGACGTTGCCTCGCAGCAGGGCCTGCTCGGCGGCGAGTCGTACGGCTTCACGGTGCACGTCGTCGAAGGCCGCGGCCACCTGGCCGATCTCGTCCCGGGAGTGCACACCGACCGACTCCACGGACGTGTCCACGTCCTGCGGGTCGGACTCGGACAGCTGCTTGACCAGCTCGGGCAGTCGGTCCTGGGCGACCTTGGTCGCGGTGTCCTGGAGGCGGCGCAGCGAGCGGATCATGGAGCGGGCCACGACGAAGGCGCCGACGAGCGAGACACCGAGCACGAGGAGGATCAGCGCACCCGAGAAGATCGCTTCACTCTCGGACTCGTTGCGCAGCTCACGGGCCTTCTGTTCCATCTGGCCGAGCAGCGTGGTCTCGATGTTCGACATCTGCTGGATCTTGGCGGTGTCGTCGTCGACCCAGTCCTTGTACGAGCGCTTGGTCTGCGTCTTCAGACCCTCCGGACCGCTCAGCACGCGCTTGGCGTACTGGTCGGCGGACTCGATGGTCGGGTTGCCGCCCTCGATGGGTGTGAGGAGGTCGGCGAAGCCGTCTCCGTAGATGTTCTTGAAGCCGCTGATCTCGGATTCCTGGCTCTCCTGTGCGGAGAGCGCGTACTGCCGGTCGTTCTCGGACAGCCTGCCGAAGGTGTCCTTCGTCTCGGGCAGCGCGGCGGCGATGACGGCCCGCTGGACGGAGGCGTACTCCTTGGCGGAGGAGAAGGCGGACAGCGCACGGGTGCGTTGGATCATCTCGGGGTTGCTGGTGGCCTCGGCCATGTCCTGCGAGAGCGCGAGCAGCTGGGAGACGAGGCGGTGGTAGGCCTCGACCGTCTGCGTCGAGTTCTTGGGATCGGCGTAGGCCTCCTTGCGGATGCTGCTGAGCTTGTACAGCTCACCCGCGATGCCGACCAGGCTGTCCCGGACGCCGGAGAGCTGTCCGTTCGCCGTGGCGTCGTCGATCTCCTGGGTGCCCTCGAGGAAGTGCCGCTTGGCGACGTCCGTCGCGTCGCGGACTCCCTTGACCGTGTAGTCGCTGGGCGAGCGGCCGTGCGCGAGCGGACCCGCGGACAGGTCGCGCTCTTTCTGGAGCGCGGCGGCGAGCTCGGTCGCCTGCTTGGTCATGTCCGTCAGCAGCTTCATGTTGTCGAGCTGCTGGATGTCGTCCATGGACTGGTTGATGCGCAGCGCACCGAGCGAGGTCGCGGCGACCACGGGGAGTGCGAGCAGCGAGACCAGACGCGTGGAGATGCGCCAGTTGCGCAGTGCCATGCGGGAGCCGGGGCCCGTGGGGCCCTTCGGCTTCGCGGCCGGTGTGGCGGGAGCCTTGGCCTTCGCGCCGGCGCGAGCGGAGTGTTCACCGCTGCCGCCGACCTCTGCCGGTCCCGGGTTCTGGGCGTGCTGGGGCGAGGAACCGCGGTCGGTCCCGCCGCGCGGCTCCGGCTCCGCCGAAGCGCTGCCATCCCTCTTGAAACGTCCCTGCACTAGCGTCGCAACCTCTGGACCAGGCGCCCCTCCGCAAGAACGGTGGGACGGTGTCGGCGTCGTACAGGGGCGCAGATGCGCCCCCTGGTGGTCGTGAGTGACCGGCGCAGGCTTCCCCCTTCCCGCCGCCACTCGGCGCTGCGTTGCGCCCCTGCGCGCCGGTTCGATCCCGCGGCGGTCCGTGGAATTCCAGCACAGTGCCGGATCTCCAACAAGGCCCGAGTACCAGGCTGTGACCTCCGTGACAGCTTGTGAGTGACGCGTCACGAGACGTAGAAAGTGATCTCGTACATAACGGGCGTATGCCTACGAGGTGTTGGTGTGTGCAGGGTGTCCCAGTCGCCATGATCAGGAGCGGAATGATTGCTTCAGTGGAGCAATGTCCGTTTCGTCAGGCGGAGTTGGGGGCCTGAATTGACCGGTTTGCCAGCTAGTAAGTGAGGAAACTCACACGGCGATCATGGCGTCTTCACGTCTTCACCCGGGAATTGCATGTTTAGCCTGACGCTTTACAGGGATGGCGAATCCGACAACCCGCGCCGACGCGGCGGCCTTTGAGACCACCCGGCGCCCATGACGACAAGGTCGAGTACAACCGTGAAGACGACGATGATGTTCCGCAACATAGCCAACCCGCGACGCACCACGCTGGCGCACCTCGAGGACGCCGACGCGATGCAGACGCCGGAGCAGCCGGAGCACTCGGTCGACCTCCCCACCCAGACCGCCAACCCTCGCCGGACCATTCTGATGGAAGCCCCGGTCACGGCCTCCGTCGCCGAGTAGTACGCACGGCGGCCGCGAGATACTCAGAGCGGCCGCCGTGATCACTCTTCCGATGGGACCGGCCGTGATCACGGCACGCGGGTGGGTGCCGCGGAGATACGTTTGCGCCCTTTCGGTGGCGGCCTTGTCCCGGGGAGTTATCGAATGCGTGGCGGCGGGCCCCGGGCGTTAGCCTGGAGCGTCAGACTTCAGCCAGCTCAGTGAGGGGCGCAAGGTTCCCGTGCGCATCGCCAGGTTCTCCATCGACGGCAACGTCGCGTTCGGCGCGGTCGAGGGCGACAAGCCGGACGAGCTCGTCCTCGACATCATCAAGGGCATCCCGTTCGCGGACTTCGAGCTCTCCGGTACGAAGGTCCCGCTGAGCAAGGTCCGGCTGCTGCCGCCGGTGCTCCCGAACAAGGTCGTGGCCTTCGGCCGCAACTACGCGGAGCACGCCAAGGAGCTCGGCAACGAGGTGCCCGACGCCCCGTTCGCCTTCTTCAAGCCGTCGACCTCGGTGATCGGCCCCGGCGACGAGATCCAGTACCCGTCCTTCTCGAACGAGCTGCACCACGAGGCCGAGCTGGCGGTCGTCATAGGCCGCATGTGCCGCGAGGTGCCGCGCGAGCGTGTCAAGGACGTCATCCTCGGCTACACCTGCGCCAACGACATCACCGCGCGCGACGTCCAGAAGCGCGAGAAGCAGTGGGCCAGGGCCAAGGGCTTCGACACGTCCTGCCCGCTCGGCCCCTGGGTGGAGACGGACCTGGACGCGAGTGACCTCACCATCCAGCTCACGGTCAACGGCCAGCAGCGTCAGCTCGGCCGTACCAGCGAGATGATCCACTCCATCGAGGACCTGATCGTCAACATCACCGAGGCCATGACGCTGCTCCCCGGCGATGTGATCCTCACCGGCACCCCGGCTGGGGTCGGCCCCCTGAACGTCGGCGACGAGGTCGCCGTCACCATCGAAGGCATCGGCACTCTCACCAACAAGGTGATCAAGCGTGGCTAACGCGAACGTCCGCGTACGTTTCTGTCCCTCCCCGACCGGCAACCCCCACGTGGGCCTGGTCCGCACGGCCCTGTTCAACTGGGCGTACGCCCGCCACACCGGCGGCACGTTCGTCTTCCGCATCGAGGACACCGACGCGGCGCGTGACTCCGAGGAGTCCTACGGGCAGCTCCTGGACTCGCTGCGCTGGCTGGGCTTCGACTGGGACGAGGGCCCCGAGGTCGGCGGCCCGCACGCGCCGTACCGCCAGTCGCAGCGCATGGACACGTACAAGGAGATCGCCCAGAAGCTCCTGGACGCCGGCCACGCGTACTACTGCTACTGCTCCACGGAGGAGCTGGACACCCGCCGCGAGGCCGCCCGCGCCGCCGGCAAGCCGTCCGGCTACGACGGCCACTGCCGCGACCTGAGCGCCGAGCAGAAGGCCGCGTACGAGGCCGAGGGCCGCACCCCCATCGTCCGCTTCCGGATGCCCGACGAGGCGATCACCTTCACGGACCTGGTCCGCGGCGAGATCACGTACCTCCCGGAGAACGTGCCGGACTACGGGATCGTACGAGCCAACGGAGCGCCCCTCTACACGCTCGTGAACCCGGTCGACGACGCCCTGATGGAGATCACCCACGTTCTGCGCGGCGAGGACCTGCTCTCCTCCACCCCGCGCCAGATCGCCCTCTACAAGGCGCTGATCGAGCTGGGCATCGCCAAGGAGACCCCGGTCTTCGGCCACCTCCCGTACGTGATGGGCGAGGGCAACAAGAAGCTCTCCAAGCGCGACCCTCAGTCCTCGCTCAACCTCTACAGGGAGCGCGGTTTCCTCCCCGAGGGTTTGCTCAACTACCTGTCCCTGCTGGGCTGGTCGCTGTCGGCGGACCGCGACATCTTCGCCATCGACGAGATGGTCGCCGCCTTCGACGTCGCGGACGTGAACCCCAACCCGGCCCGCTTCGACCTGAAGAAGGCCGAGGCGATCAATGCCGACCACATCCGCCTGCTCGATGTGAAGGACTTCACGGAGCGCTGCGCCCCCTGGCTGCGGGCCCCGTTCGCTCCGTGGGCGCCGGAGGACTTCGACGAGGCCAAGTGGCAGGCGATCGCCCCGCACGCGCAGTCCCGTCTGAAGGTCCTCTCCGAGATCACGGACAACGTCGACTTCCTGTTCCTGGCGGAGCCGGTCTTCGACGAGGCGTCCTGGACCAAGGCCATGAAGGAGGGCTCCGACGCCCTGCTGCGCACGGCCCGCGACAAGCTGTTCGCCGCGGACTGGACGAACCACGAGTCCCTCAAGGAGGCCGTCCTGGCCGCCGGCGAGGAGCACGGCCTCAAGCTCGGCAAGGCGCAGGCCCCGGTCCGCGTCGCCGTCACCGGCCGCACCGTCGGCCTGCCGCTCTTCGAGTCCCTGGAGATCCTGGGCAAGGAGAAGACGCTGGCCCGCATCGACGCGGCGCTGGCGAAGTTCTAGCCATCCGCCGAGTCCTCGGTGAGGGGCGGCGTCCGACACGGGCGCCGCCCCTTTCATTACCCGATCGGCGGATACATACCTCACTAACTGGTCGGCGGATACGCGCCTCATTAACCGGTCGGCGGACACACACCTCACTTCGCGACCGGCGGACACGCACCCCGCTGACCGGTCGGCGGACACATGCCTCACTACCCGATCGGCGGATTCGCGCCTCACTACCCGATCGGCGGACACGCGACCCCGCCCGGAGTTACGGTCGGATCATGAACATCGAGGCCGTGGTCTGGGACGTCGACGACACGATCTTCGACTACACGGCCGCGGACCGGGCCGGGATGCGCGAGCACCTGTCGGCCGAGGGTCTGCTGGACGGGGTCGGTTCCGTGGAGCGGGCCCTGGCGCGTTGGCGCGAGGCCACCGATGTGCACTGGGCGAGGTTCTCGGCGGGGGAGTCGGACTGGGAGGGCCAGCGCCGGGACCGGGTCAGGGCGTTTCTGGGCGAGCCGCTGAGCGACGCGGACGCCGACGCCTGGTTCCAGCGGTACGCCGGGCACTACGAGGCCTCCTGGGCCCTCTTCCCTGACGTACTGCCCGCCTTGGACGCCCTCGCCGCCAGCCACCGGCACGCGATCCTGTCCAACTCCAGCCTCCACAACCAGGACCGCAAGCTGCGCATCCTCGGCGTACGCGACCGCTTCGAGGCGGTGCTGTGCGCGGCCGAGCTCGGCGTCTCCAAGCCCGCCGCGGAGGCCTTTCACGCCGCCTGCGAGGCCCTCGGGCTGCCTCCGCACCAGGTCGCGTACGTCGGCGACCACCCGGAGATCGACGGGCGCGGGGCCGCCGACGCGGGGCTGCTCTCCGTCTGGATCGACCGTGGCGGCGCGCACACCCGCGGCGACGGCGGACCGGCCGGCCCGCGCCGGATCGCGTCGCTGGCCGAACTCCCCGCGATCCTCGGCGCGGATACCCGTTTTGGAGCGCCGTCCACCTTCGGGTAATGTTCTTCCTGCGCCGCCGGAGAGCGGGCCGAAAGGCCGGGAACCGGAGGCGCAAGCTAAAACAAGATCCCCACAGGGGATTGTGTTTCAGTGGCCTATGGTGTAATTGGCAGCACGACTGATTCTGGTTCAGTTAGTCTAGGTTCGAGTCCTGGTAGGCCAGCTCGCAGAGCTCATCTGCACACGCGGAGACCAGCTCCGCAAAGCCCCCGTTGTGTAGCGGCCTAGCACGCTGCCCTCTCAAGGCAGTAGCGCCGGTTCGAATCCGGTCGGGGGTACAGATCCTTCCCAGGGAGACAGCCCGGGTCGCACCCGCTGACTCTCATGCAGGATCGCTAGGGCCCCCGTTGTGTAGCGGCCTAGCACGCCGCCCTCTCAAGGCGGTAGCGCCGGTTCGAATCCGGTCGGGGGTACGCAGTTGGTCTAAACCATATTGGTCTATGGTGTAATTGGCAGCACGACTGATTCTGGTTCAGTTAGTCTAGGTTCGAGTCCTGGTAGACCAGCTCGGATCTGCGGAAACGTAAGATCCACGCCCCCGTTGTGTAGCGGCCTAGCACGCCGCCCTCTCAAGGCGGTAGCGCCGGTTCGAATCCGGTCGGGGGTACGCAGCTCGATGGGCCTCCACTTCGGTGGGGGCCCATTGGCGTTTCCGCGTCCTGGACTTCGTACGGCTCGCTGACTTCGTACGACTCACTCGAAGCCGTACCGCCGTGCGGACTCCTCCTCCTGCGCCAGCCGGTGCAGGGCCTGCAGGACCGGCTCGACGAAAATCGCTCCCGCGACTGCCGTCTCGACCTTCTCGGCCTCCGACGGATGGGTCTCCACGAAGTCCAGATCGAGGACGGCGGCCTGGTGCATCAACCGGGCGTAGGACACGATCAGTTCGGGGTCCCAGTCGTAACCAAGCCGCCGGAACGTGGCCACGGCCACCACCAGTGAGCGGTAGGCGGGTGAAATGGTGATCAGCGCCTGGGCGTTGGACCAGCCCACTGTCTCCAGAAGCTGGTCCACCTCACGGCGTGCGGCCTGCACGTGCTCGTCCTCCGTGTCCGGCTCGGGAACCTGGGGCAACGCCCACAGGGCCGCGCCGAGCCGGATCGTGCGGCCGAGCGAATCGTCGTCGATGTGCCCGAGCACCTCCCGGACCGTCGCCACCGGCACCCGGCCGACCTGGATCATCGCGCGCACCAGCCGCAGCCGGCGCAGATGGTCCTCGCCGTACTCGGCCGTGGTCGCGTTGATCTGGCGGCCCGGCGCCAACAGCCCTTCGCGCAAGTAGTACTTGATCGTCGCGATGGACACACCGCTGTGCTCGCTCAACTCGGCCAGTCGCATCTCTGCTCTTGCGCCTCTCCTTGGGAAGTGTCACTATCCAAGCACCGCTCAGAAGGATAGTGCTGCTATCCGATCGGGGCATCCGGGGGTCGCCATGTTCGCGAAAACGATTCCGGGCCGTACCACCGCGGCCGTCGAAGGCGATGCGGTGGTGCTGCTGATCGGGATGCGCATCAACCACTTCTGGGCGGTGCACCAGTGGCTGCCGGTCATGCTGTCGATGTTCCGCATGCTGGGGGAGCTTGCGCGGGACAGCGACCGGGGGCTGCTGGGACGCGTGCTGCTCACGGCTTCGCCGCGGACGTACTACGTCGTCCAGTACTGGGAGTCCAAGGAGAAGCTCTACGCGTACGCGAGCTCGTCCGACACCCTCCATCACAAGGTGTGGGGGATCGTGAACCGCAAGGAGCGCGAGGGCAGGGTCCGCGGGCACGTGGGGCTGTGGCACGAGGCCTACATCGCGCCCGAGGGGGCGCATGAGTCGATCTACTTCGACATGCCGGCCTTCGGACTCGCGAGGGCACACGGCCAGGTGCCGGTCGAGCGGCGGGGGCGTTACGCGAAGGACCGGTTCGCGCACCGGTCGGCGGGGGCGCCCGAAGAAGCCAAGTGACAGGGGGGATCGGGGGAACGAGGGGGCCTGCCGCGGCGTTGAGGCAGGCCCCCTCGTTGACGTTCCCGACCGTCAGCCCGTGCGGCGCAGGGCCTCGGAGAGGCGGGCGGCGGCGTCGATGACCGCCTGGGCGTGCATACGACCCGGGTGGCGCGTCAGGCGCTCGATCGGTCCGGAGACCGAGACGGCGGCCACGACACGGTTCGAGGGGCCGCGTACGGGAGCGGAGACGGACGCGACGCCCGGCTCGCGCTCACCGATCGACTGGGCCCAGCCCCGGCGTCGTACGCCCGAGAGCGCTGTCGCCGTGAAGCGGGCGCCCTGGAGGCCGCGGTGCAGGCGCTCCGGCTCCTCCCAGGCCATCAGGATCTGGGCCGAGGAGCCGGCCTTCATGGTGAGCGTGGAGCCGACCGGGACCGTGTCCCGCAGGCCGGACAGCCGCTCGGCCGCGGCGACGCAGATGCGCATGTCGCCCTGGCGGCGGTAGAGCTGTGCGCTCTCGCCCGTGACGTCGCGCAGATGCGTGAGCACCGGGCCCGCCGTCGCGAGGAGGCGGTCCTCGCCGGCGGCCGCGGCCAGCTCGGCGAGGCGGGGGCCGAGAATGAAACGGCCCTGCATGTCGCGCGCCACCATGCGGTGGTGTTCAAGTGCCACGGCGAGGCGATGTGCCGTGGGTCGTGCCAGCCCGGTCGCCGCTACCAGCCCTGCGAGGGTGGCCGGACCGGACTCCAGAGCGCTCAGGACAAGGGCTGCCTTGTCCAGAACGCCGACGCCGCTACTGTTGTCCATGCAACGATACTCGCGTCTCACTCTGTGAAACGCAAGTTCAATTTTCCGTGGAACGCGCCACCCTTGTACACACAGCGGCCCGCGGACCAACGGGCCCGGCGGACGGCGTCCGGTACGAGGGGTAACGCACGTCGCCGCCCCGGAAATCTCTAGTTGGGCCGGCGCCACACAGGCCGGCCGGAGGGAAAGCGATGGGTAGGACACTCGCGGAGAAGGTCTGGGACGACCATGTCGTCCGGCGCGCCGAGGGCGAGCCCGACCTCCTCTTCATCGATCTGCACCTGCTGCACGAGGTGACCAGCCCGCAGGCCTTCGACGGCCTCCGTCAGGCGGGGCGCCCCGTGCGCCGTCTCGACCTCACCATCGCCACCGAGGATCACAACACCCCGACCCTCGACATCGACAAGCCCATCGCGGACCCGGTCTCCCGGGCCCAGCTGGAGACGCTGCGCAAGAACTGCGCCGAGTTCGGTGTACGACTGCACTCGCTGGGCGACGTCGAGCAGGGCGTCGTCCACGTCGTGGGACCGCAGCTGGGCCTGACCCAGCCGGGCACCACCGTGGTCTGCGGTGACTCCCACACCTCCACGCACGGCGCCTTCGGCGCGCTGGCGTTCGGCATCGGCACCTCGCAGGTCGAGCACGTGCTGGCCACCCAGACGCTGCCGCTGGCCCGCCCGAAGACCATGGCCATCACGGTCGACGGCGAACTGCCCGAGGGCGTCACGGCCAAGGACCTGATCCTGGCGATCATCGCCAAGATCGGTACGGGCGGCGGCCAGGGCTACATCCTGGAATACCGCGGCTCCGCCATCGAGAAGCTCTCGATGGAGGCCCGGATGACCATCTGCAACATGTCGATCGAGGCCGGCGCCCGCGCGGGCATGATCGCCCCCGACGAGACCACCTTCGCGTACCTCAAGGGCCGCGCCCACGCCCCCGAGGGCGAGGAGTGGGACGCCGCCGTCGCGTACTGGAAGACGCTGAAGTCGGACGACGACGCCGAATTCGACGCGGAGGTCGTCATCGACGCCGCCTCGCTGTCGCCGTTCGTCACCTGGGGCACCAACCCGGGCCAGGGCGCGCCGCTTTCGGCGTCCGTCCCCGACCCTGCTTCGTACGAGGACGCTTCGGAGCGCCTGGCCGCCGAAAAGGCCCTGGAATACATGGGGTTGACCGCCGGACAGCCGCTGCGCGACATCGAGGTCGACACCGTCTTCGTAGGTTCCTGCACCAACGGCCGTATCGAGGACCTGCGTGCGGCCGCCGCGATCGTCGAGGGCCGCAAAGTCGCCGACGGCGTACGGATGCTGGTGGTCCCCGGCTCCGCGCGGGTCGGTCTGCAGGCCGTCTCCGAGGGCCTGGACGTGGTCTTCAAGGAGGCCGGCGCCGAATGGCGGCACGCGGGCTGCTCGATGTGTCTGGGCATGAACCCCGACCAGCTGGCCCCCGGTGAGCGCTCCGCGTCCACCTCCAACCGCAACTTCGAGGGCAGGCAGGGCAAGGGCGGCCGTACGCACCTGGTCTCGCCGCAGGTCGCCGCCGCCACCGCCGTGCTGGGCCACCTGGCCTCCCCGGCCGACCTGTCCGACGCCCTTACGCCCGCTGGAGTCTGAGAAGTCATGGAAGCATTCACCACGCACACCGGCCGGGCCGTCCCGCTGCGCCGCAGCAACGTCGACACCGACCAGATCATCCCCGCCCACTGGCTCAAGAAGGTGACCAGGGACGGTTTCGAGGACGGGCTGTTCGAGGCCTGGCGCAAGGACTCGTCCTTCATCCTCAACCAGCCCGAGCGCAAGGGCGCCACGGTCCTGGTCGCCGGTCCCGACTTCGGTACGGGCTCCTCGCGCGAGCACGCCGTCTGGGCGCTGCAGAACTACGGCTTCAAGGCCGTCATCTCCTCTCGCTTCGCGGACATCTTCCGCGGCAACTCGCTCAAGAACGGCCTGCTCACGGTGGTTCTGGAGCAGAAGATCGTGGACGCGCTGTGGGAGCTCACCGAGAAGGATGCGACAGCTGAGGTCACTGTGGACCTTGAGGCGCGAGAGGTGCGCGCCGAGGGCATCACCGCCGCCTTCGAACTCGACGAGAACGCCCGTTGGCGGCTGCTGAACGGCCTGGACGACATCTCCATCACCCTCCAGAACGAGGGCGACATCGCGACGTACGAGGCCAAGCGGCCGTCGTACAAGCCGAAGACGCTCCACGTCTGACCCACGGGTCGGATCACCGCTGACGCAAGGCTGATTTCGGCCACGCAACACCCCCCTCTGTACCCCCAATCGTGGACGGTTGGGGGTACAGCTGTGTCTGCCCTCGGGCGGTACCGGCGCGCCGCCTTGTGGGGCCCAACTCCCCTAGTTACAAAGGCGATTGCCTGGCTACGCGCACCTTGGTCCGGTGTCGTGCCGAGGTGCCCGGAACCCCCTCCGGGGACGGCAGTTACCCCCTGAGCAGGCGACAACTCGCCCCAGATGGCACAATCTGTGCATGGAACACGACGGCCAACTCGAGCTCTACATGGCAGTCGCGGCCCAACTGAAGGAAGCGCACACAAGAGTGCGCGCACTGCAAGTCCCGGAGGGCGTACGGATGGCGCTGACCCGGAAGCTGCTGGTCATTACGGCCGTGGCCAAGCACGATCTCGCCGATGCGACAAAGCGGCTGGAGCGGTTCACCAACGACCTCGACGAGGGTCGATTCCTCGAAGAGGAACGCTGAGGAACTTCGCGACAGCCCGAGTTCGTTGCGGCACAAGGGTGATTAGCCCGTTTCGTGTTTGATTTGCGGTATATATCTGCCTAACGTGCGAAAAAGCTTGAACGCATTCGTTCGGGCAATGTCTCCGAAGGGGAAGACGTGAACAAGGCGCAGCTCGTAGAAGCGATTGCCGACAAGGTCGGCGGGCGTCAGCAGGCCGCCGACGCGGTCGACGCCGTACTGGACGCGATCGTCCGTGCAGTTGTCGGCGGGGACCGGGTCTCGGTCACCGGCTTCGGTTCCTTCGAGAAGGTGGACCGTCCGGCCCGTTACGCCCGCAACCCGCAGACCGGGGAGCGCGTTCGGGTCAAGAAGACCTCGGTGCCGCGCTTCCGCGCGGGCCAGGGCTTCAAGGACCTGGTGAGCGGTTCGAAGAAGCTCCCGCGCGGGGGCGAGGTCGCCGTCAAGAAGGCGCCCAAGGGCAGCCTGACCGGCGGTGCCGCCGCCACGGTCAAGAAGGCCGCGGCCAAGAAGGTCACGGCGAAGAAGGCCGCGGCCAAGAAGGCCCCCGCCAAGAAGGTCACCGCCAAGAAGGTCACCGCCAAGAAGGCCGTGGCGAAGAAGGCCCCCGCCAAGAAGACCACGGCGGCCGCCAAGAAGACCGCGGCGAAGAAGACCACCGCCAAGAAGGCGACGGCCAAGAAGGCCCCGGCGAAGAAGGCGACGGCCAAGAAGGCCCCCGCCAAGAAGTCGACGGCTCGCAAGACCACTGCCAAGAAGACCACCGCCCGCTAGAAGACGGGGCGCAGGGGCAACTCACGCGCCGGGCCGGGCTCCCCTGGGGAGCCCGGCCCGCGGTGTGTTTCGCAACGCCTAGAGGGTCTGCAGGGTGATGAGGGTGATCCGGAGCGCTTCGCCCTCGCCCTCGGTCTCGATCCGCACGCGCTGTCCGGGGCGCAGCAGCCGCAGCCCGCCGGCGTCGAACGCCGGGCCGTCGAAGGGTATGGGGGTGCCGTCGTCGAGCAGCACCTGGCCGCTGCGGGTCTCGGGGTCGTATGTGTACGCGGTCGCCTGCATAGGGGGCAGCCTACTTACCCGGGTGCGTGCAGCGCCCCGCAAGGGGCGCCGGGCTGTGGCATATGGGGCTCAGCCGCGTGGGCGCGACCAGCCACAGACGGCCCGCGGGTAAAGACCCCACCTACTGCCCGGCAGTCAGCAGCCGGGCCGCCGCTTCCGCCGTGCGCGGCCCCACCCCCAGCGCCAGCGCCGCCCGCAGATCGTCTCCGGTGTCCACGTCCTGACGTACGGAATCGACGTGGCCGAGGACGAGTTCCACGGCCCCCGAGGCTCGATGGCGGGCACGGGAATCTCCACCGAAAGCCGGGAGCAATTCCCGGCCGGGGCTCGCGGCCAACAACGTCGTTCCGATTGCCGCCGCGTCGGCAAGAAATGCGCGCGGGAATTCCGCGGCGGATTCGAGCACTCGGGCCAATTCCAGGGGGCGCAGCGCGGGCAGATCCGCGTTCAGGGCCGCCACCGCGCATTCGGGACTTCGGGCGCGTACGACCGCGGCCCCATGAGCCAGCGCGGCGTTCAGGCCGCCCGCCGGCTCGTCCGGGACGATGCGGGCGCCCAGCGCCGCCAGCTCCCGGCCGGCCAGGGCGTCGTCCGTGACGACTGCCACATCCAGGACCTCGGCGCAGGCCAGCGCGGCCGCCACGGTGTCCTGTGCGAAGGCCAGGGCGAGCCCGGGGCGCAGTCCGTCGGCGGCCGTGTCCGCCAGCCTGCTCTTGGCCCGCGCCAGGGGTTTGAGGGGTATGACCACAGTCCACCGCACGAGCGTTCCGCCCTCCCTTGTCGCGCCCTATTGTGACCCGGCCGCCCTGGCGGTCCGGACGCCGGGGCGTACGGTGTTCTCGACATACAGGCGGCCTGGGGCGACACTTGTGCGGCCCCCCCAGGCCCTAGAGGAAGGTGTCCGCGTGTCCCGCCGCAGAATCGGCTTCTGGTACCGCTTCGCAGCGGTCCTCTGCAAACCGCCGCTGGTGGTTCTGATCAAGCGGGACTGGCGTGGAATGGAGAACATTCCGGCCGAGGGCGGATTTATCACCGCGGTGAACCACAATTCGCATGTGGACCCCTTCGCGTACGCGCACTATCAGTACAACACGGGGCGTGTTCCGCGATTCCTGGCGAAGGCGGGCCTTTTCAAGAAGGGATTCGTGGGGGCCGCGATGCGCGGCACCGGACAGATCCCCGTCTACCGCGAGAGCACCGACGCGCTGAGCGCGTTCCGGGCCGCGATCGACGCCGTGGAGCGCGGCGAATGCGTCGCGTTCTACCCCGAGGGCACCCTCACACGCGATCCCGGCGGCTGGCCGATGACCGGCAAGACGGGTGCCGCGCGGGTCGCGCTGCAGACCAAGTGCCCGGTGATTCCGGTCGCCCAGTGGGGCGCCAACGAACTGCTGCCGCCGTACGCCAAGAAGCCCAACCTCCTTCCGCGCAAGACCCACCACGTGCTCGCGGGCCCGCCGGTGGACCTCTCGCGCTTCTACGACAAGGAGATGAGCCCTGACCTCCTGAAGGAGGCCACCGAGGTGATCATGGCCGCCATCACCGCGCAGCTGGAGCAGATCCGCGGCGAGAAGGCGCCTACGAAGCCGTTCGATCCGCGCGAGGTGCGCATCGCGCAGCGCCGTAGGGCCGCGGCCAAGGAAAAAGCACAGCAGGAAGAGGGGCAGGGCACGTGAGCAAGCCGGTCAAGGCAGCCGTCTTCGGGACCGGATCGTGGGGTACGGCGTTCGGCATGGTGCTCGCCGACGCGGGGTGCGACGTCACCTTGTGGGGGCGGCGCGCCGAACTCGCCGCGGCGGTCAACTCCACGCGGACGAACCCGGACTACCTGCCGGGCGTCGAACTCCCCGAGAACCTGCGGGCCACGACCGACCCCGCCGAGGCCGCCGCGGACGCCGACTTCACGGTCCTCGCGGTGCCGTCGCAAACACTGCGCGGAAACCTCGCGGAATGGGTGCCGCTGCTCGCGCCCCACACCGTCCTCGTCTCCCTCATGAAGGGCGTCGAACTCGGCTCCACCATGCGGATGAGCGAGGTCATCGAGGACGTCGCCAAGGTCGGCACGGACCGCATCGCCGTGGTCACCGGGCCCAACCTCGCCCGTGAGATCGCCGCGCGGATGCCCGCCGCCGCCGTGGTCGCCTGCCGCTCCGAAACGGTCGCCCAGCGGCTCCAGTCCGCCTGCCACACGCCGTACTTCCGCCCGTACACCAACACCGACGTGGTGGGCTGCGAACTCGGCGGCGCCGTCAAGAACGTGATCGGTCTCGCCGTCGGCATCGCGGACGGCATGGGCCTCGGTGACAACGCCAAGGGCTCGCTCATCACGCGCGGCCTCGCCGAGACCACCCGGCTCGGACTCGCCATGGGCGCCGACCCGATGACGTTCTCCGGGCTCGCGGGCCTCGGTGACCTGGTGGCCACCTGCTCCTCGCCGCTGTCGCGCAACCACACCTTCGGCATCAACCTCGGCAGGGGCATGACCCTCCAGGAGACCATCGCGGTCACCAAGCAGACCGCCGAGGGCGTCAAGTCCTGTGAGTCCGTGCTGGATCTGGCTCGCCGGCACGGCGTCGACATGCCCATCACGGAGACGGTCGTCGGCATCGTCCACGAGGGCAAGCCGCCCGTCGTCGCCCTCAAGGAGCTGATGTCGCGCAGCGCGAAGCCCGAGCGACGCTGAATCATCGGGTGGGCGACGCTCCGCAACTGTTCGTACGACGCTGAGCAACGGCCGTCGTGGGGCGCTGACTCACCGCCGTACCAACGGGTACTCTCAACGCGATATGAGCACCGAGAACCTCCCCCAGAGCCCTGAGCAGCCGCCTCGCAAGCCGCGCGTGGCCGTCGTCTTCGGCGGCCGCAGCTCCGAACACGGGATCTCCATTGTCACGGCCGGCGCCGTCCTGAGCGCCATCGACCGTACGAAGTACGACGTCCTGCCGATCGGCATCACCCAGGACGGCCGTTGGGCGCTCACCGCCGACGACCCGGAGCGGATGGCCATCATCGACCGGCAGCAGCCGAACGTCGAGCAGCTCGCCGAGTCGAACGAGGGCGGCGTGGTGCTCCCCGTCGACCCGGGCAACCGCGAAGTGGTCTACAGCGAGCCCGGATCGGTCCCCAAGGCCCTGGGCGAGGTCGACGTCGTCTTCCCCATGCTGCACGGCCCGTACGGCGAGGACGGCACCCTTCAGGGCCTCCTGGAGCTCTCCGGAGTCCCGTACGTCGGTTCGGGCGTCCTCGCCTCGGCCGTCGGCCAGGACAAGGAGTACATGAAGCGGGTGTTCACCTCCTTCGGGCTGAAGGTCGGCCCGTACGTGGTGATCCGGCCCCGCGAGTGGGAGCGTGACCAGTCCGCCGCCCGCAAGAAGATCATCGACTTCGCGGGCGACCACGGCTGGCCGCTGTTCGTGAAGCCCGCGCGCGCGGGGTCGTCGTTCGGCATCACGAAGGTCGACTCCCTCGAAGGCCTCGACGAGGCGATCGAGGAGGCCCAGCGCCACGACCCGAAGATCATCGTGGAGGCGCTGCTGCGCGGCCGCGAGATCGAGTGCGGGGTCCTGGAGTTCGAGGACGGGCCGCGCGCCTCCGTCCCCGCCGAGATCCCGCCCGTACAGTCCCACGACTTCTACGACTTCGAGGCGAAGTACATCGACTCGGCCTCCGGGATCGTGCCCGCGCCGCTCACCGAGGAGCAGACCGCCGAGGTGCGGCGACTGGCCGTCGAGGCCTTCGACGCGGCCTCCTGCGAGGGCCTCGTCCGCGCGGACTTCTTCCTCACCGAGGGCGGCGAGTTCGTGATCAACGAGATCAACACGATGCCGGGCTTCACGCCGATCTCCATGTACCCGCGGATGTGGCAGGAGACGGGCGTCAGCTACCCGGAACTGGTGGACCGCCTGGTGCAGGCGGCGCTGCGCCGGTCGACGGGGCTGCGTTAGCCGCCTCGTGCGTCGGACCGGTGCGTCAGTTGGCGATCCCCTTGGGGATCGCCTTCTTGATGGAGGCGGCCATGTCGACGAGCATGCCGGAGGTGTCCCGCCCCTTGGGCACGGTGACCTCGACGTACGCGCTGCGGTTCGCGGTGGTGAAGCGGGTCGACCCGTCGTCCTGCTTCTCCATCAGCCAGTCGACGCCGTTCACGCCGCCACCGGCCGCCTTGGGGTCGTTGCCGAGGGCCACCTTGGGGTCGATCATCTTCGGCGGCCGCTCGACACCGCAGCGCAGTATGATCGCCGGGCTTCCCCAGCCCGCGGTCAGCGCGGACCGGGGCTCGGGATCCTTGCGGCTCAGACCGTCCACCTTCCGCGGCAGCACCGTGTCCAGGTTCTGGCACAGCTTGGTGACCTTCGCGTTCGGACTCGGAACCGAGACGGAGGCGTTGTCGTCTGCTGAGGAGCAGCCCGCGATCGCGATCAACAGCGCGAGAGCGGGCAGCCCGAAGAAAACGGTGTGCCGGTGACGGAAGAAGTTCACCGGCCAAGGGTAGACGGGGGCTAGAGGTGTACGACCGGGCAGGTCAAGGTGCGGGTGATGCCGTCCACTTGCTGGACCTTCGCGACCACCATGCGGCCGAGGTCATCGACCGTGTCGGCCTGGGCACGCACGATCACGTCGTACGGTCCTGTCACGTCCTCGGCCTGGATCACCCCCGGGATCTTGCTGATCGTCTCGGCGACGGTCGACGCTTTGCCGACCTCCGTCTGGATCAGGATGTACGCCTGTACCACGGAACCTCCAGGGCGGCCACGAGGATCATGTGGGGAAAAGGAACGCCACGGTATCGCGTTGCCGCTCGCCGCGGGGAGACCCACGGTGACTGGGGCTTGCGCGCCGGGGTGCACGGACTGCACAAGTTGACGGTCAACTCGACCGTACCGAGTACGGAGACGGCTCGCGACCGGGCACGGGTAGCGACAGAGGGAGCACTACGATCATGAAGGGCACCGTGGGCGAGTTGGGGGAGTTCGGGCTCATCCGAGAGCTCACCTCACGTCTCACCACCACCCCGGCGGTCCGGGTCGGCCCCGGCGACGACGCCGCGGTGGTCGCCGCGCCCGACCGCAGGGTCGTGGCGAGCACCGACATCCTCCTGGAGGGGCGGCACTTCCGCCGCGACTGGTCCACGGCGTACGACGTCGGGCGCAAGGCGGCCGCACAGAACCTCGCGGACATCGCCGCGATGGGCGCCGTACCGACCGCGCTGCTGCTCGGCCTCGTCGTCCCGGCCGAGCTTCCGGCCACCTGGCCTTCCGAGCTGATGGACGGGCTGCGCGACGAATGCCAGGTCGCGGGCGCGGCCGTGGTCGGCGGCGATGTCGTACGCGGTGACACGATCACCGTCGCGATCACCGCGCTCGGCGATCTGCGCAACCACGAGCCGGTCACCCGGGCCGGCGCCCAGCCCGGCGACGTCGTCGCCGTGACGGGCTGGCTGGGCTGGTCCGCGGCCGGGTACGCGGTGCTCTCGCGGGGCTTCCGCTCGCCGCGCGCCTTCGTCGAGGCCCACCGGCGACCCGAACCGCCGTACCACGCCGGTCCGGCGGCGGCAGGGCTCGGCGCGACCTCGATGACCGACGTCAGCGACGGGCTGATCGCCGACCTCGGGCACATCGCCGAGGCCAGCAAGGTGCGCATCGACGTCCGCTCCGGCGACATCGACATCCCCTCCCAGATGAACGACATCGGGCAGGCCGTCGGCGTCGACCCCCTCCAGTGGGTGCTCACCGGCGGCGAGGACCACGCGATCGTCGCGACCTTCCCGCCGGACGTGAAGCTGCCCGCCCGCTGGAAGGTGATCGGCGAGGTGCTCAACCCGTCGGCGCTGCCCCATGTGACGGTGGACGGGGCGCCCTGGACGAGCAAGGGCGGCTGGGACCACTTCGGGGACATCGAGCCGTGAGCGCACCGCCCAGGGTCCTGACGGTCGCGGGCTCCGACTCCGGTGGCGGGGCCGGGATCCAGGCCGACCTGAAGACGATGCTCGCGCTCGGCGTACACGGCATGAGCGTGATCACCGCCGTCACCGCGCAGAACTCCCTGGGCGTGCAAGGCGCTTGGGAGCTGCCGGTGGACGCGGTGCGCGCCCAGTACCGCAGCGTCGTCGACGACATCGGCGTCCAGGCGGTCAAGACCGGCATGCTCGCCTCGGCCGAACTCGTCGAGACCGTCGGCGAGTTGATCGGCACCACGGACGCCCCGGCCGTCGTCGACCCGGTCGGCATTTCCAAGCACGGGGACCCCCTGCTCGCCGCGTCCGCCTTGGACTCCGTGCGGACGAAACTGCTGCCGGTCGCGACCGTCGCGACGCCGAACCTCGACGAGGTCGCCCAACTGACCGGTGTGCGCGTCGAGTCGGAGGGACAGCTGCGGCAGGCGGCCGCGGCCGTGCTGTCGTACGGGCCCAAGTGGGTGCTGATCAAGGGCGGCCATCTGCCCGGTGACGCCGTGGACTTGCTGACCGACGGCTCCGAGGAACACTGGCTGCGGGCCCCGCGCCACGACAACCGGCACACGCACGGTACGGGCTGCACCCTGGCGTCAGCGATTGCTTCTGGGCTGGCGAAGGGGCAGACCGTGCCGGAGGCGGTGGCGGCGGCCAAGGAGTACGTCACCGGGGCGATCGCGGCCGGGTTCGCGCTGGGGGGCGGGATCGGGCCGGTGGACCATGGGTGGCGGTTCAGGGCGGGGGCCTAAGCGCTCATGTGCGGGCGCGTAAGAGTTTGCGGGCCGACGGCGTAAGCGTTTGCGTAAACGCTTGCGCAAGCGTTTACGGGCGCGGGTACTCCCGCAGTTCGATGGCGGTGGCCGCCTTCTCGGTGAGCTTCTTGAAGAAGCCCGTCAGGAGGCGTGAGCTCAGAAGCCCGAACATCCGGTCGCGGCTGCGGATCCTCCGCTCGGTCGCCGGGGCGAAGAACGGCCCGGCGTTGCCGGAGGTCTTCTGACAGCCCTTGGCGAAGCCCCGGATCCGCGTCTCGTACTCGGCGAAAGCGGTCGTGTGGTCGCCGTTGGCGAGGGCCAGTTCACCGGCCAGGACGTAGGCGGCCACGATCGCGACCCCGGTGCCCATGCCGCCCATGGTGGCGCCGTAACCGGCGTCCCCGAGCAGCGCCACACGCCCCTTGACGAGCCGGTCGACGTGGATCTGGGCAATCGCGTCGAAGTACAGGTCGTCGGCCTCCTCCAGGGCCTTGAGGACCACCGGTGCCTGCCAGCCCATGCCCGCGAACCGCTCGGCGAGGATCCGCTTCTGCGCGGCGACGTCACGCCGGTCGAACTCCAGCTTCTCGGACCGGAAGACCAGCAGCGCGCCCGCCCGGTCCGGATCGCCGTCGTAGTTGCCGATGACGACCCCCCGGCCCGGTTCGCTGTAGAGGCGGCCGGTGCGTTCCAGGCCCAGGTCGTTGGGGATGCCGAAGCCGGCCACGTAGTGGTCGAGGAAGCGCAGGTAACGGGACTCCTCGCCGAAGACCAGCCGACGGGTGAGGGAGTGCAGTCCGTCGGCGCCCACGACGAGGTCGAAGCGGCGAGGCGCGCCGCGCTCGAAGGTCACGTCGACGCCCTCGGGGGAATCGGTCAGCGTGGCGATCGAGTCGCCGAAGACATACTCCACCCGGTCCCTGGTGCGCTCGTACATGATCCGCGCCAGCTCACCGCGGAAGATCTCCACGTCTCCGCTCATCATCTCGGCGGGCAGGTCGACGCGTGGGGTGCCATCGGCGTCGACGACGGTCTGCCGCCCCATATGGGTCTGATGGGCGTGGATCTCGTCCCAGATACCCATCGCGGTCAGGACAGTCCGGTGCACGTGGCCCCGGAAGTCGACCGCGAACCCGCCCTCACGCAGGTCGGGAGCCTTTTCGACGACGGTGACCCGGGCACCGTACCGGGCGAGGTTCAGCGCGAGGGCCGGGCCGGCGACGCTGGCGCCGGAGATGAGGACGTTGAGGTGGGCGAGCTTCCCGGTGGGGTTCTCGGCGTGGTTCCGTATCGGATTCTCTGTCATGGTCAGGAGATTCGCCGGAGGCGCTGACCGCGCCCTTACCGTTCGCTGACCGCCGCTGACCCGAGGCTCCGGCCCTGCTGGAAGGCCTTTTCGTACGCCTCCGGAGAGAGTTCTTCACGTATGCGGTCCCTGTTGCGGACGATTTCGGGGTCGCCCTCGGCCGCAGTGCCCCGCAGGGCGACAGCCGCGCCGAGAAGGACAGCGGCGCGCGCCGGGCTCTCGGCGACGGACGCCAGGGCCTCGGCGACGTCGGCGAGTTCGAGACCGCGGTGGACCTCGCGGGCAAGGGCGCCGGCCTGCGTGAACCAGTCGCGGGCCTCGTCAGCCCGCTGCTCGGCGAGGGCGGTGCGGCCCAGGCCGATGAAGATCCGTACGGACTCGCCGACGCTGAACCAGTTCGTGGCACAGGCCTCCAGGGCGTCCTCGTAGTGCACGCGCGCGCGTGCCGTGTCCCCGGACAGGCGTGCCGTGTCACCCAGTCCGCGGCGGGCGGCCGCCACCTTGTCCGGGACACCGGCGCCGCGGGCCAGGGAAGCGGCGTGCGTGTAGTGCGCGGCCGCCGCTCCAAAGTCCCCCAGGTGCAGCAGGACGGTCGCGCGACGGTGCAACAGGTCACCCGTCTCCTCAGGTGCCGCCAGTTCCCGTACGTACAAGAGGCCCTCGTCGATCAGTTCCAGGGCCCGTTCATGCTCTCCGCGCAGGTCCGCGAGAACGGACAGCGGGTCGAGGCAGTTGGCCATGCCCCAGCGGTCGCCGGTTGCCCGGAAGCCGGCCACACCCCGGGTGAACGCCGCCTCGGACGCTTCGGGCCGCCCGGCGAACATCTGCTGGAAACCATCGCCGAGCTCCAGCATGGCCAGCCCCCAGGGGTCGTCGCCGACCTGCATGCGCATCCGTTGGTCGGTCATGCGTTGCGGGCCGTCAGCCAGCGCCCACAGCACGAACGTGAACGGCAGCCGCAGCTGATGGGGCATGGCAGTGAGCAGGGCGGCCGCGCGGTCCAGGTGTTCCCGGTCGTCGAGGTCGGCGCCGTCACCGGAGACCGAGTTGATCAGACACAGGACGTACTCCTCCGTCAGCCTCCCCGGAGGACTGTCCCCCACGGCTGCCAGCAGTTCGCGGGCGAGGGGCACCTGCTCGCTGTGCAGGCCGCGCAGAAGCCACAGCCAGGAGAGCGCGGCCATGAGGAGCAGCGCGCGTTCCGTGTCCGTGCGAGTGAGGTGGCGCAGGGCCGCGTCCAGATTTCCGTGCTCGGCGCTCAGCCGGGCCAGCCACGTGAGTTGCTCGCCACCCCGGAGGTACGGCTCCGCCTCCTCGGCCAGCCGCAGGAAGTACCGGGCATGGGCGTCCCGCAGCCGGTCCTCCTCGCCGGCCAGCGCGAGGTGCTCGGCGGCGTACGCACGGATGGTCTCCAGCATCCGATAACGCCCGTCGGCGACCTCCACCAGCGACTTCTCCGCCAGCGAGGCCAGCAGATCCTCCGGGTACGGCACCCCGCACACGGCCTCGACCGCTTCGAGGGTCGCGCCTGCGGAGAACACCGTCAGCCGTCGTGCCAACTCCCGCTCCTCGTCGTCCAGGAGGTCCCAGCTCCACTCCACGACGGCGCGCAGGGTGCGGTGGCGGGGAGCCTTGGTGCGGTCGCCCCGGGAGAGCAGCCGAAAGCGGTCGTCGAGGCGGTCGGCGAGCTCGTCGGGGGTGAGGGTGCGCAGCCGGGCGGCGGCCAGCTCGATGGCCAGCGGCAGTCCGTCGAGCGCGGCACAGATATCGGCCACGCGCGCGTGCCCCTCGAAACCGGGGTGCACGGCGGCGGCCCGGTCCACGAAGAGCCGGGCGGCGGGCTCCGGCGGCAGCGGCGGCACCGGGCACAGCACCTCACCGGTGATTCCCAGGGACTCACGGCTGGTGGCGAGGATCCGTACGCCGGGGCAGTTGCCGAGGAGCAGCGCGGCGACCCGGGCCGCGTCCTCGACGAGGTGCTCGCAGTTGTCCAGCACCAGCAGCAGCTCGCGGTCCTCCAGAGCGGCGAGGAGCCGCTGAGTGGTGTCGGTCGCGGGCGTGCGCAAACCCTCGCGCACGCCGAGTGCGGTGAGGATGGCGTAGGGGATCTGGGAGCCGTCGGTGAGGGTGGTGAGCTCGACGAAGTAGGCGTCCGCGGAGGCGTTTTCGTGTGCGTAAGCGCTTACGCCAGCGTTTGCGCGAGCGTTTACGTGCGCGCTCGTGACGGTGCTTGTGCGATCGCCCGTGCCTGCGCTTGAGCGGACGCCCGTGTCGGCGTTTGAGGGGAAGCCGGTCCTGGCGTCCGCGTGGGCGCTGGTGTCAGCGCTCGAGTAGGTGCTCGCCACTTCTGTCGCCAGTCGGGTCTTGCCCGCGCCGCCCGGCCCCGTGAGGGTCACCAGGCGAGCCTCGGTGAGCAGCGTCCCGATCCGCCGGAGTTCCGCACCGCGGCCGATGAAGCGCGTCAGCTGGGCGGGGACGCGCCGACGGGCGGGACCCGCTCCCTTGAGAAGGTCGACATGGAGGGCGGACAGTTCGGGCGACGGATCGGCGCCCAACTCGTCCGCGAGCGTGCGCCGCGCCTCCTCGTACACCGTGAGCGCCTCGGCGGGCCGCCCGCCCGCGTGCAGGGCCCGCATCAGCTGCCCGTACAGCCGCTCGCTCAGCGGATGCGCGGTGATCAGCTCGCGCAACTCCGGTACGAGTTCGGGGCCGCCGCCGAGTGCCAGCTCGGCGTCGACGCGGTCCTGTACGGCGGCGATCCTCAGCTCGTGGAGCCGGGTGACCTGGGCGTACGCGTCGGGGAGGTCGGCCAGTGCCGGGCCGCGCCACAGGGCCAGCGCCTCCCGGAGCGCGGCGGCGGCGCCTGAGTGGTCGCCCCGGCCGAGGGCGGTGCGGCCCTCACCGGCCAGGCGCTCGAAGCGGTGGGCGTCGACGGCGTCGGGGGAGACGTCGATGCGATAGCCGGTCGGGGTGGCCTCGATCTCCGTATGGGGGCCGAGCCGTTTGCGCAGCCGGGAGATCTGGGACTGGAGGGCGTTGGCGGCTCCGGCCGGCGGCTCCGCCCCGTACAGGCCGTCGGTCAGCCGCCCTGTGGAGACCGTCCGCCTCGCGTCGAGGAGGAGCAGGGTGAGCAGGGCGCGGGGGCGGGGGCCGCCGGGGTCCAGGGGGCTGCCGTCCTCGGTGCGGATGTCGAGGGGACCCAGGATGCCGAAGCGCATTGGGCAGATTCTGGCAGGTCCGGTTCCGGCAGGTCTTGGGAAATGGGGCTACGCGTCAGGAAACGGGGGCTACCCGTCAGGAAAAGGGGGCTACGCGCGCGTGAGGGCAGCAAAAAACCGGCCCACCGTGAGGTGGACCGGCTCAGTGCAAGCGAACCAGCAGTGGCCGCGCGCTAGCGGTTGTCAGCGCGAGACCTTGCCGGCCTTGATGCACGAGGTGCAAGCGTTCACGCGCTTCGGCGTCCCGCCGACCACGGTACGGACGCGCTGGATGTTGGGGTTCCAGCGACGGGACGTACGGCGGTGCGAGTGCGAGATGTTGTTGCCGAAGCCCGGCCCCTTGCCGCAGACGTCGCAGTTGGCAGCCACGGGTCACTCCAAAGACTTCAGATGCACTTACGGTTGATCCCGGCATGCCGGGATCAGGATCTAGGATCTGAGTGGCGGTGCCAGGGGGAAGGCCCGATCGGATCGGGCAACTGGAGCAGCATACAACGACTGCGTCCGGAGAACGAAACTACCATGGCTGCCCCGGGCTTCGCCCCGGCCTCCTCAGGGCCCCCTACCGCCAGTAACCCGTCCTGGGTCTACGCTGCGTCCACATCCAGCAGCTCAAGGAGGCGCAGGTGCCGCAGGTGCCGCAGACATTGGATGCTCTCGCGGTGCGCACCTGGTGCGGGCTCGCGCTGGAGGCGCTGGGGCGGTCGCGCGAGGAGATCGACGCGATCAATGTCTACCCGGTGGCCGACGGCGACACCGGGACGAATCTCTATCTGACGGTGGAGTCGGCTGTCGCGGCGGTGGAGGCGGTTTTCGCGGGGTACGAGACGGTGGCCGCCGCGGGCGACGAAGCGGTGGCCACCGCGGGCGACGACTCGGTGGGGACCGTTGGCCACGACTCGGTAGCCGCTACGGGACACGAGACGGTGGCCGCCGCGGGCCACGACACGGCGGCCGCCACAGGACACGAGACGGTGGAGACTGCGGGCCATGGCACCGCGCCCGCTGGGGCCGGGCGGCCCACCCTTGCCGACGCCGTGCGGGCGATGGCGCACGGGGCCCTGATAGGAGCCCGCGGCAACTCCGGGACCATCCTCGCGCAGCTGCTGCGCGGCATAGCGCAGGTGCTCGCCACCGACAGTGAGACCGCTCACACCGACGGTCAGGGCCTGCGGCTCGCCTTGAGGCAGGCCGCGGACGCCGCGCGCCAAGCCGTCGCCCACCCCGTAGAGGGCACGGTCCTCACGGTCGCCTCGGCCGCCGCCGACGCGGCCACCGGCGCCGAGGGCGACTGCGGCACCGTCGCGCGCGCGGCGTACGAGGGAGCGCGAACGGCCCTCGCCGCGACCCCCGGACAGCTGGCCGTCCTGGAGCGCGCCGGCGTGGTCGACGCGGGCGGACGAGGGCTGGTGGCGGTGCTGGCGGCGCTGGTGGAGACGTTCACGGGGGAGGCGCCGGGGGCGTTCGTGGCTCCCGTTGACGTCCACGCGCGCGTGGCGGAGGCTGTGCCCGGGGCCGTCGATGCCGGGGGAGTGCATCCGGAGCTGTGCGCGGACGGGGGGCCGGACGAGGGCGGGCCCGCCTTCGAGGTGATCTATCTGCTGGAGGCGGAGGATGCCGCCGTGGCCCGGTTGCGGGACCGACTCGACAGCCTGGGTGACTCGCTCGTCGTGGTCGGCGGAGACGGGCTGTGGAACGTCCATGTGCACGTGGACGACGCGGGCGCCGCCGTGGAGGCGGGCGTCGAGGCCGGACGGCCGTACCGGATCAGGATCACGCATTTCGGGCTCGGAGACGTCCACACCGCGGGCGCGGCCGGGCGGCAGCCCAGGGAGCGGGCACAGCGCGCCGTCGTGGCCGTCGTGCCCGGCGAGGGTCTGGACGGGCTGTATACGGAAGCCGGGGCGACCACCGTGCTCGCCCGGCCCGGGGAGCCGCCCGCCAGCGGGGAGCTTGTCGAGGCCGTACGGCGGGCCCACGCGCGCGAGGTGGTGCTCCTGCCGAATGACGCGGACCTGCGCCATACGGCGGCCGCGGCTGCCGAGCAGGCGCGTGCCGAGGGTGTCCGGGTCGCGCTGATCCCCACCCGGTCCGCCGTGCAGGGCATCGCCGCGCTCGCCGTGCACGAGCCGGAGCGCCGTTTCGACGAGGACGTCGTCGCCATGACCTCGGCGGCCGGCGCCACTCGCTACGCCGAGGTCGCCGTTGCCGAGCGGCAGTCCTGGACCATGGCCGGGATCTGCCAGGCCGGTGACGTCCTCGGGCTCATCGACGGCGACGTCGCCGTCATCGGCTCCGACATCACCGCCACCGCCGAAACCGTCCTCGACCGCATGCTCGCCGCCGGCGGCGAAATGGTCACCCTCGTCCTCGGCGACGACGCCCCCGACGCCATCGCCGCGCGTCTCGAATCCCGGGTACGGGAGTCGTACTTGGCGGTGGACACGGTGGTGTATCGGGGTGGGCGGCAGGGGGCGTTGCTGTTGATCGGGGTGGAGTAGTCCGGGGGTGTGGAGTGCGGGTGCAGGTGGGGTGGGTTTTTCGCCCCCTCCGCCCCTACCCGTCCCGTACCTGGGGGGCTCCGCCCCCCCAGACCCCCCGTATCGCGCTTCGCGCTCGTCCTCAAACGCCGGACGGGCTACAAGTTTTCAGCCCCGGCCGGGGAAAGATTCAGCCCCTCCGGCGTTTGAGGAGCGGGGGTTTGGGGGCGGAGCCCCCAAGGGACGGGAATGGGTAGGGGCGGAGGGGGCGAAAAACCCACCCCAACCGGCCCCAGGTCACCCCTCCGCCCGCGCCCCCACCAGCCCCAGCATGTTCTCCGCCTCGGCCCGCCTCGACTCCGCGGTCTCCCCCTCCACCCCCGCGTAAGCGGAAAGCACCGCACGCGCGCGTGCACAGGCCGGGGCGGGCCGCTGAAGGTCGGCCTCCAGCCACCCGGCGGCGAGTTCGGCGCCGGTCCGCGCATCGAGAGCATCGTCCCCGAGAGAGGCGAAAACGGAGATCGCCTGGGTGATGTGGGCGAGGGCCTCCTCGAACGCGACCCGGGCGGATGCCTCCTCCGCGTCGTCGGGCACGGAACGGGCCACAAGGTCGCCGAACTGGCGATAAGTGTGGCCGAGTTCGGCTACGAGGCGACGCCGCGCGTCCTCGCCCTCAGGCGAGCTGGACGGAGAGCCAGACACCGAGCCGGACGGCGAGTCCGAGGTCGAGCTGGACGGCGAGTCAGAGCCGGACGGCGAACTGGACCGTGAACCGGACCGCGAGTCGGACGGCGAACCAGACCGTGAGTCGGACGGCGAACCGGACCGTGAGTCGGACGGCGAACCGGACCGTGAGCCCGCGGCGCCGGACGCGCCCCCGAGCGCCGCCTCGCACTCCCGCACCCCCGCCCACATCAACTCCCGCGCCCCGTCGAGCCCCGCACCCGTACGGGCCGCGGCCCACGCACGCGCCCGCAGCGACCGGACCAGCCCGTGGACGTTGCCCAGGGCGCGCCAGAGTTCGCCGGCACGGGCGTACGCCTGGTCCGCCTGGGCGGTCAGCCCGGCGTGCCCGAGGGCCTCGGCGGCGAGATGCGCGAGCATCGCGTGGTCGCGCTGTTCGGGCCAGTGCCGGGCGATGTCCGCGGCCCGCAGCCAGTGCTCGGCGGCCTCGCGGTGTTCACCGAGCTCGGTGAGACAGTCGCCGAGCCACCACCGCGTCTGCACGATCGCACCATCGCCGTGCACCTCGGTGGTCAGATCGGGTAGCGCCGACTCCAGCACCTCGGCGGCCTCCGCCCACCGTCCCTGGCGGAGCAGGAAACCGCCGAGCTGGTGCCGGGCCCAGGCACCGAGCGTGGCGGCCTCGCCCGCCTCATCGGCCCAGTGCGCGGCCTCCAGGGCGTGCTCCGCGGCCGGCCGGAACTGCCCGGAGGTGCTGAGGATCTCGGCGAGCTGCAGGTGCAGCTGGGCCTGGCCCGTGGGCTCCAGATACGCCCCTCCGTGGTCCAGCGCCGCGCGCGCCGCCCGTTCCGCGCCCTCCGTGTCGCCGAGGTGCAGCGCGATCCCGGCGAGCCGGGAGTCGTACTCGACGGCGAACCACGGCAGCCCGGCCGCCACGAACGTCTCCACGGCGCGCGAGAGCAGCTCGGCGGCCGCCTCGGCCGCCCCGGCACGCGCCGCGAGCTCCCCGAGCATCGCCTGCGCCTCCGCCGCCCGCGAGGCCACCGCCACGTCGTCCCCGGCATGCGGCACGGCAAGCGCCAACAACTCCCGCGCGGCCCCCTCGGCAGCGGCCACCAAACCGCCACCGGCCCGCACGGAGCCGCCCTCCGCTGAGCTGCTTTCCGTCGAGATGCTCTCCGTCGCGCCCGTCGCGCCCGTCGCCCCCGAGTCCGCCTCCGCCTCACGCCCAGCTTCATCCACCTGGTGCATGAGTATCCGCGCGCGCCCCACCAGCACGGACGCCGTCTGAGACACCCCGGTCCCACCTTCCGCGAACAGGGCGAGCGCCCTCTCACGCAGGTCTGCGGCGGTCGCCAGGGCCTCCTCGGTCCCGCCGGTCAGGGCGTGGACGTACGCGGCGCGGGAGCGGGCCGCGAGTGCCTCGCCGGGGTCGCCCGCCTCGGCGTACAACTCGGCCGCGCGATGGAAGAGTTCGATGCCGTCCGGACCGCGGCCCATCGCCTCGTGGTCGGCGATCTCCGCGCGGTCGCGGACCGCCGGCTCGTGTCCCTCGGCGGCGCGCGAGACCGCGGCCCATGCCTCGACGGCGTCCGGGCTCCGGAGGGAGGAGAGCCGCCGGGCCTCGGCGAGCAGCGTGGACAGGTCCGGTTCGGCGGCCGGTTGCGCGACGGGGCTCGTAGGGGGAGCGGGTACGGGGGTACGTGCGGGCCGCGCGGAGCGCACCCCGAGCGGCAGCCGGTCCACGAGCGGCGGCTGATCCATCCGCGCGCGGGCGCGCTCACTGACGTACGACGTGCCGTTGCGCGCGTCGAAGCGCGCGGCCAGTGAAAGTGCCTCCCCGCGCGCGTGGACGGCGAGTTCACCCGCGGTCCAGGCACGCCCGGCAGGACCGGGCACCGTCTGATCGCCGAGCCCGAGTGACGTCAGGCGGTCCATCAGGAGGGCCACCACCGCCATGAAGTCCAGCTTGCTGCGGGGGTCCCCGGAGTCCGTGAAGTACGCCGGCCGCTCCGCGAGCAGCTCCAGGGCGCGCGCCTCGTTGCCCGAGAGTGCGCAGAACTCCACGTGGTCCGCGTACGCGCCGCGCATGCTCTCCATGGCGCGCACCAGCCGGAAGCCCCGCAGATGATGGGCGCGCGCCTCGTCGACGCGGCCCAGGCGCAGCAGGGGGAGCAGGGAGGAGGCGAGGACGGTGTGCGGCTCGTGGGCGCAGGTGTACTCGCCCTCCAGGACCGGCCGCCACAGCTCCAGCGCCTCCGCGTCTGAGGCGCGCTCCGCCCGCCACCAGCCTTGGCTGTGCAGCTCGCACGCGTGGCAGTCGGCCATGGTGTCCCGGTCGGCGGCCAGCCAGGCGGCGTACGCCCGCTCGGCGCGCTCCAGGTCGCCCAGGTGGGCGGCGACGCTGAACTCGGCCCCGCGCACGGCCCGTTCGGAGTGTCCGGCCAGCCGGTAGCGGTGCTCCATCTCGCCGAGCCACTTCTCTATGGACGCGAGCGGGATATGCGGCTGGTCGAGCATTCCGGCGGACATCCACTTGAAGACCCAGTACAGGGAGTGGATCTCGTACTCGTCGAAGTCCTCGGGGCGCTCGTCCCACATGCGCAGCAGGCGCGCGAAGGGGACGAACATCTTGTCCTTCTCGGAGCTGTAGTTGTAGACCTTCAACTGGTGTCCGAGCGCCTCGATCACGGCGAGCGGGATGTCCAGCTTCTCGGCCTCGACGAGCAACTGCTCCGCGCGCGCGTTGCGGGCGGGTCCCTCCGGCTGCTCGTAGTTGTCCGCCATCGCCTGGCGCAGCGTGTCGAAGTCCATGGCCCGGCTCATCGGCGGTCGTCCTTCCCGGGGTCGGTGTGGGTGGCCCACTCCAGGAGGCCGATGAACGCGCGGTTGAGGAGCGCGGAGTCCGCGGGCCGCAGCGGGCGCTGGGCCATCAGCAGGGCCTGCCCGTAGAGGGACTCGGTGGCGGTGCCCATGAGCTCCGGGTCGTTCAGTGAACTGATCCTTCGGATCAGCGGGTTGAGGTGGTTGAGCACCAGGCGCGCGCGTGGGGCGCTGCCGCGCAGCGAGCCGAGGATGCCCGCCCACAGGTCGTCGGCCTGCTCCTCGGCCTCCGCGCGGGCCTGCTCGTGGCGGGCAGCCCGGTCGTCCAGGTGCAGCGCCGGGACCGACAGCGGGTGGAAGGCGCGCAGGGCCACATCGCAGCCCAGAGGGTCGAGTCTGGCCCGCGCTGCCGCCAGGAAGGCCGACAGGGCCAGCTCCTCGGCCGGGTCGACGGCGTCCAGGTGAGCCGTCACGGTGTCGGCGTCGAGTTCCGAGACGGCCGTCCCCGGGCGCACGGACGGCAGCGCCTCGATCAGCTCGCTGTCGTAGGTGTAGCCGCCGTTGATCACCCCGATGCCCTGTGCGGAGGCGATCGGCGCGACCTGCCGGTACTCCTCCACGGTCAGCGTGAAGTGCACCACCGGGTGCCGCTGCGCGAACTCCTCCAGGGACAGCCGCCCGTCGGTCGTCTCGAAGGGCAGCCACGGCAGCATCGTGCGCAGCATCTCCTTGTCGTGCCGCGCAAGGGACTTCACACCCAGGTAGTGCACGGACAGGAAGGCGGCCAGCCGCTCCGGATCGCCCGCCGCGAGCCCGGTCAGCCAGGAGCGAATCCTTTCGCCCAGCGCCTCCCGTACGGCCGCGAGTGTCTCGTCCTCGTACAGCGACTCCCGTGACGCGGTGGGCCGCAGACTGTCCGTGTCCAGGACGCAGCGCACGAAGAACGCCCAGTCGGGCAGCAGCTGTTCGGCCCGCTCGGTGAGCAGCATGCCCTTCAGGTGCACGCGATGGCCTGCACGCTGGGCGGGGCTGACCGCGGACGGCAGGACGTACGCCACGCCGCGGATCCCGGCGAGCGGCACGTCCAGGTCGATCGAGTCCAGCGGAGTGAACCCGAACAGGTCGTGGCAGTGCCGGGCCAGGGCCACCCTTCGTGTGGCGGGGCTCGGGTAGACGCGGTCCCAGGGCGCCGGAAGGTCCGCGATCACCTCGTCACCGACCCGCACGTCGTACGGCAGCAGCGACCCGAAGTCCCGCGCCAGCGACCGCACCCGCTCCTCGCTCAGCCACTCGCCGGCCCCGGCGCGCGCGAGCAGGTGCACCGTGGTGCCCGGCTCGGCACGCGCCTCGTGCGGCAGCCTGCGCACGGTGTACGAGCCGTCGTCGGCCGCCGTCCACTCCACGGGCGCGGCGTCGGGCGTCCGCGCGCTGCGGCTGACGACGCGGATGCGCTCCGCGACGACGAAACACGCCAGCAACCCGATGCCGAACTGGCCGAGGAAGTCCGAACGCGCCGACTCCAGACCGTCGTTCCGCTTGGAGCTGCGGCCGATGGTCGCGAGCAGGTTGTGCACGTCGGCCTCGGTGAGTCCCACACCGGAGTCCTCCACCCTCAGGGCGCCGCCCTCGGCGTACAGACGCACGGTGGCCGGGGCGTCCGGCTGCTCGGCCCGCCGCGCGGTGATCGCGTCCACGGCGTTCTGCAGCAACTCGCGCAGATAGACCTTGGGACTGGAGTAGAGATGATGGGAGAGCAGGTCCACCAAACCGCGCAGGTCGACCTGGAACGTATGAGGTGACTGGGATGCCTGTGATGGCTGTGAAGTCTGGGAGTCCATCGTCGCTGCGCCGGTGGGTGGGGGACGGGCGACGGCGCGGGGTCGGGCGGTCCCGGCGGACGGTGACCGCGAAGAGGGCCGGAGCGGGCCATCCTAGGCCCGGAACCACCCGCCTGACCAGCGGATTTCCGGGACGTATACGGCATTGTCAGTGGTGTGGTGTGCAATGGATCCCGTGCCCGTGCTCGAAGAACCACTGAAGAAGGTGCTCGGTCCCGCCACCGCGAAGGTGATGGCCGAGCACCTCGGCCTGCACACCGTCGGCGACCTGCTGCACCACTATCCCCGCAGATACGAGGAGCGCGGGCAGCTCACCCACCTGGCCGACCTGCCCATGGACGAGCATGTGACGGTGGTCGCCCAGGTCGCCGACGCACGCCTGCTCACCTTCGCCTCGCCCAGGGCCCCCCGCGGCAAGGGCCAGCGTCTCGAAGTGACCATCACGGACGGCAGCGGCCGCCTGCAACTGGTCTTCTTCGGCAACGGCGTGCACAAGCCCCACAAGGACCTCCTGCCCGGCACGCGCGCGATGTTCTCCGGCAAGGTCTCCGTCTTCAACCACCGCCTCCAGCTGGCCCATCCGGCGTACGAGCTGCTGCGCGGCGACAGCGACGACGCCGCCGAGACCGTCGACTCCTGGGCGGGCGCGCTCATCCCGATCTACCCCGCCACCGCCAAGCTGGAGTCCTGGAAGATCGCCAAGTCCGTGCAGACGGTGCTGCCGAGCGCCCAGGAGGCCGTCGACCCCCTCCCGGACTCCCTCCGGGACGGCCGCGGCCTGGTCGCCCTCCCCGAGGCCCTCCTGAAGATCCACCGCCCGCACACCAAGGCGGATATCCACGACGCCCGCGCCCGCCTCAAGTGGGACGAGGCCTTCGTCCTCCAAGTCGCCCTGGCCCGCCGCCGCTATGCCGACGCCCAACTCCCCGCCGTCGCCCGCACACCCAAGCCCGACGGTCTGCTCACCGCCTTCGACGCCAAGCTGCCCTTCACCCTCACCGAGGGGCAGCAGAAGGTCTCCAAGGAGATCTTCGACGACCTCGCGACCGAGCACCCGATGCACCGGCTGCTCCAGGGAGAGGTCGGTTCCGGCAAGGCTCAGCCCCTTGATTCCCTGGTCCTGACCCCGACGGGATACCGGCCCATGGGCGAGATCGCTGTCGGTGACATCGTCGTCGTTCCCACTGGGGAACTCGCGCCCGTGGACGGAGTCTTCCCGCAGGGCGAGCGCGATGTGTGGCGAATCGTGTTGTCCGACGGCAGCTCAGTCGAGTGTGACGACGAGCACCTGTGGATCGTGGGTACCAGCTGTGCTTGGGACCGAGGGCAGTCGCCCAAGGTGATGTCGACACGGCAGATCAGACTGGATACGTACAAGGCAAACGGATCGTCGAAGTGGTATGTCCCGTCGGCTACGCCGGTCGACCTCTGGAGTGACGCCGAACCACCGCTTGATCCATATCTCTTCGGTCTGCTTCTTGGCGACGGCTCATTCCGGCACAACCTACGGTTGTCAACGGTGGACGATGAAATCCGTGAGGCAGTTGATGCCGCTGTTGCCCCTGATTGCGTGCTTGTACCCGTGCCCGGATCCAAGTGCGACTACACCGTCCGTCTGGCAGGACCCAAGGGCGGAGGGCGAAGGAACCCGGTGATCAGTACGCTTCGCTCGCTGGGGCTCTGGGGCGTCACGTCGCACGACAAGTTCGTCCCCTTGGTGTTCAAGAACACGACGATCAAGAATCGGTTGTCTCTTCTGCAGGGCCTCATGGACACCGATGGCACAGTCAAGCCCAGTGGCCTCGACGCGTCGTTCTGCTCTGCTTCCAAGCAGTTGGCCGAAGATGTTGCCTGGCTGGTGCGGTCCCTCGGCGGCCGGGCGCGGGTAGTGCCGAAGAAGGAGGCATACACCGTCTCGGTCGCACTGCCTGATGCATATGTGCCGTTCAGGCTGTCCCGTAAAGCGGCGCCTGTGCGACCGCGCCCGAAATACAACACCTTCCGGCGAGGGATCCGGGCCGTGGAGTACGTCGGCAGGAAGCCGGTGCAGTGCATCAGTGTGGCTCATCCCGATCATGCCTATGTGACAGACCACTTCACGGTGACGCACAACACGATGGTCGCCCTGCGCGCCATGCTCACCGTCGTCGACGCGGGCGGGCAGGCCGCGATGCTCGCCCCCACCGAAGTGCTCGCCCAGCAGCACCACCGGTCGATCACGGAAATGATGGGGGAGCTCGCCGAGGGCGGCATGCTCGGCGGGGCCGAGCACTCCATCAAGGTCGTGCTGCTCACGGGATCCATGGGGGCGGCGGCCCGGCGGCAGGCGCTGCTCGACCTCGTCACCGGTGAGGCCGGGATCGTCATCGGCACGCATGCGCTGATCGAGGACAAAGTGCAGTTCCACGACCTGGGCCTGGTCGTGGTCGACGAGCAGCACCGCTTCGGTGTCGAGCAGCGCGACGCCCTGCGCGGCAAGGGCAAGCAGCCCCCGCACCTCCTGGTGATGACCGCCACGCCCATCCCGCGCACGGTCGCGATGACCGTCTTCGGCGATCTGGAGACCTCCGTCCTCGACCAGCTCCCCGCCGGCCGCTCGCCGATCGCCAGCCATGTCGTCCCGGCCGCGGACAAGCCCCACTTCCTCACGCGCGCGTGGGAGCGCGTGCGCGAGGAAGTGGAGACAGGCCATCAGGCGTATGTCGTCTGTCCCCGTATCGGAGACGAGGAGGACGACCCGAAGAAGACCAAGAAGAAGTCCCCCGAGGACGAGGCCGAGAAGCGCCCGCCGCTCGCCGTCCTCGACATCGCGGACCAGCTCGCCAAGGGCCCCCTCCAGGGCCTCAAGGTCGAAGTCCTGCACGGCCGCATGCAGCCCGACGACAAGGACGCCGTCATGCGCCGCTTCGCCGCGGGCGAGACCGACGTCCTGGTCGCGACGACCGTCATCGAGGTCGGGGTGAACGTGCCGAATGCCACGGCGATGGTGATCATGGACGCCGACCGGTTCGGCGTGTCCCAGCTCCACCAGCTGCGCGGCCGCGTCGGCCGGGGCTCGGCCGCGGGCCTCTGCCTTCTGGTGACCGAGATGCCGGAGGCGAGCGCGGCCCGCCAGCGGCTGAACGCGGTGGCATCCACGCTCGACGGCTTCGAGCTCTCCCGCATCGACCTCGAACAGCGCCGCGAGGGCGACGTCCTCGGCCAGGCCCAGTCCGGCGTCCGGTCCTCGCTGCGCATGCTCGCCGTCATCGACGACGAGGAGATCATCGCGGAGGCCCGCGAGGAGGCGGCCGCGGTCGTCGCCGCCGACCCCGACCTGGAGCGCCTCCCCGGCCTGCGCACCGCCCTGGACGCCCTCCTCGACGAGGAACGCGAGCAGTACCTGGACAAGGGCTGAGAGCCGCCAACTGGACGCGACGGAAGGCACGCCCCGGACGGGGGCGGACACGCGCCGCCGCCCGGGGACTGAGACGCCCCCCGGACACGTCGCAGAATCGCGCACCCCGGTCCGGGGGGACTGAAAATTGCACCCAGGACAGGGGCTGAAACACGCACCGCCGACGAGGACTGAGAGACTGGACTCGACACACCCCCAGCGCAAAGGACCCTCATGACCCGCGTGATCGCCGGCCGGGCCGGCGGACGCCGTCTGGCCGTCCCGCCGGGCACCGGCACCCGGCCCACCTCCGACCGGGCGCGCGAGGGACTCTTCTCCACCTGGCAGTCCCTGATAGGCGGCCCGCTGCAGGGGGAGCGCGTGCTCGACCTCTACGCCGGTTCCGGCGCCGTCGGCCTCGAGGCGCTCAGCCGCGGCGCCGGACACGCCCTGCTCGTCGAGGCCGACGCCCGAGCGGCCAAGGTCATCCGGGAGAACGTGAAGTCGCTGGGACTCCCGGGCGCCGAGGTCAGATCGGGCAAAGCGGAGCAGATCATCCACACGGCGGCGCCGACAGCGCCGTACGACCTGGTCTTCCTCGACCCCCCGTACGTCGTCTCGGACGACGATCTTCGCGAGATTCTGCTCACACTACGGGCGCAGGGGTGGCTCGCGGGCGAAGCGCTCGTCACCGTGGAGCGCAGCACCAGAGGTGGCGAATTCGGGTGGCCGGACGGTTTCGAAGCGCTCCGGGCCCGTCGTTACGGCGAGGGGACGTTTTGGTACGGTCGCGCCGCCTCTACGTGCGAAGACGCACGATGACCGGACCGGAGAGCGAGGGACCACAGTTGCGCCGCGCCGTCTGTCCGGGGTCATTCGACCCCATCACCAATGGACACCTCGACATCATCGCCCGCGCTTCCAGGCTCTACGACGTCGTGCACGTCGTGGTGATGATCAATCAGGCGAAGAAGGGCCTGTTCACCGTCGAAGAGCGGATCGAGCTGATCCGCGAGGTCACCGCCGAGTACGGCAACGTCCAGGTCGAGGCCTACCACGGCCTGCTCGTCGACTACTGCAAGCAGCGCGACATCCCCGCCATCGTCAAGGGTCTGCGCGCGGTCAGCGACTTCGACTACGAACTCCAGATGGCCCAGATGAACAACGGCCTCTCGGGCGTCGAGACGCTGTTCATCCCGACCAGCCCCACCTACAGCTTCCTCTCCTCCTCGCTGGTCAAGGAGGTCGCGACCTGGGGCGGCGACATCTCCCACCTGGTGCCGCCGGTGGTCCTCGAGGCGCTCAAGGAGCGGCTCGGCAAGAGCTGAGCCCCTGACAGTCCGTCACCCGGTGTCGGGCGGGGCAGGAGTGGTCGTACAGTCGACCCGTCCGTCTCCATCACAGCTGTAGAGAGTGGCGAGCACACGGTGGACGTGCAGAAGAAGCTCGATGAGATCGTCGCGGCGGTCGGCAGCGCCCGTTCCATGCCCATGTCGGCCTCGTGCGTGGTCAACCGCGCCGAGCTGCTCTCGATGCTCGAAGAGGTGCGCCAGGCGCTGCCCGGCTCCCTCGCCCAGGCCCAGGAGCTGATCGGCGGCCGCGAGCAGATGGTCGAGCAGGCCCGCCAGGAGGCCGAGCGGATCATCGAGTCCGCGCACGCCGAGCGCGGCTCCCTGATCTCCGACACCGAGGTGGCCCGCCGCTCCCAGAACGAGGCCGACCGCATCCTCGCCGAGGCCCGCACGGAGGCCGAGGAGATCATCGCCGAGGCCGACGACTACGTCGACTCCAAGCTCGCCAACTTCGAGGTCGTCCTCACCAAGACCCTCGGCTCCGTCGGCCGGGGCCGCGAGAAGCTCCTCGGCACCGGCCCCGGCGTCGACGAGCAGGGGTACGAGGACGAGGACGCCCCCGAGCGCAGCCATGACCCGGAGACCCTGCGCCGCAACGCCGACGAATACGTCGACGTGAAGCTCGGCGCCTTCGAGGCCGTCCTCGCCAAGACCCTGGAGGCCGTGGGCCGCGGCCGGCAGAAGCTGCACGGCCGGATCGCCAGCGACGACCTGGGCCTCCTCACGGACGACGGGACGCCCGTCCAGCACACCAGCGACGCCGACTACCTGGCCGGCCTCGCGGACCTCTCCGACACCCCCGCCCCCGAGCAGCCCGCGCAGGCTCCCGAGGTGCCCGCCCAGCCGTCCTACGGGCAGCAGGACGCCTACGCGTACCAGCAGCAGCCCGCGGACCCGTACGGCTACCAGCAGCAGTACGCCCAGCAGGACGCGTACGGCTACCAGCAGGCCGACCCGTACGCCGCCTACCCGCAGCAGCAGGGATACGACCAGCAGCCGGCGTACGACCAGGGCGGGCAGCAGGCCTACGCCCAGCCGCAGGCGCACGCGCTGGACTCCCAGGCGCACGCCCTCGACGAGACCAGCCTCTTCGACACCAGCATGATCAGCGCGGAGCAGCTGCGGGCGTACGAGCAGGGGCGCGGCGGCCACTGAGGCCTCGGCGCCCGTTGAGCCAGGGGGCGCACACCGGCGCACAAGCGTGGCAGCGCACACCGGATTGGGCCGAGAGCGAAAGGTCCAGTATCCTGGCTCTTCGGTCGCGCGTACGTCCGCGATCAACGCTGCCCACGGAACATCAGGGGTGGCAACCCTTGAGCTTCGAAGATCGAAAGCAGGAATGGCTCTGAACACCCGCCTCGACCACCGCAACCCTCTCGTGTTCGACACACACGAGCTGGGGCGGCGTCCTGGTGCGCTGCAGCGCTTGCCCCGCACGATCGACGCCCCCAAGGATCTCGGGATCCAGGGAGTCATCGGAGTGCCGGAAGGCAGTCCGGTGGAGCTCGAACTCCGGCTCGAGTCGGTCATGGAAGGGGTGCTTGTCACAGGCACCGCCCGTGCACAGGCCGAGGGGGAGTGCGTAAGGTGTCTGGAGCCGCTCGAGCAGGAGCTCGAAGCGGACTTCCAGGAGATGTTCTCGTACCCTGACGCCGATGACCGGGGCCGCCCCAAAGCGGAACCGGCCGACGACGCCGAGGAAGACGAGGACAGGCTCTTTCTCGAGGACGGCCTGTTCGACCTCGAACCAGTGCTGCGTGATGCGGTGGTGCTCGCACTGCCGATGCAGCCGGTGTGCCAGGAAGACTGCCCAGGACTGTGCGCCCAGTGCGGAGCACGCCTTGCGGACGACCCGGACCACCACCATGACGCCGTCGACATCCGTTGGGCGGCACTGCAGGGACTCGCCGGTTCACTCGAAGATGGCGAGAAGGACGAGATGAGCGGCGCCGAAGCGGGCGTCGACGAGAAGCAGGAGAAGTAGCCGTGGCTGTTCCGAAGCGGAAGATGTCGCGCAGCAACACGCGCCACCGCCGGTCGCAGTGGAAGGCTGCGGTCCCCACCCTGGTTGCGTGCGAGCGCTGCCACGAGCCCAAGCAGCAGCACATCGCCTGCCCCGCTTGCGGCACCTACAACAAGCGCCAGGTCCTCGAGGTCTGAGCGGCTGGTGAGAGGCCTAATGTCTGACGCCAAGGCGGACTCAAACGCCAAGAAAAAGGCGGACAACACAGCCTCGTCCCACACGCTTCTGGAAGGGCGGCTCGGCTACAAGCTCGAGTCCGCCCTTCTGGTGCGCGCGCTGACCCACCGTTCCTACGCGTACGAGAACGGCGGTCTGCCGACCAACGAGCGCCTGGAGTTCCTCGGGGACTCCGTGCTCGGCCTCGTGGTCACGGACACGCTGTACCGCACCCACCCCGACCTGCCCGAAGGCCAACTGGCCAAGTTGCGGGCCGCGGTGGTCAACTCGCGTGCGCTGGCGGAAGTCGGCCGCGGCCTCGAACTCGGCTCCTTCATCCGGCTCGGCCGGGGCGAGGAAGGCACGGGAGGCCGGGACAAGGCATCCATCCTCGCCGACACCCTTGAAGCGGTGATCGGCGCGGTCTATCTCGACCAGGGTCTCGACGCGGCGGGCGAGCTCGTCCACCGCCTCTTCGACCCGCTGATCGAGAAGTCCTCGAATCTGGGCGCGGGCCTGGACTGGAAGACCAGCCTCCAGGAGCTCACCGCGACCGAGGGGCTCGGCGTGCCCGAGTACCTGGTCTCGGAGACCGGCCCGGACCACGAGAAGACCTTTACTGCTGCCGCCCGCGTCGGAGGCGTCTCGTACGGCACCGGCACCGGCCGCAGCAAGAAGGAGGCAGAGCAGCAGGCCGCGGAGTCCGCGTGGCGTGCCATCCGCTCCGCCGCGGACGAACGCGCGAAGTCGGCCAAGGCCGCGGAGAAGGTGGCTCAAGCCGCCGAGCAGGCGGCCAAGGCAGCCGAGGGGACCGCCGACACCCCCTCGGCCCCGACGAGCGACACGGCCACGGCCTGATTCCTTCACAACTGAAGTACTGAAGTACGAAGTACCGAGCCCCGCCGCAGCGCAACCGCGCTGCGGCGGGGCTCGTGTGTCTGGGCACGAGGCTTGAGGGGGCTCGTGGGGGCGAAGGACGGGAACCGACGGGAGAACGCCGTCATCGGCGAGCACAGTTCCCAGATCGGCGAGGTCCGCGGCGACGTCACTGTCGTCACCGGGAGCCCGGGAAACTCCTCCAGGGCACCCGGCCTGATCCGGGTCCCGGACGCCGATCCCTTCCGGCCGGGCGTGCACCGGCCCCTCCGCGGCGCCGGGTCCGGGACCGCCGCCGCGCCCCTGCCGGCGTACGTCCCGCGTGACACCGGCGTACGCGATCTGCGTCCCTGATCGAACAGGCCGCCGACCGCACCGGCTTCGTCCTCCTGGTCGACGGCTCCTCGGTCGGCAAAACACGCTCGCTGCACGAGGGGCTCCAGGATCTGCCGGCCGAACTCCTCCACGACGAGGACCAGGAGACGGACGAGGACCCGGAGACGAACGGGCCATCCCCGTCCTCGAGTTGCTCGTCGAGCGGGAGTACGACGACGCGATCCTGTTCCTCGCCGAGCTCCTCCAGTAGAACGGACACGTCGAACGGCTCCAAGAGCTCACCGAGGAGGGGTACTTCGACGCGGCCCGCTGTCTGGCCGACCTCCTCGACGAGAGGGGTCGGACGGACGAGGCGATCGAGACCCTGTGAGAGTTCGCGGACCAGGGGAACGGCGACGTCGACCACATCTCGTCCGACTGCCGGCCAAGTGCCCAGACCTCGACGTGCTCCTGGAACGCGCCGAGGACGGCGACGCGCACGCGGCCACCGAGGCAGCGACGTTGCCTCGCGTGCGAGGCGAAGTCGGCCGGGCCGTCAAGCTGTTGACGCAGCTCGCGGACGAGGGCGGCGGATATGCCGCCAGGGGACCGGCAGAACTCCTCGGCGCCACCGGCCGGTTGGACGAGCTGCGAACGCGGGCCGAGACGGCCGAGCCGCGCGCGGCCCACACACCGGCCCGCCTCCTGCTGAAGCAGGGCGAGTTCGACGAGGCGTTCCGGCTGAGCGACCAGGCGCAGTCGTCCACGCTGCACGGCGAGATCGTCGACGCACTCGTGGCACATGGCGACGCCGACCGCCGTACGGCTCCTCACGGAGAAGGCCGACGGCGGTGATGCGTACTGGACCTCCCGGCGCGCGGAGCTGCTCAAGGCACACGGCAGGGCGGATGAGCCGCGCGCTGATCGACCGGGGGGACACGGGCGCCGCTTGGAGGCTCCACGACCTCCTCAAGGAGCAGGTGAAGGAAGCCGAGGCCCGCGCCCTGATGATCGGCGCTCTCACCTCCGACGGCCGCCTGGCCGACCCCTGTTGGCCGCGAGGTACGCTGCGGACATCGCCCTGAGTCCCGCGCCCTCCGGAGGAGTCCCGTGCCCGAGTTGCCCGAGGTCGAAGTCGTGCGGCGGGGCCTGGAGCGCTGGGTCAGCGGGCGGGTCGTGAACACGGTCGAGGTGCGGCATCCGCGGGCCGTGCGGCGGCATCTGGCGGGGCCCGAGGGCTTTGCGAAGGCGCTCGCCGGGCAGCGCGTGGGAGAGGCCATGCGGCGCGGCAAATATCTGTGGCTGCCCCTCGATGACTCCCCGTACTCCGTGCTCGCGCACCTCGGCATGAGCGGCCAGCTCCTGGTGCAGCCGGAGGACGCCCCGGACGAGAAGCACCTGCGCATCCGCATCCGCTTCGAGGACGACGAGGCCACCGAGCTGCGCTTCGTCGACCAGCGCACCTTCGGCGGACTCTCGCTGCACGAGAACACCCCCGAGGGCCTCCCGGACGTCATCGCGCACATCGCCCGCGACCCGCTCGACCCCCTCTTCGACGACGCCGCGTTCCACACGGCCCTGCGCGCCCGCCGTACGACGATCAAGCGCGCCCTGCTCGACCAGTCACTGATCAGCGGGGTCGGCAACATCTACGCGGACGAAGCGCTCTGGCGCTCCAAGCTGCACTACGAACGCCCCACGGGCACCCTCACCCGGCCGCGCACCGTCGAACTGCTCGGCCACATCCGCGACGTGATGAACGACGCCCTCGCCGCCGGCGGCACGAGCTTCGACAGCCTGTACGTCAACGTCAACGGGGAGTCGGGCTACTTCGACCGCTCGCTCGACGCGTACGGGCGCGAGGGCGAGCCCTGCCGACGGTGCGGCACGCCAATGCGGCGGCGCGCCTGGATGAACCGGTCCAGCTACTTCTGCCCGAAGTGTCAGAGGGCGCCGCGCGTCTCGTCGTAACGCTGACGTGCTTCGAGCACGTCGTCCATGCGGCCCTCCACGAACTGGATGAGGGTGATCAGACGCCCGGCGACGTCGCGTCCCAGCGGGGTCAGTTCGTAGTCCACGCGGGGCGGGTTCGTCGGCTGTGCCTCGCGGTGCACGAGGCCGTCGCGCTCCAGCGCGTGCAGGGTCTGCGACAGCATCTTCTCGCTCACGCCGTCGACACGGCGGCGCAGCTCATTGAAGCGGAGAGAGCCCTCGTGCAGTGCGCCGAGGGTGAGTGCGCCCCAGCGCCCCGTGACGTGCTCCAGCGTGCCGCGCGAGGGACAGGCCTTGGAGAACACGTCGTACGGGAGGTTCTGCTCCTCCGTGCGCTCCTGCGTGGTGGTCATGGCTCAAGCGTACTCGAACGCAGCGCTATCCGGGAGGTTGCACTAACTGAAGGTTAGTGCTTTCCTTTTGTCATCACCGGTGAGCTGCTGCTTCCGCTCGGCTCCCGTTTTCGTCCCCTGAGGAGTACGTACCGTGACGACCCCCGTTGTCTCCATCGCCTACCACTCCGGCTACGGCCACACCGCTGTCCTCGCTGAGGCCGTCCGCTCCGGTGCCGTCGAGGCCGGCGCCCTGGTCCACCTGGTCAAGGTCGACGAGATCACCGACGCGCAGTGGGAGCTGCTCGACGCCTCGGACGCGATCGTCTTCGGCTCGCCGACCTACATGGGCACCGCGTCCGGCGCCTTCCACGTCTTCGCCGAGGCGTCCTCGAAGCGCTGGTTCGGGCAGGACTGGAAGGACAAGCTCGCCGCCGGGTTCACCAACTCCGGCTCCAAGAGCGGCGACAAGCTGCACACCCTGCAGTTCTTCCAGATCCTGGCCGCGCAGCACGGCATGAACTGGATCAACCTCGGCCTGCACCCGGGCTGGAACAGCAGCACCGCCTCCGAGCACGACCTCAATCGCCTCGGCGTCTTCGCGGGCGCCGCCGCCCAGACCAACGTCGACGAGGGTCCCGAGACCGTCCACAAGGCCGACATCGCCACCGCCGAGCACCTCGGCCGCCGGATCGCGGAGGCGGCACGGGTGTTCGCGCTGGGGCGTGCGGCCGTGGCCGAGGTGGCCGCCGCGTAAGCGTTTACGCAAGCCTTTACGTAAACGCTTGCGCAAGCGTTTACGGGCTGGCGAGCGCTAACGCGTCAGCGAGCCTTTGACGCGCCTACGTATCGCCTAGGCATAAGGACGCGCCTACGTATCGCCTAGGCATAAGGACGCGCCTACGTATAAGGACGAGCGTTGACGCTCCTACACATACGCGAAAGCCGCGCCCATCCTGTCCAGGTGGGCGCGGCTTTCGCGTGTCGAGGAGCGGAGTCGTCGGCTAGTAGCCGAAGTCCTGCGTCCACCAAGGGCCGCCCGAGCCGAAGTGGGCTCCCACGCCGAGGGTCTTGAAGTCGCAGTTGAGGATGTTGGCGCGGTGGCCGGGGCTGTTCATCCAGGCTTCCATCACCGCTGCGGCGGTGGCCTGCCCGCGGGCTATGTTCTCGCCGCCCAGGTCGGTTATCCCCTCCTTCGCCGCCCGGTCCCAGGGGCTGAGCCCGCTCGGGTCGGTGTGGTCGAAGAAGCCGCGCGCGTCCATGTCCTCGCTGAAGGCCTGGGCCAGGTCCGACAGCGCGCTGTTCGCCGCCACCGCGCTGCAGCCCACCTTGGCCCGCTCCTCGTTGACCAGCTTGAGCACCTCGGCCTCGGCCACGGTCTCGGCGGACACCGGCACCGGCGGGTTGGCCTTCGGCGCCTTCGTGGCGGCCTGGGAGGGCTTCGTCGGGTGCGCCTTCGTCTTGCTCGGCTTGGCGGTCGGCTTCTTCGGAGGCGCCGTGGTCGGCGCGGTGGACGACGTCGAGGCAGCGCCCGAGGCCGAGGCCGAGGGTGAGGCGGAGCGGTCGGCGTCGCGGCTCGTCGACGTGTCGTCGCGGGAGTCCGCGCTGCCGGAGGTGCCGCCCTGCTGGGTCTCCAGCCCGGACGGGGAGCTCGCGGCCTGCACGTTGTCGGAGTTGCCGCTGCCGCCGCCGAGCGAGTAGTTGTCGCTGCCGGGCAGCACGCCGCTCGCGACGGCGATCGTGCCCAGCGCCACGGCCGCCGAGACGCCGAGCAGACCCGTACGGACGGGGGTCGCGGCCTTCCTCTTGCGGTGCGAGCGGGCAGTGGCAGCGCGCGGGAGGTCGGCGACTGCGGCGTAGCCGTACAGATTCTCCGGACCGTAGCTGTCCGTGTCGGTCGCGTATGTATCTGTGACCCCGGTGGCGCGGCCTGTGGCGGCGCGGCCGGCGGCGGAGCGTCGGTGGCGTCCCATCTCCTGGGCCTTCCTCGATCTTGCGGTCAGCGATCCTCAATCGAACGTCACTCGAAAGAGTGAGTTTCATATGAGACTCATTGGGTCGGGACGGTACCCCATGCCGCAAGGGGAGGAAGTGCTCCCTGAGACATTGTCCGGTTAGCGTGCACCCATGAACGAGGTTGCACGGCTGGTCGTCTGGGTGCGCGGAAGGGTCCAGGGTGTGGGTTTCCGCTGGTTCACGCGGGCCAAGGCGCTGGAGATCGGCGGGCTGAGTGGCTTTGCTCTCAATTTGGACGACGGGCGGGTGCAGGTCGTCGCGGAGGGCTCCCGGGACGGATGTCAGAACCTGCTCGACTGGCTTCAGGGGGACGACACGCCCGGGCGTGTGGACGGAGTCACTGAGATCTGGGACACGCCCCGGGGGATCTACGACGACTTCGCCATCCGCTGACCGATGACCTCGACAAGACCCAGGCAGAAGCGGTAGCGCATGCCACTGGCACCTGCCGGAAGCAGAAATGACCTGGTGGTTGCCAAGAACGGCCAGTCGTGGCAGGCTCCCCGGTTAAGGATGATCTCCACGCCCTGAGGGCCCCGCAGGAGTCGCAGCGCAGCCGTCCAAGGGCCGCGCGACAGCGGGTTGCCCGCCAATACGGGGCGTGATCGTGTTGACCGTCAAACTTTTTGGTGAGACGCTGAAAGCCCCGCGCACCTTAGCTGTTTGACATGTGGAACGGCAGCAGGACATCAGCAGTGTCAAGCATCGCGGGTGCGATTCCCTCACGACCCACACCGCTTCGGTCGGTCACTCAGTGTGGAGGACCATCCATCATGGCAAAGGCGCTTCTCGGTTACGTCGGCGGTTCCGACCCGCGACTCATTGCCGAGATGCGACGGCTCCAGCAGCGCGTACAGGACCTCGAATCCGAGCTCGTACGGATCCAGGCCGAGAATGACGCGCTCGCGGCTGCCGCTTCTCACGACTCGCTTCTCGAGAGCATCGACGTACCCCAGGCGGAGCCTGCGCTCACCTGATCACTGCACCGCACTACGACAGCAGTGGTTGGGCTGCCCGTATCAACCGCTAAGTTGTCAGATTTGCAAGGGACGCCTCTTCGGCGTCCCTTCTTTCTTTCCCCCGCGCTGTTCCACACTCTTTAACGTCTGGTGTGCCCTGCACGTTCATGGGTGAAACCGCGCGTTCATGGAGTGAGACCGGCACGAAAGGTAGAGTCCGGCGGCGTGCACCTCAAGGCCCTGACCCTGCGCGGGTTCAAATCGTTCGCCTCGGCGACCACGCTCAGGTTCGAGCCGGGGATCACCTGTGTCGTGGGCCCCAACGGTTCGGGCAAGTCCAATGTCGTGGACGCGCTGAGCTGGGTCATGGGCGAGCAGGGGGCCAAGTCGCTGCGCGGCGGCAAGATGGAGGACGTCATCTTCGCCGGCACCACCGGGCGGCCGCCGCTCGGCCGGGCCGAAGTGTCCCTCACCATCGACAACTCCGACGGCGCGCTGCCCATCGAGTACGCCGAAGTCACCATCACGCGGATCATGTTCCGCAACGGCGGCAGCGAGTACCAGATCAACGGTGACACCTGCCGCCTCCTCGACATCCAGGAGCTGCTGTCCGACTCCGGCATCGGCCGCGAGATGCACGTCATCGTCGGCCAGGGCCAGCTCGACTCCGTCCTGCACGCCGATCCGATGGGCCGCCGCGCCTTCATCGAAGAGGCGGCGGGCGTCCTCAAGCACCGCAAGCGCAAGGAGAAGGCGCTGCGGAAGCTGGACGCGATGCAGGCGAACCTCGCGCGCGTGCAGGATCTGACGGACGAGCTGCGGCGGCAGTTGAAGCCGCTCGGACGGCAGGCCGCCGTCGCCCGCCGCGCCGCCGTCATCCAGGCCGACCTCCGGGACGCGCGCCTGCGCCTGCTGGCCGACGATCTCGTACGACTCCGCCAGGCGCTGCAGACCGAGATCGCCGACGAGGCCGCGCTCAAGGAGCGCAAGGAAGCCGCTGAGACCGAGTTGAAGAAGGCGCTCCAGCGAGAAGCCCTCCTGGAGGACGAGGTACGGCAGCTGACGCCGCGCCTCCAGCGCGCCCAGCAGACCTGGTACGAACTTTCGCAGCTCGCCGAGCGCGTGCGGGGCACGATCTCGCTGGCCGACGCGCGTGTGAAGAGCGCCACTTCCGCGCCTCCCGAGGAGCGGCGCGGCCGCGACCCCGAGGACATGGAGCGCGAGGCCGCGCGGATCCGGGAGCAGGAGGCCGAGCTCGAAGCCGCCCTGGAGGCGGCCGAGCGCGCCCTTGAGGACACCGTCGCGCACCGCGCCGAACTGGAGCGCGAGCTCGCCGTCGAGGAGCGCCGCCTCAAGGATGTGGCCCGCGCCATCGCCGACCGCCGCGAGGGTCTCGCCCGCCTCAACGGCCAGGTCAACGCCGCCCGTTCCCGCGCCGCCTCCGCGCAGGCCGAGATCGACCGGCTCGCCTCCGCGCGCGACGAGGCCCAGGAGCGCGCGGTCGTGGCCCAGGAGGAGTACGAGCAGCTGAAGGCCGAGGTCGACGGCCTCGACGCGGGTGACGCGGAACTGACCGAGCAGCACGAGGCGGCCAAACAGGCGCTGGCCGAGGCGGAGGCCGCGCTCACGGCGGCCCGCGAGGCGGCCACGGCGGCGGAACGCAAACGCGCCGCGACCCAGGCCCGCCACGAGGCCCTCGCCCTCGGCTTGCGCCGCAAGGACGGCACGGGCGCGTTGCTCGGGGCGAAGGACCGGCTGACGGGACTGCTCGGGCCCGCGGCCGAACTGCTCTCGATCGCCCCCGGCTTCGAGGTCCCACTGGCGGCGGCCTTCGGCGCGGCCGCGGACGCGATCGCGGTGACGACCCCCGCCTCGGCCGCGGAAGCCATCCGCCTCCTTCGCAAGCAGGACGCCGGCCGGGCGGCGCTGTTGCTGGCGGGGGCACCGGAGGAGCCCGCCGCGGCGCCGCATTCCGGCCGCACGGCCGACAGCGGCACCACCGCCCACGCGCGGGCCGTCCCGGCCCAGGGCGACGGCATCGACACCGGGGCCGGCGGCACGGCGGCGTGGAGCGGCCATGGTGCTGCCGCTGGCGAACGCGGGGATGGCTGGGCAGGACCGGGCGCGGCTGGGGGAGCGCGGCCTGCGGCGGCGGCTCACGACGCCACCGATGACGTAGGCGCGGATGGTTCGGCAGGGCCGGGCGCGGCTGCGGCGGCGAGTGCCCCGGGTGCCACCGATGGCGTACGCGGGGATGGTTGGGCGGGGCCGGGCGCGGTCGCGGCGGCGAGAGTTCATGGCGCCACCGCTGGCGAACACCGGGATGGTGCGGCAGGGCCGGGCCTGGCTGCGGCGGCGAGTGCCCCGGGTGCCACCGATGGCGTACGCGGGGACGGTTCCGCCGGACCGGGTGCCGGTGAGGCAGCGCAGGACGCGGCGGCGAGTGCCCACAGCGCCACCCATGACGTACGCCATGAGGCCGGGGCCGGGCAGCTGAGGGCGCCCGGCGGCGGGTCCCCGGAGTGGCGCGGCCACGAGTACGCCTCGGCCGGTGGCCATCAGGGCCGGTCCGATGGCCCCCCGTACGCCGCCGACCTCGTCCGGGGCCCCGCCGAACTCATGCCCGCCGTACGGCGGCTGCTGCGCGGGATCGTCGTCGTGGGCACCCTCGAGGATGCCGAGGACCTCGTCTACGCGCGGCCCGGGCTCACCGCCGTCACCGCCGAGGGCGACCTGCTCGGCGCGCACTTCGCGCACGGCGGGTCCGCCGGGGCGCCCAGCCTGCTGGAAGTGCAGGCGTCCGTGGACGAGGCGGCGGCCGAGCTCGAGGAACTCGCCGTACGGTGCGAGGAGTTGACCGAGGCCCAGTACGCCGCCACCGAGCAGAGGAAAGAACGGGCCGCGCTCGTCGAGGAGTTGGGCGAGCGGCGGCGGGCCGCCGAGCGGGAGAAGTCGTCCGTGGCACAGCAGCTCGGGCGGCTGGCCGGGCAGGCGAGGGGTGCCGCCGGGGAGGCCGAGCGGAGCACCGCCGCAGCCGCGCGGGCGCAAGAGGCGCTCGACCGGGCCGTCGAGGAGGCCGAGGAACTGGCCGAACGGCTCGCCGTGGCCGAGGAGATGCCCGTAGAGGAGGAGCCCGACACCTCCGTGCGCGACCGGCTCGCCGCCGACGGCGCCAACGCGCGGCAGACGGAGATGGAGGCCCGGCTCCAGGTCCGTACGCACGAGGAGCGGGTCAAGGGGCTCGCCGGGCGGGCCGACGGGCTCGACCGGGCCGCACGCGCCGAACGTGAGGCACGCGCGCGTGCCGAGCAGCGGCGGGCCCGGCTGCGCCACGAGGCGGCCGTCGCCGAGGCCGTCGCCTCCGGCGCGCGCCAGCTGCTCGCGCACGTCGAGGTCTCGCTGACGCGGGCCGAGGAGGAGCGGGCCGCCGCCGAGCACGCCAAGACGCACAAGGAGCAGGCGCTCGGCGCCGCGCGCAATGAAGGCCGCGACCTCAAGGCGGAGCTCGACAAGCTCACGGATTCGGTGCACCGCGGCGAGGTACTCGGCGCCGAGAAGCGGCTGCGCATAGAGCAGCTGGAGTCGAAGGCGCTGGAGGAGCTCGGTGTCGAACCGGCGGGGCTCGTCGCGGACTACGGTCCCGACCAGCTCGTGCCGCCCTCGCTCCCCGCCGAGGGCGAGGAACTGCCGGAGGACCCGGAGCACCCGCGCAACCAGCCCCGCCCGTTCCACCGCGCCGAGCAGGAGAAGCGGCTCAAGTCGGCCGAACGGGCGTATCAGCAGCTCGGCAAGGTCAACCCGCTCGCCCTGGAGGAGTTCGCCGCGCTGGAGGAGCGCCACAAGTTCCTCAGCGAGCAGCTGGAGGACCTCAAGAAGACGCGCGCCGACCTGCTTCAGGTGGTGAAGGAGGTCGACGAGCGGGTCGAGCAGGTCTTCACCGAGGCCTACCGGGACACGGCCCGGGAGTTCGAGGGCGTCTTCAGCCGGCTCTTCCCGGGTGGGGAGGGACGGCTGATCCTGACCGATCCCGACAACATGCTCACCACGGGCGTGGATGTGGAGGCCCGCCCTCCGGGTAAGAAGGTCAAGCGGCTGTCCCTGCTCTCCGGCGGCGAACGGTCGCTGACCGCCGTGGCGATGCTGGTGTCGATCTTCAAGGCGCGGCCCAGTCCGTTCTATGTGATGGACGAGGTCGAGGCGGCGCTCGACGACACCAACCTGCAGCGGCTGATCCGCATCATGCAGGAGCTGCAGGAGGCCTCGCAGCTGATCGTGATCACGCACCAGAAGCGCACGATGGAGGTCGCCGACGCGTTGTACGGCGTCTCCATGCAGGGCGATGGTGTGTCGAAGGTCATCAGCCAGCGGCTGCGCTAGATACGTGTAGCCCGCACCGGTCGTGACCTGGGGCTTTCGAATGAGTTCAAGTCTTGAAGGCAATCGCACCTCGCCTGCGCCAAAAATTCACAGCAAGGGACCTGTTGACTTCGAAACTTGAAGGCATAGTCTCTGCAACGTTGCTTTTACCTTCAGGTGGTGGGCGGCGTGAAAGTCGTGCGCCACTGGACCCCACCCGTAGGGCTTGCCCCCACCCCACTGGCAGCGAGGCCGGTGGCCCGAGGAGTTACACGTGACCAGCACAGCGCAGGCACCCAGGTCAGGAGCCCGAGAGGCTCATCCCGAACATCTCGGGCATGTCATCTTCATCGCGGCGGCGGCCGCGATGGGCGGCTTCCTCTTCGGCTACGACAGCTCCGTGATCAACGGCGCCGTCGAGGCCATCCGGGACCGCTACGACATCGGCTCCGCGGGCCTGGCGCAGGTCATCGCCATCGCCCTGATCGGCTGCGCCATCGGCGCCGCGACCGCCGGCCGCATCGCCGACCGCATCGGCCGCATCCGGGTCATGCAGATCGCCGCCGTGCTCTTCACGGTCAGCGCCGTCGGTTCGGCGCTGCCCTTCTCGCTGTGGGACTTCGCCCTCTGGCGCGTCGTCGGCGGCTTCGCCATCGGCATGGCTTCGGTCATCGGCCCCGCCTACATAGCCGAGGTCGCCCCGCCGGCGTACCGCGGCCGCCTCGGCTCCTTCCAGCAAGCCGCGATCGTCATCGGCATCGCCGTCTCGCAGCTGGTCAACTGGGGCATCCTGAACGCCGCCGACGGCGACCAGCGCGGCGAGATCATGGGCCTCGAGGCATGGCAGATCATGCTCGGCGTCATGGTCGTCCCGGCCGTCCTCTACGGTCTGCTCTCCTTCGCGATCCCCGAGTCGCCGCGCTTCCTGATCTCCGTCGGCCGCGACGCCCGCGCGCGTGAGGTGCTCGCCGAGGTCGAGGGCAAGGACATCGACCTGGACGCCCGCGTGCTGGAGATCGAGCACGCCATGAAGAGCGAGCACAAGTCGTCCTTCAAGGACCTGCTCGGCGGCGGCTTCTTCTTCAAGCCGATCGTCTGGGTCGGCATCGGCCTCTCGGTCTTCCAGCAGTTCGTCGGCATCAACGTCGCGTTCTACTACTCCTCGACGCTGTGGCAGTCGGTCGGTGTCGACCCGACGGACTCGTTCTTCTACTCGTTCACGACGTCGATCATCAACATCCTCGGCACCGTGATCGCCATGATCTTCGTCGACCGGATCGGCCGTAAGCCGCTCGCGCTCATCGGCTCCGTCGGCATGGTCATCGGTCTCGGCCTCGAGGCCTGGGCCTTCTCCTTCGACCTCGTGGACGGCAAGCTGCCGGCCGCCCAGGGCTGGACCGCCCTGATCGCCGCGCATGTCTTCGTCCTCTTCTTCGCCCTCTCCTGGGGTGTCGTGGTCTGGGTCTTCCTCGGCGAGATGTTCCCGAACAAGATCCGCGCCGCCGCGCTGGGCGTCGCCGCCTCCGCGCAGTGGATCGCCAACTGGGCCATCACCGCGAGCTTCCCGTCGCTGGCCGACTGGAACCTCTCCGCGACCTACGTGATCTACACGGTCTTCGCCGCGCTCTCCATCCCCTTCGTGCTCAAGTACGTGAAGGAGACGAAGGGCAAGGCCCTGGAGGAGATGGGATAACCACCTCCCCCCGATGAACTCGGGGAGAAGGGCCAAGTCCCCGCTGCCCCTCTCCTCGTACTCGTAAGAGACGTACTGCCCCGGCTCAGCCTTCGAGGTCCTTGAGCCGGGGCAGTACGTTTTCGCAGAAGAGCTGGAGGCTGCGCCAGCCCTCGTCGACGGGCATCCCGCCGGACAGCGGATGCAGCACGTAGGTGTCCAGGCTCAGCGCCACGCACGCGTCGGGTGTGAGGATCCGGTAGACGCCCTCGGCGCGCAGCTCGTCGACCGTCGTGGCCGCCGACCTCACCGCCGAGCGGATGTCGCCGGACTGCCAGGAGGCGTACGTCCGTGCCTCGTGCAGGAAGTGCTCGCCGTACTCGGCCCACGCCCGGTCCGGGTCCTCGGCGATGTGCAGCAGCGGGGTCTCGGCGGCAGGCATCATGGTCCAGCCCTCGGTGCCGTACTCGATGAGCCGCTCCTTGTAGTACGCCTCCAGCTCGGGAAGGTGCGCGCTGGGGAAGAACGGCAGCCCGAGCCGGGCGGCGCGCCGGGCCGCGGCCTTGGAGGAGCCGCCGACCAGCAGCAGCGGGTGCGGATCGGAGAACGGGCGCGGGGTGACCCGTACCGTACGGCCCCGGTACGTGAACTCCTCGCCGGTCCACGCCTTCAGCACCGTCTCCAGGAGCTCGTCCTGGAGCTTGCCGCGCCGCTTCCAGTCGACGTCGAAGAGGGCGTACTCCTCGGGCCGGTAGCCGATTCCGGCCACCGTCACGAGGCGTCCGCCGCTGAGCAGATCGAGTACGGCGATGTCCTCGGCGAGGCGCAGCGGATCGTGCAGCGGGCCGATGACCGCCGAGACGGTGACCGCTAGGTGCCGGGTCGCCCCGAACACCGCGCCCGCGAAAGCGAACGGCGAGGGCAGCCAGTTGTTGGCCACGCCATGGTGCTCCTCGGTCTGCACGGTGGTGATCCCGCGGTCGTCGGCGTACGCGGCCATCTCAACGGCCGCCTTGTAGCGGGCACTCAGTGAGGCGGGGGTGGCGTCGGGGTCAACGAGGTTGAAGCGTACGACCGTTACGGGCATGGGGAGCCCCCCTTCGTGTGTGGAGGGGGACGGTAGCTGACGGTTCGTCAGACAGCCATAGCGGTGGGCGCTTTGACGGGCTCGGCCGCGGGCGAGGTCACCGCGGGCTTCGGCAGGACGACGTACAGGAGGAAGGAGACCGCGATCGTCGCCACCCAGCCGAGGCCGTACGCGCCGATGGGGCGCTGCCCGTCGCCGGCGGACCCGTGAATCGCGGCGGCGATCAGCCCGGCACCGATCGTCTCCCAGCCCCAGCGGGTGATCCAGATCAGCGAGCCGAGGACGAGGTTCCCGCGCTGCCCGAAGACCGCCCGTGACAGGGCCATGTCGAGGGCGCCACCGCGCTTGCCCGCGAGCCGATCGGTCCGACCAGGTCGTACGACACGACCGGCCCCGCGACGCCGACGGTCAGGGCCTGCAGAAGTTGACTCCGTAGGGGACAGCCAGGGGCGCGCCCATGGTCAGCGGCAAGACGCTGATGTGGGCGGCGACCCAGGTGGGGAGGAGTCCGCGGGTTTTCGCGCGGCCCTCGGAGTGGGGGACGGGCTCGATGCCACGGGTTTCCAGGGCGCTGTGGGGATGTGTTTCGAGTGCGCCATCGTCCGATGCGATGGTGCTGGTGGCGAATCATCGCACTTTAATCCGATAAGTCACCTCTAGGGACCTATGTCCTTGGAGGAAACCACAGTTTCGACTCTCGGAAAGGGAATCTCCCTCCCCGGGGAGGGATGGCCGATACTGGGGGGCGTTATGGAAATCGTCATCCTTGCTGTAGTCATCGCCGTGGTCGTGATCGGTGCGCTCGGCGGGCTCGTCATCGGCAGCCGCAAGCGGAAGCAGCTGCCCCCGCCGCCCCCCGCCGCCCCCGACATCACCGCCCCTCCGGCCGAACCGCATGTCGGCGACGAGGCCGAGACGCCGCGCGAAGAACCGCGCCGCACGATCGAGGAGGTGGATCTCCCCGAGGCCTCGGCGGCCACGTCGGTCGCCGTCGAGGAGCCCACACCCGTTGTCGAAGTCCCCGAGATCGAGATCCCGGAGCCGACCGCCGGGCGCCTCGTGCGCCTGCGCGCCCGCCTGTCCCGCTCGCAGAACGCGCTCGGCAAGGGGCTGCTCACGCTGCTCTCCCGCGAGCACCTCGACGACGACACCTGGGAGGAGATCGAGGACACGCTGCTCACCGCCGACGTCGGTGTGCAGCCCACCCAGGAGCTGGTCGAGCGGCTGCGCGAGCGCGTCAAGGTGCTCGGTACGCGTACTCCGGTGGAGCTGCGCGGACTGCTGCGCGAGGAGCTCCTCAACCTGGTCGGTACCGACTTCGACCGCACCGTCAGGACCGAGCCCGAAGCCAGCAAGCCCGGCATCGTGATGGTCGTCGGCGTCAATGGCACCGGCAAGACCACCACCACCGGCAAGCTCGCCCGCGTCCTGGTGGCCGACGGCCGCACCGTCGTCCTGGGCGCAGCCGACACCTTCCGCGCTGCCGCGACCGAGCAGCTGCAGACCTGGGGCGACCGGGTCGGTGCCTACACCGTGCGCGGGCCCGAGGGCGGCGACCCCGCCTCCGTCGCCTTCGACGCGGTCAAGGAAGGCAAGGAGATGGGCTACGACGTCGTGCTCATCGACACCGCGGGCCGGCTGCACACCAAGACCGGCCTCATGGACGAGCTCGGCAAGGTCAAGCGCGTCGTCGAGAAGCACGCCCCGCTGGACGAGGTGCTGCTCGTCCTCGACGCCACGACCGGCCAGAACGGACTCGTTCAGGCCCGCGTCTTCGCCGAGGTCGTCGACATCACGGGCATCGTGCTGACCAAGCTCGACGGCACCGCCAAGGGCGGCATCGTCGTCGCCGTACAGCGCGAGCTGGGCGTGCCGGTCAAGCTGGTGGGTCTGGGCGAGGGCGCGGACGATCTGGCGCCGTTCGAGCCGGAAGCGTTCGTGGATGCTCTTATCGGCGACTAGCGGCCACTGGTCATCGCTCTCTCCGCCCACGGATCGCAGCCATCGATGGGGGAACCACGGCGGCGATCCGCCAGGTCCGCGAGAGCGGCGCCGGTTCAGGCGCGAAAAAGGGGAAGGGCCCCGCCGCATGGTGCAGATGAGGCGGGGCCCTTCGCTGTTGTCGCCGGGCGGCTCCGTGAGCCGTTGCCGTCCGGCGGGGCTGTGCGCGCGGTTGTCGTCCAGCGGGCCGTGCGCGCTGTTGCCGCCCGGCGCGGCTACACGCGCGACCGGTGCGCCACGTAGGCCAAGGTGCCCAGCAGCAGCCGGGCCTGCGGTGGCTTCGTCGCCGAGTCCAGCGCGGGGGAGCGCAGCCAGCGGACCGGGCCGAGGCCGCCTCGGTCGGAGGGCGGGGCGGTGACGTACGTACCGGGGCCCAGGCCGTGCAGGTCGAGAGACGCGTCGTCCCAGCCCATTCGGTAGAGCAGCTCGGGGAGTTCGGCCGCGGCGCCGGGGGCGACGAAGAAGTGGGCGCGGCCGTCCGGGGTGGCGGTGACCGGTCCGAGGGGGAGCCCCATGCGTTCGAGGCGGACGAGCGCGCGGCGCCCGGCGGGTTCGGCGACCTCGATCACGTCGAAGGCGCGGCCCACCGGCAGCAGTACCGCGGCGCCCGGGCACTCGGCCCAGGCCTCGGACACTTCGTCGAGTGTGGCGCCGGCCGGGATCACCGGGGCGAAGTCCAGCGGATGCGCACCCGGCGCGGGGCAGTCGGCCCTGCCGCACGAGCACGCCCCGGCGGCAGCCCGCGCGCCCGGGACCACGTCCCAGCCCCACAGCCCGGTGAACTCGGCCACGGCGGTGCACTCCGACGAGCGGCTGCGGCGCCGCGGGCCGGGCCGGATTTCGCGCATCCCCCGACTGTTGCCGATCGTGAAGCCCATGCCCCCTCCAACGGGTCCAACGCACCGGTGGTTACGTGACGAAAGCGGAACGTGACCCTCTGTATCCCGACTTCCCTCTGCGGCGCGATCCAGGCGGCGCTTTGTAGTGCCCCGGGTAGTGCACTCGACCGCGTGCGCCCCGATGCGCACCGCTCCGCCCACTCCCGGCCGTCATGTGTCAAGTGAATCGCGTGCAGGCAACCCGGAGTTCATCCGAAGGGGTGGCGAATGGTGGCGTTTCCGGAATCGCCATGGCTGGACGGGTGATCGTAGGATTACTTTGAGTGCACGAGTCCTGGGGACGTATGCACTCGTGGGTATGCCAAGGGCAAGTCGGCTTCCCGTTCGAAGGGTGAGAACTGCCGGACGCGCGGCCGTATTTACCGGCATTCTGATAGGGCTTGGGCGCACGCAGCGTGCAAGTGGTCTCAGGGATGGGGGCGTTCCAGTGGGCGGCAACGGCGGAAGTGGGACGAACGCTGACAGGCGCCCCAATGAGCTGCTCGGCTCGTGGTTCGTGCGCAGCGGCTGGTCCAAGGGCGAGCTCGCACGTCAAGTGAACCGCAGGGCCCGCCAGTTGGGGGCCAATCACATCTCCACGGACACCTCGCGGGTGCGCCGCTGGCTGGACGGGGAGAACCCGCGGGAGCCGATCCCGCGGATCCTGTCCGAGCTGTTCTCCGAGCGGTTCGGGTGTGTCGTCGCCGTCGAGGACCTGGGCCTGCGCGCCGCCCACCAGTCACCGTCCGTGTCCGGCGTCGACCTGCCCTGGACGGGCCCCCAGACCGTCGCGCTGATCAGCGAGTACTCGCGCAGCGACCTGATGCTGGCGCGCCGCGGCTTCCTCGGCAGCTCGCTGGCCCTCTCCGCCGGCCCGGCCCTCATCGAGCCCATGCAGCGCTGGCTCGTGCCCGCGCCCACACCGCCGCAGGAGGAGCCCGAGCCCCCGGCCTCGACCCGCCGCGGCGGTCGGCTCTCCAAGCCCGAGCTGGACCTCCTGGAGTCCACCACCGTGATGTTCCGGCAGTGGGACGCCCAGTGCGGCGGCGGCCTGCGCCGCAAGGCGGTCGTCGGCCAGCTGCACGAGGTGACGGACCTGCTCCAGGAGCCGCAGCCCGCCGCGACCAACACGCGCCTGTTCAAGGTCGCCGCCGAGCTGGCCGAGCTGGCGGGCTGGATGAGCTACGACGTGGGGCTCCAGCCCACCGCGCAGAAGTACTTCGTGCTCGCGCTGCACGCCGCCAAGGAAGCGGGCGACAAGCCGCTCGGTTCGTACATCCTCTCCAGCATGAGCCGCCAGATGATCCACCTCGGCCGGCCCGAGGACGCCCTGGAACTCATCCACCTCGCGCAGTACGGCAGCCGCGACTGCGCGAGCCCGCGCACCCAGTCGATGCTGTATGCGATGGAGGCCCGCGCCTACGCCAACATGGGCCAGCCCGGAAAGTGCAAGCGGGCCGTCCGGATGGCCGAGGACACCTTCGCCGACGTCCACGAGTGGGACGACCCGGACCCCGACTGGATCCGCTTCTTCTCCAAGGCCGAGCTGTACGGCGAGAACTCGCACTCCTACCGTGACCTCGCCTATGTCGCCGGGCGCAGCCCCACGTACGCGTCCATGGCCGAGCCCCTCATGCAGGAGGCCGTCGACCGCTTCGGCAAGGACGCCGAGCACCAGCGTTCGTACGCACTCAACCTCATCGGCATGGCCACCGTGCACCTGCTGCAGCGCGAGCCCGAGCAGAGCGCGGTCGTGGCCAAGGAGGCGATGGCGATCGCCAAGAAGGTGCGCTCCGAGCGGGTGAACACTCGTATCCGAAAGACGGTCGACACGGCGGCCCGCGACTTCGGGGACCTCGCCGAGGTCGTCGACCTCACCGACCAGCTCGCCGCGGACCTGCCGGAGACTGCCGAGGCGGTCTGAACCGGCGGAGCGAGCGGCCCCCGCCCAGTACTCCGGCCACGGCCGGTCGTCCCGAACTGCCCGACTCGGCTCCCCCATGCCCGGTCATCGGACGACCAGCCGTGGCCGGTTCATGTGCTCCGTTTGTGCGCCTGAACCGGTGCCGCTCTCGCGGACCTGGCTGGTCGCCGCGGGGGTCCCTCAATTGATCGTTGCGGTGGGCTTCGCGAAGATTGCGTCACGATAACGATCGACTCGGCCACTATCCGGCAGTTCATGGATGCGTAACACGCAAGGCGCCTTCGTCACCCGGACGAAACATCGAGGGGCTTCGACGGAAACCGCGCTGCGCCAATCTCATGGCGCATAACCGGCCCGCCCCTCACGCCCACTCAGGCTTCGCCCGCACGGGGCCGTACCAACGACGAGGAGACGCCGATGGCACCAGCCATCACCCTTGCCGCAGAGGCACCCAAGCTGTCTGCCGCCAACACAGGGTTCATGCTCATCTGTTCCGCCCTGGTGCTGATCATGACGCCCGGCCTGGCCTTCTTCTACGGAGGCATGGTCCGCGTCAAGAGCACCCTCAACATGCTCATGATGAGCTTCATCAGCATGGGCGTCATCACCATCCTGTGGGTGCTGTACGGCTTCTCCGCCGCCTTCGGTACCGACCACGGCTCGTTCATCGGTTGGACCTCCGACTGGGTCGGCCTCAGCAACGTCGGCCTGACGGAGCTGTGGGACGGCTACACCATCCCGATCTTCGTCTTCATGGTCTTCCAGTTGATGTTCGCGATCATCACGCCCGCCCTGATAAGCGGCGCGCTCGCGGACCGCGTGAAGTTCACGGCGTGGACGCTGTTCATCGCGCTGTGGGCCACGGTTGTCTACTTCCCGGTCGCCCACTGGGTCTGGGGCGCCGGCGGCTGGGCCTTCGAACTGGGCGTGATCGACTTCGCCGGTGGTACGGCGGTCCACATCAACGCGGGTGCCGCGGCGCTCGGCGTGATCCTGGTCATCGGCAAGCGCGTCGGCTTCAAGAAGGACCCGATGCGCCCGCACAGCCTCCCGCTGGTCATGCTCGGCGCCGGTCTGCTGTGGTTCGGCTGGTTCGGATTCAACGCCGGTTCGTGGCTCGGCAACGACGACGGCGTCGGCGCGTTGATGTTCGTCAACACGCAGATCGCCACCGCCGCCGCCATGCTGGCCTGGCTCGCCTACGAGAAGATCCGCCACGGCGCCTTCACCACGCTGGGTGCCGCCTCCGGTGCTGTCGCCGGTCTGGTCGCCATCACCCCGTCCGGTGGTGCGGTCTCCCCGCTCGGCGCGATCGCCGTCGGCGTCATCGCCGGTGTGCTGTGCGCCATGGCCGTCGGCCTGAAGTACAAGTTCGGCTACGACGACTCGCTCGACGTCGTCGGCGTCCACCTGGTCGGCGGTGTCGTCGGCTCCCTGCTGATCGGTCTCTTCGCCAGCGGCAAGGGTCAGTCCACCGTGGAGGGCCTCTTCTACGGCGGCGGCATGACCCAGTTCTGGAAGCAGTGCGCCGGTGTCTTCGCCGTCCTCGCCTACTCCCTCGTCGCCTCCGCGATCCTGGCCTTCCTGATCGACAAGACGATCGGTATGCGGGTCACTGAGGACGAGGAGATCGCGGGCATCGACCAGGCGGAGCACGCCGAGACCGCATACGACTTCAGCGGCGCCGGCGGCGGCGCGGCCCGGACCGCCGTCCCTGCCCTTGCTGACGCCGAGACCAAGAAGGTGGACGCATGAAGCTCATCACCGCCGTCGTGAAGCCCCACCGGCTCGACGAGATCAAGGAAGCCCTGCAGGCCTTCGGGGTGCACGGTCTGACGGTCACCGAGGCCAGTGGCTACGGTCGCCAGAGGGGACACACCGAGGTCTACCGTGGCGCCGAGTACACGGTCGACCTGGTCCCCAAGATCCGTATCGAGGTGCTGGCCGAGGACGACGACGCCGAACAGCTCATCGAGGTCGTCGTGAAGGCGGCTCGCACCGGCAAGATCGGTGACGGCAAGGTGTGGTCCATCCCGGTCGACACCGCCGTCCGGGTCCGGACCGGCGAGCGCGGCCCGGACGCGCTCTGACCGGACCGGCCCAAAAAGAGAAAGACAGGAGTCGCTGGGTGACGAGTACGGACATGCGTACGGAAGCAGAGGACTCGGGACCCAGCGGCTACGCGGCGGCCCGGCTGCGCCTCCTCCAGGAGGAGGCGCGGTCCGGGCCGCCGCGCCGTGCCGCCCTCGCCGAACTGACCGACGACTGGCTGACCGGCCTGTTCACCGCCGGCTCCGACGGACTGCGCGGTGTGTCGCTGGTGGCCGTCGGCGGCTACGGACGCGGCGAACTCTCGCCCCGCAGCGATCTCGATCTGCTCCTGCTCCACGACGGCAGCGACTCCGGTGCCGTCGCCGCCCTCGCCGACCGCATCTGGTACCCCGTCTGGGACCTGGGCCTGGCCCTCGACCACTCCGTCCGGACGCCCGCCGAGGCCCGCAAGACCGCGGGCGAGGACCTCAAGGTGCAGCTCGGCCTGCTGGACGCCCGCCACCTCGCGGGCGACCTCGGCCTCACCGCCGGATTGCGTACGGCCGTCCTCGCCGACTGGCGTAACCAGGCGCCGAAACGTCTCCCCGAACTCCAGGAGCTGTGCGCCGAGCGCGCCGAGCGCCAGGGCGAGCTCCAGTACCTCCTGGAGCCGGACCTGAAGGAGGCGCGGGGCGGGTTGCGCGACGCCACCGCCCTGCGCGCCGTCGCCGCTTCCTGGCTCGCCGACGCGCCCCGCGAGGGCCTCGCCGACGCGCGACGCAGGCTCCTGGACGTCCGCGACGCACTCCACCTCACCACCGGACGCGCCACCGACCGCCTCTCGCTCCAGGAGCAGGACCAGGTCGCCGCGGACCTGGGGCTGCTGGACGCCGACACCCTGCTGCGCCAGGTGTACGAGGCCGCGCGCGTCGTCTCGTACGCGAGTGACGTCACCTGGCGCGAGGTGGGGCGCGTGCTGCGTTCACGCGCCGTGCGTCCACGGCTGCGCGCCATGCTGGGCGGCGGCAAGCCGGTCGCCGAGCGTTCGCCCCTCGCGGAGGGCGTGGTGGAGCAGGACGGCGAGGTGGTGCTCGCCCGCGCCGCGCGCCCCGAGCGCGACCCGGTGCTCCCGTTGCGCGCGGCGGCCGCAGCCGCGCAGTCCGGGCTTCCCTTGTCGTTGCACGCCGTACGGCGCATGGCCGCTGTCGCACGCCCCCTGCCCACACCCTGGCCCGCCGAGGCCCGCGAACAACTGGTCACGCTCCTCGGCTCGGGCCGCCCGACCGTCGAGGTGTGGGAGGCGCTGGAGGCGGAGGGCCTGATCACCCAGCTGCTGCCCGACTGGGAGCGGGTGCGGTGCCGGCCGCAGCGCAACGCCGTGCACATCTGGACCGTCGACCGGCACCTTATCGAGACGGCCGTCCGCGCCTCCGAGCTGACCCGCCGCGTGGGCCGCCCCGACCTCCTCCTCGTCGCCGCCCTGCTGCACGACATCGGCAAGGGCTGGCCCGGCGACCACTCCGTGGCAGGCGAGATCATCGCGCGGGACGTGGCCGCCCGGATCGGCTTCGACCGCGCGGACGTGGCGGTGCTCGCCGCCCTCGTACGCCACCATCTGCTGCTGATCGACACCGCGACCCGACGCGACCTGGAGGACCCGGCCACCGTCCGCTCGGTCGCCGAGGCGGTCGGCTCGCAGGGCACCCTTGAGCTGCTGCACGCGCTGACCGAGGCCGACGCGCTGGCCACCGGGCCCGCCGCCTGGTCCTCGTGGCGCGGCTCCCTCGTCGCCGACCTGGTCAAGCGGGTCTCGGCCGTGCTCGCCGGGGATGCCCCCGAAGAGCCCGAGGCCGTGGCGATCACGGCCGAGCAGGAGCGGCTCGCGATCGAGGCCTTCCGCACGGGCGGCCCCGTCCTGGCACTGCGCGCACAGACCGAGCCGGTCGACTCCGACGCCGTCCCGACCTCGGACGACCCGGAGCCGCTGGGCGTGGAGCTCCTCATCGCCGTGCCCGACCAGCCCGGCGTGCTCCCCGCGGTCGCGGGCGTCCTCGCCATGCACCGGCTGACCGTCCGCACCGCCGAGCTGCGCGCCCTCGACCTGCCCGACGGCGTCGAGGGCTCGGTCCTGCTGCTCAACTGGCGGGTCGCCGCCGAGTACGGCTCCCTGCCGCAGGCCGCCCGTCTGCGCGCCGACCTCGTCCGCGCCCTGGACGGTTCCCTCGACATCACGGCCCGTCTCGCCGAGCGGGACGCCGCCTACCCCCGCCGCAGGGGCACGGTCGCTCCGCCGCCCCGTGTGACGGTCGCCTCGGCGGCCTCCCGGCACGCCACGGTCATCGAGGTCCGCGCCCACGACGCCCCCGGCCTGCTGCACCGCATCGGGCGCGCCCTGGAGGACGCGAACGTGCGGGTGCGCAGCATGCATGTCTCCACGCTGGGCGCGAATGCCGTGGACGCCTTCTACGTGACGGGCGTCAAGGGCTCGCCCCTGCCGGGGGAGGAGGCGGCTTCGGTGGCGCGTGCGCTGGAGGAGACGTTGCGGGGGTGAGCTGTGACCGAGGCCACTCCCGGCCCGCGAGCGAGGCCACTCCCGGCCTGTAGCCGGGGGTGCTGCCACTCTCGTATGAACGCGGTGGAGACCCCACCGCACGCGGCCAGATACCCTGGAGGGCGATTCCCATCGCCCCCGACCCCTGAGGACCGACGAGCGCCGTGTTCGATACTCTCTCCGATCGCCTCTCAGCGACGTTCAAGAACCTGCGGGGCAAGGGCCGGCTGTCCGAAGCTGACATCGACGCCACCGCACGCGAGATCCGTATCGCGCTCCTCGAAGCCGACGTGGCCCTGCCGGTCGTGCGGACCTTCATCAAGAACGTCAAGGAGCGCGCCCTCGGTGCCGAGGTCTCCAAGGCGCTGAACCCCGCCCAGCAGGTCCTGAAGATCGTGAACGACGAGCTCGTCACGATCCTCGGCGGCGAAACCCGACGCCTCCGGTTCGCCAAGAACCCGCCCAGTGTGATCATGCTCGCGGGTCTGCAGGGTGCCGGTAAGACCACGCTCGCCGGAAAGCTCGGCAAGTGGCTCAAGGAGCAGGGGCACTCCCCGCTCCTCGTCGCCGCCGACCTCCAGCGCCCGAACGCGGTGAACCAGCTCAGCGTCGTCGCCGAGCGCGCGGGCGTCGCGGTGTACGCGCCCGAGCCGGGCAACGGCGTCGGCGACCCGGTCAAGGTCGCCAAGGACTCCATCGAGTTCGCCAAGACGAAGGTCCACGACATCGTGATCGTGGACACCGCCGGCCGTCTCGGCATCGACCAGGAGATGATGCAGCAGGCCGCGGACATCCGCGACGTCGTCTCCCCGGACGAGATCCTCTTCGTCGTCGACGCGATGATCGGTCAGGACGCGGTCAACACCGCGGAGGCCTTCCGCGACGGCGTCGGCTTCGACGGCGTCGTCCTGGCGAAGCTCGACGGCGACGCCCGAGGCGGCGCGGCCCTCTCCATCGCCTCGGTCACCGGCAAGCCGATCATGTTCGCGTCGAACGGCGAGAAGCTCGACGACTTCGACGCCTTCCACCCGGACCGGATGGCCTCCCGCATCCTCGACATGGGTGACCTGCTCACCCTGATCGAGCAGGCGGAGAAGACGTTCAGCCAAGAAGAGGCCGAGAAGATGGCCTCCAAGCTGGCGTCCAAGAAGGGCCAGGACTTCACCCTGGACGACTTCCTGGCCCAGATGGAGCAGGTCCGGAAGATGGGCAGCATCAGCAAGCTGCTCGGCATGCTCCCGGGCATGGGCCAGATCAAGGACCAGATCAACAACCTCGACGAGCGCGACGTCGACCGCACGGCCGCGATCATCAAGTCGATGACCCCGGCCGAGCGCCAGGAGCCGACGATCATCAACGGCTCGCGCCGCGCCCGTATCGCCAAGGGCTCCGGCGTCGAGGTCAGCGCCGTCAAGGGCCTGGTCGAGCGCTTCTTCGAGGCTCGCAAGATGATGTCCCGCATGGCTCAGGGCGGCGGCATGCCGGGGATGCCCGGGATGCCGGGCATGGGCGGCGGCCCCGGCCGCGCCAAGAAGAAGCAGAAGCAGGCCAAGGGCAAGCAGCGCTCCGGCAACCCGATGAAGCGCAAGCAGCAGGAGCTGGAGGAGGCGCAGCGCCGCGAGGCGGGCGCCCAGGGCGGCAACGCGTTCGGCCTGCCGCAGCAGGGCGGCCAGGACTTCGAGCTGCCGGACGAGTTCAAGAAGTTCATGGGCTGACGGTTCGGTTACGGGACTGCTGTCCTGTCGTACGTCACTGGGGGCGCCCCTCGCCGGAGGGGCGCCCCCGTCGTATGACCGCCGCGGGTGCCGGTGTCCGCTGCGTGGCGTAACGTCCGAATATGAGCAACTCCGTGCCGCCGCGCAAAGCGCCTGACCAGCCGTGGCGTACCGAGGGCACTCCGCCCGAGCCGACACCACCGCCTTCCGGTAAGAGGAAGATTCCCGGTGGCTGGTGGAGTCTGGCTCTCGCCGCGCTGGTCGTGTTCGTGATCGCGAACCTGGCGCTGTCCTTCTTCAACGAGGGCGACGAGCCGACGATCTCGTACACGGAGTTCAGCAAGCAGGTCGACGACGGCAACGTCACCAAGATCTACTCCAAGGGCGACGCGATCCAGGGCCAGCTCAAGAACGCCCAGGACAACCCGGGGGGCGGTGGGAAGTACACCAAGTTCAAGACCCAGCGCCCCGCCTTCGCGGATGATCAGCTCTGGCAGAACCTGGAGAAGCGCAACGTCACGGTGACCGCCTCGCCGGTGGTCCAGCAGCGCAGCACCCTCTACAACGTCCTGCTCTCGCTCGCCCCCATGCTCCTGCTGGTCGTCCTGTGGATCTTCATCGCCCGCCGGATGCGGACGGGGCTCGGCGGCGCGGGCGGCATGCTCGGCCGCAAGGCGCCCCCGAAGCCGATCGAACTGGTGCCCGGTGCCAAGCGCACCACCTTCGCGGACGTGGCCGGGATCGACGAGGTCGCGGGCGAACTGAACGACGTCGTGGACTTCCTCAAGAACCCGGACGCATACCGCCGGATGGGCGCGAAGATGCCGCGGGGCGTGCTGCTCGCCGGTCCGCCGGGGACGGGCAAGACGCTGCTCGCCCGGGCGGTGGCGGGGGAAGCGGGGGCTCCCTTCTTCTCGGCCTCCGCGTCGGAGTTCATCGAGATGATCGTGGGCGTCGGCGCGTCCCGGGTCCGCGAGCTCTTCGCCGAGGCCCGCAAACTGGCCCCGTCCATCATCTTCATCGACGAGATCGACACGATCGGGCGGGCGCGGGCGGGCGGCTCCGCCATGGGCGGCCACGACGAGCGCGAGCAGACGCTGAACCAGATCCTCACCGAGATGGACGGCTTCTCGGGCGCCGAGGGCGTCATCGTCATCGCGGCGACGAACCGCGCGGACATCCTGGACCCGGCGCTCACCCGCCCCGGCCGCTTCGACCGCATCGTCAACGTCTCGCCCCCCGACCGTGGCGGCCGCGAGGCGATCCTGGAGATCCACACCCGCGAGATTCCGCTGTCCCCCGAGGTGGACCTCTCCCAGGTGGCCCGCACGACCCCGGGCATGACCGGAGCGGACCTCGCCAACCTCGCCAACGAAGCGGCCCTGCTCGCGGTGAAGCGCAAGCAGGAGAAGGTCACCCAGACGGACCTCTCCGAGGCGCTGGAAAAGGTGCAACTGGGCGCGGAACGCTCGCTGGTCATGCCGGAGGAGGAACGCCGCCGCACCGCCTACCACGAGAGCGGTCACGCCCTCCTCGGCATGCTGCAGCCGGGCGCGGACCCGGTCCGCAAGATCACGATCGTCCCGCGCGGCCGCGCCCTGGGCGTGACGTTGTCGACCCCGGAAGCGGACAGGTACTCCTACACGGAGGAGTTCCTCCGCGGCCGCATCATCGGCGCCGTGGGAGGCATGGCCGCCGAACACGTCGTCTACGGAGTCATCACGACGGGCTCGGAGAACGACCTGGAACAGGTCACGAACATCGTCCGGGGCATGGTCGCCCGCTGGGGCATGAGCGAACGCGTCGGCCGCCTCTCCGCCCTCCCGAGCGATGCCCAACAGGCCTACGGCCTCTCCGCCGCGCCCGCGACCCTCGACTCCATCGACCACGAGATGCGCCGCATCGTCGACGAGTGCTACGAGGAGGCCTGCCAGAAACTCCGCGACCACCGCGCCCAGTTGGACGCCCTGGCGGAGGCACTCCTCGTGAACGAGACCCTGGAGGAGGCGGAGGCCTACCGCATCGCGGGGGTCAAACGACTGGCGTAGAGGGGGTCTCTTAAGCGCAGGCTCTCAGCCCGTCCGGCGTTTGAGGACGAGCGCGAAGCGCGATATCGGGGGTCTGGGGGCGGCAGCCCCCAGTACGGGACGGGTAGGGGCGGAGGGGGCGAAAAAGGCCCGTGACGTCAACCCGTGCGGGCGATCAGATACCGGAAGACGTTCGGCATCCACACCGTCCCGTCCCGCCGCTGGTACGGATGAAGCGCCTCCGTGAGTTCCTTGTCCACCTGCGCCTGATCCGTCGCGGCGACAGCCGCGTCGAACAGCCCCGTCGACAGAAGCCCCCGCACCGCACTCTCCCCATCCGCATACCCGAACGGACACGCAACCCGCCCCGACCCGTCCGGCCGCAGCCCGGCCCGCTGAGCGACCTCCTCGAGGTCATCACGACCGGCGGCCCGCCAACTGCCCACCCCCCGCAGGGGATCGGCCAACTTGGTCGCGACCCGCAACACCGCGGACGTGGTGCATCGTTCCGGCGGCCCCCACCCGACCAGCACCACGGGAGCCCCCCGCTCGGCGAGCGGCGTCGCCGAGCCGAGCAGCGACCCGAGCCCTTCCGAGTCCCCGGCCACACACCCGATCGGCTCGAACGCGGTCACCAGGTTGTACGCCGGCGCCTCCGCGACGGCCGCGTCCGCGGGGGCCCCGTCCACGAGCCGGGCCTTCGCACGCGCGCGCGTGCCCCACGCCTCCGGCAGCAGCCGCTCCCGCGCGAGGGCCAGCCGCTCGGGCGAGGAGGAGTCGACACCGGTGACGGTGGCACCCCGAGCGGACGCCATGAGGAGTGCGAGCCCCGATCCACAGCCGAGGCCGAGCAGCCGCGTCCCGCCGCCCACTTCGAGTCGCTCGTAGACGGCCTCGTAGAGCGGTACCAGCATCCGCTCCTGGATCTCGGCCCAGTCACGCGCGCGTGCAGACTGATTCACCCGGGGCGGCGCCCCCGCGTGAGGTAGGTGCTGCCGCACGAGCGTAGGTGTCATCGAAAGCGCCCCAATCCGCCGAGAGTTGCCGCTGTGCCCCGTTTCCCTGGCCCCCGTGCAGTGCGCGCGCACTCCCCCCCGTATGTCAGGAAACTCCGCGCTCGACGTGGCGTCCAGGGGTTGCGGCGCCCGGCTTGTGCGCTCCCTGTGCGCGCGGCGAGAATTCACATTCCGGCAACGTGGGCCCGTACCATCGCCGCATGGCAAAGGCACCCGTTCTCACACCCCAGGCGGATGATTTCCCGCGCTGGTACCAGGATCTGATCAACAAGGCCGAACTGGCCGACAACGGTCCGGTGCGCGGCACCATGGTCATCCGACCGTACGGGTACGGGCTGTGGGAGCGGATGCAGCAGGAGATGGACGCCCGCATCAAGGAGGCGGGCGCCCAGAACGCGTACTTCCCACTCTTCATCCCGCAGTCGTACCTGACGAAGGAGGCCGAGCACGTCGAGGGCTTCGCCCCCGAGCTCGCGGTCGTCACGCACGGCGGCGGCAAGGAGTTGGAGGAGCCGGTCGTCGTCCGCCCCACCTCCGAGACGATCATCAACGACTACTTCTCCAAGTGGGTGCAGAGCTACCGCGACCTGCCGCTGCTGATCAACCAGTGGGCGAACGTGGTGCGTTGGGAGATGCGCCCGCGCGTGTTCCTCCGTACGACGGAATTCCTCTGGCAGGAGGGCCACACCGCCCACGCCACGTACGAGGACGCCCGGGACTACGCCGCGTACATCCACAAGGAGGTGTACGAGGACTTCATGGTGAACGTCCTCGGCATCGACGTGGTGCTCGGCCGCAAGACCCCGACCGAGCGGTTCGCCGGCGCCATCAACACCCTCACGCTCGAAGCCATGATGGGCGACGGCAAGGCCCTCCAGATGGGCACCAGCCACGAGCTCGGCCAGAACTTCGCCAAGGCCTTCCACACCCAGTACCTGTCCAAGGACGGCAAGCAGGAGCTCGTCTGGCAGACCTCCTGGGGGTCGTCGACCCGCATGGTGGGTGGCCTGATCATGTCGCACGGCGATGACAATGGGTTGCGGGTGCCGCCGCGGCTCGCCCCGGTGCAGGTGGTCGTCCTCGCGATCAAGGGAGACGAGGCGGTTCTGGCCAAGGTCCGCGAAATCGGCGATCAGCTGAAGGCGGCGGGTGTGCGCGTCCATGTGGACGACCGCACGGACACCCCCTTCGGGCGCCGCGCCGTCGACTGGGAGCTCAAGGGCGTCCCGGTACGCGTCGAGGTCGGCCCCCGTGACCTGGAGAGCGGCACCGCGATGCTGGCCCGCCGCATCCCCGGAGGCAAGGAGCCGGTGGCGATCGACGCGCTCGTAGGTCTGCTCCCCACGGTCCTCGAAGAGGACCAGGCGCTGCTTCTGCGGCAGTCGCGCGAGCGCCGCGAGTCCCGTACATCGGACGTGGCGACGATCGAGGAGGCCGCCGAGGCGGCCACCGCCGGCGGCTGGGCGCGCATTCCCTGGGCCGACCTCGGCGAAGAGGGCGAGGCCAAGCTGGCCGAGCACTCGGTGACCGTACGGTGTCTGGTCGCCGAGGACGGGTCGGTGCCCGACGCCGACGACGCACCCGGTAACGTCGCGGTCGTCGCGCGCGCTTACTAAGTAGCCCCCGAGGGCGACCGAAACGCCTCTTGCGCATCTGCTGACCTCAGGTGCCCCGGCGCGCGGACATCGTCTACGCGCCGGGGCGTACGTGTGCCTACGTACCGCCTTGGTATGAGCTGTGAGGCTTCTCCGCAGATCAGCGCACCCGCCCTCGTCAGGACGCATCAGCGGCAACTGACGGGTACGTGCAAATTATTTGGGATGCCCCGGAATAGGAACACAGAGGCACCCCGGCTCGTTGTCACGACGTGAGCACGACACCACCTGTTCTCGCCGCAGAGCTGGCAGGGGCGTGGGCCGACATTCAGCGGCACCACCCCGAGCTGCCGGATCTTGCCGCGCCAGAGTCCCTGATCGGAGAGTCGTCGTCCGCCTGCGGGCACGAACTCTCTTTCGAGCGACTGCTTCATGAGGCAGTCCACGGCATCGCCGCCGCCCGAGGAGTCCGCGACACCTCGCGCGCCGGCCGGTATCACAACCGCAGATTCCTCGCGATCGCCGAGGAGCTGGGCCTCGACCACCCAGAGGAGCCGCATCCGAGCAGTGGCTTCTCCCTGGTCACGCTCAACCCCGAGGCGAAGCGGCGCTACCGCCCGACGATCGAGCGGCTGCAGCGCGCGCTCAAGGCCCACTCGGCCGCGACCAGCGCCGACACCGCCCGCTCGTTCCGCGGCCCGGCCGCGCGCCACGGCTCCTCCGGAGGAGGCGTCCGCGTCAAGGCGGTCTGCGACTGCGGCCGCAACGTACGCGTCGTCCCCTCGGTCCTGGCCCAGGCACCGATCGTCTGCGGCGGCTGCGGGAAGCCGTTCCGGATCCCCGAGGTGGTCGGCGCGGCGGCCTCGTAGCCTGCGGGCAGGCGTGCCGATGGGGGCGGCGCCGGTCCCAAAGAGGGTTACCCCATAGCGCCGGGTTGCGCAGCTGTCCTCCGCGGTGAGAAGCGGCATCTCGTGGATGCCGGTCGCGCGCGGCGGACGTCGGGCTTCGGCTCGGCGCCGGGTGCCGCTCAGGCGTGGGCGGACGCACCCGGCCCGGTGAAGGCGCCCCGCCAGGATGTGGCACAATGGCTAGCTGTACTCGACAGCCGCACAGGACCCCTCTCTCCTCCGGCTGACGCGTCCATCGGGCACTCGGGTACCGCAACCCCACGCGGCCATCTCGCCGTGCCCAACCACGTCAAGACCAGGAGACACCACTCCCGTGGCAGTCAAGATCAAGCTGAAGCGTCTGGGCAAGATCCGTTCGCCTCACTACCGCATCGTCGTCGCCGACTCCCGTACCCGCCGTGACGGCCGGGCCATCGAGGAGATCGGTCTGTACCACCCGGTGCAGAACCCGTCGCGCATCGAGGTCGACGCCGAGCGCGTCGCCTACTGGCTGGGTGTCGGCGCGCAGCCGACCGAGCCCGTTCTCGCGATCCTGAAGAAGACCGGCGACTGGCAGAAGTTCAAGGGCGAGCCCGCCCCGGCTCCGCTGCTCGTGGCCGAGCCGAAGGCCGCGCGCCCGTCGTTCGACGCCCTTGGCGGCGAGGACGAGGGCAAGGGTGAGGCCATCACCCAGAAGAAGAAGGCTGAGAAGAAGGACGAGGCTGCCGCCGAGTCCGAGTCGACCGAGGCCTGAGCATGCTCGAGGAGGCTCTCGAGCACCTCGTGAAGGGCATCGTCGACAACCCCGACGATGTGCAGGTCGCCTCGCGCAACCTGCGCCGCGGGCGCGTTCTCGAGGTCCGGGTCCACCCCGACGACCTCGGCAAGGTGATCGGCCGCAACGGCCGCACCGCGCGCGCTCTGCGTACCGTCGTGGGCGCCATCGGCGGCCGCGGCGTCCGCGTCGACCTCGTCGACGTGGACCACGTCCGCTGACGTAACAGGCAGCACCGGCTCGGGCCGGGGAGGGCTTACGAGCCTTTCCCGGCCCGTAGTCGTATCGACAGGAGATCAAGCACAGTGCAGCTGGTAGTCGCTCGCGTCGGCCGCGCCCATGGCATCAAGGGCGAGGTCACCGTGGAGGTCCGTACGGACGAGCCGGAACTCAGGCTCGGCCCCGGTGCCGTCCTGCTCACCGACCCGGCCTCCGCCGGACCGCTGACCATCGAGACGGGCCGCGTACACAGTGGCCGTCTCCTGTTGCGCTTCGAGGGCGTACGCGACCGGAACGCCGCCGAGGCGCTGCGCAACACCCTCCTGATCGCCGAGGTCGACCCGGACGAGACGCCGGAGGACCCGGACGAGTACTACGACCACCAGCTGATGGACCTGGACGTGGTCACCAAGGACGGTGTGGAGGTCGGACGGATCACGGAGATCTCGCACCTGCCCTCGCAGGACCTGTTCGTGGTCGAGCGTGCGGACGGGACCGAGGTACTGATCCCGTTCGTCGAGGAGATCGTCACCGAGGTCGACCTGGAGGAGCAGCGGGCCGTCATCGACCCGCCGCCGGGCCTGATCGACGACCGGGCCGAGATCGACTCTTCCCGGGACGAGGACGAGGCGTAATGCGGCTCGACGTCGTCACGATCTTCCCCGAGTACCTGGAACCGCTGAACGTCTCGCTCGTCGGCAAGGCACGCGCGCGTGGACAGCTGAATGTGCACGTGCATGATCTTCGGGAGTGGACGTACGACCGCCACAGCACGGTCGACGACACCCCGTACGGCGGCGGCCCCGGCATGGTCATGAAGACCGAGCCCTGGGGCGACGCCCTGGACTCCGTACTGGCGGACGGCTACGAGACGGGCTCCCACGGGCCCGTCCTGGTGGTCCCCACCCCCAGCGGGCGCCCCTTCACCCAGGAACTCGCCGTCGAGCTCTCCGAGCGTCCCTGGCTGGTCTTCACGCCCGCCCGCTACGAGGGCATCGACCGCCGCGTCATCGACGAGTACGTGACCCGGATGCCCGTCTACGAGGTGTCCATCGGCGACTACGTCCTTGCCGGCGGCGAGGCGGCCGTCCTGGTCGTCACGGAGGCCGTGGCCCGGCTACTCCCCGGTGTCCTCGGCAACGCCGAGTCCCACAGAGACGACTCCTTCGCGCCCGGAGCCATGGCCAACCTCCTGGAGGGGCCGGTTTACACCAAGCCCCCGGCGTGGCGCGGTCGCGAGATCCCCGAGGTGCTGCTCAGCGGCCACCACGGGAAGATCGCCCGCTGGCGCCGCGACGAGGCCCTGCGCCGTACGACGGCGAACCGGCCCGACCTCATCGAGCGTTGCGACCCGTCCGTCTTCGACAAGAAGGACCGCGAGATGCTCTCCATCCTGGGCTGGCAGCCGGGTCCCGACGGCCGATTTTGGCGCAAGCCAGAGGCCGTGGAAGAATAGACCGCTGCTGTACGTCGTCCGGCGTGCGCCCCTGCCACAGGGGGACACGACGCCCGCCCCGACGCGGCGGCATCCTCTTGGAAAACTATCTCCCGTTGATGACCTGTGGCATCAGCGAAGAAAGCAGACGAAATGTCTCACCTGCTCGACTCCGTCGACAGCGCGTCGCTGCGCAGCGACATCCCGGCCTTCCGCCCGGGTGACACCGTCAACGTCCACGTCCGCGTCATCGAGGGCAACCGCTCCCGTGTGCAGCAGTTCAAGGGCGTAGTCATCCGTCGCCAGGGCGCTGGTGTCCGCGAGACCTTCACGGTCCGCAAGGTCTCCTTCTCGGTCGGCGTCGAGCGCACCTTCCCGGTGCACACCCCGATCGTCGAGAAGATCGAGCTCGTCACCCGTGGTGACGTGCGTCGCGCGAAGCTGTACTACCTGCGTGACCTGCGCGGCAAGGCCGCGAAGATCAAGGAGAAGCGCGAGAGCTGAGCTCGCGCCGGGGTTCATATGCAGGCCGGATAACATCTGGCCCCGATGGACACCGAAGCACAGCCCGTGGAGCGCGACCGCTCCTCCCGCCCTTCCGCATCCGAGGAGATCTCGGACACCGAGGGACCGGAGGGGCGGTCGCGTTTCGCGTTGGTGGACCGGGCGGCCGACTGGCTCCCGGGCGGGCGGATCACCCTGACCCTGCTGGTCTGCCTGGTCTTTCTGCTGTTCGTCAGCAGGTTCGTGATGCAGCCGTTCCAAATTCCCAGCGGCTCCATGGAGTCCGGATTGAGGATCGGGGACCGCGTTCTCGTAAATAAGTTGGCGTACCGTTTTGGTGCTGAGCCGCAGCGGGGCGACGTCGTTGTGTTCGACGGCACTGGGTATTTCGGGAACGCCAACTACATCAAGCGCGTCGTCGGTGTAGGTGGGGACCATGTGGTCTGCTGCGACAAGGAAGGGAGGCTCGAAGTGAACGGCCGGTCGGTCGACGAGTCGACGTTTCTGTATCCGGGGGACAACCCCTCCGACGTGCGCTTCGACGTCGTCGTGCCCGACGGCGCGCTCTTCGTTCTCGGCGACCATCGCAGCGACTCCCGCGACTCCCGCGACCACCTGGGCTCGCCCGGCGGCGGCATGATCCCCGTCGGCGACGTCATCGGCAGAACGGACTGGATCGCCTGGCCCGCCGGCCACTGGACCCGGCTGACGCGTCCCGATGCCTACGCGCGCGTGCCGGCCGTGGGCGGTGCCCATGGGTAACCGTGGCAAACCGCGCGGAGCCCCCACCAGCGCCGCCGACAACCTGCTGCCCACCGGCACCCGGCGCGCTGCCGGAGGCGCGGCGCGGCCCAGCCGTGTCGAGCGGCGCAAGCTCGCCCGCAAGATCAAGCGGCGCAGGCGGCGCTCGGCGATCAAGGAGATACCCCTCCTCGTCGGCGTCGCGGTGCTGATAGCGCTGGTCCTCAAGACCTTCCTCGTCCAGGCCTTCGTGATCCCGTCGGGCTCCATGGAGAACACGATCCAGATCGGCGACCGCGTCCTCGTCGACAAGCTCACCCCCTGGTTCGGCTCCAAGCCTGAACGCGGTGACGTCGTCGTCTTCAAGGACCCCGGGGGCTGGCTCACGGCCGAGGAGACCAAGAAGAAGGAAGACCCGGTTGTCGTCAAGCAGGTCAAGGAGGGGTTGACCTTCATCGGCCTGCTGCCGTCCGACAACGAGAAGGACCTCATCAAGCGGGTCGTCGGCGTCGGCGGCGACACGGTCAAGTGCTGTGACACACAAGGCAGGGTGACCGTCAACGGCACGCCGCTGACTGAGCCCTACATCTACGCCGGTGACAAGCCGTCGAAATTCGCCTTCGAGGTGAAGGTGCCCCAGGGCCGCCTGTTCGTTCTGGGCGACCACCGAGGCAACTCCGCCGACTCCCGCTACCACCGCACCGACAAGTTCAGCGGCACCGTCTCCGAGGAGTCGGTCGTCGGCCGGGCCATGATCATCGGCTGGCCCATCGGTCACTGGGCCCGCCTGAAGGAACCGAGCACGTACGCGACCGTCGCCGACGCGCCTGGAGGGTCGACCTCCGCTCTCGCTCAGTCGCATAGGGTGGCCCCTGCGGATCCAGACGGATTGATCCCCCTCCCGACCCCTGCGGAACTCCCGCTCGTTATGGGAGTGGTGGGCCTGCGCCGAATTCGACGACGCGGGCGGCGGCACGGAGTGAGGAGTGGATGTGGGGGATGTGGCGGTCGGCGCACGGTCCGGACACGAAGGTCCCGAAGGGCAGCCGGAGCGGCCCGACGATTCGGCTTCCCCGGCCGTAGAGGACGGTTCCGGCTCCGGGAGTGAGTCCAAGGACGGCAGCGCTGCGACCGAGCGCGCCGAGCGGGACGCGAAGTCGAAGAAGCAGCGCTCCTTCTGGAAGGAGCTGCCGATCCTGATCGGCATCGCCCTGGTCCTCGCGCTGCTCATCAAGACCTTCCTGGTGCAGGCGTTCTCGATCCCCTCGGACTCGATGCAGAACACCCTCCAGCAGGGCGACCGTGTCCTGGTCGACAAGCTGACCCCGTGGTTCGGCTCCGAGCCGGAGCGCGGCGAGGTCGTCGTCTTCCATGACCCCGACAACTGGCTGGCGGGCGAGCCCACGGCCAATCCGAACGCCCTGCAGACGGTCCTCAGCTGGATCGGCCTGATGCCGTCCGCCGAGGAGAAGGACCTCATCAAGCGGGTCATCGGCGTCGGCGGCGACACCATCCAGTGCAAGGGCACCGGCCCGCTCACCGTCAACGGCAAGGCGCTGAACGAGCCGTATGTGTACCCGGGCAACACCCCGTGCAGCGTCGACGAAGAGGGCGGCCAGTTCAAGGTCAAGGTGCCCGAGGGCATGATCTGGGTGATGGGCGACCACCGCCAGAACTCGCGGGACTCGCGCTACAACCAGTCGGACAAGAACCACGGAATGGTCCCCGTGGACAAGGTCGTCGGGCGCGCCATCGTCAAGGCCTGGCCCATCAACCGCTGGGGCACCCTCCCGGTCCCGGACACCTTCGACCAGACCGGCCTGAGCGACCAGGCGGCGGCCGCGGTCTCCTCCCCGGGCGCCTTGGCGCTCGTGGGCGCGGTGCCTCTGGTGCTGGTGCGGCGGAAGCGGAAGGCGTCGAAGTAACGCGCTGAAGCGTCCCCTTGGGGCCGGCCCGCTCGGATTCGTCCGAGCGGACCGGCCCCTCGGCCGTACGGCGCACGCGACGTCGTTCCGCCGGGGAGCCCGGAGCCGGTATCCGTGATCCAGTCCATGGGCTGACGTGGCCCGTACCCCCGGGTAGGGTGCGGACCCATGGGTGGCGAGAGCACGACACGTACGGCCCCGCGCAGCGGTGGCGCAAGCAAGGGCCCGACGGGCAGCCGGATCGGTGAGAGGCTGTCCGGGATCGCCGTCGCGCTGGGCATTGTGCTGTTCCTCGGAGGGTTCGCCTGGGGGGCGGTCGTCTACCGGCCGTACACCGTTCCCACCAGTTCGATGACGCCGACGATCGACGCGGGTGACCGCGTGCTGGCGCAGCGCGTCGACGGCAGTGAGGTACGCCGCGGCGACGTCGTCGTCTTCCGCGACAAGAGCTGGGTCACCAACGCGGCCGTGGTCAAGCGCGTGGTCGCCGTCGGCGGCGACACGGTCTCCTGCTGCACGAACGGCAAGCTGACCGTCAACGGCAAGCAGATCGACGAACCGTATCTGCCCAAGGGCAGCCTGGCCGAGATCACGAACTTCCCGACCGTGACGGTCCCCAAGGGACGCCTGTTCCTGCTCGGCGACGAACGCCAGGGCTCCCTGGACTCCAGCGCCCACCTCACGGACGCGGCCAGCGGCACGGTGTCGCGGGGCGCTGTCACCGCCCGCGTCGATGCCGTGGCCTGGCCCATGAACGGCATGCTGAAGCGGCCCACCGGTTTCGAGGCGCTGGGCAGTCTCTCCGAGCCGGGTCCGCTGCGGCTGATCGTGGGCGCTGTGGTGGCGGGTGCGGTGCTCGTCCTGGGCGGTGCCGCGTACGGTCCGATCGCCAAGCGCGCGGGCCGGCGTGGCCGGGCCCGGACGGAGCTCGCGGGTGCCCGCTGAGGTGTCGTACGACGAAACTCCGCACGACGGCGGAACGGGGACCCCGGACGAGTACCGAGGCGGGCTGCGGAAGGTCGCCCGCGTGGTGCTGCTCGACCCCGAGGAACGCATCCTGCTGCTCCACGGGCACGAGCCGGACGATGCCGCCGACGACTGGTGGTTCACGCCCGGCGGCGGCCTGGAGGGGGGCGAGACCCGCGAGCAGGCCGCGCTGCGGGAGCTCGCGGAGGAGACCGGAATCACCGAGGTCGAGCTGGGCCCCGTGCTGTGGCGGCGGATGTGTTCCTTCCCGTTCGCGGGGCGCCGCTGGGACCAGGACGAGTGGTACTACCTGGCCCGTACGACCCAGACGGCCACGGTGGCCGCGGGGCTGACGGACCTTGAACGGCGCAGTGTCGCCGGAGCGCGCTGGTGGACGTGCCAGGAACTGACCGAGGCACATGAGACGGTGTATCCGACCAGACTCGCCGAGCTGCTGCGCAGGGTGCTCGACGAGGGTCCCCCGGCCACTCCCGAAGTCCTCGACACCGAAATCGTCTAGGGGCTCGCGGGGCTGGCGCACAATAGGGGGACGCACGGCTGAAGGGGAACATGCCATGAGCGCCGAGGACCTCGAGAAGTACGAGACCGAGATGGAGCTGAAGCTCTATCGGGAGTACCGCGATGTCGTCGGTCTGTTCAAATATGTGATCGAGACCGAACGGCGCTTCTACCTCACCAATGACTACGAGATGCAGGTGCACTCGGTCCAGGGCGAGGTGTTTTTCGAGGTGTCCATGGCGGACGCCTGGGTGTGGGACATGTACCGGCCCGCTCGCTTCGTGAAGCAGGTACGGGTACTCACGTTCAAGGACGTGAATATCGAGGAGCTGAACAAGAGCGATCTGGAGCTTCCGGGCGGCTGATGACGTGGAGATTCCGGACGGCTGATGACGTGCGGTTGAGGCCGTGCGGCTGTGACGGGCGGCGGTGTCGTGCGGTGACCGCCGCTCGGACGGGTGAGGGAGTTTTCCACAACCCTTCGCTCGTCCACCAAGATCCAATAGCGGGCTGAAGTGGCCTCAATGTTGGCGCCGGAGGTGGTGCCGACATGAATACACCCAAGGCACGCAGTGCACTCGGCAAGTACGGCGAGGAACTGGCCGCGCGGCGGCTGACCGAGACCGGGATGACGGTCCTGGCCCGCAACTGGCGCTGCGGCAGGACCGGCGAGATCGACATCATGGCCCGCGACGGTGACGCTCTGGTCGTCTGCGAGGTCAAAACGCGCAAGGCGGGAGCCTTCGAACACCCGATGGCGGCCGTCACCCCGGCCAAGGCCCAGCGCCTGCGCGGCCTCGCTGAACGCTGGCTCCAGGAACATGGGGGAGCCCCACCCGGCGGCGTCCGCATCGACCTGATCGGCGTCGTCCTCCCCGACCGTGGCGCGCCCGTGGTCGAGCACGCGCGGGGGGTGGCCTGATGGGATTCGCGCGGACGTGTTCCGTGGCGCTCGTCGGCGTCGAGGGCGTCGTGGTCGAGGTCCAGGCGGACCTGGAGCCCGGCGTCGCGGCCTTCACCCTGGTCGGCCTCCCCGACAAGAGCCTGACGGAGAGCAAGGACCGGGTTCGGGCGGCTGTGGTCAATTCCGGGGCGTCCTGGCCCCAGAAGAAGCTCACGGTGGGGCTGAGTCCGGCCTCGGTGCCAAAGGGCGGCAGTGGGTTCGATCTCGCTGTCGCCTGCGCGGTCCTCGGGGCTTCCGAGCGGATCGATCCACGGGTGCTCTCCGACATCGTCATGATCGGGGAGCTGGGACTCGACGGACGGGTACGGCCGGTACGGGGTGTGCTGCCGGCGGTGCTGGCCGCGGCGGACGCCGGATACGAACAGGTGGTCGTGCCCGAGTGCGCGGCCGCCGAGGCTTCGCTGGTGCCGGGCGTCTCCGTGCTCGGGGTCCGCAGTCTGCGTCAGCTGATCGCGGTGCTCTCGGACGAGCCGGTGCCCGAGGAGGATCCGGACGAGCAGGGGCGACCGGATCCGTTGCTCGCGGGCCTGCGGGTGCCCGGCACGGGGGAGGCCACCGGCCTGTGCGGCATCGCCGTGCCGGAACACGACCAGGGGCACGACCTCGCCGACGTCGTCGGCCAGCTGTCGGCGCGCACCGCGATGGAGGTCGCGGCGGCCGGTGGGCACCATGTCTTCCTGCAGGGACCACCCGGCGCGGGCAAGACGATGCTCGCCGAGCGGATGCCGTCACTCATGCCGCCCCTCACCCGGCAGGAGTCCCTGGAGGTGACGGCGATCCACTCGGTCGCGGGCCTGCTGCCGCCGGGAAAGCCCATGGTGGACGTCCCGCCGTACTGCGCACCGCACCACTCGGCGACGATGCAGTCGCTCGTCGGCGGCGGCAAGGGGCTCGCGCGGCCGGGCGCGGTGTCCCTGTCGCACCGCGGCGTGCTCTTTTTGGACGAGGCACCGGAATTCAGCGGCTTCGTGCTCGACGCCCTGCGGCAGCCGCTGGAGGCCGGGCACGTCGTGATCGCGCGCAGCGCCGGTGTCGTGCGGTTCCCGGCGAAGTTCCTGATGGTCCTCGCGGCCAACCCCTGTCCGTGCGGGCGCTTCAGCGTGGCGAACGACTTCTGCGAGTGCCCGCCCTCCTCCATTCGCCGCTACCAGGCCAGGCTCTCCGGACCGCTGCTCGACCGGGTCGATCTGAGGGTGGACGTCGAGCCGGTCACCCGCTCCGAACTGACGGCACGCGGCGCACAGGGCGAGACGACGCGGACGGTGGCCGACCGCGTACGTGCCGCCCGCGAGCGTGCCGCCGCCCGGCTGACGGGGACTCCCTGGCACACCAACAGCGAGGTGCCGGGACGCGAACTGCGCAGCCGCTGGCAGGCCATGCCGGGAGCCATGGACGAGGCCGAGCGCGGCCTGGAGCGCGGTGTGCTGACCGCCCGTGGCCTGGACCGGGTGCTTCGCGTGGCTTGGACCGTCGCGGACCTGTCGGGACACCACCGACCCGACGCAGGGGATGTCGCCCTGGCTCTCCAACTGCGTACCGGAGTCCCGCGAGGGGTGCCGATGACGATCGGCTCGCCGACATGACGCACGACGAGCGCATGGCCCGCGCCGCCCTCGCGCGGGTCATCGAACCAGGGGACGAGATCGGCGGACGGTGGCTGCGCGAGTTCGGGGCCGTGGAGGTGGCACGGCGGCTGGTCGGGGGAGGGAAGATGCTGCCGGGGGTGAGCGTCCAGCGGTGGGAGGGGCTGCGGGGTCGGGCCTCGAGGGCGCGACCGGAGCGGGATCTGGCTGAGGCCCGGGACGCCGGGGTGAGGTACATCTGCCCCGGTGACCCCGAGTGGCCCGCGCAACTCGATGATCTGGGCGATGCCCGGCCCATCGGCCTGTGGGTACGAGGCCACCCCAGCCTGCGGATATGGGCGCTGCGTTCCGTCGCCGTGGTCGGAGCCCGAGCCTGCACCGAGTACGGCGCCCATATGGCGGCCACTCTCGGCGCCGGCCTTGCCGAGCGCGGCTGGGTGGTGGTGTCCGGCGGTGCCTACGGCGTGGACGGTGCCGCGCACCGGGGGGCCCTCGGGGCGGGCGGCGCGACCGTCGCCGTGCTGGCCTGCGGCGTCGACCGGCCCTACCCGCGCGGACACACCGAGCTGATCACCAGAATCGCGGAACAGGGGCTGGTGGTGGGGGAGTTGCCACCCGGCGACCATCCCACACCGAGCAGATTCATCCTCAGGAACAGGGTCATCGCGGCGCTCACCCGGGGGACCGTGGTCGTCGAGGCGGCGTACCGGAGTGGTGCGCTGGTCACGGCGCGGGCGGCGCAGCGGCTGGGGCGGTTCACGATGGGGGTGCCCGGCCCCGTCACGAGCGGGCTGTCGGCCGGGGTGCACGAACTGTTGCGCGGGGACGCGACCCTGGTCAGCGACGCCGCGGAAGTCGCCGAACTGGTGGGCGACATGGGTGACCTGGCCCCCGACCGCCGCGGGCCGGTGCTGCCGCGCGACCTGCTGGACCCAGGCGCGGGACGTGTGCTGGCCGCGCTGCCGGCGCGAGGTCTGGCGGGGGTGGAGGAGATCGTCCGGGGTGCGGGAACCACCATGGACGACGCGATCGGGAGACTGTACGAACTCCGAGCACTTGGTTTCGTCGAACGACACGGCGATGGCTGGAAGTTGACACGCCAGGCGATGATCTCCGTCCGCGGTGATCGGGGAGGGCGCTGACCGAGCGTGTTCAGCCGTCCGGGCGAACGCCGACACCCTTGGGAATTCCCGCAGTTGGTGTCTTCCGGCGGTCACGCAGGGCGACGGTCGTGACTCCGGGGGACGCCCCGGGGGACGACGCTGCGTGCGGGTGTTCTCCCGTCCTTCGCGCACTGCGACACCCCAGTCACGCTACGCTCACGAGGATTCCGACTCAGACAGGCAATCTCGACATCACACCGACAGGTCACCCAGGTAATCCCAGTTCACGGCAGAACGACACAAGGCGACGAATGCCCCAGCACACCTCCGGGTCCGACCGGGCGGCGATCCCGCCAGCCGCCCGCGACGGCGGTAGCGTGCGCCCGCCCGCTCCCTCGACGCTCGACGAGCTGTGGCGGTCGTACAAGGCGACGGGTAACGAGCGGCTGCGGGAGCAGTTGATCCTGCACTACTCGCCGCTTGTGAAGTATGTCGCGGGGCGTGTGAGCGTGGGGCTGCCGGCCAATGTCGAGCAGGCCGACTTCGTCTCGTCGGGGGTGTTCGGGCTGATCGACGCGATCGAGAAGTTCGACATCGAGCGGGAGATCAAGTTCGAGACGTACGCGATCACGCGGATCCGGGGCGCGATGATCGACGAGCTCAGGGCGCTGGACTGGATTCCGCGGTCGGTGCGGCAGAAGGCGCGCAATGTGGAGCGGGCGTACGCGACGCTGGAGGCACGGCTGCGGCGCACCCCGTCGGAGTGTGAGGTGGCCTCCGAGATGGGCATCGGGGTGGAGGAACTCCACGCGGTGTTCAGCCAGTTGTCGCTGGCGAACGTGGTGGCTCTGGAGGAGTTGCTGCACGTCGGCGGCGAGGGCGGTGACCGGCTGAGCCTGATGGACACGCTGGAGGACACCGCGGCCGACAATCCGGTCGAGGTGGCCGAGGACCGGGAGCTGCGGAGATTTCTGGCGCGGGCGATCAATACGCTGCCCGACCGGGAGAAGACCGTCGTCACGCTCTACTACTACGAGGGGCTCACGCTCGCGGAGATCGGCAATGTGCTGGGGGTGACCGAGAGCCGGGTGAGTCAGATCCACACCAAGTCGGTGCTCCAGTTGCGCGCCAAGCTGGCGAGTTTCGGCCGCTGAGGTCCAGGGCGCTGAATCGTCTCTGCCTCGTCGTTGGCTGAATCCTTTCGGGTGGTCGATTGGCTGCCGTTCGGTGCGGTCCGTCCGTAGAGTGGTTGACGTGCCAAGGATTCGAGCGGCCTCCGTGGCCGAGCACCGGTCGATGCAGCGAGCCGCCCTGCTGGACGCGGCGCGGTCCCTTCTGTCCGAGGGTGGGACGGAGGCGCTGACCTTCCCGGCTCTCGCCGAGCGCACGGGGCTCGCGCGGTCTTCCGTGTACGAGTACTTCCGGTCGCGGGCCGCCGTCGTCGAGGAGCTGTGCCAGGTCGACTTTCCCGTCTGGGCGGCGGAGGTCTCGGCGGCGATGGAGCGGGCCGACACGCCTGAGGGCAAGGTCGAGGCGTATGTGCGCCAGCAGCTGGCGTTGGTCGGGGACCGGCGGCACCGGGCCGTCGTGGCCATCTCCGCGAGTGAGCTCGATGCCGGGGCGCGGGAGAAGATCCGTGCGGCTCATGGCGGGCTGGTCGCCATGATCGTCGAGGCGCTCGGGGAGATGGGGCACGCGGAGCCGCGGTTGGCCGCGATGCTGCTTCAGGGTGTGGTGGATGCGGCTGTGCGGCGGATTGAGCTGGGGGCGGCGGAGGAGCCTTCGGCGATCACCGAAGCGGCCGTTGCGGTGGCTCTGCGGGGGGTTCGGGGCTGAGCCCCGTTTTTGTTGGGCACCGGGGGCGGGGGCTGAGCTCGGGGTGGGTCGCGCAGCCCGGCGCTGTACGGGGTGCCGCTGTGCCCACCCGTGCCGCCCCTAGCGGCACGCATGCCCACAGTTGCTTCCGCTGAGGGTGGGTTGCCGGCCCTTGCGGCGCGCCTGCCCACAGTTCAGGTGCCCCTCGCGGCGGGCATGGCCACTGCTAGGACGGGGTCTTCGTTACTGGCAGTAGGCGGGACGGGCCCCTGAACAGCAGCCATGGGGGGAGTAGGGAGAGTGGGTTCAGGTAGGTCCTGCCTCTCAGTAGGCCCCAGTGCAGGCAGGACGTCGGGCAGTGTGAGGGCGCAGGTTCCACAGTGCCGAGTACGTCGCCGGTCGTGACCTCGTCGCCCTTCTGCACCGCTGCCCGCACCGGGCCGTAGGTCGTGCGCAGCGGCGGCGTGCCCGTCCCCGACAGTTCCACCGAGACGACGCCGCGGCCCGCGACCCGGCCCGCGAACGACACGCGGCCAGGGGCCACCGCTCGTACCGGTGTGCCCGGGGGCGCTGCCAGGTCCACGCCGCGGTGGCCCCGGCTGTAGGTCGTCGCCGGAGGCTGCCAGCCCCGTACGACCAAAGGGCGTACACCCACGGGCCACGTGCGGGCGACAGTCGGGACCGTCGGATCGGTGCCTGGCGGGCCGGGTGCTCCCGGAGGGCCGGCGGGTGACGGCGGCGCCGGGCCGTTCGTTCGTGCCAGGGCGGACGGGGTCAGCGCCCCCAGAGCCGTCATCGTCAGCCCCAGGAGCAACCCCAGCCACGTACGCACACATCGTTTCGCTCGCATGCGAGAACCGTGCCGCATCGGGCGGATCATGGCCGGGATCTGTGGAGTACCGGCCGGTTGTGGACAGCGGCGTCACCCGGTGCCTCTCGGGTCCCGTACACTTCTGGTGGCGATCCGGGTCACCGGGTCGACTTCGCACGCCCCGACACTCGGTCATCAAAAACCGGTGTCAGCGCCTCTCGGTCCCTCGTGGCAAGGCGCATCGCGGGCGTCAGGCGCGCGTGCCGTCCGGCACACGCGGCACAACCGAGAACACCAAGGAGAACGGCCATGGCCGTCGTCACGATGCGGGAGCTGCTGGAGAGCGGCGTCCACTTCGGTCACCAGACCCGTCGCTGGAACCCGAAGATGAAGCGCTTCATCTTCACCGAGCGCAACGGCATCTACATCATCGACCTGCTCCAGTCGCTGTCGTACATCGACCGCGCCTACGAGTTCGTCAAGGAGACCGTCGCCCACGGCGGCACGGTCATGTTCGTCGGCACGAAGAAGCAGGCGCAGGAGGCCATCGCCGAGCAGGCCACCCGCGTCGGCATGCCCTACGTCAACCAGCGCTGGCTGGGCGGCATGCTCACCAACTTCTCCACCGTCTACAAGCGTCTGCAGCGCCTCAAGGAGCTCGAGCAGATCGACTTCGAGGACGTCGCCGCTTCCGGTCTGACCAAGAAGGAGCTTCTCGTGCTCTCGCGCGAGAAGGCCAAGCTGGAGAAGACCCTCGGTGGTATCCGCGAGATGCAGAAGGTGCCCAGCGCCGTCTGGATCGTGGACACCAAGAAGGAGCACATCGCGGTCGGCGAGGCCCGGAAGCTCAACATCCCGGTCGTCGCCATCCTCGACACCAACTGCGACCCCGACGAGGTCGACTACAAGATCCCGGGCAACGACGACGCGATCCGCTCCGTCACCCTGCTCACCCGCGTGATCGCCGACGCCGTCGCCGAGGGCCTCATCGCCCGCTCCGGCGCCGGCAAGGCGGAGGGTGAGAAGGCCGCGGGCGAGCCGCTCGCCGAGTGGGAGCGCGACCTGCTCGAGGGCGAGAAGAAGGCTGACGAGGCTGAGGCCCCCGCCGCTGAGGCTCCGGCTGAGGCTGCCGCTGAGGCTCCGGCCGAGGCTGCCGCTGAGGCCCCCGCCGCTGAGGCCCCGGCCGCGGACGCCGAGCAGGCCTGACCCCTCACCCCTTCGGGTTGTGAACGGCGGGGGCCCACAAAGCCCCCGCCGTTCGGCCCGTAGATCTTCAGACTCCGAGAGAGATTCCAGGAATCATGGCGAACTACACCGCCGCCGACGTCAAGAAGCTCCGTGAGCTCACCGGCGCCGGCATGATGGACTGCAAGAAGGCGCTGGACGAGGCCGAGGGCAACGTCGACAAGGCCGTCGAGGCCCTGCGCATCAAGGGCCAGAAGGGCGTCGCCAAGCGCGAGGGCCGCTCCGCCGAGAACGGCGCCGTGGTCTCCGTCATCGCCGACGACAACACCTCCGGTGTCCTGGTCGAGCTGAAGTGCGAGACGGACTTCGTCGCCAAGGGCGAGAAGTTCCAGGCCGTCGCGGGCCAGATCGCCCAGCACGTCGCCAAGACCTCCCCGGCCGACCTCGAGGCGCTCCTCGGCTCCGAGATCGAGCCCGGCAAGACGGTTCAGGCGTTCGTCGACGAGGCCAACGCCAACCTGGGCGAGAAGATCGTCCTGGACCGCTTCGCCCAGTTCTCCGGCGCCTACGTCACCGCGTACATGCACCGCACCATGCCCGACCTGCCCCCGCAGATCGGTGTCCTGGTCGAGCTGGACAAGGCCGACGCCGACCTCGCCAAGGGTGTCGCGCAGCACATCGCCGCCTTCGCGCCGAAGTACCTCTCCAAGGAGGACGTCCCGGCCGACGTCGTCGAGTCCGAGCGCCGCGTCGCCGAGGAGACCACCCGCGCCGAGGGCAAGCCCGAGGCCGCCCTCCCGAAGATCGTCGAGGGTCGCGTCAACGGCTTCTTCAAGGAGGCCACCCTCCTCGGCCAGCCGTACGCGCTCGACAACAAGAAGTCCGTCCAGAAGGTTCTGGACGAGGCCGGTGTCACCCTGAAGCGCTTCGTGCGCATCAAGGTCGGCATCTGAGTCCGTACCGCGATCGACGCGCGACCCCTATAGGGTCGACAGCAGTCGTCCGCGTACGCCGGCAGGCACGCGCGTGTGCCGGACGACAGCAGATCTGACGAGGAGGCCATTGCCGAGCATGGGAACAACACCCCACCGGCAATGGCCTTCTTCGTATGTGCACCACAAGGAGATCTCCATGACCACCACCCAGGCCGACCAGGGCGAGAAGACCGACGACGGCAAAGGCGCGGGACGCTTTCTGCTGAAGCTTTCCGGCGAGGCGTTCGCCGGTGGCGGCGGACTGGGCGTCGACCCCGACGTGGTGCACAAGATCGCCCGCGAGATCGCGGCCGTCGTGCGCGGCGGCGCCCAGATCGCGGTCGTCATCGGCGGCGGCAACTTCTTCCGTGGCGCCGAACTCCAGCAGCGCGGCATGGACCGGGCCCGCTCCGACTACATGGGCATGCTCGGCACGGTCATGAACTGCCTCGCCCTCCAGGACTTCCTGGAGAAGGAGGGCATCGACAGCCGCGTGCAGACCGCCATCACCATGGGCCAGGTCGCCGAGCCGTACATTCCGCTGCGCGCCGTGCGCCACCTGGAGAAGGGCCGGGTCGTCATCTTCGGCGCCGGTATGGGCATGCCGTACTTCTCCACCGACACCACCGCCGCGCAGCGCGCCCTGGAGATCGACGCCGAGGCGCTGCTGATGGGCAAGAACGGCGTGGACGGGGTCTACGACTCCGACCCGAAGACCAACCCCGAAGCCGTCAAGTTCGACTCGCTCAGCTACGGCGAGGTCATCACCCGGGACCTCAAGGTTGCCGACATGACCGCCATCACGCTGTGCCGGGACAACAAGCTGCCGATCCTGGTCTTCGAGCTCCTGGCGGAGGGCAATATCGCGCGGGCCGTCAAGGGTGAGAAGATCGGCACACTCGTGGGCGACCAGAGCAGCCGGGCCTGACGGGGTCCACCCCGGACGGGGGACGAACCCCGGCCGAGGACGGACCCTGACCGGGGGATGGACAATGTCCTGTCGGTCCGGAACCGTGCAGGAATAAGACGCGACGCAGCCGGCCGCCGACCCCGACGAGGAAACAGCTGCCGGGCCTACTCAAGACACGCAGGAGCAAGTGGTGATCGAAGAGACCCTCCTCGAGGCCGAGGAGAAGATGGAGAAGGCCGTCGTGGTCGCCAAGGAGGACTTCGCCGCGATCCGCACCGGCCGTGCGCACCCGGCGATGTTCAACAAGATCGTGGCCGACTACTACGGCGCGCTGACGCCGATCAACCAGCTGGCCTCGTTCTCGGTGCCGGAGCCGCGTATGGCCGTGGTGACCCCGTTCGACAAGAGCGCGCTGCGCAACATCGAGCAGGCGATCCGCGACTCCGACCTGGGGGTGAACCCCAGCAACGACGGCAACATCATCCGGGTGGTGTTCCCGGAGCTGACGGAAGAGCGCCGCAAGGACTACATCAAGGTCGCCAAGACCAAGGGTGAGGACGCCAAGGTCTCGATCCGCTCCGTACGCCGCAAGGCCAAGGACGCCATCGACAAGCTGATCAAGGACGGCGAGGTCGGCGAGGACGAGGGCCGCCGTGCGGAGAAGGAGCTCGACGACACCACCGCGAAGTACGTCGCTCAGGTGGACGAGCTCCTGAAGCACAAGGAAGCGGAGCTGCTCGAGGTCTGATGAACGACTCTTCCTGGGGGGCGCCGCCACAAGCTGGGTACTGGGGGCCGTCCGAGCAGGGGCCTGTCCAGGGGGCAGCCCCGGCGGGTCCCGCATACGATGCGCATGACGCGCAGCAGACTCGCCCCATGCCCACCGTGCCCGGCGTACCCGCACATGGCGGAGACCAGGATGACGACCGGGGGGCCGCTCGGCTGAGCGGCCCCCTGTTCCGCGACGACACACCGTCGGCGGCGCCCTACGGGGATCCGTCGCACAATCCGCAGAGCCCGCAGGAGCCCATGCCCAGCGCCGCCCCCCAGCCCGCCTCCGCGCCGCAGAAGAAGAGCGCGGGACGCGACCTGGGCGCGGCCATAGGAGTGGGCGTCGGGCTCGGTGCGGTGATCGTCGCGTCGTTGTTCATCGTCAAGGCCGTCTTCGTGGGCGTGATAGCAGTCGCCGTGGTCGTGGGGCTGTGGGAGCTCACGTCGCGGCTCGAGGAGCGCAAGGGCATCAAGGCGCCGCTCGTGCCCCTGGCGCTCGGCGGCGCCGCGATGGTCGTCGCCGGATACGTTCGCGGCGCCGAGGGCGCATGGGTGGCGATGGCGCTCACCGCACTGGCTGTCCTGGTCTGGCGGATGACGGAACCGCCCGAGGGTTACCTCAAGGACGTCACGGCGGGGGTCTTCGCGGCCTTCTACGTGCCGTTCCTGGCCACGTTCGTGGGGATGATGCTCACGGCCGACGACGGGCCGCGCCGCGTTCTGACGTTCCTGCTGCTGACGGTTGTCAGCGACACCGGTGCGTACGCGATCGGCTGGCGCTTCGGCAAGCACAAGCTGGCGCCGCGCATCAGCCCTGGCAAGACCCGTGAGGGCCTGTTCGGAGCGGTCACCTTCGCGATGGCGGCGGGTGCGCTGTGCATGCAGTTCCTGATCGACGACGGCACCTGGTGGCAGGGCCTGCTCCTCGGCCTCGCCGTCGCGGCCAGCGCCACACTCGGCGACCTCGGCGAGTCCATGATCAAGCGGGACCTGGGCATCAAGGACATGGGCACCCTGCTGCCGGGCCACGGCGGCATCATGGACCGGCTGGACTCGCTCCTGCCGACGGCTCCTGTGGTGTGGCTGCTCATGGTGATCTTCGTGGGGTCCGGCTGACCTGCGCTCGTAGCCATGCCCGTACGCCGCTGACGTGCTGTTTTGTACGTGGGGGGCTCGTCGTCCACAGGGCGGCGAGCCCCCCTCCGTATGTCTGCGACACTTGTATGGCCATGCCTAAGCCCGGAGAACTGTAGGTGATCCGTCATCAACAGGGTCTCTACCTGCGCATTTGGCGTTCGGGAGGGGGCCTGTTGTGGTCACTGGGCCGTCTCTGGGCCGTCTGGCACGCGGCTAGGACCCGTTCCAAGGGTTCAGAACTGCGGCGTTCGGCGGATGCCTGAAGCGATCTGGGGATCTAGGCGATGCCCCTGCCTCGCCCGCAGTGAGTGGCGCAGGTTGAGCCTGTCGTGCTGCTGCGCGGCGGGGATCACTCTGCCCAGCAGGTCACCGGTTGTTGGTAAGGGTGAGCGTTATGTCGGCCTTGTCGTCGGGCTCATCCTCCAACACGTTATCCACGTGGAATTGCATGGTGCGCGTTTGCCCCTGCGGGATTTTGATCGGCGACAAAGCGAAGGGAAACCCGCCGCCCGGGTCGTTGGTGTCCGCGCTGTCACCCTCAAAGAGCTTGACCTCGCCGTCCCTCAACTCTATCGAGCCATCGTTGTTGCGTGAGAGCTGGTAGTGAATTTCGGCCCTCACCTCTCCGCCGCATTTCCCGAAATACCAGAACCTCCCGGGCGCGCGCCCTAGGTTGTTGACGACCGGGTTGTCATGGCGGCAGCGTTCGTTCTTGCCGAAATCCTCGTGATCCATCATCTGGAACACGACGTTGCCGGTTACCGGGGCCTGCCGAGGGGCCGACTGGGCGGTCGTTCCCAGCGCGGTGGCCGCTATGACCGTCGCGGCGGGAACAACGAGCGCCCGCCAGGGCGTGGAGCCACAGAGGCCAGGGCGTATGGTTTCCGTCTTCACGAAGGTTCCTCCCATCAAAATGGGTGCACATTCGCTGCTGCATCGAGGGCAGCTGGATAGAGAATTGCCTGAAATGGCGGGAGTCATCCTCTTGCTCGGCAAAAAGCTGCGGCCGTTACCGGGATGGTCTCAGTGTTGAAAGCGGAGGGCAGCCTGGAGCCACAATCTGGGCCCGTGCGGGACTGGTCTGCGCGAATTGCGCCTGATTAATTGCTTGGCGCGCGGCCGGGGAGAATACAGACTACGGGTCCACCAGAATCCCCCAACTGGGACCGCTCATCAATGACGTTACTATTTACCAGGGCTGCCAGCAACTCGACATGGTAGTGATCGGCAAGCAGCTCGACTGAAGGTAAGTGGCCGAGTAGCCTCCGAGGCCGCCGGGCCTGTTCCGGCGGCCTCGGAGCATGATCTGCCAACTCCGTGCAAGCGGCTCACGGTTTCCGGGCGATCAAGGGCAGGGACCTGGGGACGCGCGTCGACCAAATCCGGATGTTCCTGATTTTTTTTCACAGGTTCTCAGACTTGCGTTCAGCGGGCAGGAAAACCCGGTCAACGGCATTCCTCGTACGCTCCTGACTCGACGGCATCAGGTGGGCGTATACCCGCAGCGTCAGCCCGGGGTCGGAGTGTCCCAGGTACTGGCAGACGGCCTTGATGCTCTCCCCGGCGTCCAGGAGCATGGACGCGTAGAAGTGCCGCAACGCGTGCATGCCGTGCTCGCGTGCGGACTCGTACTTGCCGTCCTCCCCGGCTCCCGAGATCAGGCCTGCCGCAGCAAGCGCGGGCTTCCACTCCTGGATGTTGAAGTTGCTGCGCCACACGACCCCGCTCGCGGTGTTCGTGAACAGGAGGCGGGCCGACACCTTCGGGCCGTCCGGCTTCCGCCACGGCAGTGTGATCTCAACCGGCTTGCAGGCGTCCATGTGGGCACGCAGGGCCTCAGCCACCGACGACGGCAGCGGTACATCCCGCTCCTTGTTGCACTTCGGCGGGGCGAACACGGCTTTCCCTCGGATGAGCTTCACCTGTCGGACCACCCGCAGGATGCCGCCCTCGAAGTCGAGCGCGTCCTCAGCGAGTCCCACGATCTCACCCTGTCGGAGTCCACACCCTGCGCCCGTGTCCACCATGGTCCGGTACCGCTCCGGGAGTGCGGCGCGAACGGCGTGCACCTGTGTGGGCAGCCACGGCACGACGCGCCGCCGCTCGGCCGCCGGCGGGCGGACGGACTTAGCGGAGCACGGGTTCCGGGGCAACAGGCCGTCGTCCACGGCCGCGCTCAGCACGGCTCGAACGTCACCGTAGATGTTGCGCGCGTAGGCCCCGCTCACGTCGGAGTTCGCTTCCAGGGCGCTCGTGAGTTCGCGGATGTGCTCGGGGCGGAACGAGTCGAGCGGGCGCGTACCGAGGACGGGGAAGGCGTGCAGACGTAGCCGCTGTTCGGTCACGATCTGGCTGGACACATCGGCGGTGTGGGCGGTGAGCCACCTCTCGGCATAGGTCTTGAAGGTGATCCGGGCGGCGCGCGGGTCGATGTACTGGCCGCGTGACATGTCGGACGCGATGTCTGTGAGCCACTTCTCGGCGAGGCGCTTCTGCCGGTCGGGGAAGGACTTGCTCTTTTCGGTGCCGTCGGGGCCGATGTACCGGGCGCGGTACCGCATGCCGGTGCCATGGCGGCCGGTCTTGATGCGGACGGTCTTGCCGTGGGTGTCGGTCTCGGTCTTGTACCAGCGGTCTTGGATGTGGCCTGCCATGCGGCGGCGGTCCCTTCTGGGCATGGGGAAGGGAGGGCCGCGGTGCGGCCCTCCCTGGGGTTGTGCGGTCTGGTGTGTGGCTGCGTCAGGCGGCGGCCTGGTCGGCGTTCTTGCGCTGGGTGACGTAGGTGCGTACGTCGGCGGGGTCGTAGCGCAGGTACTTGCCGATGCGGAATCCGGGCGGGCCGGTCCGCTTCTTGCGCCACTGGTAGACGGTTTCGAGGGGCACCTCGAACATCTCGGCGATGTCGTCGGGGGTGAGGTACCGGTCCGGGAGGCCACCCCGGAGGGTGGCGCGGGGGCCGTCGTGTGTGGGAGCGATCGCGCTCACTGCGTCCTCCACAAGTTGGAGTGACATTGCTCTGAGTCGTGACTCATCGCGACTCAAAGCGGCTCTGAAGGGGCCTGAGTCGCGATGAGTCGCGACTCAGGCAAATGTGGGTGGGACTTGGTTGAGGGTGATCCCGTTGTAGGTCGCCACCTGTCGGCCGTGGGCGTCACGGGGTCGGGTGCGGTTGAGCCGGGGGACGACGGAGAGCAGGTTGCGACCGAAGACCTGCTTGGTGCCGGGGCGGACGCCGTTGTCCTCGGCCCACTCGCGCCAGACGGCCCACAGGCTGTCCACGGGGATCGTGCAGGCGGGCCCGGTGGTGCAGCGCTCGCGGATGAACGCGGACGTGGGGGATGCGGTGTCCTGCATGGTGGTGATGGCCTCGCGGCTGGCGGCCGGCTCGGCGATCCGGTCCGTTTGCTGGAGACGAGCGAGCCCGTCCAGAGCCCAGTTGAGGATGCCGGGCATTTCGGCAACGAGCCGGTCCAGAAGGGTGGCGTCTTCCTTGCCGAGCCACGAGACGGTCAGGTTGAGGACGATGAACCGGCGGGCGATGACGCCGGATGAGTCGCCGAAGTGCGGCAGTTCGTTGGACAGCATCATCAGCCGGGTGGGCAGCTTGCCGGTCCACTGCTCGCGGTATTTGCGGTCGATGTCGATGGTGTCCTCGCCGGAGATGGTCAGCAGCCGTTCGACGACCTGGCTGCTGTCGTTGCCGGACAGCCGGGCGTCGGAGATGACCGCGAGCGGCTTGCCGATCAGGGTGGCAAGACCGAAGTTGGTGCCGAGCCCGGCGAGGGTGGGGCCGGCGAGGTTGTTCTTGCCGACCAGCTCCTTCATCACGCGGGCGATGGTTCCCTTGCCGGAGCGCGACGGGCCGACCATGAGCAGGATCTTTTGCTGGTCGGTGCGGCCGGACAGGATGTAGCCGAACCACTCCTGAAGCGCAGTGATGGCATCGGGGGCGTGGGGCCAGATCTTCGCCAAAAACGCTTCCCACTCCGGCGCGGTGGCGTTCGGGTCGTAGTCGAACGGGACGGAGACGTGGTTGAAGAACCCGGGGGTGTGCGGCAATAGTTCTCGGTCGCGGATGCGCAGCAACCCGTTCGCACAGGCCACGATCGGCCCCCACCAGGTGGTGTCCGCGCCGCCGCTGTCCAGCCACGCGGGTGCGTCCACCTCGGAGGGCAGGAGAGTGATGGAGCCGAGCGCATCGAGCAGGTTGCTGATCTTCTGCTTCGTGGGTGCCCAGTCGCGCTGTTCGGTGGTGTCGTCCTTGGCGGGCACCAGGTAGACGGCGTACTCAAGTCGCTCGTACATGGCTTTGCGTACCTGTGCTTCGTCGATCTCGCGCCAGTGGGTTCCGCTCCAGCGCATCCAGGACGCGCGCCAGCGGTGGTACACAAGCTGTCCGTCCTCGGTCTGCCAGTCCGGCAACAGGCGGCGGGCGACAGCGAGGGGGTTGGACGGCGGGGGCAGTTCCTCGGTCGTGGGGGCGTCGGTGGTGGGGGTGTCGGTCACGCTGCGGTCCTCCCTCCCAGGACAATGTGGACGCCCTTGCGGGCGGCGCCCTTTGAGGCGCCTACGCGCGGCCGTGGCGCGCCCTGTACGGCGCCGTGACGGTTGTTCATGGTGTTCTGTGGTGCTTTGTTCATGCCGCGCGCTCCACGGCCGTCTGGAAGCCGTTGGCGACCGCCCGGCGGGCGTAGGGCTCGGGAACGTCCACCAGGACGGCGGCGGCCACGATTTCCTCGCCGATGGCGTCGAGGCCGCAGGGTCCGGGGCAGGCGGTGTGTTGTGCGGCGAGGAAGCGGGCCACGCCGAACGCCTGTGATCCGGCGCCGGATTCGGTGTGGGACTTGATCAGGGCGAGGCCGCGTTCGAGGCCGGTGCGCACGTAGCGCTCGGTGTGGCGGCACCCGGTGGCCACCGTGCGGTCCCACCTGGCGCGCGCCGGGGAGGAAGACGCCACCCCGCGCCGGGCGGGGGTGGCATCTTCCTTCACCACCAGGGCGCGGACGGCAGGCGGCAGAACCGTCATGCGTCCGGTGCCGTGTCCGAGCCAACGCGCGTACTGGCTGAGGGACTTGATGTCCACGCCCGCCCGGACGGCGTTCGCGGACGGCATGGCGCCCTGGTAGATCCAGTGCTGGCCGCGCGTGGTCGGCACGGTCCGGGTCGCCGGAAGGCTCGTGCGGGCCCACGCGATGGCGGCCTCGTTGTCGAGGTCGACGACGGTGAGTCCGGCGCCGCCGGGGTGGTAGGCGACGGCCACGGCCTCACGCCATGCCGGCGCCCACGCGGGTGAGGTGATGACGGCCGGGTCGGTGGTGGCGGCGGCCCATGCGTGGCAGGGAGCGTGGCAGGTGCAGGGGCCCGCGGTCTTCATGTTCGGGCGCCCGCCGCAGGCGTTGTGCGCGCAGGCGGGGCAGTTGCCGACAGGCACCTTCCCGTCCCGCAGCGGCAGCACGGGCACGCGGGCGGCGGCGAGGGCGCAGGCTACTCGCCGCAGGTGGGTGGGTTGGGTCATGCTGGGGACCTCCAACAGGTCTGTTCAGGACCGGAGGCAAGGGCGGCCCCGCTGTCATTGGCGTGAGGTGGGGGCCGCCCTTGGCGTATCTAGAAGGGCGGTTCCTCGCCCGAGCCGGACGCCGGGGCGGGGGTGCCCCGTCCGCCGGAGGCGGGCGCGGCGGTCTTCCACGGATCGTTGCCGGGGGCGGACGCGGCGGGCTTGCGACCGGCGCGTTCAACCGTGGCGGTGGCGAACTGGAGCGAGGGGCCGATGTCGTCGACTTCCAGGCCGAGCATGGAACGGTTCTCGCCCTGCTCGTTCTGCCAGTTGTGCTGGCGCAGACGGCCGGTGACGACCACGCGCATGCCCTTGGTCAGGCTTTCGGCGATGTGCTCGGCCAGGTCACGCCATGCGGTGCAGCGCAGGAACATGGCGGTGCCGTCCTGCCACTGCCCGGAGGCCTTGTCGTAGGTGCGGGGAGTGGAGGCGACGGAGAACTTCGCCAGCGCGGCCCCGGAGGGGGTGAAGCGGAGTTCGGGGTCGTCGGTGAGGTTGCCAACGACGGTGAGAGGGGTCTCGCCTACGGCCATGAGGATCACTCGCTCTCGGGGGTGTGGGTGAAGGCGGCGTACTGCTGGCGGACGTAGGCGCGCGGGTCGTCGGGAGCGTCCGCGCCGTCCAGCTCGATGAGGAAGTGGGCCAGTTCCAGGGCGTGTTCGTCGCTGAGGCGGTGGCCGGGTGGGAGGTGGGCGGTCTTGCGGTCGACGACCGCGGCGCGGCGCAGCCACCATTCACGGTTGCGCTTGCCGACGTGGGCCTGAGCCAGCAGCCAGTCGAACTCTTCGCGCGGGTCGGGGGCGTTGGCGTACGCCTCGTCGGCGGTGGGCCACTCCTCTGCGGTGGCGCCGTCGGTGGGCTTGTGGTCGGCGCGGATGTAGAGGCGGTGCCGTTTGTGGTCGCGGGTGGGGTAGACGGTCGCGGTGCCGGTGGTGAAGGTGCGATCCAGCGCGGCGACCACGGGGTCGGTGTCGGCGGCGTCACAGATGACGCGGATCTCGAACACGGGTCCTCTTCTCGGGTCAGAACGGGGGTTCGTTGCTGTAGCCGGGCGGCGTGCGCCGGTGCCATCGGGGCAGCGGCAGCAGGACCCATCGGCGGGTCTCGTCCCAGCACGTGCAGGGCTCCCAGTCGGTGCCCGCGTACTCGCCGGTCTCCGGGTCGCCGTAGTCGCGTCCGGTGCCGCCGTCGCCGTCGCACTGCGGGCAGTTGGGCCGGGGCGTGTCCGTGAGGACCAGCGCGGGCCGGGGCCAGTGGGTGCGCTGGATGCGCAGCCGGGGCAGGGTGCCGAGCCTCATACGGCGCGCTCCGGGGTGTGGTCGAGGCGCCGGGCGGCGGCGTGCAGCTTGGCGTCCAGGACGGCGGGCGGAACGGTGGTGAAGGCGTGCAGGGCGACGGCGGCGGCGATGATGACGTCGCACAGTTCGTCGGCCACATCCGCCGGGGTGTGGGTGGTGCCCTTGCGGGGGTTCTGGCCGGTCATGCCGATGTACGCGGCGGCGGTCTCGCCCGCTTCCTCGGTCACCTTCAACAGCCGCATGGCCATCTCGTGCTCGCCGCTGCCGTTGGCGGCGTTCAGGACGGCAGCGATGCTGGCCGTGACGGGCCACAGAACGGCGCTCATGCAGACTTCCTCTCGTTCGTGGGGAGTTCGGGCAGGCCCGCGCGCTCCAGGGCGGTGGGGTCGAAGCCGGGCAGCGCGGCGCGGGTGATGAGTGCATGTGCGAGCTGTTCGGCGTAGGCGGCGCCGGTGCGGGCCACCTCGATCTGTGTCGTGGCGCGGAGGGTCTCGACGCGTTCGATGTGGGCGTGTTCCTCGCACCGCTCGCTCACGTGCCGCTCGTGGGCGACGCGTTCGCGGCGGTCGGCGCGCCAGTACCGCGCGGCGAGCCCGTAGGCGCCGGCCGTGGCGAGCGTCCACAGCAGCAGCGGTAGGGACATCCCGTCGGCGTATCCGGCCACCCCGGCCAGGGCGAGCCCTCCGGAGGCGGCGAACGCGGTCCCGGCGATCGTGCTGTCTCCGGCGTGGCCGACGCTCGCGCACGCTCCCGCTGCGGCGGCCCCGGTGGACAGGACGGCCATCAGCACGGCGTTGCCGACGGAGTGTTCGGCGCCGTTGGCGTTCCAGATCCTCGCGAGGGCGAGCACGGTCGTGGTGGCGATGGCGGGCGCCGCCTTCGGTGCGGCGGCAACCAGCCAGTGCCGGGCGACGATGGGTTCATTCATGACGATGTCTCCCGTCAGTTGCCGAGGGCGGACAGGGCGTCGGCGGACGCCTGCACGAGGTTGTGGATGGGCTCGTACGCGCCGGTCCCGGCGACGAAGAATCCGAACAGGAACAGCACCAGGGCGGCGCCGCCCCCGGCGGACTTGGTCTTGACGGCGAGGGCGGACGCGGCGCCGAACAGCAGCACGGCGGAGATGTTCAGGACCATCAGCAGCCCTCCGGACCGGTGGGGTTGGTGAACCGGGCGTCCACGTCGGCGGCCAGGCGCTGGAGGTCGGCGACGGTGAGCGGCGCCGCGCGGAACCGGTCCTGGACGTCGGTGGGGAGGAAGTCGGCCGTTTCGTCGCGGCAGATGATGACGGGCGGCTGACGGTGCTCGGGGTTGTGTGTCATGGCTGTTCTCCGGGGTCAGTCGGCGGTGCCGGCGCGGTAGATGCGGGCCCAGCGGTTGTAGAGCCAGCGGCCGATGCGGATGCGCTTGCCGGTGGCCTTGCAGCGGCGGCAGTCCTTGCCGCGCTTGAGGCGTCCTTTGCGGTCGGTCTTGAGCGCGTGGCCCATGCCACGGCAGGCGCGGCAGTTGCCGAACGGTGAGGCCGCACACAGCCCGCCGTAACCGAGAGTGACGGCTATCAGGCAGGCGATAGCAGCGAGGATGGGGGTCATGAGGGGCCCTCCCAGGCGGTTTCCAGGGGTTTCCGCAGGTGGGGTGCTATCCGCTAGATCACAGGTGGGAGTGGATATGGGGTGCTAGCGGGGGTGCTACCGGTAGCAGGTGTGGTTGCTACCGGTAGCACCGTTCCGGGTCTATGCGGCGCCCGGCTTTTCGTTACGCTCCGCAATCTCCTTGAGGATGTCGGCGCGGACGATGCCGCGCCGGGTGGTGCGGGTGCCGTCGTCGGTCGTCCCAGCCACGTCGCGGGTCTTGATGCCGTGCGGCTTGAGGGCGGAGGTGACGTTCTCGCCCTTCCACCCGCCGTAGACGTCCGGCCGCAGTTCGGCGAGGCGGGCGGCGATCCGCTCGTTCCACACCCGCTCTTCCTTCTCCGGCACGACCGCCGCGACATCGGCGAGCAGGTCGTAGGACGGGCCGGTGACCTGCTCGGGTGCCTCCCCGAGGGCGTAGCCGGACAGCCGCCCGGCCTTCTCCCGCACCGTGCGGGCGCGGACGGCGACGCGCTCGGCGAGGGGCGCGTCCAGGAACGCGCTGGAGACGATCCGGGCGTCGGAGCCCTCACCGACGAAGTAGTGCAGGCCCTTGTCACCCCACGCGAACATCGTGGCGCGCACCCCGCGCTTGTAGGAGGACGTGCCGAGGACCATGTCGTTCTCGGTCTGGCCCATCACCTTCAGGCAGAAACGCGTGCTGGCGTTCGCACTGATGCCGGTGGGCAGGGACTTGGCGTCGGGCCGCTGGGTGGCCAGCAGCAGCACGATCCCGGTCGCGGGACCACGCTTGACCAGGTCGGTGGCGATTTCCTCGAACTCCTTGCCGTGCTCAGCGTGCTCGAACAGCACCTGGCACTCGTCCACCCCGATGATGATGGGGTGCAGGCCCAGCGAGCGCTTGTCGGCAAGAGCGCTGGTCACCTTGGACTCGGGGCAGATGTCCCGGGGCAGCGAGCGGATCACTTTGGTGCGGCGCCGCAGTTCCTCGCGCAGGGCGCGGAAGTCGTGAAGCGCGTACTGGATCGTCTCGTCTTCCTCGCCTACGCCGTGCCGGTGGGAGACGGCCTCGCCGACCGGATCGAGGTCGCCGGTGCCCTTCATGTCGTAGGTGTGCAGCTCAGCACGCGGATCGAGGGCGGCGATGAGCAGGAGCAGCCGAAGGAGGAAGGTCTTGCCCATGCGGGGAATGGCGCCGATGATTCCGGCGATGAACATGAGCGTGACCTCGACCCAGCGTCCGCGCTGGTCAGTGCCGTAGGTGACCGGCTTGAACAGGTCGACCGTGCCGGACTTGAGCAGCGGCCATGCGGGCTTCGGGGCGGACTTGAGGGTCTGGTCACCGACCCACAGCACCAGGTGACCGGGGTGTTCCTCCGACTCCGCCTCCGGCCACACGCAGCCCAGCGGCCGGCGCAGGCCGGACGCGAGGCGTTCCCGCTTCTCGATCACGTCGGTGACGGTCACACCGAAGGGGAGGTTGCCCTCCGCACGCCAGCCGGGGCCGTCGCGGGTGATCGGGGCGGTGAACTCGAACCCGTCCCGCCCCTTGGCCTGCGCCTGGTTGATCGCGGGAATGCCGATCGCACCGAGCGCCCGCAGCACGATGTCCGACGTGAGCTTGGACGCCTTCGGAACGTCCACAGCCCTGTGGATAACCGGATCATCAGCCTTGCGCCCGGCGGCCCCGAGCGCGAGCACCAGGGCGCCGACCGAGAGGGCTTGCAGCCAGTCGGGTGCCAGCACGTACAGGGCGAGCGCCAGACCGAGGCCGATGAACATCCCGAGCACCGCTACCAGGGTGCGGAGCCGGACGCGGCCGTCGCGCTGCCGCGACAGCTTCAGATACTCGGCGGCGTCCTCGCGGCGCACGGCGGCGAGTCGCACCGGCTCGCCCTCGCGGTCGGCGACCCACCGCATGGTGCCGCCCACGAATCGGGCCAGTCCGGTCGGCGCCTGCATGGTCAGGCGGGCGGCGTACCAGGGGGAGCGCAGGGCGTGGTAGGCGGCGGTATGCGTGTAGTGCCGGGCCACCCATGCGGACGCGGTCTTGAGTTCCGCGACCGAGCGCAGCCACAGGGGGAGCACGTCACGCCGCTTGGCTGCGGCGAGCCGACCGAGGTAGCCCGGACCGCTCGCGGCGGTCGCCGACTGGTCGACCATGACGCGCGTGGTTGGGTCGTCCGACTCGCTATCCGACTCGCCGGGGCGGGAGTCGGCCGACGCGTCGGCGTCGGGTCGGGTGGTCGGGTCGGCCGACTCGGTCCGGGCGGATCGGGCCTTGTCGAGGTCGAGCACGTCCGCCCCGGAGTCGGTGTCGGCGGCCATCTCGGCCTCCAGCCGGTTGAAGAGTTCGTTGTCGTCGTCGGGGTGCTTCACTGAGGGTCCTTCCACTTTTGGGTGTGAGGGATCGCGGGCCCGGCCGACGCTGTAGGAGGTGGGCGGCCGGGCCCGTGTAGTGATGGTGGGCGCCCTACCGGGCGGTAAGGGGGAGGGGTCCTACCCCCTCGTCGAGGGGTAGGTTTTCTACCCCTTTGGTGATCAAGCGGCGTGCGCGGCGGTGCGGTTGAGGGCATCGGTGACGCGTTCGCCGATCCACTGGGCGACGTTGCAGGACACAGCGTTTCCGGCCTGCATGGTCTGCTCGCCCTTGTTGCCGTGGACGATGTAGTCCGCCGGGAACCGCTGAGCGAGCAGCTGTTCGCGCGGCTGCACCATCCTGTAACGGCAGTCCTCCAACTCCGGTGCGGGACCGAGCAGGGCGGCCGAGTCCTTCGTGCCGAGCGTGTGCAGCGGCTCGCTGGCCGACTTGCTGGCCGAGTTGCGGTAGGGGATGACCAGCCAGTGATGCCGCCCCTTCGCGGTGACGGTGTCGACCGGCTCGCCGACCGTCCGGGCGGTGGCGTTGCGGCGCAGGGTGACGATGAACGAGTCATCGGCCTGCGGCGGCGTCAGCAGGGCTTCGAACCCCTTGGGGTTGGCCAGCCGGGTGCGCATCGGCTCACCCACGTGGGTCGGCTCCGTGTTCCACGTCCCGCCCGCAGGCACCAGGACCGCATCCCCGATCTTCACCGTGCGGGCGGCGAGCGGGGCGGTGTCGGCGGGCACGGCGCGGCCGTCGTGGCCGCCGTGGTTGACCGTGAGCACCATCCGCTCCGTGCCGAGCAGGCTCAGCCCGGCGCGGATGCGCTTGACCGTGTTCGCTGCGAGCGGGCGCAGCCCGTGTGCTGGGCGGTCGCCGATGCGCACCCCGAGGTTGGTCCAGTCGATGATGGACGCGGCCGGGCGCACGTAGGGCTCCACGATGGCGTGGTGGCAGGCGGCGTTGGGGCAGCGGTAGTCGTACTGCTGCTTGTACTTGCCCACCCGGCGCCCGTTGCGCCACGACTGCACGGCGTGGACGTCCTTACCGCACTGGGAGCACCAGGCGGGCGGGGACGGGGCCAGGTCCGGCAGGGGGATGTCGGTGCGGGTGAACACGACGTAGATGCGGTCCCGCCACTGCGGCGCGGGCGCGTTGTCCGCGCCGCCGACATGGGCGGAGGACACGGAGACGATCTGGGAGCGGTAGCCGAGCATTTCCATGCCCTTGCGCCACCAGTCGAACAGCTCCCAGTCGACGGCGAACTCCAGCACGTTCTCACACAACACCGCCTTGTAGCGGTGGACCTCGGTCGCGCGGATCACGTCGTAGGCGGTCGCCCTGGTGCGCTCCCACCCGGCGTCCTCGACGCGGCCGTACTCCTCCAGGTCGAAGGCGAGTTGGCCGTGCGTGCGCCGCCGTCCGCCGGCCGGGGAGAGCTCGGTGCAGATGGGCGAGGCCCACAGGATGTCGGTCCTGGGCAGGCGCCGCATGTCGTAGTTGTTGATGTCGGCGCACAGGTGGTCCGCCTCGCGGTGGTTGGCGGCGTGCGTCTCCACGGCGCGCGTCCAGTGGTTGGCCGCGAGCCGCAGTTCCAGCCCGGCGGCCACCAGGCCGGTGGAGGACCCGCCCGCGCCGCAGAACAGGTCGGTGAACGTCAGGCTCATGCCTGATCTCCCTTTCAACGCAGGTGGGTTCACAGCTCGAACAGGCACGGCGCCTCGTCGGCCGGTTTCGTGCTGCGGGCGCGCCGGGCCGCGGCGGTGTGGCACTCCGGGCACCAGGCCCGCAGCTGGTCCACCGGCAGCGCGGCGGCCTTGACGGGCGGGGTGAGCACATCGGCGGGCGCGGCCATCAGCCGGACGCGGTGGCCGTGCTTGCTGGTGTATCCGTCGTGCTCACGCGGGCAGCGACCCTCACTCTTGGCGTGCGCATTGCCGCACTCGCCCGCGCACTGGCAGCGGAAGCCCGCCGCCTCCATCACCGGCCGCCACGTGCCGAGCGCCGCGAGGGGCTGCGACGTCATGCCGCCACCCCCACCACGGGAGTGTCTGTGCGGGCGCCGGTGCGGCCGGCCCGCCGTCCAGCGAGGGTGGCGAACAGCCGTCCCAGTCCGGCCCGCCGCATCCCGGCGCGGGCCTGCTTCGCCGCGTACATGGCCTCATCCGCCCGCCGCAGCAGCCCGGAGAGGTCATCGGCGGGGAAGTCCGCGCCACGCACCCAGCCGAGCGAGACCGTGGTGCGGACGGCCGGGTCCTGGCCGTCGACCGGCCGGGCGAACACGCCGTGCAGCACGGCGAGCAGATCGGCGGCGGTGCCGTGGTCGTCGATGAGGACGGCGGCGAACTCATCGCCCCCGAGCCGTCCGGCGACCCCGGACGGGCCGACGTGGTGGGCGAGGCGGTCCGCGGTCGCCTTCAACAGGGCGTCCCCGGCCGCATGCCCGTGGGTGTCGTTGATGTGCTTGAACTTGTCGACATCGGCCAGCACCACGACCGCGCGGGGGTCCCTGAGCAGGGACGTTGCGCGGCGGGTGAAGCCGTCGCGGGTGAGTAATCCGGTCAGCGGGTCACGCCGGGCGGTGTTCAGGCTGCCTCGCAGCCACCACACATGGGCTGACCAGCCCCCGGCGAGGGGCAGCGCGGACAGCAGAACCGTGGCCAGGGTGTTCACGCCGCCACCTCCTCACCGGCGTTGATGGGGTGCAGCGCGCGACCGTCTGCCCGCTCGGCGAGCAGGGCGTCACGAACCTGACGGGCGGGACGGGCACCGCAGTGCAGGGCCTTGCGCAGCGCCTCGGCGTTGATCGCAGCGTCCGTCCAGTCGGCCGTGGCCGTGCGCGCCTCGGCGAGCAGTTCAGCAGGGGTGCGCTGCGGCGCGGTGGCCTTGCCCTTGGCCTGCCGCTTGCGCGGCGGCTTGGGCGCCGCGCGCGTCGGCTCCTCCGGGGCCTGTGTCGGCTCCGGGGCGACCGGCACGTCGGTGCCAGCGGGGGCGAGGTCGCCCATGCGCAGCATGACGCGCTCGCGCCGCGGGGTCTTCCACCGCCACTTCCAGCCGAACCGCTCATGCAGATCCGCACGGACCAACAGCCGTTCCCGCTCACAGGCGAGCGCATCCGTGTAGGAGGTGACCTCCCACAGCGTCATCCGGCGCCACAGCGCGAACGTGGACAGCGGGGCGAGCAGCCAGCGGGACCAGCGGATCTTGTCCATGCGGCGGCCGGTGACGGCGCCGATCCGCACGGCGTAGATGTGCGCGCCGATCTCGGAGAACACCACCCACAGCAGCGGCATCGTCCCGTGCGCCACCTTCGCGGACAGGGAGTGTCCGGCCGCGATGTTCAGCCAGCACGTGACCAGCGTGAGCACCCAGGGCACGAACCGCACCCACGCCAACGCCATGTCCAGACGGATCAGCAGCAGGTTGGCCAGGGTGAACACGGGGATGGCGATGTCGATCGAGATGGGCAGGGTGTGAGGGTTGCTGAAGCCCCATCGGGCCGCGGCCAAGGACACCGCGTCGAAGGATGAGTACAGCCCCAGGGCGCCGACCGCGGCGGCAGCGAGCGCGCCGACTCCGGCAAGGCCCACCTCCGGCTTGGTCAGCGGCGGCACGGCCGGATGGGCGGCCGTCTCCGTCGTCTCGGTGGTGGTCATTGCACCACCCCCTTGCGGCGGTTCTCGGCGCGGCTGAGCTGCGACGGGTCGATGCGCGGGCCGTCGTACCAGCAGAACGGGCGGATGGCGTCGGCGGCCGTGAACACGCGGATCGCGGCGCCCGCCGGGGCACCGGGCAGGGCGTAGACCCTGCCGCGCTCCAGCGAGGCCAGGAGCCGGGCTGCATGGTGCTCGCAGCCGTTCGCCCCGGCGTTGTGGGCGTCCAGCACGGTCACGACGGCCGGGCCGTCGCACGGGGTCGGGTCGTCGTGGTGAGCGGCGGGGCAACGGGGGGTGCCGGTCGTGCCGCTGCTCCCTTCCGGGAAGGCCAGCGGCGGGACGGCCGGCCGCTCGGTGCTCATGCTGCACCTACCTGGAATGCAGGGTTGGCCAGGCCGGTCAGGGCGGCGATCTCATTGCCGGTCAGCACGGTGTTCTCGTCCATGGCGAGTGCCACGGTGCGGATCTCGTGCCACAGGTGGGCCACCTTGCGGCGAGCCATCCCGCGCACCATGCCCCAGGACTTGCCGTCCTCGGGGACGTAGTTGCGGCCAAGCCGGAACCCGAACTGCCCGAGGATGTCGATGGCCTGGTCGCGGTCGTGCGGCGAGGCGCAGGCAGCAGCACGCTCCGGCGTCCACAGACCGTAGATCATCAGGTAGTTGATGTGGGCGAGTTCTCCGGCCGCGGCCTGTGCCGCGAACTGCCACGGCGGGGTGTTCTGTGCCTGGTGGGCGGTGTTGCCGGTCAGCCGCCAGCCGCCGTTCTCGGTGTTCCACGCGATGACCTCGCTGGTGATCACGTGCATGCCGTAGGCCATGGACAGCACGGCGTGCCCGGCCTCGTGAAAGGCCATGCCCAACCGGGCCTGCTCGTGAGTCAGCGGCATGTCGAGGAACGGGCGCGGTGTGCCGGTGTGGTCGTTCAGGATCTCGGGGGCCGGGGCCGTCGTCATCACGCGGCACCCCCCGGCAGCATCACGGCCGTGCTGTTGGCGAGGTGCCGTCGGGCAGCCAGCACCCGGTTGCGGGCCCGCCGCAGACGGCGCGCGTCCACCTCGCTCGGGACGCGGTCAAGGGTCGTGATCTGTGCGTCGAGCAGGTCGACTTCCGCCAGGACCAGCGGGAGCTCTCGCTCGATCGCGTCCAGTTCAGCGGTGGTCGGTTCGCGGTCGGAGTCGTCGGCGGTAACAACCGCCTGAACAGCACCGATGTGCTTCATGGGTCGTGGTGTCCTCTCATAGGGAAACGGCCCAAATCGCGGTCCCCGGGTGGCACCCCGGGGGCCGCTCGCCGTGGAGCGGCCTGTGCGGCTCCCCGCGCTCCCGCCCGTCGCCCCTGCCGCGAGCGCGGGTTGGGGTACGGGCGGGAGAGGCAGCCGGCCGCAGCCACCCCGCAATGGGGTGCTGCGGCGAGGTCGTGAAAGGCGCGGCTAGTGGCCGCGGAGTCCGTCTTTGCAGGTCGGGCAGACGGGGCCCGCGATCTTCGCCCTTGTCTCACCTGTGCGCATGGATCACGTGTCCGTCCCGTGAGGGCGGCATGGGAAAAGGTGCGTGCGAGTCGCACAGGCAGGGCCGACGGCTTGTCGTGTTGCCTGATCCCGGGTGACCAGAGGACGCCGCCTGTGTGGCACCCCTCCGCAGATCTCTTGCTCGGAGGCGCCGACGCGTCATGGCTCCGGGGACACCTGTTCAGTTGTCAACCAACGGGCGCTGCCTTCGTACTCACCCCTCCGGGGCTTTCCTCCGGGCGTTGGTGCAGGTCAAGCGCTTACGAATGCGGGCGATGTCACCCTTCCGGGATCCTCGTTCCGTCGCGAGATCAGATTGACCTATGTCAATCTGGCTGTCAATAGGGTTTGGCGAAGGGATCAGAGATTGACCTAGGTCCGGTTACTCTCGATGCCATGGACCAGAGCCCCGAAGCGCCCAAGCAGACGCCTACGGCCAAGGAGATCGCGGCGGAGTTCCGCGAGAAGATCACGGGCCCCGATCGCGAGTACGAGCCCGGCGATCAGCTCCCAGCCGCTCGCAAGCTCGCCAAGGAACTTGGCGTGCAGCTCATGACTGTTCAGAGCGCTTTCGGGCAGCTCCGTGACGAGGGGCTGGTTCTCACTCAGCAGGGTCGCGGGACGTTCGTCCGCGATCCTTCTGTGCCCCTCGGCACCGAGCCGGGCAGTAGCCCGGCGTTCACCGCTCTCGCCGCCGAGCTCAGCACGATTCATGACGCCCTGCACCTACTCGGCGAGCGGCTTGATCGCCTTGAGCGGCTTGTGGGTAGCGAGACTCCACCGTCGCCGTGAGTTCGTCCGCGCGCCTCAGTAGTTCTTCGACCTTGACGCGCGCCTCGCTCAAACTCGCTTTGATCAAAGCGAGTTCAGCAGGAGTCATGTCTTCCAGCTCGCCGCTTTGCTCATTGATCCCTGACATGCCAATGAGGATGTGGCCTGGAACGGCAGAGGACCCGGACAGACTGTCCGGGTCCTCTTTCCTTACAGGTCAGGCGGGTTGACGATTCGTCATCGGGTTGCCGCGTCCACCGTGTCGAGTATCGCTGACCACGGAAGTGCGCGCCCTGCCGGCGCTTCCCGAGGCTCGTACAGCGGCCATACCTCCGGGCCGTAGACGAGGTGCACGCCTGCCGCCTGGAGAGTGTCGATGTGGCGCTGCCATGCTGGATGGCGAGCGTGCGCCGCGTTCACCCGAGGGAAGACGACGACCGGCAGACCGAGGGTGCCGATGGCCTCGCCCACCTGCGTCAGAGCCTGGTTGTCCATCAGGCCGGTCGCGAGCTTGGCGACCATGTTGGCCGACGCGGGGGCGACGACGTAGCAGTCAACCGGCGGGTGCGGTCGGGCCTCGCCGGGCAACCGCGGCTCATCGCGGACGGGCAGGCCCGTCAGTTTCTCCAGCCGCTCGGCCTCGCCGCTTAGCCGGAGCCACTGCCCCGCGGTCGGCGTGAGCGTGACAGCCACCTGCCATCCGCGATCCATCGCGGGTTCTACGAGACCAGTGCGCAGTGCCTCAACGCCTCCGGCCGCAGACCCGACGACCCCGAGCACTCCACGCCTGCCTGAACTCACTGCACCGCCCTGCACCGCTGAGCCATTACGAACACATCGGATGAACGCGAGCCACCGGTGACCGGTGACTGTTTGATCAGGTCACGCAGCGTCTCGCGCACCCTGGGATTGTTGCGTACGAGCTGTGGCGACGTGCGCTCAGCCGTTCGTAGCTCCGTGAACGCCTCATCCCCTTGCCCGGCGAGCGACAGGGCCCGTGCATAGTCGATTCGGTGCGAGACGCTTCGTTCCTGCGGCATGTGGTCGACGTTGATCCGCCCGTGTTCCACCACGTACGACACGTTGTCGAGGTCCAGCTCAACGGACAGACGGTGCAGCAGCACGTTCGTGGGCCCAAAGCCGGTCTGCCAGTAGTTCTCATCCGAGCCGAGATCGTCCGCAAGTTCCTCGGCTCGGTTCAGCAGGCCCGTCGCGGTGGGGCGGTCCTGGTGACGAGCAGCCGCTACAGCGGCGCGCAAGTGGATCATTCCCAGCAGGCTCAGTGCTGCCGGGTCGTTCTCGGTGACCTGCGACGACAGCCATGCGGCGGCCGTGTTGCCTAGCTCAAGCGCGTCGTCGTATCGGCCGTTTGCCAGTAGGGCATGAGTGCCGGAACGCGCGGCCGATGCCAGTACGAGGGGGTCATCCGACTCGTCAGCGGCCCGCATCGTGCGTTCGGCAGCAAGCCATGAGATGTCCGACTCGCCGATCTTTGCGAGCGTCGTCGCTGCGAGGTGGTGTGTGCGAGCCGACACGGCCCAGCAGTCGCTACGGTCGTCTCCGCGGCGCGCCGCTCGCTCCTCCAGCTCTTGAGCGGTCTGTAGAAGCGCCGGAAGGGCCGCGATGACGCTGCCGAGCCGTCCTCCCTGGTAGTCGTTCCATGCCCGCTCCACGCGAACGGCGACGGGGGCCGGCGTCGGGAGCTGTACCTCGGTCTCGGGGCCGAAGAGCAAGCGCGACAGCCGGCGCGGGCTCATGAGCGCGTCGCGCACGGCGGGAACGTCGTCCTGCTGCCTCTCGTCCTCCATGAGCACGGTCTGACCGAGTAGGTCCCCGAGGGGTACGCGCAGGAGGCGCGACAACTCCGCGAGCATGTCGATCCGGGGTGGCTTCCTACGACCGGTCTCGATCTTCGCCAGCCAGTCAGTGCTACGGCCGACCAGTCCGGCCAGAACCTCTTGCGTGTAGCCGCGGCGCTTGCGGTAGAACGCGATCCGCTCGCCGATGCTGAGGTGATCTCCGAGACCACGCATTGCGTGCTGCCTCCTGCTGGTGGTGGGGGCTGATTTCACGGTACAGAGCCAGTGCCGGAGCCGGTAGCTGACGCCGTTGCTTGGCGCCAGCCCTCACAGAGTGCATGTCGCGAGAGCGACGGACCCGGACGAACTGTCCGGGTCCCTCACTTCAGGCAGCGCCTCGGGCGGCTTTCAGTAGAGCCAGTGCGAGGGACATGACGTCGAGGCCTCGTTTTTGTCCAGGTGGTCAGCTCCAGGACCTTCCGTCATCGCTTTACCCGCCCACGAACGGCAAGTGCAGCGAGGCCGAGGAGCACCGGTTCGGAAAAGCGGGAGGCCATTTCAATATAGTCGCCAGAGGTTGTGAGATCCTGGCCGCTGGAGCGGAAGACTACCGAATTGAGGGTGGCCTTTAGCGATTTCTCGAACCGTATGGAAGAAAACCGTTCGTCGCTAGGGTTCTTCGGATCTGCGTTGCCTATCTCGAAAGTGACCTTCCCCCCGTTCGGCGGGACTATTCCTACTGCCTCCTGTTTCGATGACTCCTGGGGCAACCCAAATGCCATCATGAGTAAAATGGTGGTCAGCATCGCTAGGGTAAGCCATCCTAGCGCGCGCGACGCGCGCAACCCGTAACCCGATAGTAGCCAATACAGTTGCAGCAGCCAACGCTCAGACGTAATCCATTTGCGACTGAGGCGCCTCATCTCCATCTCCCCGTAATAGAAATCTGCGGCGCCGGGCTCATCCTTTGCGTCCTCGCGCGATTTCCGCAATTGTCGATAGATTATCGCCAACGCATCATACCGAGGAGTGACTCTATCGATTGGTCTATTGCCCCAGATGCGATGGGATGAGCCTCTGCCCGACAGGGCACGCCGACGGCGCTCTTCTTCGATAACTTGGCGACTCGTGTGACGAAACGGGGGCGTCATGGAAAAGCCACGAGGGCTCCGATTGAAATACCAGCGGCCTTCGAGACGGAGTTGGTCTAGATGGATTGATCCACTGAAAGTGCAGTTCGTAAGCGAAAGGTTCGCTACTGTCAACATTGCGCAGTCGACACCTCTAAGTGAGGTCAGAGAAGCAACCGACTGAACGGCTCCAGTTTCGAAGTTGAGGGTGAAGGGTGCACCAATGATGTCGACTGGCTGGTTGAGAACTGCATGTGTCAGGTCTACGTCGGCCCGTGCCACCTGAACTGAGGCGTGCGAAGCGAATACGGTGTGCTTTAGGGATGCTTTCCCTGCATCCACGTCGAGTAGGACTGGATGCTCGAAATGTGCGTGCGCTAGGTCCAGAACTTGTTCGCAATGTATAGGGCCGAATCTCGACATCTCCGCGAAAAGTGCCTTAGTGAAGAATGCGCCGCCAGATCCGACTGTGACGCTATGGAAGTCGGCGGCCCCAAGAAATCTTGATTCAATGAACTGGGCGAAACCCTCGAAGGTGACATTCGTGAAGTTGGCGGAATTCTCGAAAGTTGCCCTATTGAAGGTGGTCTCTATGCCAAATGTAGCCCCCTCGAAGAGGGCCCAGTCTAGAAACTGAACTCCATCGAAGGTTGCTTTCTTGAAGCGCGAATTCTGAAAGAAGGCGTCCTTGGTGAAAATTGCGTCCTCGAAGTTAGCCCAGTCTGAGAAGTCCACTTCGTCAAAGGAGGCGCCTTCGTGAAATTTGACACTGTCAAAGATTGCCGAATCCTTGAAGTGCGCTCCAGTGAACTCGACGTCTCCCAGGAATTCCACGTCGCTAAACTGGGTGATTCCTTGAAACTCTGATGATGCAAATGAGAGATAGGAGCGGAACGCTCCCGTGATCCTTAGGATGGCGCCAGTGAACTTGCAATATGTGAAGTAAGCGTGGGTGTTGCCATGGTTGAGAACGGAAGTGACCTGTCGGAAAAGATCAGGGTCAATACGCGTTCCTTGGTAGCTCACCGATGATCGTTCGTGCATGGAATTGAAATGCCTGGTGCGTTCTTCCGTTGAAATATGCGAGAGGCATTTCGAGTAGGGTTCGACAACTTCACCTCGGCATCGAGAAGTGCCATCCGGGGTTTCCGTGAGTTGGGAACACTCGGTCCATTGGGGGCTTGGCGGTGCGGCGGGGTCGGTCATGCACCACCGTTACCGCACCTGCGGTGAGACTGACCGTGACATTGCCATTTCGTGAGCCGGCGAGACGGGTCACAGGTCAACGGCCTCCATGGGGGAGCGCCTAGTAGCTCGCCCTGAGCTTCCCCGGGTCTTCCCGAAGAGGGGAGGATCGGCAAGGAGCCGCCCATGATCCCCGAGTGCGGGGATGCGAGATTCTCTGGCTCAGCGTTGTTCCAGGTCGCGCGGCCGCAGCGGGGCCGTCTGTGGGCCGTCCGACGGTGGCCCAAGACAACCAGCAACGGCCGTCAACGACCACCATGCGAAGCGACTGACGCAGGTCACAGGAATCGATCTGCGACACTGGTACAGCCATGCCTAAGCCCGGAGAACTCACTTTCGTCGCCCCGCGCGGAGCCAAGAAGCCGCCGCGGCACCTTGCCGATCTCACGCCCGCCGAGCGAAAAGAGGCGGTTGCCGCGATCGGTGAGAAGCCGTTTCGCGCCAAGCAGCTCTCACAGCACTACTTCGCGCGGTACGCGCACGACCCCGCGGAGTGGACGGACATCCCGGCCGCCTCGCGCGGCAAGCTCCAGGAGGCGCTGCTCCCCGAGCTGATGACGGTCGTGCGGCATCTGTCCACCGACCAGGAAACCACCCGCAAGACGCTGTGGCGGCTCTTCGACGGCACGCTCGTCGAGTCCGTGCTGATGCGCTACCCGGACCGGGTGACCATGTGCATCAGCTCGCAGGCCGGGTGCGGGATGAACTGCCCGTTCTGCGCCACCGGGCAGGCCGGGCTCGACCGGAACCTGTCGACCGGTGAGATCGTGCACCAGATCGTGGACGGGATGCGCGCCCTCAGGGACGGCGAGATCCCCGGCGGTCCGGCACGGCTGAGCAACATCGTCTTCATGGGCATGGGCGAGCCGCTCGCCAACTACAAGCGGGTGGTCGGGGCCATTCGCGCGCTCACCGACCCCGAGCCCGACGGGCTGGGGCTCTCCCAGCGCGGCATCACCGTGTCGACGGTCGGGCTCGTGCCCGCCATCCACCGGTTCTCCGACGAGGGCTTCAAGTGCCGTCTCGCCATCTCCCTGCACGCGCCGGACGACGAGCTGCGCGACACCCTCGTCCCCGTCAACACGCGGTGGAAGGTGCGCGAGGTGCTGGACGCCGGCTGGGAGTACGCGGCCAAGTCCGGGCGGCGCCTGTCCATCGAGTACGCCCTCATCCGCGACATCAACGACCAGGCGTGGCGCGGTGACCGGCTCGGGCGGCTGCTCAAGGGCAAGCCGGTGCACGTCAACCTCATCCCGCTGAACCCGACCCCGGGTTCGAAGTGGACCGCCTCGCGGCCCGAGGACGAGAAGGCGTTCGTCGAGGCCATCGCGGCCCACGGGGTGCCGGTGACCATCCGGGACACCCGAGGTCAGGAGATCGACGGGGCGTGCGGTCAGCTCGCCGCGACCGAACGGTAGTCTGATCCGCGTCAGTACATCTTCATATTCCGACAGGGGAGCGCCACAGCGCTGAGAGTGCGGCAGCCGGACCACCGGTGGGCCGCAGACCCTCTGAACCTTGCCCAGGTCATTCTGGGTAGGAAGTTCGGGCATCACTCAAGCTGTTGCGCCCTGCCCGGGACCGCCAAGGGGTCCCGGGCAGGGCCGCGTCTCTTCCTGGTCACCCCAGGAGGAATTCAGTGAGCACCACCACGAAGTTCACGGCCGCGCTTGTGGCGACCGGACTTGGGCTCGTCACGCTGTCCGCGTGCGGCTCGTCAGAATCCGGCGACAAGGCAGCCGCGGACTCCAAGAACGTCACCCTCGTCAGTCACGACTCCTTCGCCTACTCCAAGAGCGTGCTGCAGGCGTTCGAGAAGGAGTCCGGGTACAAGGTCAGGATCCTCAAGGACGGCGACGCCGGACAGGCCGTCAACAAGGCGATCCTCACCAAGGACAACCCGCAGGGCGACGTCTTCTTCGGTGTCGACAACACCCTGCTGTCCCGCGCGCTCGACAACGGGCTCTTCCAGTCGTACGAGGCCAAGGGCTCGGACCGCATAGTGCCGGAGTACCGGGTCGACCAGGACAAGCACCGGGTCACGCCCATCGACTCCGGCGACATCTGCGTCAACTACGACAAGGCCTACTTCAGCAAGCACAAGCTGACGCCGCCGCAGTCCTTCGACGATCTGATCAAGCCCGAGTACAAGAACCTCCTCGTCACCGAGAACGCCTCCACGTCCTCGCCGGGCCTCGGCTTCCTGCTCGGGACCGCCGCGAAGTACGGCGATGGGGGCACCTCCCGCTCGAGCGAAGCCGAGAGTGGGGGAGGCTGGCAGGGCTACTGGAAGAAGCTCAAGACCAATGGCGTGAAGGTCGTCGACGGCTGGGAGCAGGCGTACAACGAGGAGTTCTCCGGGTCCGCGGGCGGCAAGAAGGCCACGGCCGACCGGCCGCTGGTCGTCTCCTACGCCTCGTCCCCGCCGGCCGAGGTCATCTACGCCGACCCGAAGCCGACGACCGCGCCGACCGGCGTCGCGAACGGCACCTGCTTCCGGCAGGTCGAGTACGCGGGGCTGCTGAGCAACGCGAAGAACCCCAAGGGTGGCAAGGCGTTCATCGACTTCCTGGTCTCCCAGCAGTTCCAGGAGGACATGCCGCTGAACATGTTCGTGTACCCGGTGGTCAAGGGCGCCGCCGTGCCCGCCGAGTTCACGAAGTACGGCCCGCAGGCCAAGGATCCCGAGACCATGGACCCCGCCAAGATCGCCGACAACCGTGACCAGTGGGTCAAGTCGTGGACCTCGCTCGTACTGAAGTAGCACCCAAGACGCGAGCAGTACCCAAGAAGCGCGGAGGGGCGGCGCGGCTGGGGCTCATGGCCCTGCCCGTCGCGTTCTTCGCCGTCTTCTTCGCCTACCCCGTCGCCGCGATCGTGGCCCGCGGTCTCAAGGTCGACGGCGCCTGGCAGTTGGGGCGGATCGGTGACGTGCTCGCGCAGTCCGACATCCGCCACGTGCTCTGGTTCACCACCTGGCAGGCGCTCGCGTCGACGGCGCTCACGCTGCTGATCGCGCTGCCCGCCGCGTATGTGTTCGCGCGCTTCGATTTCAGGGGCAAGCAGATCCTCCGGGCCGTCGTGACCGTGCCCTTCGTGCTGCCCACCGTCGTCGTCGGTACGGCGTTCCTCGCGCTGGTCGGCCGCGGTGGGCTGCTCGACGAGCTGTGGGGTGTACGGCTGGACACCACCGTGTGGGCGATCCTGCTCGCGCATGTCTTCTTCAACTACGCCGTCGTCGTACGGACGGTCGGCGGGCTCTGGTCGCAGCTCGACCCACGCCAGGAGGAGGCCGCACGGATGCTCGGCGCCTCCCGGTTCGCCGCTTGGCGCAAGGTGACGCTGCCGGCCCTGAGCCCGGCCGTCGCCGCCGCCGCGCTCATGGTCTTCCTCTTCACCTTCACCTCCTTCGGCGTGGTGCAGATCCTCGGCGGCCCCACCTTCTCGACGCTCGAAGTCGAGATCTACCGGCAGACCTCGGAGATCTTCGACCTCGCGACGGCGGCGGTGCTGACGATCATCCAGTTCGTGGCGGTGGGCGCGATCCTCGCCGTGCACGCCTGGACCGTACGGCGCCGGGAGACCGCCCTGCGCCTGGTGGCCCCGGAGATGACGGCGCGCCGGCCGCACGGGGCCGGGCAGTGGGCCCTGCTGGCAGCGGTGCTGGCGAGCATCGTCCTCCTCCTCGTGCTGCCCCTCGGCGTGCTGATCCAGCGGTCCCTCGACGCCCCCGGCGGCTACGGATTCGCGTACTACAAGGCGCTGACCTCCGACGACGGCGGTATCTTCCTCGTCGCGCCGATCGAGGCGATCGGCAACTCGCTGGAGTACGCGCTCGCCGCCACCGCCATCGCGGTGGTGATCGGCGGTCTGGCGGCCGCGGCCCTCACCCGCCGTAACGCGGGCCGTCTCGTACGAGGCTTCGACGCGCTGCTGATGCTGCCGCTCGGCGTCTCCGCGGTGACCGTGGGCTTCGGTTTCCTCATCGCGCTGGACGAGCCGCCGCTGGATCTGCGGGCGTCCTGGATCCTGGTGCCGCTCGCGCAGGCGCTGGTGGGCGCCCCCTTCGTCGTACGGACGATGCTGCCCGTGCTGCGGGCGGTGGACGAACGGTTGCGGGAGGCGGCGGCCGTGCTCGGGGCGTCGCCGTGGCGGGTGTGGCGCGAGGTCGATCTGCCGATGGTGCGGCGGGCGTTGCTGATCGCGGCCGGGTTCGCCTTCGCCGTGTCGCTCGGCGAGTTCGGGGCGACCGTCTTCATCGCGCGGCCCGACAACCCGACGCTGCCGGTCGCCGTGGCCCGGCTGCTCGGGCGGGCGGGCGACCTCAACTACGGGCAGGCGATGGCGCTTTCTACGATCCTGATGGTGGTGTGCGCGGTGGCGCTGCTGTTGTTGGAGCGCGTACGGACCGACCGGACCGGGGAGTTCTAGATGTTGCTGAGCCTCGAAGGCGCGACCGTACGCTTCGGCGGGCGGCCCGTGCTCGACGCCGTCGACCTCGATGTCGCCGAGCACGAGATCGTCTGTGTGCTCGGGCCGAGCGGCAGCGGCAAGTCCACGCTGCTCAGGGCGGTGGCCGGATTGCAGACGCTGGATGCGGGCCGTGTGGTACTGGACGGACGCGACCAGACGGCGGTGCCCGCGCACAAGCGCGGCGTCGGCCTGATGTTCCAGGACCACCAGCTCTTTCCGCAGCGGGACGTGGGCGGCAATGTCGCCTTCGGGCTGCGGATGCACGGGGCGTCGAAGGGGAAACAGGCCCTGCAGGTGGGGGAGTTGCTGGAACTCGTCGGGCTGCCGGGTGCCGAGCGGAGGGCCGTCGCGGAGCTCTCCGGCGGCGAGCAGCAGCGGGTCGCGCTGGCCCGTGCCTTGGCGCCCCGTCCGCGCCTGCTGATGCTCGACGAACCGCTCGGCCAGCTGGACCGCTCGCTGCGCGAACGGCTTGTCGTCGAACTCCGTGAGCTCTTCGGCGAGTTGGGAACGACCGTGCTCGCCGTCACGCACGACCAGGGCGAGGCCTTCGCGCTCGCCGACCGGGTCGTGGTGATGCGTGACGGGCGGATCGCCCAGTCCGGTACGCCACTTGAGGTCTGGCAGCACCCCGCGGACGCGTTCGTGGCCCGCTTCCTCGGCTTCGACAATGTGGTCGAGGCGACGGTGAGCGGGGAGGCCGCGGACACCCCGTGGGGGAAGGTTCCGGTGCCCGAAGGCGCCTCTCAGGGGCCGGGCGCCCTCCTCGTACGGCCCGCCGGTGTACGGCTCGTGGCCCCGGCGGACGGGCTGCGCTGCACCGTCGCCGCACGCACCTTCCGGGGCACCCACGTCGCCGTACATCTGCAACCGGAGGACGCGCCCCGGCTCGAAGCGGCGTGCGCGCTGCGGGATGCGCCGGAGCCCGGCGACGAGGTCGGCGTGGAGTTCGACGCAGCCGAAATTGTCGTACTCGGGGAGTCCCCCGCCGCATAAGGTGCGGATCATGACGCTACTCGGACATGACCGCTACTGCGACGCGATCGAGCTGCAGGTACGGCAGTTGAGGGATGTGCTGGCCTCGGCCGGTGCCGATCTGTCCGCCACCGTGCCGACCTGCCCGGACTGGTCGCTGGAGCAGTTGGTACGGCACACCGGCGGGGCGCTGCGCTGGGTCGAGTGCATCGTCCGTACGCGGGCGCAGGAGAACGTCCCCGAGGACAGGATTCCGCTCATCGGAGGTCCGGAGGCCGAAGGTGACGCCGCGGCCCTCGACGCCTGGCTCGCGGAGACCGGCGAGATGCTCGTCGGCACGCTGCGGGAGGCGGGGCCCGACACGCGGGTGTGGGCGTGGGCGGGGGACCTCAGCTCCGGGTTCTGGGCGCGCCGGATGACACATGAGCTGGCGATCCACCGCGCGGACGCGACGCTGGCCGCCGGGCTGCCGTACGAGGTCGCCGCCGACGTGGCCGTGGACGCGATCGACGAGTGGCTCGGGATCGTCGAGTTCCTGCAGCGGACGCAGCCGCACGACGCGGCGGCCGAACTGCGCGGTCCCGGCCGCAGCATCCACCTCCACGCCACCGACACCACCCCCGAGCTCAACGCCGAATGGGTCGTCGAGCTCGGCGAGAAGGGCGTCAGCTGGCGCCGCGGCCACGAGAAGGCGACCGTCGCGCTGCGCGGCCCGCTCACCGACGTACTCCTCGGCTTCTATCGCCGACTGTCCCTGGACAGCGGGCAGTTGGAGGTGCTGGGGGAGCGGGAGCTGCTGGACTTCTGGCTGCAGCGGGCGACGTTCGGGTAGGCGCGGCCCGCTACAAGCGTGTGGCCCGTCCCTCGTGAGGGACGGGCCACACGTGCGTACGGTGTGCGTCAGTTGGACTTCGACGCGCCACGGCGGCGCATGCCGAAGAACACCGCTCCGCCACCGACCACGACGAGCGCACCGGCGATGCCGGCGATCATCGGGGTGTTGGAGTTCGCACCGGTCTCGGCGAGGTTGGAGTCACCGGCCGCGGGAGACGGGGAGTTGTCGCCCGTCGTCGCGGGGGCGGTGGTGCTCTCAGCCGGCGACGGGGTCGCCGAGTCCGAGGGGGAGGGAGTCTCCGACGGCTTCGGGGTCTCCGAGGCCGGCGGCGTGGTCTCCGAGCCCGAGCCCTTGCACGCCTCGGACGGCGCGGTCAGGTTCGGCGAGATGTCCTCGTCGACGATGTCCGCGGCCTTGATGTGCACGCGGTACTGAGCCTTCGGGGCCCAGTCCTCCGAGAACGTGACGGTGGCGCCCTCGCGGGTGCCGGTGACCGTCTGGGTGCCGACCAGCTTCTCGTCGGCGCCGTTCGACTCGAGATAGACCGAGACGGTGGCCTCCTTGCCCGAGGCGTCCGTGTCGGTCACGGTGATGATGCCCTTCCCGTTGTCGTCGCAGGAGGCGACGGCCGAGAAGTCACGGATGTTGCAAGCAAGTGCGTTGCCCGCGAGGCCGAGCGCGAGCACGGCCGAGGCGGAGGCAACACCGAGGATGCGCACGGAACGTGCGGTACGGCGAGATATGGACACGATTGCCCTTCACAGATTGCGCAACTGCGGGGGGTGATGGGAGCCCTGTTGTGGCATCAGCTGCGACAACAGCACCCCCAGGAGTCTCACAGGTTTATAAGCGCCGCCTAAGGGCTGTCAATGCGTAGGCCCCGCCCCGCCGTTGGCTTTGCCTTGTCATTAACCACCGAGACGTTTGAGCGCCTCCGGAGCGTCCTCGATCCGGTCGACCAGGGCGATCCTCGACTCCATCGAGCGCTCCCGGGCCAGTGACTGGAGGAGGGGCCAGGTGGGATGTTTTTCGGTCCAATGCGCTCGGTTCACCAGGACCATCGGAGTGGGTTCGCCACGCGATTCGTAGTAGTTCGGGGTCGCGTTGTCGAATATCTCCTGTACGGTCCCGGCGGCGCCCGGCAGGAAGACGACACCCGCGTTCGAGCGGGCCAGCAGGCCGTCCTCGCGGGTCGCGTTGGCGAAGTACTTGGCGATGTGCTCGGCGAAGGCGTTCGGCGGCTCGTGGCCGTAGAACCAGGTGGGGATGCCGATCGAGGGGCCGCCGGAGGGCCAGCGCTCCCGAACCTCGAAGGCGGCGCGCGCCCAGTCCGTCACCGAGGGGGTGAACGACGGTGCCTTGGCGAGCAGTTGGAGCGACTCGGTGAGCATCTCGTCCTCGAAGGGGGCCGCGTACGCGCCGAGGTTCGCCGCCTCCATCGCACCCGGGCCGCCGCCGGTGGCGACCGTGAAACCGGCGCGCGCCAGCTCACGGCCGAGGCGCGCGGCCCCCTCGTACGCCTGCGTGCCGCGGGCCATCGCGTGGCCGCCCATCACGCCCACCACCCGCGCGCCGAGGAGGAGTTCGTCGAGCGCGTCCGAGACGGAGTCGTCGTGGATCGCGCGCAGCATCGAGGCGAAGACGTCACCGTCGGCCTTGGTCTGCTGGAACCAGGCGTACGCGCGGGCGTCCGGCGTCGCCTCATAGCCCGCGTCGAGCGAGTCGAAGAGCTCGTCGGGGGAGTAGAGCAGGCCTCGGTACGGGTCGAAGGGCAGTCCGGGCACGGGCGGAAAGACCAGCGCGCCCGCGGCCCTGACCTTCGCCGCGGCCTCGGGGTCCATCGCGCAGCCGAGGAAGACGGCACCCGCGGTGTCCACGGACAGCAGCGCCGCCGTACGGTCCGTCAGATCGACTGCCTGAACGCGGAACTGGGCGAGCGAGCCGCCCGCCGAGACGATCTCGTCGAACTCGGCGAGGGACTCGATCTCACGGTCATGGGATGCGTGAAGGGGTGTCGGCTGCACGCGGCCATGCTAGGCGCCGTGCCGATACCGGCGCTCGGCCGCCCCGGGATTCAGCCCTGGACCGCCGCCGGGTCCATCCACATGACCTCCCAGGTGTGGCCGTCCGGGTCGTCGAAGGCGCGGCCGTACATGTAGCCGTGGTCGATGGCCTCCCCGCTGCCCGTGCCGCCCGCCGCGAGGGCCTTGTCGACGAGTTCGTCGACCTTCTCGCGGCTCTCGGCGCTCAGACACAGCAGCACCTCGCTGGTCTTCGTCGAGTCCGCGATCTGCTTCTTGGTGAAGTCCGCGTAGCGCTGCTTGCTCAGCATCATCGCGATGATCGTGTCGCTGATCACCACACAGGCGCAGTCGTCCGTCGTGAACTGCGGGTTGATCGTGTAGCCGAGCTCCGTGAAGAACTTCTTCGAGGTGTCGACGTCGGCCACGGGCAGGTTCACGAAGATCATCTGCTGGTACATGCGAGGTCTCCCGTCGGTGAGGTGCCGTTCGGAGGGTAGACCGGGGGCCCGCGCGGAACTCATCGCTCGACGCGAACTTTTTCCAGGGGGTCAGTGGGTCTGTTCCCACGGGGGTTCCGCGGATGCGTTCGTACGGGATCGGCGGACCCCGTTCCTACAGGTTCAGCGGACCCCGTCCCTCCAGGTTCAGTGGACCAGCGGGAGCGCGGCCAGCTCGGCGACCGCCCAGGTCAGTGGGGCGAACAGGGCGAGCAGCGCGCCGACGCGCAGGGCCGCGGCGCTGCGGAGCAGCGTGGCGGGCGCCCCCAGCCGCAACAACGCCGCCGTGGTGTCCGCGCGCGCCTGCTTCGCCTCGACGGCGGCCGTCGCCAGGGTCAGCAGCGTGCACCCCGCGACCAGCAGCGCGCCGAGAGTGGTCAGCGGGCCGAAGTCGGGGCGCGCGCCGGCGTACAGCGTCGCCATCGCGTAGCCGCCCGACGCCACCGCGCACACCACGCCGAGCGGCTGCCCGATGCGCCGCGACTCCGCCTGCAGCACCCGCCCGGCGAGCAACCGCAGCGCGCCCGGCCGCACCGCCTGCAGCAGCCGCCCGCACAGATACGTGATCGCCGGCCCCGCCAGCGCCAGACCGACCGCGGTCAGCACCCAGCCGGCCAGCACCCCGACCGGACCGCCCACGAAGCCGCCGGGCAGCGCGAGCCCGGAGGCGGCCGGGCCCGAACGGCTCGCGTACGTCTCCACGGCGAGACCCGCGGCGAGCGCGGCGGCACCCCAGGGCAGGCCACTCGGTGTGGACTCCGGGGGCGGGAGTTGACGGGGGTCCAACTCGGCGGCTGGGCCGCGGCCCAGGTGGTCGGGGTGAGCGGGGCTGCCGGGCGCGTCGAAACGGTCGTACGGGGTTGGGGCGCCGAAGTGGCCGTAGTCGACGGGGTTCGGGCGGGCGCCGCGGTGGGCGCGACCGACGGCGTCGGAGTGGTCGTGGGTGGCCGCGTTCCGGTGAAGGTGGGCGGCGGAGTCGGCGTGTGCGCCCTGGTTCCGGTCGGTCTCTCCGCTGGCGTATGCCTCTGCGGTCCAGTGGAAGTCGGGGCGTTCGTGGGCGGCTGCGTCGAGGTGGGCGTCGTCGTGGGTGGGCGCGTCACGGCGGGCGTCGTCGTGGGTGGGCGCGTTCCGGTGATGGTGGGCGGCGGAGTCGGCGTGTGCGCCCTGGTTCCGGTCGGTCTCTCCGCTGGCGTATGCCTCTGCGGTCCAGTGGAAGTCGGGGCGTTCGCCGGCGGCTGGGTCGAGGTCGGCGTCGGAGTGGTCGAGGGCGGCCGCGTCACGGCGGGCGTCGTCGTGGCCCGCCGCGTTCCGGTGGGCGCGGGAGCGGTCGTGTGCGCGCTGGTTTCGGTGGGCGTGCGCCGTTGCGTCCCCGTGCGAGCCCGCGCGGTCATGTGCGCGCGGATTTCGGTGGGCGTCCCCGCGGGCGTGCGCCGTCGAGTCCCCGTTGGCGCCGGTGTGCGCCGCCGTGCCCCCGATGGCGTCGGAGCCGTCGTGCGTGCCCGGGGCCCCGGGGGCATCCGGATCGCCGTACGCACCCGAGTCCTCGTGCACAGCAGCCGCACCGGCCCTGCCCGCCGCGCTGGACGAACCGCGACCGCCCTCGGCGTACCGCCCCGCGCCCCGCGCCCCGTGCCCCGCGGCGATCCCCAGTGCGCCCTGGCGCGCCGCGATCCATGTGCGGCCGTACGACCATCCCGCGTGCGGCGGCTTTCCGCCCCGCGGCCGCAGGACCACCGCGACCGACACGCAGGCCGCGATCGGCACCAGGGTCAGCAGGGTGAGGGCCGCGGGCAGTGGCAGCGACTGGTCCGCGCCGAGGAACTCCGCCGCCGCGCCGTCGAACGGCATTCCCGTCAGGTCGCCGCGCAGGTGCAGGAAGCAGAGCAGGGCGAGCAGGGAGCCGAGGGTGGTGGACAGGGCCGTGGTGACGGCGGAGACGGCCATCAGACGGCCCGGGCCGAGGCCGATGGCCGCGAGACCGGGGCGGGGACGGGTGCAGGGGTCGGTGCGGGCGACCGCGACCGCGAAGTACACCGTGGCGGCGAGCGGGACGACGCACCAGGCCAGGCGCAGCACGCTGGCGGCCGAGGCGTCCGGGTGCGTCAGCGCGTACCCCAGCGTGCAGAGCAGGAGGAACCCGGTGCCCCCGGAGGCGGCGGCGACCAGGAGTCGGCGGAGCTGGACGAGGGGCTGGGCCCCGCGGGCTAGACGGAGAGCGAGCACGCGGCCCGGCCTTCCGTCTCGGCGACCGGGGGCAGGTGGACGGTGTTCACACGCCGTCCGTCGAGCAATGAGATCGTGCGGTCGGCGAGCGCCGCGGCGTCCGCGTCGTGCGTGGCGAGGACGACCGTGATGCCGTGCGAGCGGGCCGCCGTGGTGAGCGTACGCAGCACATGGGCGCGGTCGGCGCGATGCAGCGGGGCGGTCGGCTCGTCGGCGAAGAGCACGGTGGGGGTGGGGACCAGCGCGCGGGCGATGGCGACGCGCTGGCGCTCGGCCTGGAGCAGGGCGTGCGGGCGCTTGCGTGCGCAGCCGCCGATGTCCAGGCGCTCCAGCCACTCCAGGGCGGCGGTCTTGGCGGCCCGGCGTGCGCAGCCGCGCAGCATCAGGGGCAGCGCGGCGTTCTCCCAGGCGTTCAGCTCGGGGACCAGGCCCGGGGCCGGGTCGATCCAGCCGAAGCGGTCGCGGCGCAGCCGTTCGCGGGTGAGCGGGCCCATGGTGTGCACGGGCGTGCTGTTGAACCAGACCTCGCCCTGCTGAGGCAGCAGCTGGCCCGACAGACACTGGAGCAGGGTTGTCTTGCCGCTGCCGCGCGGGCCGCCGACGGCCAGGATCTCGCCCTCGCGGATGCCGAGCGAGACACCGCTGAGCGCGGGCGAGCCGTTGTGCTTGACGTGCAGGGCGCGTGCCCAGAGCACGTCGTTGTCCGGCGGGGCCACCATCGCGTACACCTCGGTTCAGAGCTGATGTGCCATGCCTAAGCGGAGAGGTCGCTCGGTCCCCCGGACGGGGGAACGAAGGCAGGGCCGATCGGTCACTGGGCACGCTAGGGAGTCGGGGCCGGGAGGCTGGACAGCACGCGGCCCCGGGCCGCCCATTCTCACTCGAACGGACGGCACCGGGGCCGGTATTGATCATCCAGAAGGAAGATCGGAGCTACCGAGGAGTCTCGGAGCTACCGAGGAGTCTCGGAGCTACCGAGGAGACTCGGTGCTACCGATGAAACTCGGAGCCTCGGGACTACAGCTTCGTCGCTTCGCGGGACTTCGGCTTCGTCGCTTCGCGGGACTACAGCTTCGTCCACGCCTCCGTCAGTACCTGACGGACGATCCCCTCGATCTCGTCGAAGGTCGACTGGTCGGAGATCAGCGGCGGCGACAGCTGGATGACCGGGTCACCGCGGTCGTCGGCGCGGCAGTACAGGCCGTACTCGAAGAGCTTCTTGGAGACGAAGCCATAGAGCACGCGCTCCGACTCCTCGTCCGTGAAGGTCTCCTTGGTGGCCTTGTCCTTCACCAGTTCGATGCCGTAGAAGAAGCCGTTGCCGCGGACGTCGCCGACGATCGGCAGGTCGTGCAGCTTCTGGAGCGTCGACAGGAACGCGGACTCGTTGTCCAGCACGTGCTGGTTCAGGCCCTCGCGCTCGAACAGGTCGAGGTTCGCCAGACCCACCGCGGCCGACACGGGGTGGCCACCGAAGGTGTAGCCGTGCAGGAAGGTGTTGTCGCCCTTGTAGAACGGCTCGGCGATGCGGTCCGAGACGATGCACGCGCCGATCGGGGAGTAGCCCGAGGTCATGCCCTTGGCGCAGGTGATCATGTCCGGTACGTAGCCGAACTTGTCGCAGGCGAACATCGTGCCGAGGCGGCCGAAGGCGCAGATGACCTCGTCCGAGACGAGCAGCACGTCGTACTGGTCGCAGATCTCGCGCACGCGCTGGAAGTAGCCGGGCGGCGGCGGGAAGCAGCCGCCGGCGTTCTGCACCGGCTCCAGGAAGACGGCCGCGACCGTCTCCGGGCCCTCGAAGAGGATCTGCTGCTCGATCTGGTCGGCGGCCCAGCGGCCGAAGGCCTCCGGGTCGTCGCCGAAGAGCGGGGCGCGGTAGATATTGGTGTTCGGGACCTTGTGGGCGCCCGGGACGAGCGGCTCGAAGGGGGCCTTCAGGGCCGGCAGGCCGGTGATGGACAGGGCGCCCTGCGGGGTGCCGTGGTAGGCGACCGCACGGGAGATGACCTTGTACTTGGTCGGCTTGCCCTTGAGCTTGAAGTACTGCTTGGCCAGCTTCCAGGCGGTCTCGACGGCCTCGCCGCCGCCGGTGGTGAAGAAGACCTTGTTGAGGTCGCCGGGCGCGTAGTCGGCGAGACGTTCCGCCAGTTCCACGGCCTTGGGGTGGGCGTAGGACCACACCGGGAAGAAGGCCAGCTCGGCGGCCTGCTTCGCGGCGACCTCGGCCAGCTCCTGGCGGCCGTGGCCGGCCTGGACCACGAACAGGCCCGCGAGACCGTCGAGGTACTTCCTGCCCTTGTCGTCGTAGATGTAGGTGCCTTCACCACGGACGATGGTGGGAACGGGCGCGTTCTCGTACGAGGACATGCGGGTGAAGTGCATCCACAGGTGGTCGTACGCGGTCTTGCTGAGGTCCTTGGTGCTCACGGCTATCGGGTTCCCCACATGTAGGTCTGCTTCTTGAGCTTCAGGTAGACGAAGCTCTCGGTGGAGCGCACGCCGGGGAGGGCCCGGATGCGTTTGTTGATGACGTCCAGCAGGTGGTCGTCGTCCTCGCAGACGACTTCTACGAGGAGGTCGAACGAGCCCGCGGTCATCACCACGTACTCGACTTCCGGCATGGCGGTCAGTGCGTCGGCCACAGGGTCGAGGTCGCCCTCGACATTGATGCCCACCATCGCCTGCCGGCGGAATCCCACGGTGAGCGGGTCCGTGACGGCGACGATCTGCATCACGCCCTGGTCGAGCAGCTTCTGGACGCGCTGGCGCACGGCCGCCTCGGACAGGCCCACGGCCTTGCCGATCGCGGCGTACGGGCGGCGTCCGTCCTGCTGCAGCTGCTCGATGATGGCGAGGGAGACGGCGTCCAACTGGGGACTGCCGTTCCTGGACTCGCGGGAGTCCCTGGGGTCTGCGCTTCGACTGGCCACGACCTCACTGTGCACGACGTCTCGACAGTTCCGCAAGGCCGTAGCGATGAAATTCGTTGTTTACAAGGACGTGTCTTGCGGATTTCGCAGTTCTGGGGCGATCGGGGGTGTTGAAAACGTGGGCCTGCCGACTAGTGTGGGTGTCTCAGTGATTGGACACCTGAACTTGGAGGGCCGGCAGTGAGCACCGAGCTGCGTCGTCTGCGCAACTACATCGATGGCGAGTTCCGGGACGCCGCCGACGGGCGGACCACCGAGGTCGTCAACCCCGCGACCGGTGAGGCGTACGCGACCGCGCCGCTCTCCGGCAAGGCGGACGTCGACGCCGCGATGGCGGCCGCCGCCGCGGCCTTCCCGGCCTGGCGCGACCAGACCCCGGCCGAGCGCCAGAAGGCTCTCCTGAAGATCGCGGACGCGTTCGAGGAGCGGGCCGAGGAACTGATCGCGGCCGAGGTGGAGAACACCGGCAAGCCGATCGGGCTGACCCGGTCCGAGGAAATCCCGCCCATGGTGGACCAGATCCGCTTCTTCGCGGGCGCCGCGCGCATGCTGGAAGGGCGCAGTGCCGGCGAGTACATGGAGGGCATGACCTCCATCATCCGCCGCGAGCCGATCGGCGTCTGCGCCCAGGTCGCGCCGTGGAACTACCCGATGATGATGGCGGTGTGGAAGTTCGCCCCGGCGCTGGCGGCCGGTAACGCGGTGGTGCTGAAGCCGTCGGACACGACCCCCGCCTCGACCGTTCTGATCGCCGACATCATCGGCGGCATCCTCCCCAAGGGCGTCTTCAACGTCATCTGCGGCGACCGCGACACCGGCCGTCTGATGGTCGAGCACCCGACCCCGGCGATGGCCTCGATCACCGGCTCGGTGCGCGCGGGCATGTCGGTCGCCGAGTCCGCGGCCAAGGACGTCAAGCGCGTCCACCTGGAGCTGGGCGGCAAGGCCCCGGTCGTCGTCTTCGAGGACACCGACATCGCCAAGGCCGTCGAGGACATCTCGGTGGCGGGCTTCTTCAACGCCGGCCAGGACTGTACGGCCGCGACCCGCGTCCTCGTCCAGGAGTCCATCCACGACGAGTTCGTCGCCGCGCTCGCCAAGGCCGCCGCCGACACCAAGACCGGCCAGCCGGACGACGAGGACGTGCTCTACGGACCTCTGAACAACCCGAACCAGCTCAAGCAGGTGGCCGGGTTCATCGAGCGCCTGCCCGCCCACGCCAAGGTCGAGGCGGGCGGCCACCGGGTCGGCGAGAAGGGCTTCTTCTACGCGCCGACCGTGGTGTCGGGGCTGAAGCAGGACGACGAGATCATCCAGAACGAGGTCTTCGGCCCGGTCATCACCGTCCAGTCCTTCGGGGACGAGGCCCAGGCCATCGAGTGGGCCAACGGCGTCGACTACGCCCTCGCCTCCTCGGTGTGGACCAAGGACCACGGGCGCGCGATGCGCCTGTCGAAGTCGCTCGACTTCGGCTGCGTCTGGATCAACACGCACATCCCGCTGGTCGCCGAGATGCCGCACGGCGGCTTCAAGAAGTCCGGCTACGGCAAGGACCTGTCGGCGTACGGCTTCGACGACTACACGCGCATCAAGCACGTGATGACGTCGCTGGACAGCTGATCTTCGCTTGAGCGCCGCGGACGGCTGGTCTTCGCTTGAGCCGCGGACGGCTGATCCTCGCTTGAACCGCGCGGCCCCGTACGGGAGTTGATCCCGTACGGGGCCGCGGTGTTCCCCCCGCCGTGATGGTCAGGCGTTCTCGACGCCGCTGCTGAGCGAGGGGAGGTCCGGCTTGCCGGGCCGCTCCTTGTGCTGGTACTTCGCTCGGCGCACACGTTGCGCACGGCTACTTCGTCCTCGACCAACGTCTCGGCGTATCGCCCCCGACAGACGGCGAGGCGGCGCCGGCGGATCGCTCCGTCGACGCCACCTCGTGGTCATGGGGTACGTCAGCGCTTGACGTTCCGGAAGAGGGAGTAGGCGTGGGTGCGCGGGCCGCAGAAGAGGTCCCAGAACTTGTCGCTCGCGTCACCGAGGACGTTGACCTCCTCGACCTCGGTGGCCTCGGCCCAGTCCTGTTGCCCCTGAGCGGTGGCCTCCAGGTGGCGGAACATGGCCACGAACACGTCCAAGGCGACCGTCACGGCTGGCCGATGCCGAACTCGGCTGTGGTGCGCGCTTGTGGCGTGGTGCGCGCTTGTGCAGCCCGCGACCGAGCCCCAACTCGTGATCCTGGCCTACCAGGCCAGCGGGCGCGGCCCCTCCGCCTGATCGGTCCGGCTTGTGCCGCCTGCCCCGTCCCGCCTCCGCCGCCGGATGCCCTCCGGGGATGAGCGCCCTTCCTACTTTCGGACGAGACCGCCGGATGCGAAGTGTGTCCCTTCGGGCCCCGAGGTCGGCCAACAGCGCTTTTAGCTTGGTGAACGGGCCGCAGCGGCCCCCTTCAGCACAGCCCCTCTCTTTGGTGGGAGTACTACCGTGGCCACGTTCCTTTACCGGCTGGGCCGGCTCGCCTTCAGGCGGCGAAGGCTCTTCCTGATGGTGTGGATAGTCGTCCTGGCCGCCGTGGGGATCGGCGGCCTCACTGTGTCCGGCAAGACGACGGACGGCTTCACCTTGCCCGGCACGCAGTCGCAGAAGGCGATCGACCTGCTCCAGGAGGAGTTCCCGCAGGCCTCCGCCGACGGCGCCACCGCCCGGGTCGTCTTCGAGGCGCCAGGCGGGCAGAAACTGACGTCCGGCACGAACAAGACCGAGATCCGGTCGCTGATCGCCGAGCTGAAGACGGCGCCGCAGGTCGCGAACGTCGCCGACCCGTACGCCAACCACCTGGTCAGCGAGTCCGGCAGCATCGCCTACACCCAGGTCACCTACAAGGTCGCCGCAGCCGACATCACCAAGGCGGCGCACGACGCCCTGGACCGTGTCGTCGGCCAGGGCGAGAAGGCGGGCCTGGCGGTGAACCTGGGCGGCAACGCCGTACAGGGCAAGGCCGGAGCGGGCCCGGCGGAGCTGATCGGTGTCGCGGTCGCCGCCGTCACGCTGGTGATCACCTTCGGTTCGCTGCTCGCGGCCGGGCTGCCGCTGCTGACCGCGATCTTCGGCGTGGGGCTGGCGGTCCTCGCCCTGACGATGGCCACCGCGGTCTTCGACATGAGCTCCAGTTCCTCGACGCTGGCCCTGATGCTGGGCCTGGCGGTGGCCATCGACTACGCCCTGTTCATCGTCTCCCGCTACCGCAGCGAGATCCGGGCCGGCCACGAGCCGGAGGAGGCTGCCGGACGGGCGCTGGGCACGGCCGGTTCGGCGGTGGTGTTCGCCGGCCTGACCGTGGTCATCGCGCTGGCCGGCCTGAGCGTCATCGGCATCCAGAACCTCACCGCCATCGGGCTGGCCGCCGCCTTCGCGGTCGTCGTCGCCGTCGTCATCGCGCTCACCCTGCTGCCCGCCATCCTCGGCTTCGTCGGGACGCGCATCATGCGGGGTCGGCTCAAGTCCCGCCGCCTGCAGGCCCTGGAACGCGGCGAGGGCGAGGCGCTGGGCGTGCGCTGGGCGAAGTTCGTCACCCGCAATCCGGTGAAGGTGCTGGCCGTCGCGGTCACTGCGCTTGTCGTGCTGGCCATTCCGGCGCTGTCGCTACGGATGACCCTGCCCGACGACAGCATGTCCGCGCCCGGCAGCAGCGAGCGGATCGCCTACGACACCATCACCAAGGGCTTCGGCGACGGCTACAACGGCCCGCTGACCGTGGTCGTCGATGAAGGCGCTCCTTGAACCGCCGCGCCAGACCGGCGCGGGAGACACCGGGGGCGGCGGCGAGCGCGGCGACCGTCCAGGGGTGGTCGGGACGTTCGTGGAACCGCTTCGGGGCAGCTCCCGTGACCGGATCTTCCAGCGTGCGGAACCACGAAGGCGCAGCGCCGCCGGGCTGCCCGAACCAGGTGCGCAAGGTGCGGATGAAGAGGGTGCCCTCCACCACCAACTGGGCCGGGGTGAAGAGCGAGTTGGCGATCCGGATCGGGACTGGTCCGCGCACGACGGCGACGTCGCGTTCCGCCAGCCACATCGGCTCGGCATTGTCGAGTGCGACCCATCCGCTGCCCCGCACGACCGCGGGCAACGTCAGCGGGGGGAGAGGGCCGGTACTGGACCGCCCAAGGGGGATCGCGCAGCACTTGCAGCATCGATGAACCGTGGGCCCGCGCAGGTCAGGGACAGCGGTTGGTGCCCACCAGCAATCCTGGTCACACGTGTCCGCTCAGCGCGACCGCGACGGCGGCTTCTCACGCCTTTGCCGTCTCTTTACAACCCGTCCCGCCGCTGCCTCGTCTCTCCGCTCGATCCGTAACGCAGTCCCTCGGCCCACCGGCCGGGCGGACCGACGAGAGAGAGCGATTCATGCGCCGAACTGTCCTCAGTGCCACGGCACTCGCGTGCACCGCCGTGCTGGCGAGCACGGTGCCCGCGTTCGCCGACGGGACGACCCCGACCCCCACGAGCCGCCCGACGGCCACTGCCGCCACGCCCACACCCGCCCCCGCCACCACTGCCCCGACCCCGACCCCCACTGCCGCGGCTCCGAGCGCCGTACCGACCCGGGTGCCCGCCCCGAGCCAGGTCAGCGTCGTACCGAGCGGAGCGCCCGACACCGGTGTGGCGCCGAAGTCGGCGCGGTCCGGGGCCGGGGGCGGGCTGATCGGCGGGGGTGCCGCCGCGGTGTTCGCGGTCGGCGGCGCGGCGGTCTTCGTCGTACGGCGCCGGCGGGCGACCGGGGCATGACCTCGCTCTCCAGGCGCGCGTTCGCCACCGCGGCGATGGCCTCGTTGCTCGTGAGCTGCGGCGGCCACGACCGAACGGGACAGACCGCGCCCGGACGCCCCAGGAGCACGCCCTCGCCTTCGCGGTCGCCCGCCAAGGCCGCGCCTGCCCTTGTGCGTTCGGTCCCCGTCGGGTTGCGGATCCCGGCCATCGGGGTCGACACCCCGGTCATGCGGCTGGGGTTGGCCTCGGACGGCAGCGTGCAGGTGCCCCCGGTCACGGCCCACGACCGGGCGGGCTGGTACCGGCACTCTCCGACGCCGGGTCAGACCGGCCCGTCGGTGATCCTCGGCCATGTCACGGTCGGCGCCTACGGCGACGGGGTCTTCCGTCACCTCGCGCGGCTGCGCCGGGGCGACCGGATCGAGGCGCGCCTGGAGAACGGGACGACGACGGTGTTCGCCGTCACCAACGTACGGACGGTCGCCAAGGCGGACTTCCCTGCGGACGCGGTTTACGGGGACGTGGACCGACCGGAGTTGCGGCTCATCACGTGCGGCGGCCCCCGTACCGGAGACGGGTACCTCGACAACGTGATCGTCTTCGCCGCCCTGAGCTCCGCGAGCCCCTGACACCCGGTCCCTGACACCCGGTCCCTGACACCCGGTCCCTGACACCCGGCCCCTGACACCCAGCCCCTGACACCCGGCCCTGACACCCTTCTGTACGAATGCCCTCACGACGTCACGACCCTGGAGAGCGTTGAAACGGTCCCGCGAGAAGGCAGCGTCCGAGCTGTTCGCCGCCCTCTACCCGCGCCTCGCCGGCTGGTGCCGTCGGCTCGTCGACGACGACGAGACGGCGCACGAGATCGCCTCGGAGGCGTTCACCCGGCTATGGGCCCGCTGGACATCCGTGGCGGAGCCCCGGGGCTTCCTCTACGTCACCGCGGCCAACCTCGTCCGGGACCACTGGCGCAAGCTCGAACGCGAACGCAGGGCCGTACACCGTGCCACCGCCGAGGCTGCCGTCCGCCCGCAGAGCGAACAGGCCGATCCGTCGGTACGCCTGCTGGTGCAGTCGCTGCCAGAACGACTGCGCGTCCCGATCCTGCTGCACTACTACGCTGACATGCCGATCCGGGAGGTGTCCGTGCTGACCGGGCGCAAGGAAGGAACCATCAAGGCCGACCTCCACACGGCCCGCGAACTGCTCCGCGCCCATCTGAGGAGAAGCCTTGATCACACACTCTGACGAGGGGCCGGAGTTCGAACCCCACGACCCCCTCGCCGTCATTCTGCGGCCCAGCTCCGACTACCTCGGCCCACCCCCCGGCCGTTACGAAGCGATCCGCCGCGGTGCGGCCCGGCGCAGGCTGCTCCGCACCGCGGCCGGGGTCGGCGTGTCCTGCGCCGTCGCCGCCCTCGTCGCGCTGCCGTTCCGCCTGGCGACGTCCGAGGCGCCCGCGTCCCCGACGGTCCCGCTCGCCCCGCCGCCCGCGAGCAGCCCTTCGGCCGTGCCGACCCCGTCGGCGTCGCCCGAGCCCGCCACCCCCCGCCCCGCGGACACGACCCGGACCGACAGCCCCGGCACCGCGACCCCCTCCGTCGTGCCCACCCGCGCGCCGTCGGCGATACCGACACGGCATTTTTGAACATGTTCAAGATGGGGCGTACGCTCCTGCCATGAGTGACAGAGCCGCCCTCCTGAAGGGCATCCGCGCATGGCTGGTCAGCTTTGTCGTCTGCCTGGTGCTCAGCGGCGCCACGGCATTCCCCCTGGTGCACGAACTCCGCTGGACCGAGGACCTGTTGCGGTCCCTGTCCGTGCCCGAGCACCTGCCCGCCCTGATGGACTGGATCGAGCGGGTCCGGCGCGGAATCGACGCCACCGACGCGAAGTACCCCTTCGTGCTGTACGGCACGGACTGGCTGGCGTTCGCGCACCTCGTCATCGCGGTCGCCTTCTACGGGCCGTACCGCGATCCCGTCCGCAACATATGGGTCGTCGAGTTCGGCATGATCGCCTGCGCCGGCATCGTCCCGCTCGCGCTGATCTGCGGGCCGATCCGTGGGATCCCCTTCTGGTGGACCGTCATCGACATGTCCTTCGGCGTCTTCGGGGTGATCCCGCTGTATGTCGTACGGAAGAAGATCAAACGGCTGGAAGCGCTCACCTCGAGTCCGGCCACGCATTCCACGCCGACGCTCGCTACTTGAGCGCCGCCGGCGCGATCCGCTGGGCCACCCGGTTCATCGACTCGCCCTTCGCGTCGGTCGAGTTGACCGAGTAAGGGGCCGGCCACGAGACCGAGTGCGAGAGCGGCGGCGAGGGTAACTACGGGGCGGCTTACGGGAATTGAGTACTCCTGTGGGCGGTGTGGCGGCCGAGATGATGGTCATCCTCCGGCCGCGCGCAGCCCTCCGGATCCTCATCAAGGAGGGCGCCGCCCCCGGCATCGCGGCGGGGGGTCGCCCTTAGTGGATGGGCCCGCGCCGGCGCGCGGCGAGGGTTCCGGGCCCGGCGCTCGGCATGCGGCGAAAGTTCCGGGCCCCGCAAAAAACTGTTATCGCGGAGCGTCTGGCTCCGTCTCCTCCAACGACGCCTGTTTCCGACGCACAGGAGCGAACCGTATGCCCCGCTCGGACCGCTATACGTCGTTTCTGCGTGATCCGTCGTGGACGCGGCTCCGTCCCGCACAGCGATGGCTGAGAAAGTAGCTTCCGAGCACGCAGTTGACCGTAGGTGATCGTGGGAAGGGCGGATGTGGACGGGCGGGAGTGGCGCTCCACCATCGCGGCCGCGCAGGCCGGTGACCGGCGCGCGCTCGACGAGCTGGTCGCGGGCTGGCTCCCCCTCGTCTACAACATCGTCGGCCGCGCCCTGAACGGCCACGCGGACGTCGACGACGTCGTGCAGGAGACCATGCTGCGCGCCGTCGACAACCTCGGCTCGCTGCGCGACCCGGACAGTTTCCGGTCCTGGCTGGTCGCCATCGCGATGCGGCAGATACGTGACCGGGCGCGCCGCCAGACCTCCGAGACGCTCGACGACGGCGCCGGCGAACAGGCCGCCGACTTCGCCGAACTGACCGTACTGCGGCTCCAGTTGGAGGGGCAGCGGCGCGAAGTCGCGGAGGCGGTGCGCTGGCTCGACGACGAGGACCGCCAACTGCTGTCACTGTGGTGGCTGGAGGTCGCGGGCGAGCTCACCCGGCGCGAACTGGCGGCGGCCGTCGGCATCAGCCGGCAGCACGCCGCCGTCCGCGTCCAGCGCATGAAGGAACGCCTGGAGACCGCGCGCGGCATCGTCCGGGCGCTCGACTCGTCCTGCCCCGACCTGCCCGAGGTGACCGCCCGCTGGGACGGGCGGCCCGACTCGGTGTGGCGCAAACGCCTCGCCCGGCACATCCGGGGCTGCGCGTACTGCTCCGGCGCGCGCGAAGCCGTCGTACCGGCCGAGCGGCTCCTCGTCGGGATCGCGCTCGTCCCGGTACCGGTCGGCTTCACGCTCTCGCTGGCCCTGGGCGGCAAGACGGCGGTGGCCGCCACCGGCGTCGGATGGTCCGCCAAGGTGATCAGTGCGCTCACCAAGCCCGCGGTCGCGGTGACGGCCGGCGCGACGATCGCGGCCGGCGGTGCGTACGTCGTGACCCACACCCCGGACGCACCGCCCCCGCGGGCCGCGGTCACCCCCACGGCGGCGAGCACGGCCCGCCCCCCGTCCGCCACCCCGTCCCCCACGCGGTCCGCGTCGCCCTCGCCCTCGCCGTCGTCGACGAAGCGGAAGGCCGGCCCGTACGGCGCGGTCGTCGACGCCGTCGACCGGGCACCGGACCCAAACACGCGGCCCGCCGCCCTCCCGGACCGGCCCGAGTCCGGGATCACCAGCACCGGCGGCGCGAAGGCCGTGATGCAGCACCGCGGAGAGAGCGTGACGCTCAGTGGGCAGGGCTATGTCCTGGTGCGCTGGCAGATCTCGCCGAAGAGCCGGCCCGGCGCGTTGGTCATGCCATCCTGGACCGGCCTCGAGGGGAAGCTCTTCCACGTGGCGTCAGGCGGTGGCCGTCGCATGGACGACGCCCTCGCGGGAAGCCCCGACGGCTACGCCACGGGCATGGGCGGGCCCAGTATCGGATACGCCGTACTGCCGTCCGGCACCCAGCAGATGTGGCAGAACGAGTACTTCTACCTCGACGGCACCGTCACCCTCACCCAGAACGAACGGGGCTGCGACTACGGCCTGATCGTCTTCCCGTCCAGCCGCGACGAGGTCACCAAGGACATCACCACCGGGCCCGCCCAGGGCGCGATCCGCTACGGCCTGGTCCGCGACAACGGCAAGGACACGGCTCCGGTACCCCAGTACCTCACCCGCTCCACCCCCACCGACCCGGCGACCGTCCCCCAGCACTCGGACGTCGTCACTCCCTGACCCTCCGCCCGCTCCTGCGCCTCCATCACGTCGTCCCCGGGGACATGGGCCGAGCTCGCCCGGCAGCCGCTGGCCCGCGTACGCGGGCTCGGCGCGGTCGCCTGACTCAGACCTTGCGCAGGGCGCACAGCGCGTCGATGCGGTTCGTCGTGATCGAGTCGACGCCCAGGTCCAGGAGCCGCCGCATGGAGCGGCGGGTGTCCGGGGTCCACACGGAGAGCAGGTAACCGCCGTGGTGGACGCGGTCGGTGAGGTGCCGGTCGACCAGCCCGAAGCGGTAGTTGAGCCAGCGCGGCCGTACGGCGTCGAGCAGCGCCGGCCGCGGCGGCGCGACACTCGTCCAGGTCAGCGCGATCTCCGCGGCGGGGTCGGCGGCGCGCACCGCCAGCATGGCCGGGGCGCCCGCGCAGTAGTACACCCGCTCCTGCGCCCCGCAGTCGCGGATGACGTCGATGATCCGGCGTACCGCCCTGCCGTCGGGCGCACCCGGCAGGTCGACCATGATGCGGCTGTCCTCGGTCTCCTTGAGTGCTTCGACGAGCGTGGGCACGCCACCGGCCGTGAGCCCGCGCACCTCGTCCGAGGAGAGCGAGCGCAGCGGCCGGTCCTGCTCCCACAGCCGCTTCAGCGTCTCGTCGTGCAGCAGCACGGGCACGCCGTCGCGGGTCAGTCGCACGTCGATCTCGACCGTGTCCGCGCCGAGTTGGAGCGCGGCACGCAGCGAGTCGATCGTGTTCTCGCGGACATGGTAGGGGGCGCCGCGATGGGCGACGGCGGTCACGGTACGCATGGCGCCCATTGTGGCGGTGCGAACTGTCAGGGGGCGAGCCAGGTCGAGGCGTACGTGTCGATCTCCTCGGCGAGCTTCGTCTTGCCGGCCTCGTCGAGGAACGACGCCTCGACCGCGTTCTTCGCGAGCGCGGCGAGGCCCTGTTCGTCGAGGTCGAGGAGACGGGCGGCGACCGCGTACTCGTTGTTGAGGTCGGTGCCGAACATCGGCGGGTCGTCGGAGTTGATGGTGACGGGGACCCCGGCCTGGACGAACGCCTTTATGGGGTGCTCGTCGAGGGTGCGGACCGCACGAGTGGCGATGTTGGAGGTCGGGCAGACCTCCAGGGCGATCCGGTGCTCGGCGAGATGGGCGAGCAGCTTCGGGTCCTGCGCGGAGCTCGTGCCGTGCCCGATGCGCTCGGCGCGCAGGACGTTCAACGCGTCCCAGACCGTCTCCGGGCCCGTCGTCTCACCGGCGTGCGGCACCGACCGCAGTCCGGCCGCGATCGCCCGGTCGAAGTACGGCTTGAACTGCGGCCGCGGCACGCCGATTTCGGGGCCGCCGAGCCCGAAGGAGACCAGCCCCTCCGGCCGCAGCCGGTCCTCGGTGGCGAGCCGCACGGTCTCCTCGGCGGCCTCGAGCCCCGCCTCACCCGGAATGTCGAAGCACCAGCGCAGTACGACACCGAGCTCGGCCTCCGCGGCCTTGCGGGCGTCCTCGATCGCGTCCATGAAGGCGAGCTCGTCGATACCGCGACGGGTGGAGGACCACGGGGTGAGGGTCAGCTCGGCGTAGCGGACCTGCTGCCGGGCCATGTCCCGCGCCACCTCGTACGTCAGCAGCCGTACGTCCTCCGGCGTGCGGATGAGGTCGACGACGGACAGATACACCTGGATGAAGTGGGCGAAGTCCGTGAACGTGAAGTAGTCCGCGAGCGCCTCGGGGTCGGTCGGCACCTTGGAGTCGGGGTGCCGGGCGGCGAGGGCGGACACGATGCGGGGGGAGGCGGAGCCGACGTGGTGCACGTGCAGTTCGGCCTTGGGTAGTCCGGCGATGAAGGCGTGCAGGTCGCGGGCCTCGTCGCGTGCGGTGCTGTGGTCGGTCAAGGTTCCTCCCCGGAACGGCGTCCCCGGACCGTGGTCGGGGGACGCGGGTGATCGGCTGATCGGTGACTCGGGGATCATCGTAGGCGGCGGCCCGTGCGGCGCGGCTTGGGCCTGTCTCTCGGACCGGGCCGGCTTCGGCTCCCGGTGAGTCGGTGAGTCGGTGAGCCAGTGATTCGGCGAGTGACGGCAACGCGGCAGGGGGTACCCCTCGCTCGAAGAGCTTGGAGATGGGGGTGCCTTCTCGCTCGAAGAGCTTGGGGGAGCCGGACCCCGCGGTCCAGGGCTGATCCGAAGGACATGACCCAGGGCCGTAGCATGACGGAACGTTCGACAGATGAGGGGACCCCGCGCATGTCCGACGACGCCTCGACGCCGGAAGCGCCACGCAACGCCGCCGCTTGGGCTCCGCCGGGCCAGGACGTTCCGGCGGCTGGGGGCGACGCGGTGCCTGCGGGGAGCGGTGCGCCGGGTGCCGAGCCGGAGGATGCCAGGCCTGCGGAGGGCCGCACGGCGGGTTCCGAGCCGGAGGCCGCGTCGTCGGAGGGCCGTGCGCCGGGTGCCGAGCCGCAGGACGCAAGGCCCGCGGAGGGCCGCACGGCGGGTTCCGAGCCGGAGGCCGCGTCGTCGGAAGGCCATGCGCCGGGTGCCGAACCCGAGCCCGCCGCCTCCGCTCCCAAGGTCCCCCTGGACAAGCCCAGCACCGACCTGGGCCCCGAGTCGAACCGTTGGGTTCCGCCGAAGGAGCCGGATACCCGTCCTGAGCCGAACGCTTGGGCTCCGCCGAAGGAGACGGATCCCCGTCCGGAGCCGAACGCTTGGGTTCCGCCGAAGGAGACGGCCCCCCGCCCCGAGCCGAACCCCTGGGCCCCGCCCATGGACACGGCTCCCTCCAGCGGGAGCGCCGCGCCCACGCCACCCCCGGTGCACGACCAGCCCACGGTCACCTCCGTCCCCGGCGCGCCAGGCTCCCACCCCTGGGACAACCCCTTCGCCCCGCCGTCCCCCTCCGCGCCCGCCAACCCCTTCGCACCCCCGGGCGGCCTCCCATCCACTACGGGCCCCACGCCCCCTGGCAACTCCGGCAACCCCTTCGCACCCCCAGCCGCCCGCACCCCCTACCCCCAGCCCTACCCGGGAGAGCACGTCCCCCCGCCGCCCATCGCCCCGGATGGCCCGGGCCGGCCTCCGTACGGCTACGGCTATCCGCAGTACGACCCCGCCCCACCGCACGCCGCCTACCAAGGCGCCCCCGGCTACGGCTGGCCCCCGGTGATGCCGCTCGCGCCGAGCAACGGGATGGGCACCGCCGGCCTCGTGCTCGGGATCATCGCGGCGGTCGTGTTCTGTCTGTGGCCGCTCGCCATCGTGATGGGCATTCTCGGGGTGATCTTCGGCGTGATCGGCCGCCGCAAGGTGCGCCGGGGCGAGGCGACGAACCCGGGGCAGGCGCTGGCCGGGATCATCTGCGGAGCCGTCGGTATCGCCCTGGGGATCGCGATGCTCGTCTTCCTCATCGTGGTCCCGGACGACAGTGGCGACGGCGACTCGGGCGGCGGCGACGGCTTCTCCACGTCCCTCGTAAGAGAGCAGTCGTAGGGGAGCCGTGTCAGTGAGCAGCCCTGGGGGAGCCGTGAACGGCTAGCGGAGCCGCTCCCGCGCCTCCATCAGCGCGAACCCCAGCAGGTTCGGCCCCCGCCACCGCTCGGGATCCGCCGCCCGCTCGTCGTCCGCCGCGAGTCCGATGCCCCACACGCGGTCCAGCGGGCTCGCCTCGACCAGCACCCGCTCGCCCGTGCCCAGCAGAAACTCCCGCAGATCGTCATGCGCGGCGAACTTGTGGACGCTGCCCTCGACCACGATCCCGAACCGCTCGCGCTCCCATATGGCCTCGTCGAAGCCGCGCACCAGCCGCCCGGCCTTCTTGGCGAGGGCGGGGTTCGAGGCCGCTAGGACCTGTCGCTCCGCCTCCTCGTCCTCGAAGAGCCGTGCCTTCGACGCCATCATCCAGTGCTCCGCCGTCGCGTATGCGACATCGTCGACCACGAACGGTGACGGCCACCACTGGCTGAGACAGCTCGCACTCACCTGACCGTCCGGTCGCGGGCGGTGCCCCCAGAAGTGCAGGTACTTGACCCTTGCCCCCGAGTGGACCGCGCTGACCAGCGCTTCCCAAGAATCGATCTTCCCCATGCACGCCACTCTGGCACGCACCACTGACATTCCGTCCCGCCTTTTCCAGTGGGGCTCGACACCTGGTCGACAGATTCCGTCGCGTAACCAAATGGCAACAACGGAATCACTTGTTGGAGGGCCATTGCTCTGTCAGGATCGGCACTCAAATCGAGCTGGAGCTACGCCGACCCCCGCAACGGGGAGGACGGCGGAGGAGAGCGACATGCACAATCCGGGCCATCGCTTCCAGGCGCAGGACCGCTTCGCGGACGGCGCGCAGTTCATCGCGGGCCGACTGACCAAGGGCACCTCCGGCCGCACGCACGCGGTCGTCGACCCTGCCACCGGCGACGAGGTCTACACGTACGAGCTGGCGAGCACCGTCGACGTCGACGCGGCCGTCGCCGCCGCCCGCGAGGCGTTCCCCGGCTGGTCGGGCGCCACCCCGGGCGAGCGCTCCGACGCGCTGCACCGCTTCGCCGCCGTGCTCGCCGAGCGCGCCGAGGAGTTCGCCCAGGCGGAGTCCCTCCAGTGCGGAAAGCCGCTCAAGCTGACGCGCGAGTTCGATGTGCCGGGCACCATCGACAACACCGCCTTCTTCGCGGGCGCGGCCCGGCACCTCCAGGGCCAGTCCGCGGGCGAGTACTCCGGCGACCACACCTCGTACGTACGCCGTGAACCCATCGGCGTCGTCGGCTCCATCGCGCCCTGGAACTACCCCCTCCAGATGGCTGCCTGGAAGATCCTGCCGGCCATCGCCGCCGGCAACACGATCGTCCTGAAGCCCGCCGAGCTGACCCCGCTCACCTCGCTGTTGTTCGCCGAGGCGGCCACGGAGGCGGGGATCCCGGACGGCGTCATCAACATCGTCACGGGTCTGGGCAAAGAGGCCGGTGAGCATCTCGTCGGGCACCCCGACGTCGCCATGACCTCCTTCACCGGGTCCACCGCCGTCGGCAAGCGCGTCGCGGAGATCGCCACCTCGACCGTCAAGCGGCTCCATCTGGAGCTGGGCGGCAAGGCGCCCTTCGTGGTCTTCGACGACGCGGATCTGGAGGCCGCCGTGCACGGCGCGGTCGCCGGTTCGCTGATCAACACTGGGCAGGACTGCACGGCCGCCACGCGCGCGTACGTGCAAAGGCCCCTCTACGAAGAGTTCGTGGCGAAGACCGCCGCCCTGATGGCGAGCGTCCGCGTGGGCGACCCGTTCGCGCCGGACACCGACCTCGGCCCGCTCATCTCGCACGCCCAGCGCGACCGCGTCGCCGGATTCGTCGACCGGGCCCGTGACTACGCGCGCGTGGTCACCGGCGGAGTCGCCCCCCAGGGGGATCTCAAGAGCGGTGCGTACTATGCGCCCACGCTCGTCGCCGACGCCGCCCAGGACAGCGAGATCGTGCAGGCCGAGATCTTCGGCCCAGTGCTCGTCGTGCTGCCCTTCGACACCGACGACGAGGGCATCGCGCTCGCCAACGACACACCGTACGGACTCGCCGCCTCCGCCTGGAGCCGCGACGTCTACCGGGCGAACCGCGCGACCCGCGAGATCAAGGCGGGCTGTGTCTGGGTCAACGACCACATTCCGATCATCAGCGAGATGCCGCACGGCGGCTACAAGGCGTCCGGCTTCGGCAAGGACATGTCTGCGTACTCCTTCGAGGAGTACACGCAGATCAAGCACGTCATGTTCGACAACACCGCGGTGGCCAAGAAGGAATGGCACCGCACGATCTTCGGGGACCGCGCCTAGCGGACAGTCGGCTCAGGCCGAGTGACAGACCAGGCCGAGACCACGGCCGCGACCCTCCCGAAAGGGCACCACGAGCATGGAGCAGTACGAGCCCGAGCGCCTGACCCCGGCCCAAGTGGCCGCAATGCGGCGCAGCTTCCGCAACGGCAGGGCCTCCCTCACCCGCCGTTCGCTGCTGCGCGCCTCCGCGGGCGGCGCGCTCGCCGTCGGCGGTCTCGGGGCGCTGAGCGCCTGCGGGATCCCCGCGGCGGGCAAGACCCAGGGCGGCGTCTCCGCCGAGGACCACTCGGCCAAGGAGAAGACGATCAACTTCTCCAACTGGACCGAGTACATGGACGTCGACGACAGCGAGAAGCACCACCCGACGCTGGACGCGTTCACCAAACGGACCGGTATCAAGGTCAAGTACACCGAGGACATCAACGACAACAACGAGTTCTTCGGCAAGATCAAGCCGCAGCTCGCCGCGGGCCAGGACACCGGCCGCGACATCGTCGTCCTCACCGACTGGCTGGCGGGCCGGCTGATCCGCCTGGGGTGGGCCCAGAAACTGGACCCGGCCAACCTGCCGCACGCGTACGCCAATCTCTCCGCCCAGTTCCGCAGCCCCGACTGGGACCCGGGCCGCGCCTACTCGTACCCCTGGCAGGGCATCTCGACCGTCATCGCGTACAACAAGAAGGCGCTCGACGGCATCGAGGTGAAGTCGGTCTCCGACCTGCTCGACAATCCCAAGCTCAAGGGGCGCGTCGGCTTCCTCTCGGAGATGCGCGACAGCATCGGCATGACCCTGCTCGACATGGGCAAGGACCCGGCGAAGTTCACCGACGACGACTACGACGCGGTGATTGCCCGCCTCCAGAAGGCCGTCGACAAGGGCCAGATCCGGCGCTTCACCGGCAACGACTACACGTCCGACCTCACCAAGGGCGACTTCGCGGCCTGTATCGCCTGGGCCGGTGACGTGGTGCAGCTCAAGGCGGACAGCCCGGACGTCGACTTCATCATCCCGGACAGCGGCTACATGACGTCGACCGACAACATGCTGATCCCCAACAAGGCGCGTCACAAGACGAACGCCGAGCGGCTCATGGACTACTACTACGAGCCCGAGCCGGCCGCCGAGCTCGCCGCCTACATCAACTACGTCTGTCCGGTGGACGGAGTGAAGCCCTATCTCGCGAAGATCGACGAGGACGCGGCCAACAACCCGCTGATCATTCCCGACAAGGCCATGGCCGCCAAGTCCCATGCCTTCCGCCTGCTCAGCGGCAAGGAAGAGACGGCCTACGAAGAGAAGTTCGCGAAGCTCACAGGGGCGTGACGATGATGACGACAGACAACAGCGGCGACGTCCGCCTCTCCGGGATCAGCAAGACGTACGGCTCGTTCACGGCCGTCCACCCGCTCGACGTGACCGTGCCGCAGGGCTCCTTCTTCGCCCTGCTCGGCGCGTCCGGCTGCGGCAAGACCACCACTCTGCGCATGATCGCGGGCCTGGAGGAACCCTCCTCCGGCACCGTCTTCCTCGGCGACCAGGAAGTGACCCACCTCCCGCCGTACAAGCGGCCGGTGAACACGGTCTTCCAGTCGTACGCCCTCTTCCCGCACCTCGACATCTTCGAGAACGTCGCGTTCGGCCTGCGCCGGCGCGGCATCAAGTCGGTGAAGAAGCAGGTCGAGGAGATGCTCGACCTCGTACAGCTCGGCGAGCAGGCCCGCAAGAAGCCGCACCAGCTCTCCGGCGGCCAGCAGCAGCGCGTCGCGGTAGCCCGCGCGCTGATCAACCACCCCAAGGTGCTCCTCCTCGACGAGCCCCTCGGCGCCCTCGACCTCAAGCTGCGCCGCCAGATGCAGCTGGAGCTCAAGCGCATACAGACCGAGGTCGGCATCACGTTCATCCACGTCACGCACGACCAGGAGGAGGCCATGACCATGGCCGACACGGTCGCCGTGATGAACGCGGGCCGTGTCGAGCAACTCGGCTCGCCCGCCGACCTGTACGAGAACCCGCAGACGACCTTCGTCGCCAACTTCCTCGGCACCTCCAACTTCATCGAGGCCGAGGTCGACACCAAGAGCGGTGACGAGATCGTCCTCAAGGCCGGCGGCGGCAAGCTCCTGCTGCCCCAGGCGCGCTGTTCCGCGTCGACGACGACCGGCGGCAAGGTGCTGGTCGGCGTGCGCCCGGAGAAGATCTCCCTCACGCACGCGGACGACGCGGGCGAGATCCCGGAGGGCCGCAACCGGATCACTGGGAAGATCGCCGACTCCAGCTTCATCGGCGTCTCCACGCAGTACGTCATCGACAGCGCCGTCTGCCCCGGGTTCGAGGTCTACTCGCAGAACATCGACCGCGACTCCCGGCTGGTGCCCGGCACCGAGGTCGTCCTGCACTGGAGCCCGGCGCACACCTTCGGCCTGGACGCCGCTCAGGACATCGACGCGGGTGTGGAGACGGTCGAGGAAGAGGTCGCCTGATGGCCGCTGTCACCGAGGCGCCACCCCTGGCGCCCGCTCCCGTCGAGAAGCCGCCGCGCAAACGCGGCCGCCTCGTCCCGTACTGGCTGCTCCTGCCCGGCATCCTGTGGCTGCTGGTCTTCTTCGCGCTGCCGATGATCTACCAGGCCTCCACGTCCGTGCAGACGGGCTCCCTGGAGGAGGGCTACAAGGTCACCTGGCACTTCGCGACCTACTGGGACGCCCTGGCCGACTACTGGCCGCAGTTCCTGCGCTCGGTGCTGTACGCCGGTGCCGCGACGATCCTGTGCCTGGTGCTCGGCTACCCGCTCGCGTACCTCATCGCGTTCCGCGCGGGCCGCTGGCGCAACCTGATCATGATCCTGGTGATCGCGCCGTTCTTCACCAGCTTCCTGATCCGTACGCTCGCCTGGAAGACGATCCTCGCGGACGGCGGCCCGGTCGTCGGCGCCCTCAACACGCTGCACGTCCTGGACGTCACCAGCTGGCTCGGCATCACCTCCGGCGACCGTGTACTGGCCACGCCGCTCGCGGTGGTGTGCGGTCTGACGTACAACTTCCTGCCGTTCATGATCCTGCCGCTCTACACCTCCCTGGAGCGCATCGACGGACGCCTCCACGAGGCGGCGGGCGACCTGTACGCCAAGCCCTGGACCACCTTCCGGAAGGTCACCTTCCCGCTGTCGATGCCCGGTGTCGTCTCCGGCACGCTGCTGACCTTCATCCCGGCCAGCGGCGACTACGTCAACGCCGATCTGCTCGGCTCCACGGACACCCGCATGGTCGGCAACGTCATCCAGACGCAGTTCCTGCGGATTCTCGACTATCCGACGGCCGCGGCCCTTTCCTTCATCCTCATGGCCGCGATCCTCATCATGGTCACGCTCTACATCCGCAAGTCCGGGACGGAGGATCTGGTTTAAATGGCCTTCGTACGCTGGCTCAAGCGCCATCTCGTCGTCATCGCGGGACTGCTGACGCTCGGGTATCTCCTGCTGCCGAACGTGATCGTCACGGTGTTCTCCTTCAACAAACCGAAGGGGCGCTTCAATTACGAATGGCAGGCGTTCTCCACGGACGCCTGGACCGATCCGTGCGGTGTCGCCGACATGTGCGGTTCGCTCTCCATCAGCCTCCAGATCGCGCTGTGGGCGACGATCGGGGCCACCATCCTCGGCACGATGATCGCCTTCGCGCTGGTCCGCTACCGCTTCCGCGCGCGCGGCGCCGTGAACTCGCTGATCTTCCTGCCGATGGCGATGCCCGAGGTCGTCATGGCGGCCTCGCTGCTCACCCTCTTCCTCAACATGGGTGCTCAGTTGGGTTTCTGGACGATCCTGATCGCCCACATCATGTTCTGCCTCAGCTTCGTCGTGACGGCCGTCAAGGCGCGTGTCATGTCGATGGACCCGCGCCTGGAGCAGGCGGCACAGGACCTGTACGCCGGTCCCGCGCAGACCTTCCTGCGGGTCACCCTGCCCATCGCGGCCCCCGGAATCGCCGCGGGCGCGCTGCTCGCCTTCGCGCTCTCCTTCGACGATTTCATCATCACCAATTTCAACGCGGGCTCGACCGTCACCTTCCCCATGTTCGTCTGGGGTTCGGCGCAGCGCGGAACGCCCGTTCAGATCAATGTCATCGGTACGGCCATGTTCCTCGTCGCCGTACTGTTCGTCCTGGCCGGGATGGTCATCGGGAACCGCCGGAACAAGCAAAAGGCATAACCCCGTAAACCCTTGTAGGGAGTTGAAATCATGGCCCCAAGCGCCATGACCCGTTGGAATCATTGGACAAAGTCACTCTCCGACGCCCAGCCGGTCTCGTACTGGCTGGACGACCCCGGCAAACCCCGTCCCGAGCCCGCGCTCACCGGTGCCGAGACCTGCGACCTGCTGGTCGTCGGCGGCGGCTACAGCGGACTGTGGACCGCGCTGATCGCCAAGGAGCGCGACCCGGGGCGCGACGTGGTCCTCGTGGAAGGCCGTGAGGTGGGCTGGGCCGCCTCCGGCCGCAACGGCGGCTTCTGCGCCGCCTCCCTCACACACGGTCTGGCCAACGGCCTCAGCCGCTGGCCGGACGAGATCAGGAAGCTGGAGGAGCTGGGCGCCCGCAATCTCGACGAGATCGAGGCGGCGGTCGCCCGCTACTCCCTCGACTGCGACTTCGAGCGCAGCGGCGAGATCGATGTGGCCACCGAGCCGCACCAGGCGGCCGAACTGCGCGACTGGCACCGGGAACTGGAACGCGAGGGCCTCGCGGACGGCATCGAGTTCCTGGACACCGACGCGGTACGGGAACAAGTCGACTCACCGACATTCCTCGCCGGGCTGCACGACCGCCGCGGCGTCGCCATGCTGCACCCCGCCAAGCTCGCCTGGGGCCTGAAGCGGGCCTGCCTGGAGCTCGGGGTACGGGTGTACGAGCACACCCCCGCGCTCCAGCTGAAGCCGTACGGCGCCGGCATGGCCGTACGCACGCCGTACGGCTCGGTCCGCGCCCGCCGGGTCGCCCTCGGCACCAACATCTTCCCCAACCTGGTCAAGCGCGTGCGCGCGTACACCGTGCCGGTCTACGACTACGCGCTGATGACCGAACCGCTCACCGCCGACCAGCTGGCGTCCATCGGCTGGAAGAACCGCCAGGGCCTTGGCGACAGCGCGAACCAGTTCCACTACTTCCGGCTCTCCGCGGACAACCGCATCCTGTGGGGCGGTTACGACGCGATCTACCCGTACGGCGGCCGGGTGCGCGCCGAGTACGACGACCGCCCGGAGACGTACGCCAAGCTCGCCGGGCACTTCTTCACCTGCTTCCCGCAGTTGGAGGGCGTGCGCTTCACCCACGCCTGGGGCGGCGCGATCGACACCTGCTCGCGCTTCTCGGCGTTCTTCGGCACGGCCCACCAGGGCAAGGTCGCGTACGCGGCGGGCTACACCGGACTCGGAGTGGGCGCCACCCGGTTCGGCGCGGACGTGATGCTCGACCTGCTGGCGGGGGAGCGCACCGAGCGCACCGAGCTGGACATGGTCCGCAAGAAGCCGCTGCCGTTCCCGCCCGAGCCCTTCGCCTGGACCGGCATCGCGCTCACCAAGTGGTCCCTGGCGCGGGCGGATTCGCATGGCGGCCGGCGCAATCTGTGGCTGAAGACGATGGACAAGCTGGGGCTCGGCTTCGACAGTTAGGCCTTGGTTCTTCGGCAGTCTGGCCTGGTGGGGGCGCATTGAAGCGTTCGTGATCAAGCGGCGCGCGCCTCGCTCGGCTCGGCGTGCGCCCTGCGTGATCATCGCGACCCGATTCACTACCAACAAGTAGCCGGACCCGCGTAATGCCCGGCCCGAACCTCCCTCTCCCCTGTGACGCGACCAGCGTCGACACGAGAAAGGGAGGTTCCGCCATGACAGGGGCTAAGCCGGCGGTCGAGTGGCTGGCATCCGTGGCTCCGGATCCCGCGGCCTGCCGGTGGGAGTGGGAGCGCAATCCGCGGGGGGTCGCGCTGCTGCCGGCGGGCAAGGCCTGGGACGTACTCATCCTGCCGGGCGAGCTCGGTTACCCGACTCTCGACGTGCTCACCAGGGTGATCGACCAACTGGGCCCTGTGCTCGTCGACTTCGGCGACGCCCGGATGGGGTTCTTCGTGCCCCCGGGCACCGCGGCCCGGTGGCTCGGCACGGGGGTGCGCACGGCGGGTCGCGGTACGTGGATCGTGGTGCCGTACCCGGGAAGGTCGACCGGCTCGGTCCGCTGGCTGATCCCGCCGGACGGCTCCGGCACGCTCACCGATCCCGCCCTGCTGGAACTGGCCATGCACGAGGCGGCGGCGGGTCTTGCGACCGAGGGGGACATATGACGGCCCTGTGATGTGCCAGAGGTCTTGACAAGCGGATTGGTCTGGACCAAGTTGGGCGCGCTCCACCCTCCAATTCCCCCATGCCTGGAGGCAGTTGTGGATCGCCACAGACCAATCGCGCGTCAACGCGGGCTCCTTTCCGCGCTCACGGCCGCGGCGCTGGCCGTGACCGGCATCACCGCCCTCTCGTCGGCCGCCCGTGCGGCCGACGCCGACCTCGCCAGGAACGGCGGCTTCGAGTCGGGTCTGGACGGCTGGACCTGTACGGCGGGCAGCACCGTCAATTCGCCGGTGCGCAGCGGCAGTTCGGCGTTGCAGGCGACCCCGGCCGGCAGCGACCACGCGCAGTGCTCGCAGACCGTGACCGTCAAACCCGACTCCCAGTACACCCTCTCCGGTTACGTCCGCGGCGCTTACGTCTACCTCGGCGCGAGCGGCACCGGCACCACCGACGTCTCCACCTGGACCCAGTCCGCGACCGACTGGCAGCAGCTCACCACCACCTTCCGCACCGGCGCGTCCACCACCAAGGTCACGATCTACACGCACGGCTGGTACGGCACCGGCACCTACTACGCCGACGACCTCTCCCTGGTCGGCCCCGGCGTCGACACGGGACAGCCCCCCGCCGCGCCCACCGGACTGACGGTCGGCACGGTCACGTCCTCCAGCGTCGCCCTGTCCTGGTCCGCGGTGCCGGGCGCCACCGGCTACGCGGTCTACCGTGACCGCGTCAAAGTCCAGACGGTCACGGGGACTTCGGCGACGGTGAGCGGCCTCTCCGCCGCCACGGCGTACTCCTTCCAGGTCGCCGCGACGAACGACACGGGCGAGTCGGCGAAGTCGGCGACGGTGACCGCGACCACCTCCGCCGGCTCGGGCGGAGGCTCCTCGGATCTCCCCGCCCATGCCCTCGTCGGCTACCTCCACGCGAGCTTCGCCAACGGCGCGGGCTACACCCGCATGGCCGACGTGCCCGACAGCTGGGACGTCATCGACCTGGCCTTCGGCGAGCCGACCTCCACCACCTCGGGCGACATCCGCTTCACCCGCTGCCCGGTCACCGAGTGCCCGACCGTCGAGAGCGACGCCGACTTCAAAGCGGCGATCAAGGCGAAGCAGGCGGCGGGCAAGAAGGTCCTGATCTCGATCGGCGGCCAGAACGGCCAGGTGCAGTTGACGACGACGGCCGCCCGCGACACCTTCGTCTCCTCGGTCTCGAAGATCATCGACACCTACGGCCTGGACGGCCTGGACATCGACTTCGAGGGCCACTCGCTCTCCCTGGACGCGAGCGACACCAACTTCAAAAGCCCGACCACGCCCGTGATCGTCAACCTCATCTCGGCACTGAAGACGCTGAAGGCCAAGTACGGATCGAAATTCGTGCTGAGCATGGCCCCGGAGACCTTCTTCGTCCAGCTCGGCTACCAGTACTACGGCACGGGCAAATGGGGCGGTCAGGACCCGCGCGCGGGCGCGTACCTCCCGGTGATCCACGCCCTGCGCGACGACCTGACCCTGCTGCACGTCCAGGACTACAACTCCGGCCCGATCATGGGCCTCGACAACCAGTACCACTCCATGGGTGGCGCCGACTTCCACCTCGCCATGACCGACATGCTCCTCACCGGCTTCCCGGTCGCCAGCGACGCGAACAACGTCTTCCCGCCCCTGCGCCCCGACCAGATCGCCATCGGCATGCCGGCCTCGACGAACGCCGGCAACGGCTACGTATCGCCGACGGAGGTGAACAAGACCCTCGACTGCCTCACCAGAAAGACCGACTGCGGCTCGTACGCCACCCACGGCACCTGGCCGGGCCTGCGCGGCCTGATGACGTGGTCGATCAACTGGGACCGGTACGGGAGCTGGGAGTTCTCGAGGAATTTCGACGGTTACTTCGGCTGAGGCTCACGGGCCGTGCGCTTGTCCGTGGTGAGGCTTCTGTCGAGGAACAGGGCGAGCGCGGTCAGCAGCACCGCACACAGGCACCAGCTCGCCACCACGTCCAGCGGCCAGTGGTAGCCGCGGAGGACCAGGCCGAAGCCGACCGCGAGGTTCAACACGAGGCAGGCGATGACCAGTTCGCGGCGGGCGTAGGCGCTGCGGAGCGAGGGGAGGAGGAGCAGGGTCGCGGCGCCGTAGGCGATGGCGGCGGTCGCCGTGTGGCCTGAGGGATACAAACCCGTGCCTGTGGCCGGGCCCGGGCGGTCGACCAGCGCTTTGAGGGGCACGATCAGCGCGGGCACGGCGGCCATCAGCACGGCAGCGGCCGCGGACGGCAGCCACCACCGGTCGGTACCGGCTTCGCGGGCGCTCCAGGCCACGTACACGAGGACGACGGCGAGGACGGGTACGGCGACCGTGACGCTGCCGAGATCGGCGAGGAATGCGTAGAACCGGTCCGGATGCACGACGGCACGGCTGAGGCGTTCGTCCGCGCGGGCGAGGGGGCCGTGGACGACGACCTGCCAGGTGATGAGCGCGAAGAGCAGGACCGGAAGGCCGAGGAGGAAGGTCGGCCGCCCCGGAACAGGGGGGGTAGTTCCGAGGCGGCCGTCCGGATCGGAATGCCGCGCGCCCCGGGGGGTTTGGGGCGGGCGACTGTCCGATCGGTGAGGAGATCCGGAGCCGGAAGCTCCGGGTGTGTGCGCGAGGGCACGACCAGGGCGAAGCTGGGGAGGCCTCGACCCGGTGTCACCCACAGTCCCCTGTGGGCGGGGTGTATCTCTCATCTGCTTAGAACCTACGACAGGGGGTGGGTCATAGACAGACGGAAACGCGTCCCGTCATGCACCTCGCACACGTTCTTCACACGCTCCGACCCTGGCGGCCCCAGCCGCGGAACCAACCGGAATCCAGTGCGAGAACCGGCTTGGCTGCGGTGCTGGGGCGCATGGGACGTCAGATGCGGGCGAAGGCCTGCTCGATGATGTCGAGGCCCTCGTTCAGCAGGTCCTCGCCGATGACCAGCGGGGGCAGGAAGCGGAGGACGTTGCCGTAGGTGCCACAGGTCAGGACCAGCAGGCCCTCCTGGTGGCAGGCCTTGGCGAGCGCGGCGGTCGCCTCGGGGTTCGGCTCCTTGGTGGCGCGGTCCTTGACCAGCTCGATGGCGATCATGGCGCCACGGCCGCGGACGTCGCCGATGATGTCGAACTTCTCGGCCATGGCGTTCAGGCGGGCCTTCATGGTCGCCTCGATGTTCTTCGCCTTGGCGTTGAGGTCGAGCTCCTTCATGGTCTCGATCGCGCCGAGCGCACCGGCGCAGGCCACCGGGTTGCCGCCGTAGGTGCCGCCCAGGCCGCCCGCGTGCGCGGCGTCCATGATCTCGGCGCGGCCGGTGACGGCGGCGAGCGGGAGGCCGCCGGCGATGCCCTTCGCGGTGGTGATCAGGTCGGGGACGATGCCCTCGTCCTCGCAGGCGAACCACTGGCCGGTGCGGCAGAAGCCGGACTGGATCTCGTCCGCGACGAAGACGATGCCGTTGTCCTTGGCGAACTTGCTGATGGCCGGAAGGAAGCCCTTCGCGGGCTCGATGAAGCCGCCCTCGCCGAGCACCGGCTCGATGATGATCGCGGCGACGTTGTCGGCGCCGATCTGCTTGTTGATCATGTCGATCGCCTGGGCGGAGGCCTCGGCGCCGGCGTTCTCCGGGCCGGTCAGCCAGCGGTAGCCGTACGCCACCGGCACGCGGTAGACCTCGGGCGCGAACGGGCCGAAGCCATGCTTGTACGGCATGTTCTTCGCGGTCAGCGCCATGGTCAGGTTGGTCCGGCCGTGGTAGCCGTGGTCGAAGACGACGACGGCCTGGCGCTTGGTGTACGCACGCGCGATCTTGACGGCGTTCTCGACGGCCTCGGCGCCCGAGTTGAACAGGGCCGACTTCTTGGCGTGGTCACCCGGGGTGAGCTCGGCCAGCGCCTCGGCGACGGCGACGTAGCCCTCGTACGGCGTGACCATGAAACACGTGTGCGTGAAGTCCTGCAGCTGGGCGGAGGCCCGGCGGACGACGGCCTCGGCGCTGGCGCCGACGCTGGTCACGGCGATGCCGGAACCGAAGTCGATCAGCCGGTTCCCGTCGACGTCCTCGATGATGCCGCCGCCGGCGCGCGTGGTGAACACAGGGAGCACCGAGCCCACACCGGCCGCGACCGCGGCGGTACGGCGGGCCTGCAGCTCCTGCGACTTCGGGCCGGGGATGGCGGTGACGACGCGGCGCTCCTGCGGAAGTGCGGTCATGAGGGGCTCCCTGATGATCTTGCGAACCGGACGCCCCGGAGAACGGGGCGCTCCGGGCGGGGGTGTTTTCGGACGCTTGACTTCTTTCTTCGCAGGCTAGGGCCGGAGGCGGGGGGCGGGCATGCTCCATGTGGGCGTTGTCCGAGGGTTTGCTTGTCCGTGATGGACATAGAGCGGCGGGCCCCCGGTGGTCCGGTATCGCCGGGGGCCCGGCCGTGTACACGGTGAACTCACCGTGGTTGGCACTAGATTGACCTGCGAGCGACAAGCGGACTGGCTGGTCAGGGGGCACACACGATGGACTTCGACGGCACGCGCGACGCACGTGGCACACATGCCAATCCCGTGCCTCGTCCGGCCGCACCCCCTGGGGTTCCCGGCGGTGTCCCGCCGAAGCCCTCGGGAGCGCCGCCCGTGCCCGGACAGCCGCCGACGCCCCAGCCGGCTGTCCGTGACTGGCTCAACGCGCCCCGCCCCGACGCCGCACTGGGAATCTGGCGGTACGGGTACGTCGCCCCCCGGCCGTCGAAGGACCGGGACCGGCTCGCTCCCGTGACGATCGTCGGCCTGGCGATCCCCTTGGTGGTCGGGCTGATCGTCTGGTCCTTGTGGCGCCAAGGGAGCATTCCCTATCAGCTGGCCGTGCTGAGGCTGTTCACGCCGGACGACTGGTGGTGGGGCGGGACGACGTCTCCGAAGTCCTGGCAGGGCGTGGACGTCATCGTCGTCTACGACGGACTGTTCTTCGGCGCGCTGATCTACACGATGGGACGTCTCGGAAGCTGGCGTGAGGTCGCCCACCATGTCGTCGTCCGGCGCGCACAGCCCGGACGGGCCGTGATCGCGGCCCTGGCAGCCCTGCTCACCCTGACGTTCGTCTGGCCGGACGCCTTTCCGGGCGTGGGGTGGGACCCCCTGCCGATCGTCAATCCGGTGCTGTCTCTCGTGGCGCTGATCGCGGGCGGTCACGAGGTGTTCCAGTCGCAGACGATCAGCTATGGGATCTACACGCTGATCACCGTGCTGGTCCTGCTGCCCTTCGCCAAGCTGGGCGGCTGGTGGCCGCTCGCCAGGGACTGGCTCCGCTCCCGGTCGGCTCAAGCCGGCACGGCGGCGTCCTCGCCCGAGCCACCGGCTCCGGCCGGGCCTCCGGCCGAATGGCCCCAGCTGAGGGCGGCCGGACAGCACCAAGCGGCCGAACTGCTGTCCTCGGAGGTGCTGACAGGACGCATGAACGATGTGGACTGCGCCAGGATTCTGCGTGCGTGGGCCTCGGCGAAGAGGGACGGGCGGCTCGCCGTCTTCACCGACACGGTGCTGCAGCGGGGCGCCGCGGCCTGGCCCCATCCGTCCGGAGCCCGCGATCTGCCGTCCCGCGCCGCCTCCCACGACCTGCTCGTGGCCCAGGTGCGGCTCGGCCGGTGGGTCGCCCGGGAACGCACTCCGCTCGCTTACTCCGGCGCGGGCGTCGCCCTCGACCCGGCGACACTCGGCACCTCGCTCCTCGCGGTCGGGCCCGCGGGTTCCGGGAAGACACGACACCTCGTCAGGCCCGTCGCCGAATCGCTCGGGTTGCAGGCACTCACCGCACGGTGCGCCGTTGTCGTGGTGGCCGCCGCCGGAGCGCCGGTGGGCCCGGACACGTCGTACGACGTCGTCGTGAAGCTCGGGAATCCCGAGTCCACCCATGATCTGGATCTGTACGCCGACTTCGACGACCCCGACGAAGCGGCCGCTTTTCTCGCCGAAGGCCTGGTCGGGGACATCGACGCCGTCGGCGGCCGGCGTGCCGCCACCGCCCTCGCCCAGCTGCTCGGTCCCTACCGGGCGGTGCACGGCAGGTTCCCCTCGATTCCCGTACTGCGTGAACTGCTGGAAGGAGTGCCCTCGGCACTGGAGCCGTTGCAGGAAGCTCTGTCGGCCGAGGGCCATCCCGCGATGCGCCGTGAACTGGAAGCGCGTCTGCGGCAGACGGGCAGCGCGACCGACCCCGGCCCGGTACTCGCCGACCGGCTGGCGCTCCTGGACCGGCCTGTCTTCGCGGATTTCTTCGGCTCGGGCGGGAGCGCCCGGCCGTTCTCACTCCGGGCCGTGGCCCATCATCCGCTGCGGGTCCGGATCGATCTCCCGGAACATGGGTACGAAGAGGCGTCCCGGCTGATCACGCGACTCCTGCTCGCCCAGTTCGCCGCCGTCGTCCGCAGTGGCGGCGAGCGCAGGCACTTCGCCTGCCTCGTTCTCGACGACGCGACCGGGGCCTTGACCACCGAGACGGTACGTCGTATTCAGGGCTTCCGTTCGCAGAACGCGGGAGTGGTCCTTGCGCTGCGGACCATAGGGGACATCCCCGAGGCCCTGCACGGGCCGCTGTACGGAGCGGTCGGCTGCCGCATGGCGTTCTCCGGCGTCACGACGTGGGACGGTGGCCGCTTCGCCGAGGCCTGGGGCACCGAGTGGGTGGAAGCACGCGACGTGGCCCAACACACCGTCTTCGCGGATCAGCCCATGACCCGGGCCATTCACGCGTTGCGCAAGCTGGTGACCGGCAAGGCGGTGACCACGGACGCCGTCACCGTGCGGCAGGTCGAGCGGGAACGGTGGTCCGCGTCCGAGCTGGCCCATGGAGTGCCACCGGGGCACGCGGTGCTGTCGCTGACCAATGTGAAGGGGGAGCACGCGCCGCCGCTGCTGGTGGATCTGCGGGGGTGAGCGGGATGTGTTGAGCGGGACGTCGCGATGTGTTGAGCAGGACGTATGGACATGAGGTCACGCGGCGACCGTACGGTGAGGCAGAATCGACACAGGCCGTTCATACGTGGCGGCCAAAAGATCACAAAGATCACACAGACCTGAAGGCCTCATGCCCCCCACGCTCGCCTCGCTCGTCCACCACTCCGCGCTCAGACTCACCGTGCGCGCGGGCGAGGACCGCCTGGACGTGCCCGTCCGCTGGGCACACGTCAGCGAGCTCGCCGACCCCGTGCCCTACATGGAGGGCGGGGAACTGCTGCTGATCACCGCGCTCAAGCTGGACGCGGAGGACCCCGAGGTCATGCGGCGCTATGTGAAGCGGCTGGTGGGAGCCGGGGTGGTCGGGCTCGGCTTCGCCGTCGGGGTCAACTACGAGGAGATCCCGAAGGCGCTCGTCGACGCCGCGGAGGAGGAGGGGCTGCCGCTCCTGGAAGTGCCCCGGCGTACGCCCTTCCTTGCCATCAGCAAGGCGGTGTCCGCCGCGATAGCGGCCGACCAGTACCGGGCGGTCACGGCCGGGTTCGCCGCGCAGCGCGAGCTGACCAAGCAGGCGCTGAACGACGGGCCCGAGGGGCTGCTCACCTCGCTCGCCGGGCAGGTCGACGGGTGGGCGGCGCTGTACGACGCGTCCGGCGCTGTCGTCGCCACCGCGCCCGAGTGGGCGGGACGCCGGGCCGCGCGGCTCACCCCGGACGTGGAGCGGCTGCGGGAGCGGCCCGCCCCGGCCAGCTCCGTCGTCGGCGGCGAGGACCGGGAAGACCGAGTGGAACTGCACTCCCTCGGAACCGGGCGGCGGCCGCGTGCCGCGCTCGCCGTGGGGACGGCCGCCGCCCTCGGCACCGCCGAGCGGTACGCCGTGCACTCGGCAATCGCCCTGCTGACACTCACCACGGAGCGGTCGAGGTCGCTGCACGCGGCCGAGCAGCGGATCGGCGCGGCGGTACTGCGCATGCTGCTCGCCGGGCAGCCCGATCACGCCCGGGCCGTCGCCGGGGACCTGTACGGCGCGCTGCTCGACGCGCCCTTCCGGCTGATCCTCGCCGAGTCGGCGTCCGCGTCGGCCGCGCGAGCGCATGCGGACGGGCACGCGCGCGTGGCCGCGACGGCGCCCTCTGCGGCCGCCGTCGCCGTGCCCGAAACCAACGGCGACCCGCTCGGCGGGCTTGCCGAGATCGTCGAGTCCGCCGCCGCGCGCTCCGGTGAGTCCGTGCTCGTCGTGCCGGACGGCGAGCGGCTCGTCGTGCTCGCCGTGGACGGAGGCGCGGCGGTCGCCGCGTGCGGAGAGCACGCCGTGGCCCTGGAGGCCGCGCGGGCCGCCGCGCGGGAACAGCCCGCCGGGGACGAGGACGAACTGGTCGTCGGGCTGTCGGCGCCCGCCGGGCCGATCGCGGCGGGCGCCGCCTACAAGCAGGCCGAGCAGGCGTTGTCCGTGGCGCGACGGCGCGGGCGGTTCCTCGTGGAGCACGAGGAGCTGGCGGCCGGGTCTGTGCTGCCGTTGCTCGCGGACGACGCGGTGCGGGCGTTCGCGGACGGGCTGCTGCGGGCGCTGCGCGAGCATGACGCCACCGGGCGGGGGGATCTGGTGGCCTCGCTGCGGGCGTGGCTGTCGCGGCACGGGCAGTGGGATGCGGCGGCCGCCGACCTGGGGGTGCACCGGCACACGCTGCGGTACCGGATGCGGCGGGTCGAGGAGATCCTGGGGCGGTCGCTGGATGATCCGGACGTGCGGATGGAACTCTGGCTGGCCCTGAAGGCGACGACGACGGCCGGGGAGTAGAGGTTTTTCGCCCCCTCGGCTCCAGTTTCATCCCGTCCGGCGTTTGAGGACGAGCGCGAAGCGCGATCCAGGGGGTCTGGGGGGCGGAGCCCCCAGGGACGATGGGGGTCCCCCCTGCTCGAGCGAAGCCGAGAGCTTGGGGGAGGGCAGGGGCGGAGGGGGCGAAGAAAACCCCGAGGCCCGCCCCCACGGGGCTACCGTGCCAAAGCGGCGCACCCCCCACCCCGACTGCTACGACTCGGACAAACGACCCCCCGCCGCCGCGGCCCTACCGTGGACCAGGAAACCAAGGACAACACCCCCAACACGGAAGGGCCGGGACTCGCACATGACTTCCACCCACGCTTTCTGGCTCGCCGGCCGCCAGGCCACCGGTGAGACCACGTTCGACGTCACCTCCCCGTGGGACGGGCGGCTCGTCGGCCAGGTCAGCGTCCCGACCGAGGCACAGGTCGAGGAGGCCGTGGCCGCCGCCTACGCAGTGCGCGACGATTTCGCCGCCACGCCGGCCCACGTCCGCGCCGCCGCCCTCGACCACGTGTCGCGCCGCCTCGTCGAGCGCACCGAGGAGATCGCACAGCTCATCTCCGCCGAGAACGGCAAGCCGATCAAGTGGGCCCGCGGCGAGGTCGGCCGCGCGGTGTCCGTGTTCCGGTTCGCCGCGGAAGAGGCCCGCCGCTTCAACGGCGGCGAGGCGCAGCGCCTCGACACCGACCTGGGTGGTCAGGGCCGGCTCGCCCTCACCCGCCGGTTCCCGAAGGGTGTCGTCCTTGGCATCGCGCCGTTCAACTTCCCCCTCAACCTGTGCGCCCACAAGATCGCCCCGGCCATTGCCGCCGGCGCGCCGATCATCCTGAAGCCCGCGCCCGCGACCCCGCTGTCCGGTCTCATCATCGGCGACCTGCTGGCCGAGACCGAGCTGCCCGCCGGGTCGTGGAGCATCCTGCCCGTCTCCAACGAGCGGATGCCCGCCCTCGTGCAGGACGAGCGGCTGCCCGTCATCTCCTTCACCGGGTCCGAGAAGGTCGGTTACGCGATCATGGACTCGGTGCCGCGCAAGCACTGCACTCTGGAGCTGGGCGGCAACGGCGCGGCGGTCGTGCTCGCCGACTGGGCGAGCGACGAGGACCTGGACTGGGCCGCCACGCGCATCGCGACCTTCTCCAACTACCAGGGCGGCCAGTCCTGCATCTCCGTGCAGCGGGTGATCGCGGACGCGTCCGTGTACGAGCGGCTGCTGCCCCGTATCGTCGCCGCCGTCGAGGCCCAGGTCACCGGTGACCCGTCCGACGCCACGACGGACGTCGGCCCGCTGGTCAGCGAGGCCGCCGCCCAGCGCGTCGAGTCGTGGGTCGACGAGGCCGTCGAGGCCGGTGCCGCCCTGCTCACCGGAGGCAAGCGCGACGGCGCCTCCTACGCGCCGACCGTCCTCGCCGACGTACCCGCGGACGTCGCCCTCTCCTGCGAGGAGGTCTTCGGGCCCGTCCTCACCGTGCAGAAGGTGGACGGCGAGGCCGCCGCCTTCGCCGCCGCCAACGACTCCAAGTACGGGCTGCAGGCCGGCGTCTTCACGCATGACGTGCAGACCGCCTTCCGCGCCCACCGTGCGCTGGAAGTCGGTGGCGTCGTGATCGGCGATGTGCCGTCCTACCGCGCCGACCAGATGCCGTACGGCGGCGCCAAGCAGTCCGGTGTCGGCCGCGAAGGCGTGAAGTTCGCGATGGACGACTACACCTACGAGCGGGTGCTGGTGCTGACGGGCCTCGCCCTCTGACCGGACCCCGCAACCAGCCGATGGCCGGAGCCCGCTGTGCGGGGGCTCCGGCCGTCGCCGTGTCGGGGGATCGGCGGCGTACCTCTGAGGCACACCTTTGAAGTGCCCCCTAGCTAACGACAATCGTTTTCAGATATTCTCCCCGTGAAGGGGCCCGGCACCGATGCCTTCCGGTGCCGGGCCCCTGTGTCAGCTCCTCCGGACCCTCAACCGGAGAAGCCGACGTGCGCGAGCCGCAAGGGGCCGCGCAGCCTGAGGTGTACGTCGTGCACACCGGCGACGGCGATCTCGGCGCCGAGCGCGGTGTAGTCGTACGGGCCCTTCGTGGCGCTCAGGGTCAGTGCGGCGGTCAACGGGCCGCCGTCCAGGGAGAGTTCCACGACTCCCTCGCCCGCCACCTCGACCGTCCACTGCGTAACCCCGTCGCCGAAGTCGCAGTCCCGGAAGAGGAGTTCGCCCGTCCCGCCGTCCACCGGCGTCACCGAGTCGCCCGCCACCTTCGTACGGTCGACGAGGGCGATGTTCCGCTGCTCGTCGAAGTCGGCGGCGCTCAGGCCGCGTTCGCGGACGGGGCGGGGTGCGCCGGGCTCGCCGTCGAGCTCGACCGTCGTACGGAGCCGGATGTCCTCGCTGGAGGCGCCGACGAGCACGTCGTACGCGCCCGGCTCCAGGCGCGGGCGGCCGAGTGCCACGTCCCAGAACTCGAAGGCGGAGAGCGGGAGTTCGAAGGTGAGGTCCGTCGAGGCACCGGGGGCGAGGTGGACACGCCGGTGGGCCACCAGCTCGCGGCGGGGGCGGGGCACGGACGGGTCGGCGGCGCGGGTGTAGAGCTGGGCCACCTCGTCGGCGGCCACCTCGCCGGTGTTGGTGACGGTGAAGGAGATCGCCAACGCGCCCGCGCGGTGCCGGACTTGAAGATCCGCGTAGGCGAACGACGCGTACGACAGCCCGTGTCCGAACGGGAACAGCGGCGTGCCCTCGAAGTACAGATACGTCTGGCGGCCGCCGATCACGTCGTAGTCGAGGAGGTCGGGCAGGTCGTCGTCGGAGGCGTACCAGGTCTGCGGGAGACGGCCCGCGGGGGAGACGTCGCCGGCGAGGACGCGGGCCAGGGCGGTGCCGGCCGCTTGGCCGCCGTGGGCCGTCCAGAGGACGGCGGGGAGGTCGGCGGGGTCCACCGCGTACGGGTACGCGGAGACCAGGGCGAGCGCCGTGTTCGGGTTCGCGGCGCGGGCCGCGCGCAGCAGGCGCTCCTGGTGCGCGGGCAGACGCAGCGTCGTCCGGTCCTCCGTCTCGCGGCCGTTGATGTGCGGGTCGTTGCCCGCGACGACGAGGACGACGTCGGCGGAGGCCGCCGCGCGGGCCACCGCGTCCTCGCCGCGCTCGGTGAACTCCAGCTCGAAGATTTCCGCGCCGTCGTCGGCAACCTTTACGCCGTCGGCGGCGACAGAGACGTACCTGCCCGTCCCTACGTGTTTCAGGAGGTGGCCGTTCTGGTGGGATTCGGGAGGGGATCCTGCCTGGGATTCGGCGGGTTCCAGGCGGAATGTCTCCTGGACGACCCAGCCGCCGGGCTGGTCGGCGGAGGCGCGCACACAGCCGTCCTCGGCGACCGAGAGGTAGCGGCCGTCGGGGGCGCGCAGCGTCAGCAGGCCCTCGCCCCAGTCGATCAGCGCGAGCTCGGTGCCGGTGGCGTCGGCGGTCAGCGGGGGCAGGTCCGTGCGGCCCGCGAGGAGCGCCGGGTCCAGCGCGCCCTCGGCGCCACGCACCTCGTCGGCCGCGTCGTCGACGGCGGGCACCGACAGATACGTCCCGGACGCCGTCCTCAGGCGGACCCGGTCCACGCCCTCCGCGAACTCGACACGGTCGGCGCCGAAACGCTCGTACAGGCCCTCCAGGGGTGTCGAGCGGTGGATGAGCGTGCCGCTGTACCAGTCGAGCTTGCACTCGTCGGCGAGCAGGCCGACGACGGCGACGCGGACGTCGGGGCCCAGCGGCAGCAGGCCGTCGTTCTTGAGGAGCACGATCGCCTGCTCCGCGGCCTCCTGGGCGAGCGCGCGGTGGGCGGGGGTGTCGAAGTCCTTGGTGTCGGCGTACGGGTCCAGCCGCGGGTCGAACTCGCCCAGCCGGAAGCGGATCGCGAGCTGGCGGCGGACCGCCTCGTCGATGTCGGCCTCGCTCAACAGGTCCTGGACCAGGGCACCTTGGACGCGTTCGACGATCTTCGAGCTGTCCGTGCCGTGGTCGGTGAAGCTGTCGACCCCGGCGAGGATCGCGGCCGCGGTCGCCTCCTCGTGGGTGTCGAAGTAGTGCTCGGAGTCGACCAGGTTGGAGGGCGCGCCCGCGTCCGAGCAGACCAGCAGCTCCTGGTCGGTCCAGGTGCGCAGGTGCTCGCGCAGATACGGCGAGACGTGGTTGGGGCGGCCGTTGACCAGGTTGTACGCGGGCATCACCCCGGCCACCGCGCCCGCCTCGACCGTCTCGCGGAAGGCGCGCAGATCGTACTCGTGCAGCACGCGCGGGCGGACCGAGGAGGACGTGGTGTCGCGGTCCGTCTCGTTGTTGTGCGCGAGCCAGTGCTTGAGGACCGGCGCCGTGCGCCAGTAGGCGGGGTGGTCGCCGCGCAGGCCCCGGGTGTACGCCGCGGCGATGGCGGAGGTGAGCTTCGGATCCTCCGAGTAGCCCTCCTCGTTGCGGCCCCACAGGGGGTGCCGGAGGAGATTGACCGTGGGGGACCAGACGTTGAGGCCGACGCGGTCGTCGCGGGCGCGCATCGCGCGGGTCTCCGCCGAGACCGCCTCGCCGATCCGGCGTACGAGGTCGTCGTTCCAGGTCGCGCCCAGCCCCACGGCCTGCGGGAACACCGTCGCCGGGCCCATCCAGGCCACCCCGTGCAGCGCCTCCTGCCCGGTGCGGAAGGCGGCGACGCCGAGCCGCTCGACGGCGGGCGTGAACTGGTGCAGGAACGCGATCCGTTCGTCGAGCGTGAGCCGCGCCAGCAGGTCGTCGATGCGCTTCGCGAACGGCAGTCGCGGATCGCGGAAAGGCGGCGTAGGCGGCGTTTGTGCGGTCACGTGGTGATCCCTTTGCGATGGAGCGATGGGGCGCTTTCGAAGCGCTTCGATGCTCATTCGACCGAGGGGTGGGTGTCAAGACACCCCGGCGCAACAACTCCGTTTTCTTGCCCTGATTTCAAGTGCCAGGCGGAGCTGCCCTGTTACGCGATACCTCCGAGGAATCTTGGAATCGACTCTTGTGCACCCCCAGGCGTTCACTTAACCTCACAGCAACATCGAAGCGCTTCGACTGATCGACCGCCCTCCTCAGAGGGCGCAATCCCCCGAGGACCGCTTCAGCTCAGCCAGTTCCACTCAAGACACCGCAGCCGACGGCCACCGCCGGGTGTCCTGGTGCGCCATGAAGGGTTGACGCAATGACGCCGAACTCCGCCACCTCCGCCCCCAGCCGGAGAAGCTTCCTCGCCTCCACGGCGGTCGCCGCCGCAGCGGTGGCGGGAGGGATGCCGCTGCTCACCGCCTGCGGCGGTTCGGACAGCGGCTCGCGTGACGGAACCACGTCGGGCAAGGACGCCAAGAAGATCCTGCCGGCCTACGTGGCCAGCAACGTGGTGACGCCGGACATCCCGTCCAAGAACGGGTCGTCAATGGGTTTCACCGCCAAGCTCGACGTCGACACCCTCAAGACCTCGGTCGCGAAGAAGCTCGGCAAGGGCGGCAAGGTCACCATCATGTCGCCGTTCTGGGGTTCGCCGCCGAAGCAGAACAACCCCTACTACACGTCGATGAACGACCTGATCGGCGTCGACGTCCAGTGGCGGAACCAGGACGGCAATACCTACGACCAGAAGCTCGGCGCGGTCCTCGCCTCCAGCGACGTCCCGGACGTGGTCGTCGTCCCCGGCTGGAACATGATGGGCAAGATACCCAGCGCCATCATCAGCAAGTTCGCCGACCTCGGCCCGTACCTGTCCGGGGACAAGGTCAAGGAGTACCCCAACCTCGCGGCGATCCCCAGCGACGCCTGGCAGCGCTCCATCTTCGGCGGCAAGCTGATGGGCCTGCCGATGCCCGCCCCGTCGGTCCCGACCATCGTGCCCCTCTACCGCAAGGACATCTTCGACAAGGAGGGCTACGAAGTCCCGCGGTCCGCCGACGAGTTCATGGCCCTGTGCAAGGACATCACCAACGCCAGGGCCAAGCGGTGGGCCTGCGGTGACATGAAGTGGACCGCGATGAACAACTTCGGCGTGCTCGGGGGCGGCGAGAAGCCGCTCTGGTGGAACATGGTCGACGGCAAGCTGATCAACCGCATCGAGACCCAGGAGTACCTGGAAGCCATCGAGTGGACGCGCAAGCTGTTCGCCGCAGGAGTCGTTCACCCCGACGCCAAGCTGGGCAAGAGCCAGGCGACCGACCCCGCCCCCAAGTTCGCCGCCGGCGAGTTCCTGATCTGGAACAACAACATCGTCAACTGGTACGCCCAGCAGGCCTCCCAGGCCACCCAGAACCCCGACTTCAAGGTCTGGGGCATGGATATCTGGGGCCACGACGGCGGTGCCCCGACGCTGTACGCCGCGAACCCGGCCGGCATCTTCGCCTTCGTCAACAAGAAGGCCTCCGAGTCCGTCATCCGCGACGTCCTGGCGGTCGCCAACGTCACCGCGGCGCAGTACGGCACCAAGGAGTGGATGATGACCAACTACGGTGTCGAGGGCACGCACTACACGATCAAGGACGGCATTCCCGTCAAGAACGACAAGGGCAACAACGAGGTTATCAACGCCTTTGTCATGGTGGCGAGCCCCGCCGCGACCACCGCCCACCCCGACCTGCCGGACTACACCAAGGCCATGGTCGAGTGGGAGCAGCGCATGGGCGGCTTCACCAAGAAGTCGTCCTTCTGGGGCCTGCAGATCACCGAGCCCGCCCGCTACACCAACCTCGCCAACGACTTCGAGCAGCTCGAGGACGACATCATCCGCGGTCGCAAGAAGATCAGCGACATGCAGCAGGCCGTCTCCGACTGGAAGAGCAAGGGCGGCGACAAGCTGCGGGACTGGTACAAGAAGCTCCTCGACGAGAACGGCAGCGCGGCCAACTGATCCGGGGTTCGAGGCAAGGAGAACGCCGTGTCCTACAGCACGGTGCCTCGCAGCAGGGCCGAGGCGAAGAAGAAGAGCCCGACACAGACTCCGGTGGCGTCCGGCAGAGCCACCGGCCCGGGGGACGAGAAGGCGTCGGGCAAGCTCAGCCTGCGGCTCAGGTTCAGACGCGACCGCGTTCTGCTCCTGATGACGCTGCCGGCCGTCCTGCTGGTCCTGGTGTTCAACTACATACCGATCCTCGGCAACGTCATCGCCTTCCAGGAGTACGACCCCTACATCAGCGACAACGGCGTCGTCTCCATGCTGAACAGCCCCTTCGTGGGCCTGGAGAACTTCCAGCGGATCTTCGAGGACTCGGCCTTCTGGAACGCCGTCCAGAACACCCTGATCCTGTTCTTCCTCCAGCTCGTGCTGTTCTTCCCGATCCCGATCCTGGTCGCGCTGCTCATCAACAGCGTGGTCAGGCCCCGGGTGCGGGCGGTCGCGCAGGCCGTGCTCTACCTGCCGCACTTCTTCTCCTGGGTGCTGGTCATCGCCGTGTTCCAGCAGCTCTTCGGCGGCGCCGGGGTCCTCTCCCAGCTGCTGCGGGAGAACGGGTACGACGGCATCAACATCATGACCAACCCGGACACCTTCCCGCTGCTGATCACCGCGCAGAGCGTGTGGAAGGACGCCGGCTGGGGGATCATCGTCTTCCTCGCTGCGCTGGCCTCGGTCAGCCCGGACCTCTACGAGGCCGCCGCGATGGACGGCGCGGGGCGCTGGCGCCGCATGTGGCACGTCACGCTGCCCGCGCTGCGGCCGGTGATCGCCCTGCTGCTGGTGCTGCGGGTCGGTGACGCGCTGACGGTCGGCTTCGAACAGATCCTGCTGCAACGCGACGCCGTCGGACCGGGCGCCGGTGAGGTCCTCGACACCTTCGTGTGGTGGAACGGCGTGCGCAACCAGGACTTCAGCTACGCGGCTGCCGCCGGCCTGGTGAAGGGCGTCGTCAGCCTCGGCCTGGTCCTCGCCGCGAACAAGGTGGCCCATCTCATGGGCGAGCAGGGGGTGTACAAGAAATGACGTCCGTGATGTGGGAGCCACGCCAGGACACCGAACCGGTACGGCAGAAGGCGCCCCGCTGGTGGCAGGCCCCGCCCCGGCCCACCTGGGAGGAGGAGCCCTCCAAGGCCGGCCTCGCGGGCAAGGGGCTCACCCTGACGCTGGCCTGCCTGGCGATCCTCTTCCCGCTGTGGATCGTCGTCGTCACCAGCCTCTCCTCGCGCAAGACCATCGACGAGGTCGGCGGCCTGGTGATGGTGCCCAAGGGCATCACCTTCATCGCCTACAAGGAGCTGCTCAGCGGCGGCCAGGTCACCCGGGCCGCGATCGTCAGCATCCTCGTCACCCTGATCGGCACGGCGTTCTCCATGACCGTGTCCGTGCTGTGCGCGTACGGGCTGTCCCGCCCGGGGTCGCTCGCTCACCGCTGGATCCTGATGATCCTGCTGGCGACCATGTTCTTCAGCGCCGGCCTCATCCCGACCTATCTGCTGGTGCAGACCCTCGGCCTGACGGACAGCTATCTCGCGCTGATCCTGCCGAGTGCGGTGAGTGTCTTCAACATCCTTGTCCTGCGTGGCTTCTTCACGGGGATCTCGCAGGAACTCGTCGACAGCGCACGCATCGACGGCGCCGGTGACTTCCGCATCCTCTGGCAGATCATCATGCCGCTGTCCCGTGCGGTGATCGCGGTGATCACGCTGTTCTACGCCGTCGGTTACTGGAGCGCCTGGTTCAACGCGTCCCTGTATCTCAACGACCAGGACATGATGCCGCTGCAGAACGTCATGATTCAGCTCGTGCAGAAGCAGGAGGCTCCGGTCGGGCTGGGGCAGGCCATCAAGACCGGGCAGCTGTCGGGGTTGGCCGTGCAGATGGCTGTGATGGTCATGGCTCTGTTGCCGGTTGCTGTTCTGTCGCCCTTTGTCCAGCGGCACTTCAAGAAGGGCATGCTGACGGGCGCGGTGAAGGGCTGACCTGAGCCTTCCCAACGGGGAGCTTCGGTTGTCCGGCGGCTGCGGGTTGTTTGTGGCTGGTCGCGCCCACGCGGCGGAGCCGCAAATTGATACAGCCCCGCGCCCCTTTAGGTCTCTCCACTCCCCCCTCTCGTAGAACGAGGTATGTCATGCTCGCGTCCCGTCTGAGCCGTCGGGCCGTTCTAGCTGGGACCGCGGCTGCCGCCGCGCTCACCACCGTCCCCCTCCTCTCCGGGCGTGCGCATGCCGCCGAGTCCGCCGTCACCCCTACCTACCGCTGGCGCAACGCCGTCATGGGCGGTACCGGCTTCGTCACCGGCGTCCTCTTCCACCCCTCGGTGCGCGGTCTCGCCTACGCCCGTACCGACATCGGCGGCGCCTACCGATGGGACGAACGCGCCGCCAACTGGGTCCCGTTGACTGACCATCTGGGCTGGGACGACTGGAATCTCCTCGGCGTCGAGGCGATCGCCGTCGACCCGGCGCACCCCAACCGCGTCTACCTCGCCCTCGGCACCTACGCCCAGTCCTGGGCGGGCAACGGCGCCGTCCTGCGCTCGGACGACCGCGGGGCCACCTGGACCCGTACCGACCTCACCGTGAAGCTCGGCGCCAACGAGGACGGGCGTGGCGCGGGGGAGCGGTTGCTCGTCGATCCGCGTAACAGCGATGTGCTGTGGCTCGGTACCCGGCACGACGGGCTGCTCAAGTCCACCGACCGGGGCGCTACTTGGGCCGCCGCGACCGGATTCCCGGGCAGCCCAAGTGCCTCCGGGCAGGGCGTCACCTTCCTCGTCGCCGCGGGCCGTACCCTCTACGCCGGCTGGGGCGACGGCGACGGGACCTCCGGTACCAAGAACCTGTACCGCACCTCCGACGGCACCACCTGGGAAGCCGTCCCCGGCCAGCCCTCCGGCACTGCCGTCAAGGTTCCGATCCGCGCCGGGTACGACCGCTCCACGCGCGAGCTGTACATCACGTACGCCAACGCGCCCGGCCCCAACGGCCAGTCCGACGGTGCCGTGCGCAAGCTGTGCACCGCCACCGGCGTCTGGAAGGACGTCACGCCGGTCAAGCCGGGCGGGACGACGGCCGACGGGTCCGCCGACACCTTCGGGTATGGAGGCGTGGCCGTCGACGCCCGTCGCCCCGGCACTGTCGTCGTCTCCACCAACAACCGGTGGGCGAACGTCGACACGCTCTTCCGGACCACCGACGGAGGTCGCACCTGGACGTCCCTCAAGGACGCTGCTGTCTTCGACGTATCCGAGACTCCTTACCTCAAGTGGGGTGCCGACAAGCCGAAGTTCGGCTGGTGGATCCAGGCGGTCGCCGTCGACCCGTACGACTCCCAGCACATCGTCTACGGCACCGGCGCCACCCTCTACGGCACACGGGACCTGAAGAACTGGGCCCCGCAGATCCGTGGCATCGAGGAGGCGTCCGCGCGCCAGCTGATTTCGCCCCCGGTCGGAGAGGCGCATCTGATCAGCGGGTCCGGGGACATCGGTGTGATGTACCACGAGTCGCTCACGGCGTCGCCCTCGCGCGGCATGGCCTCCAACCCCGTCTTCGGGTCGGCGACCGGACTCGCCCAGGCCGCCAAGAAGCCGGCGTACGTCGTCCGTACCGGCTGGGGCGACCACGGCAACGGCGCCCACTCCAACGACGGCGGGCAGACCTGGGCGCCCTTCAAGGGCCAGCCCGACCTCGCCAAGAACGCACCGGGGCCGATCGCCACCAACGCCGACGGCAGTGTGCTGCTGTGGACCTTCGTGCACTGGGACGGCACGAAGTACCCCGCCTATCGCTCCGCGGACAACGGCGTCACCTGGCCCGAGGTCTCCTCCTTCCCGAAGGGCGCCACGCCGGTCGCCGACCCGGCCGACCCGACGCTCTTCTACGCGTACGACACCGACACGGGAACGCTACTCGCCAGCACTGACAGTGGCCTCTCCTTCACCAAGCGTGCCGAGGGTCTGCCCTCCGGTGACAGCCAGTTCAAGCTGGTCGCGGCGCCCGGCAGATCCGGTGACCTGTGGCTCTCCGCCAAGTGGAACGGCCTCTACCGGTCCACCGACGGCGGCGCCACCTTCTCCAAGGCCGAGAGCTGCTGGGCCTCGTACACCCTCGGCTTCGGCAAGGCCGCCGACGGTGCCGACTACCCGGCGATCTACCAGGTCGGCTCCACCGAGACCATCACCGCCGTCTACCGCTCCGACGACGGCGCGAAGACCTGGGTGCGGATCAACGACGACCAGCATCAGTGGGGGTGGACCGGCGAGACGATCGTCGGCGATCCGCGCGTCTACGGGCGGGTGTACCTCGCCACCAACGGGCGTGGCATCCAGTACGGAGAGCCCGTCTGATGCCGAGCATGACCGACGCCACCCGCGGCCGCATCCTCTTCGGCGGCGACTACAACCCCGAGCAGTGGCCCGAGGAGACCTGGCACGACGACGTCCGCCTCATGAAGGAGGCCGGCGTCAACTCCGTCACCCTCGGTGTCTTCTCCTGGGCGAAGCTCGAACCACGCCCCGGAGCAAGGGAGTTCGGCTGGCTCGACCGGCTGATGGACCTGATGCACGCGAACGGCATCGGTGTCGTGCTGGCCACGCCCACCTCCTCGCCCCCGCCCTGGATGGGCCGTCTCCACCCCGAGACGCTGCCCCGGGACGAGGAGGGGCGCACCGAGTGGTGGGGCGGCCGCCAGCACTTCTCGCACTCCAGTGCCGTCTACCGCCGGTACGCCGCCGCGATCACCGAGGACCTGGCTGCCCGCTACGGCAGCCACCCCGCCCTCACGATGTGGCACATCAACAACGAGTACTGCACCTTCGACTACGGCGACGAGGCGGCCGCCACCTTCCGCCGCTGGCTCCAGGACAAGTACGGCACGATCGAGGCGCTCAACGAGGCCTGGGGCACGGCCTTCTGGAGTCAGGGCTACGACGGCTGGCACGAGGTTCTCCCGCCCCGCCACGCGCACTACCTGAAGAACCCGACGCAGCTGCTCGACTTCAAGCGCTACACCTCCGACATGCTCCTGGAGTGCTACGTCGCCGAGCGGGACATCGTCCGCCGGCACACCCCGCACATCCCCGTCACCAGCAACTTCATGCCGATGTGGGTAGGTCAGGACGCCTGGAGGTGGGCCGCCGAGGAGGATGTCGTCTCCGTCGACATCTATCCGGATCCGCGCGACCCCTTCGGCGCCCAGAACGGAGCGCTCATCCAGGACATGACGCGCTCCCAGGCCGCAGGCGGCCCCTGGATGCTCATGGAGCAGGCGGCCGGACCGGTCAACTGGCGCGGCGTGAACCACCCCAAGCCGCGCGGCCTCAACCGCCTCTGGTCCCTCCAGGCCGTGGCCCGCGGCGCCGACGCCGTCTGCTACTTCCAGTGGCGGCAGTCCCGGCAGGGCGCGGAGAAGTTCCACTCGGGGATGGTCAGCCACGCCGGGGAGCGCGGGCGCACCTTCCAGGAGGTGAAGCGGCTCGGCGCCGAACTCGCCAGCATCAGCGGCAAGGTGACGAGCCATCACCTTCCCCCCTCCGACATCGCCATCCTGCACGACTGGAACTCCTGGTGGGCCGGAGCGCAGGGCGGCCGCCCCTCCTCCGAGGTCGACTACCCCCAGGTCGTACGGGCCTGGCACCGCGCCCTGTGGGAGGCCCACCTCACCACTGCCTTCGCGCACCCCGAGCACGACCTCTCCGCGTACAGGCTGGTCGTCGTACCGCAGCTGTATCTGCTCACCGACGCGGCGATCGACAACCTCCTCGCGTATGTACGAGGAGGGGGCACCCTCGTCTGCGGCTTCCTCACCGGTGTCGCCGACGAGGACGACCGGGTGCGGCCCGGCGGCATGGACCCGCGGCTGCGGGAGCTGTTCGGCATCCGCACGCTGCACGAGTGGTGGCCGCTGGACGCGGGGGAGACCGCCGAGTGCGACGGCTTCCGGGGCACGCTGTGGTCCGAGGAGATCGAGCCGGCCGAGGACGCGGTCACGGAGGCCGTGTACAAGGGCGGTGAACTGGACGGGCTGCCGGCCGTGCTGCGCAGGGGCGGGGCATGGTACGTCTCCACGCTTCCCGAGCCCGAGGCGCTGCGCGCCCTGCTGGCCGGTATCGCCGCGGACGCGGGTGCGAGGCCGCCCCTCGACGGCCTGCCCGCCGGGGTCGAGGCCGTACGCCGTGGCGGGCTGCTGTTCCTCCTGAATCACGGGCGGGACGGGGTCACCGTATCCGTGCCCGGACGCCATCGTGACCTGCTCACCGGTGCCGACGTCGCGGACACCGTGGAGCTGGGCCGCTATGGCGTCGCCGTGCTGGAGGCGACCCCATGAGCGAGCCCGTCCACGGCACCTGGGAGCCGCAGCCCGCCGCCCGCTGGGAGGACGCCTTCCTGAGCGGGAACGGCACACATGGCGCCATGGTGTTCGGTGATCCGAACGACGACCGGGTCATCGTCAACCATCACAGCCTGGTCCGGCCGAACGGCAGCGAGGACGCGCGTCCACCCGCTCTCGCCGACCGACTCGCGCACGTACAGGACCGGTTGCTGGCCGGGGACGTCACGGCGGGGGAGGACTTCACCGACGGGCGGCCGCTGCTCTGGGTGCAGCCGTTCCATCCCGCCTTCCAGGTGCGACTGCGCCGCACGGCCGCGGAGCATCGCTCGTACCGGCGCGAGGTCGACTTCACGACCGGCGTCGTCCGTGCCGAGTGCGGGAGCCGGCGCAGCGAGGTCTTCGTCTCACGTGCCGACGATGTCGTCGTCCAGTACGTGACCGGGGCCGACCTCACCGTCGACGTGACCCTCGACCACCGACTGCCGGGCGCTCCGGCGGACTTGATGGTGGGCCACGGCACCGTCCTCACCGCCGAGGGTGCCCTCCTCACGCTGCGCGCCCGCTACCCGGGCAGCGACAAGGCGTACACGGGAGTGACGCTCGCCGTCGTCACCGGCGGCCGGACCCGGACCGCCCTGCCCGGCGTTCGCGTCGAGGGCGCGCGCTCGCTGCTCCTGCTCACGCGCGTACGGCGGCACACCGGGGAACTGGACGTACTGGCGGAGGCGCGCGAGCTGCGCGCCCTGCTGCCCGGAGCCGGAGCCGGAGCCGACGCCGGAGCCGAAGACACGTACACCCACCTCCTCGTCCGCCACACCGCCCTCCACCGCCCCGCCTACCTCCGCACCGCGCTCGACCTGCACGCCGACGCCACCGAACGCGCACTCCCCGGCTCGGAGTTGGTGCACCGCCCCAAGAGCCCAGCCCTCCTGGAGCGGCTCTTCGCGGCGGGCCGTTACCACCTGCTGTCCGCAGCCGGGACGCTGCCGCCGCGGCTGACCGGACTGTGGACCGGCGACTGGGACACCGCCTGGTCCGGGGCGTTCACCACGGACGCCAATCTCAACCTCCAGACCGCGTCGGCCGCCGCTGCCGCGCTCCCGGAGGTCACCGAGGCCCATGCCGCCCTGATCCACGGCCAGTTGCCCCACTGGCGCGACAACGCCCGGGCGATCTACGGCACTCGGGGCGTCGTGGCCCCCGCGCACACCGACGGCGAGTCCGGGCACATCTACCACCTCAGTCGTGAGTACCCGCTGCATGTGTGGACCGCGGGCGCCGACTGGATGCTCAAGCCGCTGGTGGACCACGACGAGACCCGCGGCGAACACGACCCGCGCCTCGGCGAGGCCCTCGCCGAAGTGGCGTACTTCTACGAGGACTTCCTCACCCGGACCGACGACGACGGCCACCTCGTGATCGTGCCGTCGTACTCCCCGGAGAACCGGCCCGCCAACGCGAGCTGGGTCACCCTCAACGCCGCCATGGACCTCTCCGCGGCCCGGCACGCCCTGCGCACGGCGGCCGACTACCACCCCGGACCCGACGCCGAGCGCTGGCGCGCGCTCGCCGACCGGCTGCCGCCGCACCGTGTCAACGCCGAGGGTGCCCTGGCCGAGTGGGCCTGGCCCGGCCTCGACGACGCCTACGACCACCGCCACCTCAGCCACCTCTACGGCGTCTGGCCGCTCGACGAGATCAACCCGTACGACACGCCGGACCTCGCCGCGGCGGCCCATCGCGCGCTCGAACTGCGCGGCGCCGAGAACGACTCCGCGCACGGCCACCTCCACCACGCCCTGCTGGCGGCCCGGCTGAGGGACGGCGACCGAGTGGCCAGGGCCCTGGACAACGTCCTGGCCGGGGACTTCTTCCACGTCTCCCTGATGAGCGGGCACTACCCGAAACGCCACGTCTACAACGCGGACGCCGCGCACACGCTGCCCGCCGTGATCATCGAGGCGCTGGTCCAGTCGACCCCCGACCGGCTGGTCCTGCTGCCCGCGCTCCCGGCGGCCTACCCGGCGGGGCGGCTACGGGGCATCCGCACACGGTTCGGGGCGGAGATCGACCTCACCTGGAGCCCGCGAGAAGCCGCCGCGGTCATACGCCCCGCCCGTACCCACCGCATCGAACTCCGGACTTCCTCCGGCGCCGAACCGCTCGACCTCGTCGCCGGAGAAGACCACGTCCTCACCCTGGGGGCGTGGTAGGCAGCGCCATCCCCCCACCCATGGAAGGGACACCCATGGCAACACGCACGCTGAGCAGGATCACCAAGGCGATGCTGGCCCCCGCCCTCGCGCTCGGCGCCACCATCGGCCTCGCCTCCGCCCCCGCCCAGGCCGCCGTCTGGAACTCCTGCGACCAGTGGGGCAACACGACCCTGAACGGCTACACGCTCTACAACAACATCTGGGGCTCCGGCGCCGGCAGCCAGTGCATCTGGGCCAACTCCGGTACCAGCTGGGGAGTGTGGGCGAACCACCCGAACACCGGCGGCATCAAGTCCTACCCCAACTCCAAGAAGGTGATCAACAAGTCGATCACCTCGCTCGGCTCGCTCTCCAGCAGCTACAACGTCACGGTCCCGTCCTCCGGCGCCTACAACACCTCGTACGACATCTGGGACACCGACTACGACTACGAGATCATGCTCTGGGTCAACAAGACCGGAGCCGTCGGTCCCCTCGGCACCTCGCAGGGCAACGTGACGCTGGGCGGTCACACCTGGACCGTCTACAAGGGCAACAACGGCGCCAACGAGGTCTTCTCGTTCGTGCGCACCTCGAACTCCAGCTCCGGCACGGTGAACGTCCTGCCGATCCTGAAGTGGATCAAGGACACCAAGGGCTGGTTCGGCAACGAGACCATCGGTGACGTGCAGTTCGGCTTCGAGATCACCTCGTCCTCGGGCGGGCTCGACTTCATCACCAACAGCCTGACGGTCAGCAGCAGTTGATCCATGCGCAAGAGTGTGGCCGGTCCCCACGGGGACCGGCCACACTCGGCTATTCGGCCACGGGCAACCGCGCACCGTCCCGCAGGAACAGCGGAATGCGGTCCAGTGGGGCGTCGACGGTCACGGTCGCGCCCCCTTCGTACGTCTCGCCGGTCCACGCGTCGGTCCAGCGGGCGCCCGCCGGGAGGTAGGCCGTCCGGGCCGTCGCGCCCGCCGTGAGGACCGGGGCGACCAGCAGGTCGGGGCCGAAGAGATACGAGTCGTCCACGGACCAGGTCGCCTGGTCGTCCGGGAACTCCAGGAACAGCGGGCGCATCACCGGCAGGCCCTCCTCGTGGGCCTCCCGCATCACGTCCAGCACGTACGGCTTCAGGCGCTCGCGCAGGCGCAGGTACTTCTCCAGGACGGCGCCGGCCTCCTCGCCGTACGACCAGACCTCGTTCGGACCGCCGGTCATGGCGGGGCCGAGCGGCATGCCCGGGTCGCGGAAGCCGTGCAGGCGCATCAGCGGGGACAGCGCGCCGAACTGGAACCAGCGGACCATGACCTCGCGGTACGCCGGGTCGTCCGGGTCGCCGCCGTGGAAGCCGCCGATATCGGTGTTCCACCAAGGGATGCCGGACAGCGCCGTGTTGAGGCCCGCCGCGATCTGGCGGCGCAGGGTCGCGAAGTCCGTGCCGATGTCGCCGGACCACAGGGCGGCGCCGTAGCGCTGACTGCCCGCCCACGCCGAGCGGTTGAGGGTGACGACCTCGGTCTCACCGGCGGCCAGCATGCCCTCGTAGAAGGTGCGGGCGTTCTCGCGGGGGTAGAGATTGCCCACCTCCAGGCCGGGGCCCGCGTAGTAGCGCAGGTTCTCCGAGAAGCCCGGCTTCAGCTCCGGCTCACAGGCGTCCAGCCAGAAGGCCTTGATCCCGTACGGCTCCAGGTAGTTGTCCTTCACGCGCGACCAGACGAACGCGCGTGCCTCGGGGTTCGTCGCGTCGTAGAAGGCCACCTGGACGGTGGACGCGACCTCCTTGTCGGGCCAGTCGGCGTGCGCCATCGGGCCGTACTCCGTGCCGATGAAGTAGCCGCGCTGCTCCATGAGCTGGTGGTTCTCGGAGAGCGGCGAGACCGACGGCCAGACGGATACGACCAACTTGACGCCGAGCTCGGCGAGTTCGCGCTGCATCGCCGCCGGGTCCGGCCACTCCGCCGGGTCGAACCTCCACTCGCCCAGGTGGGTCCAGTGGAAGAAGTCGCAGACGATGACCGACAGGGGCAGGCTTCGGCGCTTGTACTCCCTTGCCACGTCGAGGAGTTCGTCCTGGGTGCGGTAGCGCAGCTTGCACTGCCAGAAGCCGGCCGCCCACTCGGGCAGCATGGGTGTACGGCCGGTCGCGGCGCTGTAACGGCGCTGGGCGTCGGCCGGGGTGCCCGCCGTGATCCAGTAGTCGAGCTGGCGGGCCGAGTCGGCGACCCAGCGGGTGCCGTTGCCCGCGAGCTCCACGCGGCCGATGGCCGGGCTGTTCCACAGGAACGTGTAGCCGCGGCTGGAGGTGAGCACCGGGATGGTCACCTCGGCGTTGCGCTGGATCAGGTCCAGGACCGCGCCCTTCTGGTCGAGCAGCCCGTGCTGGTGCTGTCCGAGCCCGTACAGCTTCTCGCCCTCGTACGCGGCGAACCGCTGCTCCAGGCGGTGGTGGCCGCTGCCGGTCGGGGTGTAGAGCCGTGAGCCCGGCCACCAGAAGTGGGCGCGCTCCTCGGCGAGCAGCTCGGCTCCGTCCGCCGTCCGCACGAATCGGATCAGGCCCTCGGCGCTGACCTGGACGGTCAGCGCGCCGACGGTCAACTGGCCCTCGCCGTCCTGGAGTTTGACGGAGCTCTCGGTGGCCTCCGGCTCGTCGAGCAGCGCGCCGGGGAGGCCTTCGAGGACCGGACCGCCGAGCCGCGCCCGGACCCGGACCGCGTCCGGGCCCCAGGGCTCGATGCGTACGGTCTCCGTGCGGCCGCTCCACTCCAGCGCGCCGTCCCGCTCGCGGAACGTGCCAACGGTCGGGGAGGACTGCGCGAGGCTGACCTGGGGCTGGTGTGCGGCAGGCTGATTCACGTGGGTTGCTCCTGGGGGAAGGAGTGGCGAAGTGACCCGGCGCGGCTCTGGCGGGCCGGGACAGGGCGGGGTGCCCTCGCACGAGTGCGTGGCTCATCCGCGCCGGACCCCCGGGAGGGCGTACGGCTCGGTGAACGGCGCCCGCGGCGGGGCGTACGACGTTGGTGTGCGGTGCCTGGTGGCGGGGGTGGTGTTCGGGGTGGTGTGCGGTGCCTCGTGGCGGGGCGGTGTTCGAAGTGGTGGTGGCGTCCCGTGACGGGGGCGGCGTACGAGGTGGTGTGCGCGCCCCGCGGCCGGGCGCGCGTCGGGTCAGGCGGCCGGGGCCGGGCCCGTGCTCGCCCGTACCGTCAACTCGGGGGCGATCAGCACGACTTCGTCCTTGCCGCGCCCTTCGAGCTTGGCGACCAGATGCTCCACGGCGTGCCGGCCCATCTCCTGCGCGGGGATGGCGACCGAGGTCAGCCGTACCGAGGCCTGTGTGGCGACCTGGTCCGGGCAGATCGCTATCACCGACACGTCCTCCGGCACGGCGCGGCCCTGCTGACGCAGCAGCGCGAGCAGCGGCTCGACCGCGGACTCGTTCTGCACGACGAAGCCCGTGGTGCCGGGGCGCTCGTCGAGGATCCGGGCGAGCGTCACGGCCATCGCGTCGTACCCGCCCTCGCAGGGGCGGTGCAGCACGCGCAGGCCCAACTCCCGTGAGCGGGACCGGAGTCCGTCGAGCGTGCGCTCGGCGAAGCCGGTGTGCCGCTCGTAGACCGCGGGCGCCTCGCCGATGACAGCGATGTCACGGTGGCCGAGCATCGCCAGATGCTCGGCGCACAGCGCGCCCGTCGCGCCGAAGTCGAGGTCGACGCAGGTCAGTCCGGAGGTGTCGGCGGGCAGTCCGATGAGCACGGACGGCTGGTCCGTCTGGCGCAGCAACGGCAGCCGCTCGTCGTCGAGTTCGACGTCCATCAGGATCATCGCGTCGGCGAGACCGCTGCCGGTGACCCGGCGTACCGCGTCGGGACCCTCCTCGCCGGTGAGTAGCAGCACGTCGTACCCATGGGTGCGGGCGTTGGTCGCCACCGCGATGGCGATCTCCATCATCACGGGTACGTACATGTCGGTACGGAGCGGAATCATCAGCGCGATGATGTTGGACCGGCTGCTCGCCAGGGCCCGGGCGCCCGCGTTCGGGTGGTAGCCGAGCTCCTGGATGCTCCGCTCGACCCGCTCCCGGGTGCCCGCGGAGATGGACCGCTTGCCGCTGAGGACATAGCTCACCGTGCTCGCCGAGACTCCGGCGTGCTGGGCGACCTCGGCGAGGGTGACCATCCAGCTCTCCAAGCTTTGTGAAGCGCTTCGACAGTGCGCGTATTGCGGATAGGGCGAGTGAGGGTGGCTCGACAGTAGCTCGGTGGAGAAGGTGTGTCCATAGGTTGTCGAAGCGCTTCGACAACGAAATTTTTTGAGTACGTCATGGCAACCGCTTACGCCGCGGCAACCCTTTGGGCACCCGGTGGCCACCGAGGGGCGTACACAGACCGTCCCCCCGGAAGGACCCCCGATGCAACACCGTCGACCGCGCCTGTCCAAGAAGGCGAAGACGCTCCTCGCGGGCTCGGTGGCACTCGCGGCCGCCGCGTCCGTCACGATCGCCCAGGCGGGCGAGGACAGCAAGAAGTGCGGCGCCTTCGACACCGTCACGCTCGGCAAGTACTACGTCAACAACAACCTCTGGGGGCAGGACGGCGGCACGGGCACCCAGTGCGTCTGGGACACCTCGCACTCCGGCGACACCATCGGCTGGGGCACGAACTACAGCTGGACCAGCAAGGCCGGCAAGGAAAACTCCGTGAAGTCCTACGCGAGCACGGTGCTCGGCTGGCACTGGGGCTGGAAGGTGGACAAGGCGGCCACCGAGCTGCCCCTCCGCGTCGGCGACCGCAAGCCGGTGAAGACCAGCTGGGAGTTCTCGGTCAGCTCCAGTCCCGGCACCATGAACGTCGCCTACGACCTGTGGCTGCACGCCAAGAACAACGCGGACTGGCAGGACCAGCCCACCGACGAAATCATGGTCTGGCTCAACCGCCAGGGCGGCGCGGGCCCGCTCGGCACCAAGTACGGCAGCGTCAGCCTGGGCGGCGCGATGTGGGACATCTACCAGGGCGACATCGGCTGGAAGGTGTACTCCTTCGTCCGCCGCACCAACACCACCAAGGCCTCGCTCAACCTGGACGACTTCACCCAGGCCCTGGTCCGCCGCAAGCTGCTGAGCAACGACAAGTACCTCTCCGGCATCGAGTCGGGCACCGAGGTCTTCCGCGGTACCGGGCGGCTCGACACGAAGGCGTACTCGGTGGACATCGGCTGATACCGCGTAAAGGGCTTCGGCCGAACGGCCGCGCGAGGACTGGTGGGGCCGCCCGGAATCGGGTACATACGATCGAGTAGACCGATCAGTAACGTACGCCCAAGATCGCACTGATCGGCGTACGCATCCCGGATCCCGATTCGCGGCGAGGTGAGCCTCATGTCCGCAACACCCCAAAAGCCCACAGTCACCGAACGTGAGGCACGCCAGGTCGCGGAGGCGGCGCGCGAACAGGACTGGCGCAAGCCCAGCTTCGCCAAGGAGCTGTTCCTCGGCCGCTTCCGCCTCGACCTGATCCACCCGCACCCCATGCCCGCCGACGAGGAAGCGCAGCACGGCGAGGAGTTCCTCGCCAAGCTGCGCGACTTCTGCGAGACGAAGATCGACTCGGCCCGTATCGAGCGCGAGGCGCAGATCCCCGACGAGGTCATCGACGGGCTCAAGGAGCTCGGCGCCTTCGGCATGAAGATCGACACCAAGTACGGCGGCCTCGGCCTCACCCAGGTGTACTACAACAAGGCGCTCGCCCTGGTCGGCTCCGCGAGCCCCGCGATCGGCGCCCTGCTCTCCGCGCATCAGTCGATCGGCGTACCGCAGCCGCTGAAGCTCTTCGGCACCCAGGAGCAGAAGGACACCTTCCTGCCGCGCTGCGCCCGGACCGACATCTCCGCCTTCCTGCTGACCGAACCGGACGTGGGTTCCGACCCGGCACGGCTCGCCACCGCCGCCGTACCGGACGGGGACGACTACGTCCTCGATGGAGTGAAACTGTGGACGACCAACGGGGTCGTCGCGGACCTCCTCGTCGTCATGGCGCGCGTGCCGAAGTCCGAGGGGCACAAGGGCGGCATCACGGCGTTCGTGGTGGAGGCCGGCTCCGAGGGCGTCACCGTCGAGAACCGCAACGCCTTCATGGGCCTGCGCGGCCTGGAGAACGGCGTCACGCGCTTCCACCAGGTCCGTGTCCCCGCCGCGAACCGGATCGGCCCCGAGGGAGCGGGCCTCAAGATCGCCCTGACCACCCTCAACACCGGACGGCTCTCGCTGCCCGCCATGTGCGTGGGCGCCGGCAAGTGGTGTCTGAAGATCGCCCGCGAGTGGTCGGCGGCGCGTGAGCAGTGGGGCAAGCCGGTGGCCTTCCACGAGGCGGTCGGCGCGAAGATCTCCTTCATCGCGGCGACGACCTTCGCCCTGGAGGCCGTGCTGGACCTGTCGAGCCAGATGGCCGACGAGGACCGCAACGACATCCGCATCGAGGCCGCCCTCGCCAAGCTGTACGGCTCCGAGATGGCCTGGCTGATGGCCGACGAGCTGGTCCAGATCCGCGGCGGCCGCGGCTTCGAGACCGCCGAGTCGCTCGCGGCCCGCGGGGAGCGGGCGGTCCCCGCCGAGCAGATCCTGCGCGACCTGCGCATCAACCGCATCTTCGAGGGCTCCACGGAGATCATGCATCTGCTGATCGCCCGCGAGGCCGTCGACGCCCACCTGTCGGTCGCGGGCGACCTCATCGACCCCGACAAGTCCCTCGCGGACAAGGCGAAGGCAGGCGCGAACGCCGGTGTCTTCTACGCCAAGTGGCTGCCGAAGCTGGTCGCGGGACCTGGTCAACTCCCGCGCTCGTACAACGAGTTCAACCAGCAGGTGGATCTCTCCCCGCACCTGCGCTACGTCGAACGCAGCGCGCGCAAGCTCGCCCGCTCCACCTTCTACGCCATGTCCCGCTGGCAGGGCCGCATGGAGACCAAGCAGGGCTTCCTGAGCCGGATCGTCGACATCGGCGCCGAGCTCTTCGCGATGAGCGCGGCCTGCGTCCGCGCCGAGCTCCTGCGCACCACCGAGGAGCACGGCCGCGAGGCCTACCAGCTCGCCGACGCCTTCTGCCGCCAGTCCCGCATCCGCGTCGAGGAACTCTTCGCCCGCCTGTGGACCAACACCGACGACCTCGACCGCAAGGTGGTCAAGGGCGTCCTGTCGGGCACCTACGAGTGGCTGGAGCAGGGCGTCGTCGACCCGTCCGGCGCGGGTCCGTGGATCGCGGACGCGACGCCCGGCCCGAGCAAGAAGGAAAACGTTCACCGACCCATTCGCTGACCCTTTCCCCAGGAATGCACAGCAGTCCCGTTCGCCATTCCCCTGCTTGCCGCACCGAAGCTGTGCGTCAACAATGAAGGGAATGGCGAACGGGGACGGCAGATGCGCCAAGGAGTCGGGGAAGAATACAGTCATGGGTTTTCCGTACAGCTGACGCGCGCCCGCGGGGAGGCGTGGCGGCAGCTCGATGAGATGGATCTCGTACGGGCGCTCAGGACCGTGCGCAATGAGGTGCAGCCCTTGGCGCAGAAACTGCGCGAGGCCGCGCCGGACACCTTCGAAGGGCACCGGGACGCGCTCGCGGTCCTCCTGAACGACTGCGCGTTGTCCCTGGTCGACGCCGCACCGCGGCCGCCCGTGGCCTCCTTCGACGCGCTGCGGATCCGGCGGATCGACCTCCGCGACGTCGACGGTCTGCTCGACGCCGGACGGCCGGGTGAGCGGCCCGTCATCCAGCAGCTCTTCCGCGCCGCCCTCGACGTGGTCAAGGACCCCGTGCTGCGCGAAGTGATCAAAGCGAATCAACAGGGCGTGCATATTCTCCAGCGGGCCAATCGCTGGATAAGAATGCTTGTGGACGCCGTTTAGATGTGCTCAGAGTTGTGGGGGAATTCCCATGCCAGGTAAAGGTCTCGATGCCATCACCGGCAGGATCATGCGCGCCGGCGAGGGCAGGATGCTGCGCCGCCTCGAGCGCATCGCCGAACAGGTCGGCTCCTTGGAGGAGGAGTTCACCGCGCTGACCGACGACGAGCTCAAGGCGCTCACCCCGGAGTTCAAGGAGCGGTACGCGGGCGGCGAGAGCCTGGACGACCTGCTGCCGGAGGCCTTCGCCGCGATGCGCGAGGCGGCCCGGCGCACCCTGGGCATGCGCCACTTCGACGTACAGATCATGGGCGGCGCGGCGCTGCACTCCGGCAACATCGCCGAGATGCAGACCGGCGAGGGAAAGACCCTGGTCGGCACGCTTCCCGTGTATCTGAACGCCCTGACCGGCAAGGGCGTTCACCTGGTCACCGTCAACGACTACCTGGCCGAGCGGGACGCCGCGTGGATGGGGCGCGCGTACCGGTTCATGGGGCTGACCGTCGGGGTGGTTAAGACGCAGTCGACCCCGGCCGAGCGGCGCGCGCAGTACGCCTGCGACATCACCTACGGCACCAACACCGAATTCGGCTTCGACTACCTGCGCGACAACATGGCGTGGTCGCAGGACGAACTGGTCCAGCGGGGCCACCACTTCGCGATCGTCGACGAGGCCGACTCGATCCTCATCGACGAGGCGCGCACCCCGCTGATCATCTCCGGTCCGGCCGATCAGCCCACGCACTGGTACGAGGCCTTCGCCGCGTTCGCGCAGCGGATGCGGGGCGTGCTCGTGCAGGAGGAGCAGTTCACCACCCAGGCCGACAAGGACCGCCTCGCGGAGCTGCGGACCCAGTACGACTACGAGTACGACCCCAAGAAGCGCACGGTGGCCATCCTGGACTCCGGAGTGGACTTCCTCCAGGACCAGCTCGGCATCGACAGCCTCTACGAGTCCGACCACACCCCGCTCATCGGGCACCTCAACAACGCCCTCAAGGCCAAGGAGCACTTCAAGCGGGACAAGGACTACGTCGTCGTGGACGGCGAGGTGCTCATCGTCGACGAGCACACCGGCCGCATCCTCGCGGGCCGCCGCTACAACGAAGGCCTGCACCAGGCCATCGAGGCCAAGGAAGACGTCACGATCAAGGACGAGAACCAGACGCTCGCCACGATCACCCTGCAGAACTTCTTCCGCCTCTACGAGAAGCTCGCCGGCATGACCGGCACCGCCATGACCGAGGCGGCCGAGTTCCACCAGATCTACAAGCTGCACGTCGTGCCGATCCCCACCAACCGGCCGATGGTCCGCCGCGACGACTCCGACCAGATCTACCGCACCGAGGAGGCGAAGTACGCCGCGATCCTCGCCGACATCGCCGAGAAGCACGAGCGGGGCCAGCCGATCCTGGTGGGCACCACCTCCGTCGAGAAGTCCGAGGTGCTGTCCGCGCGGCTCAGGAAGAAGAACATCCGGCACGAGGTGCTCAACGCCAAGAACCACCAGCGCGAGGCCCAGATCGTCGCGCAGGCCGGGCGCAAGGGCGCGGTCACCGTGGCCACGAACATGGCGGGCCGCGGCACCGACATCATGCTCGGCGGCAACCCGGAGGCGATGGCGCTGGCCGAAGCCGGAGAGGACGCGGACTCGGAGGAGCGCCAGAAGGCGCTCGACCGGATCACCTCCGCGGTCGCCGTGGAGCACGAAGAGGTCAAGGAACTGGGCGGCCTCTACGTCCTCGGCACCGAGCGCCACGAGTCACGGCGCATCGACAACCAGCTGCGCGGCCGCTCCGGCCGCCAGGGCGACCCCGGCGCCTCCCGCTTCTACCTCTCGCTCCAGGACGACCTGATGCGGCTCTTCCGCGCCAACGTCGTCGACCGCGTGATGTCCATGGCGAACGTCCCCGACGACGTGCCCATCGAGAACAAGATGGTCACCCGCGCCATCGCCTCCGCCCAGGCCCAGCTGGAGCAGCAGCACTTCGAGTCCCGCAAGGACGTCCTGAAGTTCGACGAGGTCCTCAACCGTCAGCGCACCCTCATCTACGCCGAACGCCGCCGTGTCCTCGCGGGCGAGGACCTGCGCGAACAGATCGTGCACTTCATGGACGACACCGTCCGCGCGTACATCGAGCAGGAGACCGGTGAGGGCTTCCCCGAGGAGTGGGACCTCGAGCGGCTGTGGGGCGCGTTCAAGCAGCTCTACCCGGTGCGGGTCACCATCGAGGAACTGGAGGACGCCGCGGACGGCCGCGCGAACCTCACCGCCGACGACCTGATCGAGGCGATCACGGAGGACATCCACGCCCGCTACGAGGAGCGCGAGGCCGAACTCGGCTCCGAGGCCCTGCGCGACCTGGAACGCCTGGTCGTCCTCTCCGTCCTCGACCGCAAATGGCGCGAGCACCTCTACGAGATGGACTACCTCCGCGACGGCATCGGCCTGCGCTGGACCCTGGGCAGGGAGCCGATCGTCGAGTACGAGCGCGAGGGCTTCGACATGTACGGCGCGATGACGGACGCCATCAAGGAGGAGTCCGTCGGCTACGTCTTCAACCTCGACGCCACGGCCCCGGGCGCCGAGACGGGACGCGGGCCCACCGACGGCCTCCGCTTCACCGCGCCGACGCTGGACACCGCCGAGGGCGTGGTCGAGGGCCACTTCCCCTCGGCGGAGCCACCGCCGGACCACCCCACCGGCACCGCGCCCGAACGGCGCGGCGGCACGCGCCCCGCCAGGCCCAAGGCACGCCGCCGCCGCAAGCGGTGACCGGGTGAGTTCCCTCAAACGAGCCCGAAGCGCGATACGGGGGTCTGGGGGCGGAGCCCCCAGGGGTGGGACGGGTAGGGGCGGAGGGGGCGAAAAAAGGGGCGCCCTGTCCTGCGGGGCACGCGTAGCGGCCACAATGGAGGGATGAGCGACAGTCCAGCCCCCCTCGCCGATCCGCATCTTGTCTTCGACCCCGTGGACGGAGTCCGGGATGTCGTGATCCTCGGCTCCACCGGCTCGATCGGCACCCAGGCCATCGACCTCGTGCTGCGCAACCCCGACCGGTTCCGGGTCACCGCGCTCTCCGCCGCCGGCGGCAGGGTCGGACTGCTCGCCGAGCAGGCCCACCGGCTGCGTGTGAAGACGGTCGCCGTCGCCCGCGAGGACGTCGTACCGGCGCTGCGCGAGGCCCTCGCGGCGCAGTACGCCCCGGGCGAGGCCCTCCCCGAGATACTGGCCGGGGCGGATGCCGCCAGCCAGCTCGCCGCCTCCGACTGCCACACCGTGCTCAACGGCATCACCGGCTCCATCGGCCTCGCCCCGACCCTCGCCGCCCTGGAGGCGGGCCGCACCCTCGCGCTCGCCAACAAGGAGTCGCTCATCGTCGGCGGCCCGCTGGTCAAGGCGCTGGCCAAGCCGGGCCAGATCATCCCCGTCGACTCCGAGCACGCGGCCCTCTTCCAGGCCCTCGCCTCCGGTACGCGGGCGGACGTACGCAAGCTGGTCGTGACCGCCTCCGGCGGCCCCTTCCGCGGCCGTACGAAGGCGGAACTGGCCGACGTCACACCGGCCGACGCCCTCGCGCACCCCACCTGGGCCATGGGCCCGGTCATCACCATCAACTCCGCGACCCTGGTCAACAAGGGACTCGAAGTCATCGAGGCGCACCTCCTCTACGACATTCCCTTCGATCGCATTGAGGTGGTCGTGCACCCGCAGTCGTATGTCCACTCGATGGTGGAATTCACGGACGGATCGACGATCGCCCAGGCGACGCCCCCCGACATGAGGGGGCCGATCGCCATCGGGCTCGGCTGGCCCGAGCGCGTGCCGGACGCCGCGCCCGCGTTCGACTGGACCAAGGCATCGAGCTGGGAGTTCTTCCCGCTCGACAACGACGCGTTCCCGTCGGTCGGGCTCGCCCGGCACGTCGGGCAGCTCGCGGGCACGGCCCCGGCGGTGTTCAATGCGGCCAACGAGGAGTGCGTGGACGCGTTCCTGAACGGCACATTGGCGTTCAACGGGATCATGGAGACCGTCACACGGGTGGTCGAGGAACACGGCACCCCGGATACGGGAACTTCCCTGACCGTCGCGGACGTCCTCGAAGCGGAGACCTGGGCGCGCGCCCGGGCCCGCGAACTGACGGCACAGACGACAACCGCGGAGGCTCGTGCATGACGACCCTGATGATGATCCTCGGCATAGTCGTCTTCGTGGTCGGCCTGCTCATCTCGATCGCGTGGCACGAGCTGGGACATCTGTCGACGGCCAAGCTCTTCGGCATCCGCGTGCCGCAGTACATGGTCGGCTTCGGCCCGACCATCTGGTCGCGCAAGAAGGGCGAGACCGAGTACGGGGTCAAGGCGGTCCCGCTCGGCGGCTACATCCGCATGATCGGAATGTTCCCGCCGGGCCCGGACGGCCGGATCGAGGCCCGCTCGACCTCCCCCTTCCGGGGCATGATCGAGGACGCCAGGTCGGCCGCCTTCGAGGAGCTCAAGCCCGGCGACGAGACCCGCCTCTTCTACACGCGCAAGCCGTGGAAGCGCGTGATCGTGATGTTCGCGGGCCCCTTCATGAACCTCATCCTGGCCGTCGCGATCTTCCTCGGCGTGATGATGACGTTCGGCATCCAGACCCAGACCACCACGGTCGGCAAGGTCTCGGACTGCGTCATCCAGCAGAGCGAGGACCGGACGAAGTGCGAGAAGGGCGACCAGGCCGCGCCCGCCAAGGCCGCCGGGCTCCAGGGCGGCGACAAGATCGTCGCGTTCAACGGCAAGGCGGTCGACGACTGGTCGACCCTCCAGTCCGACATCCGCGCCAACCCCGGCAAGGACGTCACGCTCACCGTCGAGCGCAAGGGCGAGCGGGTCGACCTCACGGCTCACCTGATCAAGAACCAGGTGAGCAAGACCGACGGCAACGGCGGCTATGTCGAGGGCAAGTACGTGTACGCCGGCTTCCTCGGCTTCACGCCCGCCTCCGGCATCGTCCAGCAGTCGTTCTCGCAGTCCGTGGACCGCATGGGTGACATGATGCAGAACGGCGTCGAGTCGCTGGTCGCCCTGCCCGGCAAGGTCCCGGACCTGTGGGACGCGGCCTTCGGCGACGGCCCGCGCAAGGCCGACTCCCCGATGGGCGTGGTCGGCGCGGCCCGCATCGGCGGTGACGTCTTCACGCTGGACATCCCGGCGTCGCAACAGGTCGCGATGATGCTGCTGCTGGTCGCGGGCTTCAACCTGTCGTTGTTCCTCTTCAACATGCTCCCGCTGCTCCCGCTCGACGGCGGGCACATCGCGGGGGCGCTGTGGGAGTCGCTGCGGCGGAACACGGCGAAGGTGCTGAGGCGGCCCGACCCGGGTCCGTTCGACGTGGCGAAGCTGATGCCCGTCGCGTACGTGGTGGCCGGAATCTTCGTCTGCTTCACGATTCTGGTGCTCATCGCGGACGTGGTTAACCCGGTGAAAATCTCCTAGCAAGGCGCTGTTTCGGGCGGCCGGACACCATGGGTGTCCGGCCGCCCTCCATTGGGTGGGTTCAGGGGCGGGATGTGCTCGGGCGGGCGCCCGTGCCGTAATCTCGAGGCCTGGAGCCCACGATTCCGGGACCTTGATCCACAACTTGGGGTTGCACAGCAGATGACTGCGATTTCTCTCGGCATGCCGTCCGTTCCGACCAAGCTGGCCGAGCGCCGCAAGAGCCGGCAGATCCAGGTCGGAACGGTGGCCGTGGGTGGAGACGCACCGGTGTCGGTGCAGTCGATGACGACGACGCGTACGTCGGACATCGGCGCCACGCTGCAGCAGATCGCCGAGCTGACCGCGTCCGGCTGCCAGATCGTCCGTGTCGCCTGCCCGACCCAGGACGACGCCGACGCCCTCGCGACGATCGCCCGCAAGTCACAGATTCCCGTCATCGCGGACATCCACTTCCAGCCGAAGTACGTCTTCGCCGCCATCAAGGCGGGCTGCGCGGCCGTGCGCGTCAACCCCGGCAACATCAAGCAGTTCGACGACCAGGTCAAGGAGATCGCGCGGGCCGCGAAGGACACCGGCACCCCGATCCGGATCGGCGTCAACGCCGGGTCGCTCGACAAGCGGCTGCTCCAGAAGTACGGCAAGGCGACGCCCGAGGCGCTCGTCGAGTCGGCGCTGTGGGAGGCCTCCCTCTTCGAGGAGCACGACTTCCGGGACATCAAGATCTCGGTCAAGCACAACGACCCGGTGGTCATGGTCAACGCGTACCGGCAGCTGGCCGCGGCGTGCGACTACCCCCTGCACCTCGGCGTGACCGAGGCGGGCCCCGCCTTCCAGGGCACGATCAAGTCGGCGGTGGCCTTCGGCGCGCTGCTCTCCGAGGGCATCGGCGACACGATCCGCGTCTCCCTCTCGGCTCCGCCCGCCGAGGAGGTCAAGGTCGGCCTGCAGATCCTGGAATCCCTCAACCTCAAGCAGCGCGGTCTGGAGATCGTGTCCTGCCCGTCCTGCGGTCGCGCCCAGGTCGACGTCTACAAGCTGGCCGAGGAAGTCACCGCCGGTCTGGAGGGGATGGAGGTTCCGCTGCGCGTCGCCGTCATGGGGTGCGTCGTGAACGGTCCCGGTGAGGCGCGTGAGGCCGACCTCGGCGTGGCCTCCGGCAATGGCAAGGGGCAGATCTTCGTCAAGGGCGAGGTCATCAAGACCGTGCCCGAGTCGAAGATCGTCGAGACCCTCATCGAGGAGGCGATGAAGATCGCCGAGCAGATGGAGGCGGAGGGAATCGCCTCGGGCGAGCCGTCGGTGTCGGTGGCGGGCTGACCTCGAAGCGGTTTTCTCGCCCCCGCCCCTACCCTCCCCCAAGCTCTCGGCTTCGCTCGAGCAGGGGGACCCCCATCGTCCCTGGGGGCTGCGCCCCCAGACCCCCGCCAAAAGATTGCGCAGTTCCCCGCGCCCCGGAAAGGGCGCGGGGAACTGCGCGGCAAGCCCCCATGGGGGTCCCGGGGGCGCAGCCCCCAAGGCCGGGATTGGGTAGGGGCGGCGGGGGCGAATCTCTGCGGGTACAGTGCGGAAATCAGCAGACCGTTATGGTGAGGCCCCCGCACGTGTTGACGCAGACCACCACCAGGGTCCTCGAACCGAGTGACCTGGACGCCGCGCTCGCCGTCCTCGACCGCGAGCCGGTCGCGAACGCTTTCGTCGCCTCCCGGGTCCAGGTCGCAGGCCTCGACCCCTGGCGTCTCGGCGGCGAGATGTGGGGCTGGTACGAGGACGGCATGCTGCAGTCCTTGTGCTACGCGGGCGCCAACCTGGTCCCGATCTGCGCCACCCCCCGTGCCGTCCGCGGCTTCGCCGACCGCGCGAGAAGGGCCGGCCGCCGCTGCTCCTCGATCGTCGGCCCCGCCGAACCCACCGCCCAGCTGTGGCGGCTGCTCGAACCGAGCTGGGGCCCCGCCCGCGAGGTCCGCACCCACCAGCCGTTGATGGTCACCAACCGGCTGCCCGCCGACATCACCCCGGATCCGTACGTCCGCCGCATCCGCAAGGACGAGATGGAGACGATCATGCCGGCGTGCGTGGCGATGTTCACCGAGGAGGTCGGCGTCTCGCCGCTCGCCGGTGACGGCGGACTGCTCTACCAGGCGCGCGTGGCCGAACTCGTCGGATCCGGACGGTCGTTCGCCCGCCTCGACCAGAACGGCAAGGTGGTCTTCAAGGCGGAGATCGGCGCCGCGACCGCGCAGGCCTGCCAGATCCAGGGCGTCTGGGTGGCGCCCGAATACCGCGGGCAGGGCCTCGCCGTCCCGGGCATGGCGGCCGTGCTCCGCTACGCCCTCGCCGACGTCGCCCCGATCGCCAGCCTGTACGTCAACGACTTCAACACGGCCGCCCGGGCCACGTACCGCCGCGTGGGCTTCCAGGAGATCGGCGCGTTCATGAGCGTGCTGTTCTGACACGTGCGCAATCCGGCGAACCGCCCGGGTAGTCTCCCCGGCATGCTGCGCTTTCCCGGTCAGGGCTCCCGCAACCCCGACGACGTGGTCATCGGCCCGCTGGATCTCGCCGCGCGCGTCGACGAGGCGCTCGCCGTGCAGGCCCTCGCCTTCGGGCTCGGCGCCGACGAGATCGCCGTACGACGTCAGATCGTGCTCCGCCACCTCACCTACCCGGGAGCCCGCGCGCTCGGCGCGACAACGGCCGACGGACGGCTCGTCGGTTTCGTCTACGGGATGCCCAACGACCGTGCGCACTGGTGGTCCACCGTCGTCGAGCCGTATCTGCGCGGCCAGGGCCACGACGACTGGCTCGACAACTCCTTCGTGATCACCGAACTGCACGTCCACCCGCACTACCAGAACCGCGGCATCGGCCGCGCTCTGATCACCGGCATCACGGACACCGCCGCCGAACCCCGCTCGATCCTCTCCGCGATCGACACGGACAGCCCGGCCCGCGGCCTGTACCGCTCACTGGGGTACGAGGACCTCGCGCGGCAGGTCCTCTTCCCCAGCGCACCCAAGCCGTACGCCGTGATGGGCGCCCCCCTGCCGCTCCGCAGGCGCTGAGCGCCCGGGTCCGCTACCCGGCCGGGCGCTAACCGATTTCCACCGGGATGGACCGCCCGGCTAACCTCGCTCCCATCACCCTTACGCAGCAGGAGTCAAGAATCATGGCCCAGGTCCAGCGCATGTCCCGTTTGATGGTCAAGACACTGCGTGACGACCCGGCAGACGCCGAGACACTCAGCCACAAGCTGCTCGTCCGCGCCGGCTACGTGCGCCGCAACTCCGCGGGCATCTGGACGTGGCTGCCGCTGGGCAAGAAGGTCCTCGACAACATCTCCCGGGTCGTGCGCGAGGAGATGGACGCCATCGGCGCGCAGGAAGTCCTGCTGCCGGCCCTGCTGCCCAAGGAGCCGTACGAGGCCTCCGCCCGCTGGGAGGAGTACGGCGACCTCCTCTTCCGCCTCAAGGACCGCAAGGGCGGCGAGTACCTGCTCGGCCCGACCCACGAGGAGATCTTCACCCTGGTGGTGAAGGACCAGGTGGCGTCCTACAAGGACCTGCCGGTCATGCTCTACCAGATCCAGACCAAGTACCGCGACGAGGCCCGCCCGCGCTCCGGCGTGCTGCGCGGCCGCGAGTTCCAGATGAAGGACTCGTACTCCTTCGACACGACGGACGAGGGGCTCGCCGAGTCCTACCGCCTGCACCGCGAGGCCTACCAGAAGATCTTCGCGCGCCTGGGTCTGGACTACCGCATCGTGTCGGCGGTCTCCGGCGCGATGGGCGGCTCGGCCTCCGAGGAGTTCCTCGCCCCCGCCGCCGCCGGTGAGGACACCTTCGTGGACTGCCCGGCCTGCGACTACGCGGCGAACACGGAGGCGGTCACCTTCAAGCTGACGCCCGTGGAGGCCGAGCACGGCCCGGTCGAGGAGCTGGACACCCCCGACACCCCGACCATCGAGACGCTCGCCCAGCACCTCGGCGTGCCCGCCTCCGCCACCCTCAAGAACCTCCTGGTCAAGGTCGACGGCGAGATCGTCGCCGTCGGCGTCCCCGGCGACCGCGAGGTCGACCTCGGCAAGCTGGGCGAGCACCTCGCCCCGGCCGTCGTCGAACTCGTCACGGCCGAGGACTTCGAGGGCCGCGACGACCTCGTACGCGGCTACGTGGGCCCGCAGGGCCTGGCGAAGGTCCGCTACATCGCCGACCCGCGCGTGGCCCCCGGCACGGCCTGGATCACCGGCGCGAACAAGATCAACACGCATGCGAAGAACGTCGTCGCCGGCCGCGACTTCGAGGTCGACGACTACCTGGACGTGGTCGTGGTGGAAGAGGGCGACCCGTGCCCCAAGTGCGGCACCGGCCTCAAGCTGGACCGCGCCATCGAGATCGGCCACATCTTCCAGCTCGGCCGCAAGTACGCCGACACCTTCCAGCTCGACGTCCTCGGCCAGCAGGGCAAGCCGGTCCGCGTGACCATGGGCTCGTACGGCATCGGCGTCTCCCGCGCGGTGGCGGCGCTCGCCGAGCAGTCGGCGGACGAGCAGGGCCTGTGCTGGCCCAAGGAGATCGCCCCCGCCGACGTCCATGTGGTCGCCGCGGGCAAGGCCCTGCAGACCGAGCTGGCGCTCGACGTGTCGGAGAAGCTGGGCGCCGCGGGCGTACGCGTCCTGGTGGACGACCGCGCCGGCGTCTCCCCGGGCGTGAAGTTCACGGACGCCGAACTCATTGGCGTACCGCAGATCCTGGTCGCGGGCCGCCGCTCGGCCGAGGGCGTCCTGGAGCTGAAGGACCGCCGCACCGGCGAGCGCGAGGAGCTGACCGTCGACGAGGCGATCGCCCGCCTGACGGCGTAGCCGCACGACAGCCAGAAGGCGCTCAAGAGGTTCATCTCCGGAGCATGGGCGCCTCAGGGACTTCTCTCAGGCTCTCGGAGTTCATCGGGTATCCGCGGTGATTCGCTGTCTCTCGGCGTCACGCCCTGTGGCCGGTGCCGAAGCTGTATGCGAGTGCGAGCATCGAATGCGTGACCTTCCGTGAGGCGTGTCGTTTATCAGATGACGGCATCACGGGCGGAGGGGGGAATCGGTGAGCCGGAAACTGCCGCTCTGCGAGGGCGAGACTGCCCGCACCGCCTGTGCCCGTGGCCTGCTGCGTACAGGTGTGGAGGAGAAGACGGGCGAAGTCCTGCCCGCCGCTGTGCTGGCGGAGCGGGTGGGCTGGGCCGTGGATCTGGTGTCCGGCATGGCCGCCGACCTGCTGGGCACGCACTGGAACACCACCGACGTGGACGTACTGGCTTCCGGTGAGGACGCGGGCGGGCGGAGGCTGCCGTCGAACGCCTGGATGGCGCTGCGCCGCCTGGGCTGGACCGTCGGTCCGGGCGGAGGCGTCCGCGTCAATGACCGCATCGTGCGGATGGCCCAGGAGACGGCCGGGCGCACGCTGCGCTCGTCGAAGTGGCGTGCCGACCTCACCGCCGCAGTCATCGCGACCTGGCCTGCCGATCCAGCCAAGCGCACCCCGCAAGAATGGGACGCGGTGCGTGAGGCGGCGCCTGGCGGGCGGTCTTTGCCGTCCAGCGTCATCACGTCCCGTACCCGGCAGATCGCCGCCTTTGTCAACAAGCATGGCCGGATGCCGGTCGATGGGTTCGAGGTGGAGGCCGCGCCCCGCGCAGCGCGGATGCTGCCGTTGTCCGCCTGCGACGGGCAGGAGGCCACCATCGAACGAGCCGACGATCCAGGCAGGGCGCTGCTGCGTGTGCAGCTGCCCAGCCGTCCCGATCCGCGGTCCTACGCGGACTGGACATGGGTGGCCTGCCCGATCATGTTGCCGCCGACGATCCCCGCCAGTGCGGTGCTGCACCTGCCCACCCTGCGTCTCCACCAGGGCAAGGTGCGGGCGGACCTCGCCTACACACATGCTGTCCCGAAGACGCGGCGGAGCGGTCATACGGTCGCGCTGGGCGTGGACTGGGGCCTGAACACCCTGCTGTCCGCAGAGGCCGCCCGGCTCCACGAGGACGGCACCATCACCGCCATCGGCAGCGCTGGGCGCGGGCTTCCACCTGCACGCCCACGCGACTCCTCCACGGTGGGCAATCCCGTTGCCAGACACTACGTCTGGTATGGGATCACTTAGCTGATCAGAGACGCTGCTCCCCGACCGTAGGACGCGACTCGACGTCGACTGGACCGCCTGCCAGGGACACGGCCTCTGCGCGGAACTGCTCCCCGAGCACATCGCGCTCGACGAATGGGGCTACCCCCTGTTCGACCAGGGCCCCCTCCGTCGTACGACCCTGAAACGCGCCCGCAGAGCCGTGGCCGAGTCCCAGCCCTGGCCCTCGAACTCGCGGGATAGCGGCCGGAGTTCAGGAAGCGGATGTTAGAGCCAGCCGGCGAACTCCAGCAGCAGCTCCGCGTCCTGCGGGCGCCCGACCCGCCGCGCCCGGACACCCGACTCGACCGCCCGGAACAGGGTCCAGCCCCGCAGCCGTTCCTGGTCCACGTCCAGGGACTCGGCGAGGCGCTTCACCCGTCGGCGCGTGATCGACGACCCCGAAGGAGACGCGATCAGGTCCTCCACCCGGTCGCGGACCAGCCGGGCCAGGTCGAAGGCGCACTCGCCGACCACGGGGTCGGGGCCCACAGCCAGCCAGGGCATGCGCTCACCGGCGAGCACCTTGCTCTGCCGGAAGGTGCCGTGCAGCAGCCGTTCCTCGGGCGGGGCGGCGAGCAGTTCGTCGCGGGCCGCGAGCGCGGCGTCCACCAGGGCCGCGACCTCGGTGTCGGCGCTCGCCGCCGCCCGCATCGCCTCCGCCTGTCGCCCGGTCCGTTCGGCCACGGTCTCGAAGACATGGGCCGCGGGCGGCTCGACCCACAGCCGGCGCAGTGTCCCGGCCGCCTCCAGCAGGGCCTTCGCCTCCGGCAGCGAGCGCACGGACAGGTCGGGATGCAACCGCTCCAGCAGCAGTACCCCGTGCGTATCGCCGGGATTGAGGAGGCGGACCGCGCCCCGTCCGTCCCAGTGGGCGAGCGCGGCCCGCTCGCTCTCCGGACGGGCTCGTTCGGGCGCCAGCTTCAGCACGGCGGGCGTCCCGTCGATCCGCCGCACCAGCACGACCAGGCTGCTGCGCCCGCCCGGCGCCTGCACCCGCTCCACGGTCAACTCGCGTAGATCAACGGCCTCTTGGGCCAGCTCGGGCAGCTTGTCGAGCCAGTCGCCGGTCCCGTCGGTGCCGTTGCGCTGCATCTCGCCGAGCGCCCGTACGAGGCGCTGCGGCGGTTCGAAAGCCATGCGCGAGTTGTTCCCTTCCTGGTCGCGTTATGTCTGCGAGGGTGCCGGCGCGGACGCGGTGGCCGCCCGCTCGGCGAGACCAGGGAAGGCTACGCTCCCGCCGCGCCAGCGCACCGCGCGCACGGCCGCCTCCCGCAGCGCCTCGGCGGCCGTGCGCCGCTGGTCGCCCGTGGACGCGCGGACCAGGTCGGAGTACACCCCGGCCACGCGTTCCTCCAGCTCGGCCGCGAGCCGCACCGCCGTGGCGGAGTCCTTCACCGCGAACGGCAGCGCGTACGCCGCGGCAGCGGCCTCGGGCTTGCCGCCCAGGTCCCGCACGGCACGCACCAGCTCGTCGCGGCGCGCCCGATGGGCGTCGTACGCCGCCAGCGCCTCGCTCCGCCGGGCCTCGCCGATCTGGCCGCCGACGACGCCGTAGCCGTAGACGACGGCGTGCTCGGCGCCGAGCGCGGCCTGCAGGGCTTTGAGCTCGGCTTCCTTGGCTCGCTCGGCTCGCCCGGTGCTGTTGATGCCCGTGGCTTCCTTACTCATCCCGCTCACTTCGTCCCCTCCGTCCCCTGCGTCAGCAAGAAGGCGTGCGCGGCTCCGGCCGCCGCCACCGAGGCCAGCAGCCTGGCCAGCTCTCCCGGGACCTCCAGCAGGGCCTTCGTGCGCTCGTCCGCGAGGGTGCGTTCGGCGGAGGCGAGGTCGCTGAGGGCGTCCTTGGGGCTGGCGGATACGGCGGGGGAGGCGCTCGGGGGTGCGGAGGCAGAGGTCGAGGGGGAGGCCGAGGCCGTGGCCGAGGGGGTCGCCCCCGGTCGGCCGACGGCACCCCCGAATGCCTCCGCATGCCGTACGACCTCCGCCCGCAGCGGGCGGATCCGCTCCGCCAGTGCCGGATGCGCGGCGATCACGGCGGTGTAGCGCCCCGCCAGCGTCTGGCTGTCGCGGGCGGCACGCGCGCGTGCCCGGTCCGCGGCGGAGGGGCTGCCGCCCGTCGTGTCGGTGGACGACTCGGGGGTCGAACACCCCGTGAGGACGAGGGCACCCGCGGCTGACGCGAGCAGGCTCCTTCGGCGCGGGCCCGGCGGGGTGCGCGACGGCAGGGTGAACGGCACGACAGACGTCCTCGGAGGGCTCGTACGAAAGGGAGGGCGATGCGCCCGTGATCACGGTACCCGCGCCCCGCCCAATCACCCACCAGCCCTCTCCCGCGCCGCTCTCCGATCAGTTTTTCGCCCCCTCCGCCCCCCTGGGGGCTCCGCCCCCCTGGGGGCTCCGCCCCCAGACCCCCGTATCGCGCTTCGTGCTCGTCCTCAAACGCCGGACGGGCTGAAGATTGCCCCCCGGGGCGGAAAGGTTGCGGCAGCCGCAGAAAGAGCGAACGGGGGTCCACAGGGCAGAGACCCTTGGCGGGGTCTGGGGCAGAGCCCCAGCTGGCTCAGAGACGAAGCCCTCGGGGTCCAGGGGCAGAGCCCCGGCGGGGACCGGGGGCGGAGCCCCGGGCAGGGATGCAGGGGGCGCAGCCACCGCCGGGGTTCAGGGGTAGCGCCCCTGGCGGGGGTCCGGGGCGGAGCCCCGGGTATGGGACGGGTAGGGGCGGCGGGGGCGAAAGACGTACCCCACCCCCGCCCCGCCCCGATGGACGGCAACACCCCCCGCGACCGGATACCCTTTGACCTGACACGCGACCTACCCACAACAGCACACGCGGCCGAGGAGTCACCCGGATGAGCACCACCCAGAGCGAGAGGCTGCGAGAACTGCTGGAACCGCTCGTCAGCTCTCAGGGACTCGATCTCGAAGAGGTCGAAGTGGACTCGGTCGGACGCAAGCGTGTGCTGCGCGTCGTCGTCGACTCCGACGAAGGTGCCGATCTGGACGCCATCGCCGATGTGAGCCGCGCGCTCTCGGCGAAGCTCGACGAGACGGACGCGATGGGCGAGGGCGAGTACACCCTCGAGGTCGGAACCCCTGGTGCCGAGCGCGAGCTCAAGGAACACCGCCACTACGTACGCGCCACCGACCGCCTGGTGAAGTTCCAGCTTGCCGAGGACGGGGAGCTGGTCGCCCGCGTCCTGACGGTCGATGACGCCGGAGTCGATGTCGAGGTGCCCGGCGTGAAGGGGCGCAAGCCCACCGCCAAGCGGCTCGCCTTCGAGGACATCGCCAAGGCACGCGTCCAGGTCGAGTTCAGCCGTAAGAACAAGAACGAAGAGAACGCAGAGGAGGCGTAGCCGTGGACATCGACATGAGTGCCCTGCGGGGCTTGGTACGGGAGAAGGAGATCTCCTTCGACCTGCTGGTCGAGGCGATCGAGGCGGCCCTCCTCATCGCCTACCACCGCACCGAGGGAAGCCGCCGCCACGCGCGCGTGGAGCTCAACCGGGAGACCGGCCATGTGACCGTGTGGGCGAAGGAGGACCCCGAGGACCTGGAGGAGGGGCAGGAGGCGCGCGAGTTCGACGACACCCCGTCCGGCTTCGGCCGCATCGCCGCGACCACCGCCAAGCAGGTCATCCTGCAGCGCCTGCGCGACGCCGAGGACGACGCCACGCTCGGCGAGTACGCCGGACGTGAGGGAGACATCGTCACCGGTGTGGTCCAGCAGGGGCGCGACCCGAAGAACGTGCTCGTCGACATCGGCAAGCTGGAAGCCATCCTGCCGGTGCAGGAGCAGGTCCCCGGCGAGAACTACGAGCACGGCCTGCGGCTGCGCTCGTACGTCGTTCGGGTGGCGAAGGGTGTCCGCGGTCCGTCCGTGACCCTCTCCCGTACGCATCCCAATCTGGTGAAGAAGCTCTTCGCGCTCGAAGTGCCGGAGATCGCCGACGGGTCCGTCGAGATCGCCGCCATCGCCCGCGAGGCCGGCCACCGTACGAAGATCGCCGTTCGGTCCACGCGGTCCGGGCTGAACGCCAAGGGCGCCTGCATCGGCCCCATGGGCGGGCGCGTGCGCAATGTCATGGCCGAGCTCAACGGCGAGAAGATCGACATCGTCGACTGGTCGGACGACCCGGCCGAGATGGTCGCGAACGCGCTCTCCCCGGCCCGTGTCTCCAAGGTCGAGGTCGTCGACCTCGCGGCCCGCTCCGCGCGCGTCACCGTCCCCGACTACCAGCTGTCGCTGGCGATCGGGAAGGAAGGGCAGAATGCCCGTCTCGCGGCCCGGCTGACCGGCTGGCGGATCGACATCCGTCCGGACACCGAGCAGCCCGCCGAGTAGGGCGGGAATAGATCCAAGCCGCAGGTGGCTCAGATCACGACAGATCCACGTGAAGCAACCGTTCGATTCTTGCCCCAAAGGGGTGAGGTCGGTGCGGGGAGGTAGACTTAAGAGTGTCTGGCCGGACGCGAGCCCGCGCATGCCCTGAGCGCACCTGTGTGGGATGCCGGGAGCGAGCGGCCAAGAAGGACTTGCTGCGCATCGTGGCGGTCGAGGGCGAATGCGTCCCCGATCATCGCGGTACGCTGCCCGGCCGGGGTGCGTATGTGCACCCCGCCCTGGTCTGTCTCGACCTGGCGGTCCGCCGCCGGGCGTTCCCACGGGCGCTGCGTGCCCCGGGACCGCTCGACACAGCGGCGTTGCGCCTCTACGTCGAGCAGGCAACACCGTAAGACGCGTCGTACGGAACCCCCGTGCGGCCCTGGTACCCCGCGAGTTGGAAGTAGGTCGAGATTGCGATGAGCACTCGATGAGCACGCGATGAGTACGCCCATGAAGTAGCGACGGTCCGGACGCAACCCGGACCTAAAAGGAGCGAAGTGGCTAAGGTCCGGGTATACGAACTCGCCAAGGAGTTCGGGGTTGAGAGCAAGGTCGTCATGGCCAAGCTCCAAGAGCTCGGTGAATTCGTCCGTTCGGCGTCCTCGACGATCGAGGCGCCCGTTGTACGCAAACTGACTGACGCCCTCCAGCAGGGCAACGGCGGCGGCAAGCCCGCCCCCGGTCGTAAGGCTGCCCCGGCCAAGCCGGCAGCCCCCTCTCCCGCGCAGGCCGCCCGTCCGGCTGCCCCGCGCCCGCCGGCCCCGAAGCCGGCCGCGGCCGAGAAGCCCGCGGCTGCGCCGGTCACTCCGGCTGCTCCGGGCCCGCGCCCGACCCCGGGTCCCAAGCCCGCACCGAAGCCCGCTCCGGCGGCTCCGGCTCCGGTCGCGGCCGAGTTCACCGCGCCCCCGTCGGCTCCCGCGGCTCCCGCCGCAGGTCCCCGTCCGGGCGCCCCGCGCCCCGGTGGCCAGGCCCCGCGTCCCGGTTCCCGTCCGGCCGGTCCCGGCCAGGGTCGTGGCGACCGTCCCGAGCGCGGCGACCGTCAGGGCGCCCCGCGTCCCGGCGGCCAGGCTCCGCGTCCGGGCGCTCGTCCGGCCGGCCCGCGTCCGGGCAACAACCCGTTCACCTCTGGTGGCTCCACCGGCATGGCGCGCCCGCAGGCGCCCCGTCCGGGCGGTGCACGTCCTGGCCCCGGCGGCCACGGCGGCGCAGGCGCCCCCGGCGGTCCGCGTCCGCAGGGCGCGGGTCAGGGTGGTCCCCGTCCGCAGGGCGGTCCCGGTGGCGCTCCGCGTCCCCAGGGCGGTCCGGGCGGTGCCCGTCCCACTCCGGGCGGCATGCCCCGTCCGCAGGCTCCGCGTCCCGGCGGCGGCCCCGGTGGTCCCGGCGGTAACCGTCCGAACCCCGGCATGATGCCGCAGCGTCCCGCTGCGGGCCCGCGCCCCGGTGGCGGTGGCCCCGGTGGCCGTGGTCCCGGTGGCGGCGGTCGTCCCGCCGGTCCCGGTGGTGGCGGTCGTCCGGGCGGCGGCGGCTTCGCCGGTCGTCCCGGTGGCGGCGGCGGTGGCGGCTTCGCGGGTCGTCCCGGTGGTCCCGGTGGCGGTGGCGGCGGCTTCGCCGGTCGTCCCGGTGGTCCGGGCGGTGGCGGCGGTGGCCGTCCCGGCTTCGGCGGTCGTCCGGGTGGTCCCGGTGGCCGTGGTGGCACGCAGGGTGCGTTCGGTCGTCCCGGTGGTCCCGCGCGTCGTGGTCGCAAGTCGAAGCGGCAGAGGCGCCAGGAGTACGAGGCCATGCAGGCCCCGTCCGTCGGCGGCGTGATGCTGCCTCGCGGCAACGGACAGTCCGTCCGCCTGTCGCGCGGTGCGTCCCTCACCGACTTCGCGGAGAAGATCAACGCCAACCCGGCGTCGCTCGTCGCCGTGATGATGAACCTCGGCGAGATGGTCACTGCCACGCAGTCCGTCTCCGACGAGACCCTCCAGCTGCTCGCGGACGAGATGAACTACGTCCTCGAGATCGTCAGCCCGGAGGAGGAGGACCGCGAGCTGCTCGAGTCCTTCGACATCGAGTTCGGCGAGGACGAGGGCGGCGAGGAATTCCTCATGCCGCGTCCGCCGGTCGTGACCGTCATGGGTCACGTCGACCACGGTAAGACCCGACTGCTGGACACCATCCGCAAGACGAACGTCGTCGCGGGCGAGGCCGGCGGTATCACGCAGCACATCGGCGCGTACCAGGTCGCTACCGAGGTCAACGACGAGCAGCGCAGGATCACCTTCATCGACACCCCGGGTCACGAGGCGTTCACCGCCATGCGTGCCCGTGGTGCGAAGTCGACCGACATCGCGATCCTCGTGGTGGCGGCCAACGACGGTGTGATGCCCCAGACGATCGAGGCGCTGAACCACGCCAAGGCGGCCGACGTGCCGATCGTGGTCGCGGTCAACAAGATCGACGTCGAGGGCGCCGACCCGACGAAGGTGCGCGGTCAGCTCACCGAGTTCGGTCTGGTGGCCGAGGAGTACGGCGGCGACACGATGTTCGTCGACATCTCCGCCAAGCAGGGTCTGAACATCGACCAGCTGCTCGAGGCCGTGGTCCTGACCGCGGACGCCTCGCTCGACCTGCGGGCCAACCCGGAGCAGGACGCGCAGGGCATCGCGATCGAGTCCCACCTCGACCGTGGCCGCGGCGCCGTCGCGACCGTCCTGGTCCAGCGAGGCACCCTGCGGGTCGGCGACACCATGGTGGTCGGTGACGCGTACGGCCGTGTCCGCGCGATGCTCGACGACAAGGGCGAGAACGTGGAAGAGGCGGGTCCCTCGACCCCGGTCCTCGTCCTCGGTCTCACCAACGTCCCGGGCGCCGGCGACAACTTCCTGGTTGTCGACGAGGACCGCACGGCGCGTCAGATCGCCGAGAAGCGCGCGGCGCGCGAGCGCAACGCCAACTTCGCCCGCCGGGGTGTCCGGTTCTCCCTGGAGAACCTGGACGAGGCCCTCAAGGCCGGTCTGGTGCAGGAACTCAACCTCATCATCAAGGGCGACGCGTCCGGTTCGGTGGAGGCTCTCGAGTCCTCGCTGCTCCAGCTCGACGTCGGCGACGAGGTCGACATCCGTGTCCTGCACCGCGGTGTGGGTGCGGTCACCGAGTCGGACATCGACCTGGCGACCGGCTCCGACGCCATCGTCATCGGCTTCAACGTCCGCGCTGCGGGCCGCGCGGCGCAGATGGCGGAGCGCGAGGGCGTCGACGTCCGGTACTACTCGGTGATCTACCAGGCCATCGAGGAGATCGAGGCGGCCCTCAAGGGCATGCTCAAGCCGGAGTACGAGGAGGTCGAGCTCGGCACGGCGGAGATCCGCGAGGTCTTCAAGTCGTCCAAGCTGGGCAACATCGCCGGTGTCCTGGTCCGCTCGGGCGAGGTCAAGCGCAACACGAAGGCGCGCCTCGTCCGCGACGGCAAGGTCATCGCGGAGAACCTCACCATCTCCGGTCTGCGTCGCTTCAAGGACGACGTCACCGAGATCCGCGAAGGCTTCGAGGGTGGTATCAACCTCGGAAACTTCAACGACATCAAGGTCGACGACGTCATCGCGACGTACGAGATGCGCGAGAAGCCGCGGGCGTAACGCGGTTGTTCGAGCTGGCCGGCGGTGAGAAGTCACCGCCGGCCAGCTTGCCGTCTGCGCGGTTCCCCGCGCCCCTTTCAGGGGTGCGGGGAACCGCGCGACAAGCCCCTCACCGGCCCGCAGCCCGAGGCCCGGGGCGGAGCCCCGCAAGGATGGGACGGGTAGGGGCGCAGGGGGCGAAAACACGGTCGAGCGCCCCCGACCCTTCGTTGTACGGTTCTGATGTCCCTGCCAAGTGCCTTGGCAGGCCATCTATCCCGTACCGGCGGGACATCCGGTTACACATGTATGTGGGGACACTGTCCTTCGATCTGCTCCTCGGCGACGTTCGCTCGCTCAAGGAGAAACGCTCTCTCGTCCGGCCGATCGTGGCCGAACTTCAGCGGAAGTACGCGGTGAGCGTGGCGGAGACGGGCAATCAGGACCTTCACCGCAGGGCCGAGATCGGCCTCGCGGTGGTCTCCGGAGACACCGAGCACCTCACCGACGTACTGAACCGGTGTGAACGGCTCGTCGCGGCACGACCGGAGGTGGAGCTGCTCTCGGTGCGGCGCAGACTCCACACAGACGAAGATTGACGAAACAAGCAAGGTGAAGAAGGAGACGGACCAGTGGCCGACAACGCGCGGGCGAAGAGGCTGGCGGACCTCATCCGAGAGGTGGTGGCCCAGAAGCTGCAGCGCGGGATCAAGGACCCGCGGCTCGGTTCGCATGTGACCATCACGGACACCCGGGTCACCGGGGACCTCCGGGAGGCGACCGTCTTCTACACGGTGTACGGGGACGACGAGGAGCGGGCGGCTACGGCCGCCGGCCTGGAGAGCGCCAAGGGCGTGCTTCGCTCCGCGGTCGGTGCGGCGGCGGGCGTGAAGTTCACGCCGACCCTGACCTTTGTGGCGGACGCCCTGCCGGACACCGCCAAGACCATCGACGACCTGCTCGACAAGGCGCGCGCCTCGGACGCGAAGGTGCGCGAGGTCTCGGCGGGCGCCACCTTCGCCGGTGACGCGGACCCGTACAAGAAGCCGGGCGACGAGGACGAGACGGGCGACGCCGCCGAATGACCCAGAAGCACCGGACGCCCGACGGGCTTGTCATTGTCGACAAGCCGTCGGGCTTCACTTCGCACGACGTGGTCGCCAAGATGCGCGGGATCGCCAGGACCCGCCGCGTCGGACACGCCGGCACCCTCGACCCCATGGCCACGGGCGTGCTCGTCCTCGGCGTCGAGAAGGCGACCAAGCTCCTCGGGCACCTCGCGCTCACCGAGAAGGAGTACCTCGGCACGATCCGGCTCGGCCAGAACACGCTGACGGACGACGCGGAGGGCGACATCACGTCGTCCACCGACGCCTCCGGCGTGAAGCGCGACGCCATCGATGCCGGGATCGCCAAGCTGACCGGCGCCATCATGCAGGTGCCGTCCAAGGTCAGCGCCATCAAGATCGACGGAGTGCGCTCGTACAAGCGGGCGCGCGAGGGCGAGGACTTCGAGATCCCGGCCCGTCCGGTGACCATCTCGTCGTTCGCGGTGTACGACATCCGTGACGCGGTCGCCGAGGACGGCACGCCCGTCCTGGACCTGGTCGTCTCCGTGGTCTGTTCCTCCGGGACGTACATCCGGGCGCTCGCCCGTGACTTGGGCGCGGACCTCGGTGTCGGCGGTCATCTCACCGCGCTGCGCCGCACCCGCGTCGGCCCGTACAAGCTCGACTCCGCGCGCACCCTCGACCAGCTCCAGGAGGAGCTGACCGTGATGCCGATCGCCGAGGCCGCCGCGGCCGCGTTCCCCCGCTGGGACGTGGATGCCAAGCGGGCGCGGCTGCTGCTCAACGGCGTACGCCTGGAGATGCCCGAGGAGTACGCGGGCAGAGGCGCCGTGGCGGTCTTCGACCCCGAGGGGCGCTTCCTGGCGCTGGTGGAGGAGCAGAAGGGGAAGGCGAAGAGCCTGGCCGTGTTCGGCTGAGGGCCTGACGCCGACCGCTCCTGAGGAGCTCCTCGCCCGTGGAGCGGCGATCACGGGGTTTCGTGCCCGCCGCTCCACGGTCCCCCCTCGGTTCCCCCACCCAAGGGTGTATCCATCCGTCCTCGCCAATTCACCCCTTCGTGCAGGCGCTCGGAGTGAACCGAGGGAGTGGAAGGGGGCGCGTTCGCCACGCGATCTGTCCCGCTGATCACCTCGCGCCTACCGTCGGAAACAGGAGTACGGCGGGGAGGTTCGACCATGGCGGGACGGGGCCCGCGGACCGGGGGCCGACAGGCGACCGACGATACCCGGGACACACGGGACACACGGGACGAGGCTCTGGTACGCGTCAGCGACCTGGCGGGACGCCCGCGCGGCACGGGCTTCGTCGCCGACCACCACGGCACGTTGATCACCAGCCACGAAGCCGTCGACGGCCTGGCCTGCCTCGTCCTGCACGCCTCCGGCGACCGCACGTGCGTGGTGACCGCCGACGCTGTCACGCCGCTGCCCGACGCCGATCTGGCTCTCGTACGCACCGAAGGTCTCGGCCTCGACCCGCTCCCCGTCACCGGGCGGGACCGGGTCGCGACCGGCACGTACGTCCGGATCGCCGCGGGCGGCTGGCGCGAGGCGCGGGTGCTCGGCACGTCCGACGTGAGGTACACGGCGACCGACCGCTTCCATCTCCTGGGCGACGTCTTGGAGTTGGCGATCGGCACGGCAGGCGCGGACGCGCTCCGGCTGGGCGGTGGCGCGGCCGGCGGGCCGGTCCTCGACGCCTCGACCGGGGCGGTGCTGGGGGTGCTCGGCACCGCGCTGCTCCCTCAGGCTGTCGGCCGCGATCAGGCAGGGGAGACCCTTGTCGGACACCGGGCAGCGGGGTTCGCCGTCCCCCTGCGGGGTGTGGCGGGGCCGCTCGACGACTTGCTGGCGCGCAATGCGGCGACGGTGCCCGCGTACGGGGCCGATCTGAATCTGGCGGGGGTCCTGGCGCTCACCGCGACCTCGGTGGGGTCGGACGGGCCGGGATCGACGACGTCGGTGGGATCCGGCGGCGCGCCGTCCGGACCGGTCGAACGGGCCCGTGTCGTCGGGGAGTTCGGCGCCTTCGAGGACGGCCCGGCCGCCGTGCTCGGGCTCGTCGGCCCACCCGGCAGCGGCCGTACGACGGAACTGGCGGCCCTCGCCGCCCGCCGCACCCGCGGCGCCGAACCGGCGCCCACCCTGTGGCTGCGCGGCGCCGACCTCCTCGACACGGACACCTCCGTGGCGGACGGGGCGACGCGGGCGTTGGAGCGGGCGGGACGGATCGTGGCGGCCTCGCGGGACGCGGGCGTGGGCACGGGAGCGGGGGAGGGGGACGCGGAGACCGCGGGCTCCACGCCCTCCGATGTGCTGCCTCCGGGCAGGTACGACGGTGAGCTGGGCGACATCGGGCCGGAGCGGTTGGCGCGGGTGGCGCGAGACGCGGGGCGGCCGCTGCTGCTCCTGCTCGACGGTCCCGAGGAGATGCCGCCCGCCCTTGCCCACCGGCTCCCCGAGTGGACCGCGGGGACGGCCGAGTGGCTGCGGGAGACCGGGGCACGGCTCGTCGTCGGGTGCCGGCCCGAGTACTGGGAGCAGGCGGGGGCGGAGTTTCCGGGGGAGTTGCTGCACGGGACGGGCGGTGAGCTGCCGGCGTGTGTGCGGCTGGGAGACCTGAGCGAGGGAGAGGCCCGGCGGGCCCGGTCGCGCGCCGGGATCCCCGAGGACGCGCTGGCGGAGGCCGACGCGCGGCACCCCCTGACCCTGCGGCTGCTCGCCGAGGTGTGGGCCGCGCTGCCGGACGCTCCCGCAGGGCGGCTCGACCGCGACGACGTCTTCGCCGCGTACCTGGACCTGATGTGCCTGCGCGTCGCGGTCCGGCTCGCCGCGGCGAACGGGCTGCGCGGCAACGCCGTACGGCGGCTCGCCGCCCAGGTCTCGGGCCAGGTGCACGAGGCCGCGCGGCGCTGTCTGGGCCCCGGGCAGGGCGAGCTGGACCGCGCGTCCTTCGAAGCCGTCTTCCCTTGGGGCCCCGCTCCGCGCCGCGGCCTCGCGGGCACCAGCGGCTGGGCGTCCGCCGTCCTCACCGAGGGACTCCTCGTCCCCGCCGGCAACGGCTACCGCTTCGCCCACGAGGAACTCGCCGACTGGATCCAGGGCATCCATCTGGACCTGGACGCGGCCCTGCACGCCTTGGTCCACCGGAGGCGGGCGGTTCCGTCGGGGCAGGAGCGAGCCCGACACGCGTCGGCCCGGCCGCAGGGCGCCGCCGAGCCACCGCCCACGGGGGCGGCATGGGCGTCTGCGGCGGCCGCGGGAAAGTCGTCGCCACCAGTCTGGGGCGCGGCGGCTGGGGCCGCGGCCTCGCGTCGTCGGCGGGCCCGGTGGTCCCGATCCGCGTCCACGTCGTCCGCGGCACGCACTCTCCCCGTCCCCCGTCACAGCATCGGACCCGTCGTCGAGGCCCTGCTCCTCCTGGCCCGTCAACAGGGCACCGCCGAGCTCGCCCTCCGTCTGGAGGACCTGGTCCATGCCGCGGACGACCTGCTGCCCAAGGCGCCGGGCCCGCTCGGCGACCGCGCCTGGTGGGCCACCCACCTCTGCGCGGACGTCCTGCTGCGCGTGCCCGACGCGACGCCGTACGTCGGTGTGCTGCGGCTGCTCGCCGAGCGGATCGTGAGATGGCGGGAGGAAGGCAGGGCCGTCCCGGGGGAGTTCGGGCCGTCCTTCTGGGAGACGGTGCGCCTGCCGGAGGCCGAACGGTTCGACCTGCTGAGGCGCCTGGTCGTCGCGGACGAGGCCCGGCGCGCGGCGGACGCGGAGGACGAGACCGCCGGCGCCGGTCTGCCCAGGGTCCCCGAACGCCGTACCCCGGGTGGGGCTGCGGCCCCCGGCGCCGACCCACACCGTACGAGAGCAGTGGCTCCTCTCTGTACGGGAGCAGCGGACGCCTTCGGTGCCGGAGCAGCGGCTCCTCTCCGTACCGAGGCAGCGGACCCCCCCGCTACCGAAGCAGCGGCCCCTGTCCGTACCGAAGCAGCGGACCCACGCCGTACGGGAGCAGAGAGCCCCCACGACACCGAAGCAGCGGCTCCTCTCCGTGCCGGAGCAGCATCCCCTCTCCGCACCGGACAACACGCCGCCACCCCCACCAACCCCCGTTATCTGGACGCCGTGGCCCGTCTCCTTGCCGCCGGCCCGGCCGCCGCGCAGTTTCACCTCACCCGCTGGTTCTACGACGAGCGCCCCCTTCCCGCGACGCCGCACGCGACCGTGGCGACCGCCGCGCAGGCCTTGCTGTACGCGCATCGGCGGCGGGCGCTGGACGATCTGGCGGAGGCGCTGGTCGACAGTGCGCATCGGCGCGGCGACGAGCTGCTCGCCGTACTCGCCGAGGAGGAGCCGTCGGCCGTGTGCCGGGCGGTGGACCGGTGGGCGCACGACGAGCGGCCGGCGCGGCGGGTGGCCGCGGTGGCCTACGGCCTGCGGGCCGCGCCGTTCGTGCGGACGGAGGCCGACCGGGAGCTGCTGCGTTACGCGGCGCTCGCCGTGCTGGCCCGCCCCGCCGACTGCACACTGCACGCCGGAGCGCTCGGAATCCTCGTACGGGATCCGTGGACGCGGGCCCGGTACCTGCCGCAGGCCTTGCAGCGCTTCATGGCCGGCGACGCCCAGCTGCCTGCAAGCGCTCTGGTCGCCGCGCTCACCACACACCCGGACCCGGTGCTCGCCGCCTTCCGGGCCCGGCTGTGGCGGCCCGGCCCCGACACGGGCGAGCTACTGCGCACCCTCGCCGACGTCACCACGCCCGCCCTGGCCCGCCGTGTCGCCGCGATGGTGCGGGAGGTCGTGGAGCTGCGCCCGGAGGCCGCCGCGCACGTGGCCGCGTATGTGGACCGGCGCCTCGAGTACGGGCCGCCCGCACGCGCGGTGCTCTTTCCACTGGTCAGCGGTCTGCTGGAGGGCTGCCCCGCGCCGGTGCGGGCGGCGCTCGCGGCCGTTCTGGCGGCGCCGGGCAGTCGCGCCTCGCGCCCGCTGCGGCGCGAGCTGTTGGATCTGCTGCTCGCGCTCGAGCGCGACCCGGCCGTCCTCGACACCCTCCTCAAGGCCGCCGCGGACGGCGCGGACCGCTGGGGCGAGGAGCCCACCCGCGAGCTGGTGCACCGCACGGGCCTCCTCCTCGTCCGCACCCCGGCCGGAGCGACCGGCTTCGACCGCGGTCTCGTCGAACTGGCCCGCCACGTCCCCGGCTTCGCCGCCCTGGTGGCCCGCTGGCTGGCCGGTGCCCCCGAAGAGTGGGCCGGTGTGGTCGGCCCGAGCACCCGCCGCATGATCGAGAGCCTGGCGGAGGTGCGGGTCCCCGCCTGACTCCGCGCCCCAGCCTGTGCGGGATGCGTCACAGCTCGATGCCGATGCAAGCCGAGCGCACGCGGCATGGCACCCTTAGAGCTGCGAATGAGGCAATCACGGACACGGGTTCGAGTTCGGATTCGACAAGGAGCGGTCACAGTGCAGCGCTGGCGTGGCTTGGAGGACATCCCCGAGGACTGGGGGCGCAGCGTCGTCACCATCGGTTCCTACGACGGGGTGCACCGCGGGCACCAGCTGATCATCCGGCATGCCGTGGATCGCGCCCGGGAGCTGGGCGTGCCCTCCGTCGTCGTCACCTTCGACCCGCACCCGAGCGAGGTCGTGCGCCCCGGCAGCCACCCCCCGCTGCTCGCCCCGCACCACCGCCGCGCCGAACTGATGGCCGAGCTGGGCGTGGACGCGCTGCTCATCCTGCCCTTCACCACCGAGTTCTCGAAGCTGTCTCCCGCCGACTTCGTCGTCAAGGTCCTCGTCGACAAGCTGCACGCCAAGGCCGTCGTCGAGGGCCCGAACTTCCGCTTCGGCCACAGGGCCGCGGGCAATGTCGACTTCCTGCGTGAGCAGGGCGAGACGTACGACTTCGAGGTCGAGGTCGTCGATCTGTATGTGACGGGTGCGGCGGGCGGCGGCGAGCCCTTCTCCTCGACCCTCACCCGGCGGCTCGTCGCCGAGGGCGATGTCGAGGGCGCGCGCGAGATCCTCGGGCGTCCGCACCGCGTCGAGGGCATCGTCGTCCGCGGTGCCCAGCGCGGCCGCGAGCTCGGCTTCCCGACGGCGAACGTCGAGACCCTTCCGCACACCGCCATCCCCGCGGACGGCGTCTACGCCGGCTGGCTGCACGTCGAGGGCGAGGCCATGCCCGCCGCGATCTCCGTCGGCACGAACCCGCAGTTCGACGGCACCGAGCGCACCGTCGAGGCGTACGCCATCGACCGCCTCGGCCTCGACCTGTACGGGCTGCACGTCGCCGTCGACTTCCTCGCCTACGTCCGCGGCATGGCCAAGTTCGACTCCATCGAGGCGCTGCTGGAAACCATGGCCGAGGACGTCAAGCGCTGCCGCGAGCTGATCGAGGCGTACGAGGGGGAGTAGCTCCCCGTACGCGGATGGCGCGCCCGGAATCCGCGGATGGGTGCCCGGTGTCTACGCGGATGGGGGCGCGCGGTGCATACGCGGATGGGGGCGCCCGGTGCTGGTGACGGCACCGGGCGCCCCCATCACGTAGCGACCTGTGCTCGTGCCCAGTGGCACGCCACCTGCGTCCCGCCGCCCCCGCCGAGCACCTCCAGGTCCTGGCTTCGGCATGCGTCCGCGACGCCCGCCCGCTCCGCCTCCCCGCTCGCGAGGATCTGGCAGCGGGCGTGGAAGCGGCAGCCGGACGGGATGCGGGAGGGGTCCGGAGGTTCGCCGGTCAGCACGACCGGATCGCCCGGTGCCTCGGGGAGGACGGACAACAGGGCTTGGGTGTACGGGTGTTGGGGTGTCGTGAGGACCTGTTCGACCTCGCCCGTCTCCACGATCCGGCCGAGGTACATCACCGCCACACGGTCGGCGATGTTCCAGGCCAGGCCCAGGTCGTGCGTCACCACCAAGGCGGACAGGCCGAGTTCGGTGCGCAGACGGAGGAGCAGGGCGAGGATCTCGCCGCGTACCGATGCGTCGAGGGAGGCCACCGGCTCGTCGGCGACGATGAGTTCGGGCTCCAGGACGAGCGCGCCCGCGATGACGACGCGCTGGCGCTGGCCGCCGGACAGCTCGTGCGGGTAGCGAAGGAAGAAGCGCTCCGGCGGGCGGAGTCCGGCGCGGGAGAGGGCCTCGGCGACCGCCGCCCGCTCGTCGCCGACGTACCTGTGGATGCGCAGGCCCTCGGCCACCGCGTCGTACACCGTGTGCCGGGGGTTGAGCGAGCCGCTGGGGTCCTGGAGGACCAGCTGGACGCGCTTGCGGTACGCCTTCAGCGCGCGTGAGGAGTAGTCGAGCGGCTTGCCGTCGAAGGCGACGCGGCCGCCGGTCGGCGGGACGAGACCGAGGAGGGAGCGGGCGAGCGTCGTCTTGCCGCAGCCCGACTCGCCGACCAGCGCGACGATTTCGCCCGGCCGGATGTCGAGGTCGACGCCGTCCACGGCACGGGCCCGGGCGGCGCCGTGGCGGCCGGGGAAGGCGATGTGCAGTCCCTCGGCGCTCAGGAGCGGTGGTGTCGTCATACGGTGCTCCTCGCGTCCGGGACCGGGGCCCCTACGTGCACACAGGCCGCCCACCGTTCCGCTCCCGCGTCCCGCAGCGACTGGTCCTGCGTCACACACGACTCCAGCGCCACCGGACACCGGGGATGGAAGGTGCAGCCGGACGGCAGCGCCGACGGATCCGGCGGGTCGCCCGGCAGCCCGCGCGGCGCGAACCGCGACGCCGTGTCGCCGATGCGCGGGAAGGCGGCCGACAGGGCCTTGCCATAAGGGTGTTGGGCATCCTCGTACACCTGCTGGGCGGGGCCCTCCTCGACGATGCGGCCCGCGTACATCACCGCGAGCCGGTCGCAGGTGTCGGCCAGGACCGCGAGGTCGTGACTGATCATGACGAGGCCCAGCTCCTGCTCGCTGACGAGCTGTTCGATCAGACGGAGGATCTGCGCCTGGATCATCACGTCGAGGGCGGTGGTCGGTTCGTCGGCGATGACCAGCTGAGGATCGCAGGCCAGCGCCATGGCGATCATGACGCGTTGGCGCTGGCCCCCGGAGAGTTCGTGCGGGTAGGCGTCCGCGCGGGCGGCGGGCAGGCCGACGTGTTCGAGCAGCTCGCCGGTCTTCTTCCTGGCGCCCGCCGGGGTCGCCTTCTTGTGCAGCAGGATCGGCTCGGCGATCTGGTCGCCGATGCGGTGCACGGCGTTGAGGGAGTGCATCGCGCCCTGGAAGACGATCGAGGCGCCGGCCCAGCGGACCGCCCGCACCCGCCCCCACTTCATCGTGAGCACGTCCTCACCGTCGAGCAGGATCTCCCCGCTCGTACGCGCGCCCGCGGGCAGCAGCCGCAGCAGCGCGAGTGCCAGCGTGGACTTGCCGCAGCCGGACTCGCCGGCGATGCCGAGCTTCTGGCCGGCGTCGAGCGAGAGGTCCACACCGCGTACGGCGGCGGCTCCGCCCTCGTACGTCACTTCGAGGTTCCTGACCTCCAGGAGTGTCAACGTGCCACCCCCAGCTTGGGGTTGAGGACCGACTCGACCGCGCGCCCGCACAGCGTGAACGCCAGCGCGACCACCGCGATGGCGACTCCCGGCGGCACCAAGTACCACCACTTGCCCGCGCTGACCGCGCCCGCTTCCCGGGCGTCCTGGAGCAGCCCGCCCCACGACACCACCGTCGGATCGCCGAGCCCGAGGAACGCGAGCGTCGCCTCGGCGAGGATCGCGGAGGAGATGATCAGGGTCGTCTGTGCCAGCACCAGCGGCATGACGTTGGGCAGGACATGGCGGGACATGATGTGCCAGTGCCCGCCGCCGAGCGCCCTGGCCCGCTCGATGTACGGCCGCGACTCGACCGCGAGGGTCTGCGCGCGCACCAGCCGGGCTGTCGTCGGCCAGGTCGTGACCCCGATCGCCAGGATGATCGTGCCGAGCGAGCGGGTCATCACGGTCGCCAGGGCGATCGCGAGGACCAACGTCGGCATGACCAGGAACCAGTCCGTGATCCGCATCATCACGGTGGCGTACCAGCCGCGGAAATGCCCCGCGGTGATCCCGATGAGCGCGCCGATCGCGACGGACAGCACGGCGGCGAGCAGCCCGACCAGCAGGGAGACGCGCGCGCCCCACACCACGAGCCCGAGCAGATTGCGCCCGAACTGGTCGGTGCCCAGCGGGAATTCGGTACTCGGACTCTCCATCGGATCGCCCGGCGCGTTCGTCACGCTCTGCACGTCGGAGCCGACGGTCAGTGGCGCGGTCAGTGCGATGAGCGCGAAGAGGGTGAGGGCGGCGAGCCCGAAGACGCCCGCCCGGTGGGTGCGGTACCGCTTCCAGAAACGGGCGGCGGAGTGGCGGCGGCGCTGCCAGGCGAGCGCACGCGGGCTCTTCGCCGTCGCGGGCGCGGCCTTCTCGGCCGTCGTGGATTCGGTCGTCATCGGCCCGTCCGACTCGGTCGCGGTCATCGGCCCACCCGTGGATCCAGCAGCGGATAGATCAGATCGGCCAGCGTGTTCATCACGATCACCGCCGCCGCGAAGACGAAGAACAGCCCCTGCACCAGCGGCAGATCAGGCACGCTGAGCGCCTGGTAGAACAGCCCGCCGAGGCCCGGCCAGGAGAAGACGGTCTCGACGAGGATCACACCGGCGACCGTCCGGCCGAGGTTGATGAAGATCAGGGTGACCGTCGGCAGCAGCGCGTTCGGTACGGCATGGCGACGGCGTACGAGATCGTCCCGCAGACCCTTCGCCCGGGCCGTCGTCAGATAGTCGCTGCCCATCTCGTCCAGCAGCGCCGAGCGGGTGACGAGCAGCGTCTGCCCGTACTCGACGGCGACCAGCGTCACCACGGGGAGCACGAGGTGGTGGGCGACATCGATGACGTACGCGAAGCCCTCCTTGCCCCCCGATTCCATGCCGCCGGTCGGGAAGAGACCGGGGATCGGCCCCATGCCCACCGAGAAGACGATGATGAGCAGCAGCCCCAGCCAGAACGAGGGAATCGAGTAGAGCGTCAGCGCCAGACCGGTGTTGAGCCGGTCGCTCAGCCCGCCGTTGCGCCAGGCCGAGCGGGTGCCGATGAAGATGCCGAGCGCGGTGTAGAGGACGAACGCCGTGCCCGTGAGGAGCAGCGTGTTCGGCAGGGCCTCGGTGATCTTGTCGATGACGGGGGCCCGGAACTGGTACGAGGTGCCGAGGTCCCCGGTGAGCGCCTTGCCGCAGTAGTCGGTGAACTGCTCCCACATCGGCAGGTCGAGCCCGAACTCCTTGCGGTAGTTGGCGAGTTGCTCTGCGGAGACCTGGCGGCCGCCCGTCATGTACTTGACCGGGTCGCCGGGGATGAGACGGAAGAGGAAGAAGCTGGTGACGAGGACGGCGAGCAGCGAGACGGCCGCGCCGCCCAGCTTGCCCGCCACATACCGCAGATACGCGGTCCTGGTGCGCGCCGCTGGCCCGCGGACCGACGGCCCGGCCTCGGCCGGACCGCCCGTCGCCTCGACCAGCGAGGGTGTTGCCTCAGCGGTCATGAACTACTCATTCGTTCGTACGTCCATGGGGTGCCCCCAGGTCTTCGGTCACGGGGCCGATGCGTGCGCTACTCACGGTCCTCGGCCGTCGAGCGGCGGCGCACCGCGAAGAACACCCCGGCGCCCGCGAGGACGACGACGCCCGCGACGATGCCGATGATGACGCCCGTGGAGCTCGAACCGTCGGAGGACTCACCGGAGCCGGCCGGAACCGCCGACCACCAGCTCCAGTAGCCGTCCTGGCCGTAGATGTTGCCCGCGGCCTTCGGCATCGTCTCGATCGACTTGATCTGGTCGGTGCGATAGGCCTCGACCGCGTTCGGGTACGCCATGACGTTCATGTACCCGGTGTCGTACAGCCGCGACTCCATCTGCTTGACGATGTCCGCCCGCTTGGCGGTGTCGTACTCGGCGAGCTGCTGGTCGTACAGCTCGTCGTACTTCTTGTCGCAGATGAAGTTGTCGGTCGCGCCGGTGTCCTTGGCGGTCGCGGGCAGGGCCGCGCAGGTGTGGATGGACAGGACGAAGTCGGGGTCCGGGTTGACGGACCAGCCGTCGAACGCGAGGTCGTACGTGCCCGCCAGCCATGGGTCGGTCACGTTGTCCAGGCAGTTGAGGGTGACCCCGATACCGAGCTTGCCGAACCACTCCTTCAGGTACTGTCCGACCGCCTTGTCGTTCGGGTCGGTGGCGTGGCAGAGGATCCGGTAGTTGATCGGCTTGCCGTTCTTCTCGACGCGCTTGCCGTCGCCGTTCTTCTTGTAGCCCGCCTGGTCGAGGAGTTGGGCCGCCTTCGTCGGGTCGTACGACAGCTGCTGGCTCGCCGACGGCTTCCAGAAGTACGTCGAGAAGCGCGGCGGGATGTAGCCCTCGCCCTCGACGGCGTGGCCCTGGAAGACCTTGTCGATGAGGGTCTCGCGGTCGATCGTCATGAAGAGCGCCTGGCGCACCTTCTGGTTGAGCAGCGACTCGGCGCCGTCACCGAAGTGCTTGCCGTCCTTGGCCTGGGCGCCCGGGTTGGTGGCCAGGGCGTAGAAACGGCGGCCCGGGGCGTCGTTGACCTTGATGTTCTGCTGGCTCCTGAGCGCGGCCGACTGCGCGGGTGTCAGGCCGGAGACGAACGACACCTCGCCCTTCTGCAGGGCCGCGACGGCCGCGTCACCGTCCTTGTAGTACTTGAAGACCAGCTCGTCGAACTTGGGCGCGCCGCGCCAGAAGCCCTTGTTGGGCTTCAGACGTACGTAGCTGTCGGCCTTGTAGTCGGTGAGGATGAACGGCCCGTTGCCGACGATCGGGAAGTTCTTGTCGTTGTTGAACTTCGAGAAGTCCTGGACCTTCTCCCAGACATGCTGGGGCACGATCGGCACGTCCAGCGCGGCCATCGTGGCCTGCGGCTTCTTCAGCTCGATGACGAGCTTGGTGGCGCTGGGGGCCGTGACCTTCTTGAAGTTGGCGACGAAACTGCCGTTGGCCGTGGCCGCGCCCTCGTCGGTCATCATCTTGTTGAACGTCCACGCCGCGTCCTCGGCGGTGGCCTGCTGACCGTCCGACCACTTGGAGTTGGAGCGGATCGTGTAGGTCCAGGTGAGCTTGTCGGCGGACGGTTCCCACTTGGTGGCGAGGCCCGGGATCGCGTGGTTGTCCGCCGGGTCGTAGTTGGTCAGGTACTCGTACATGAGCCGGTGAATGCTCGTACTGACCAGGCGACTCGCAAGGAACGGGCTCAGCGAGTCGACGCTCTGCGCGACCGCGACGGTCAGGACCTTCTTGCCCTCCTTGGCCTGGGCCTGCTGGGGTGCCGGGTTGAGCGGGGTCGCGAGACCGGCGGTGAGGGTGAGCGCGGCGGCGCCGGCGGCGGCGATGAGCCGGGGGAGCCGGGTCCCGGTCCCGAGGCGGAGGCGCGGGCGCCTTCTGTCGTGCTGATCTTGTGTGTTCATGGGTCGCTGACCTCGCGTCATCGCTCGCACATAAATGGCTAGTTGAACTGATGGAACACGGTTGATCGGGGGACGCCGGCGGGGTTGATGTGTGTGTCTATCAGCGCCGGTCTGCGCACGTCAACGGCGCGCGAACCCCATGTGGCCTGCGGAAATAACGAGTTGACGCGGATTTCATGCCCATTGGTTCAGACCGGTGACGCCCTCCTGGCCAGGGCGTGGCGCCCCTTTTCGTCCCTGGACACGCAAAGGCCCGCACCGTGACGGAACGGTGCGGGCCTTGACGGGAATCGGCCCCTCGGAAGGGGCCGATCGGGTTACTGCTGAGGGGGTGCGGGCGGGGGAGGGGTCTGGCCCTGGTGCGGCTGGTAGGGCTGACCCGGTGCGGGCTGGTGGCCCGGCTGGTACGGCTGTCCCGGCTGGGGGTGCGCCTGCGGGGGCTGCGGCTGCTGCGGGTGTGCCTGACCGGGCTGCGGGTAGGGCTGGCCCGGCTGCGGGTAGGCCTGTCCGGGCTGCGGGTAGGCCTGTCCGGGCTGGGGGTACGGCTGCCCGGGCTGCGGCTGCTGGGGGGCCTGGCCCGGAACGGGCTGGCCGGGGGCCGGCTGTCCCGGAACGTACTGGCCCGGCATCGGCGGGGCGGCGACGGGCGGCGGGTTGCCGTCGTTCGTCCACAGCCCGTGCGACTGCTGGTGCCGTGCGATGTCCTCGGCCACCATCGCGGAGAGGTTGAAGTACGCCTCCCGCACCTTGGGCCGCATCATGTCGAGGTCGACCTCGGCGCCCGCGGCGAGGTGCTCGTCGAAGGGCACCACGACAACGCCCCGGCAGCGCGTCTCGAAGTGGCTGACGATGTCCTCCACCTTGATCATCTTGCCGGTCTCGCGCACTCCGGAGATGACGGTGATGGAGCGCGAGACGAGGTCCGCGTACCCGTGCGCCGACAGCCAGTCCAGCGTCGTACTGGCGCTGCTCGCACCGTCGACCGACGGCGTCGAGATGATGATGAGCTGGTCGGCGAGGTCGAGCACACCGCGCATGGCGCTGTACAGCAGACCCGTACCGGAGTCGGTCAGGATGATCGGGTACTGCTTGCCCAGCACGTCGATCGCGCGCCGGTAGTCCTCGTCGTTGAACGTCGTGGACACGGCCGGGTCGACGTCGTTGGCGATGATCTCCAGCCCGGACGGCGCCTGCGAGGTGAACCGCCGGATGTCCATGTACGAGTTGAGGTACGGGATCGCCTGGACGAGGTCACGGATGGTGGCACCGGTCTCGCGACGCACCCGGCGGCCGAGCGTGCCCGCGTCCGGGTTGGCGTCGATCGCGAGGATCTTGTCCTGCCGCTCACTGGCGAGCGTCGCGCCGAGCGCGGTAGTCGTGGTCGTCTTGCCCACGCCGCCCTTGAGGCTGATCACGGCGATCCGGTAGCACGACAGCACCGGCGTCCGGATCAAGTCCAGCTTCCGCTGGCGCTCGGCTTCCTCCTTCTTCCCGCCCAGCTTGAACCGCGACGAGGCGGCAGCCGGGCGACCGCTCTTGGCCTTCTGCTTCTTGTTGTTGAGCAGCCGGTCGGAGGACAACTCCACCGCGGCGGTGTACCCGAGCGGGGCGGCACCGGGGTTGGTGGGCTGGCGCTGGTCGTGCTGCACGGGCTGCGGCCAGGCGGCTCCGGCGCGGGGATCGACCGGCTGCTGCCCCTGCTGCGGCTGAGGCTGCTGCGGGTACGGCGGACCCACCTGTGCCGAGGGGACCGGCGGCTGCGCCGGGGTGGGCGCGGCCGACTGCGTGGGGGCCGGAGGCGGCACGGGGAAGTCGTAACCAGGCTGCGGTACGGGAGCGTTGGGCGCCTGCTGCGCCGGAGGCTGGTGCGGGAATCCGTAGCCCTGCTGCGGGGCGGGGGGCTGTGGAGCCACGGGGTCCGCCTGCGGCGTCGCAGGCTGGGGGAAGCCGTAACCGGCGCCCTGAGCGGGCGGGTTGGCCGCAGCGGGTGCCGGCGCCGGTGCCCCGGGCTGCGGGAATCCGTAGCTGCCTTGCGGTGCCTGGGCTGGAGCGCCGGTGGCCGGGGCGGGAGCGGGTGTCTCGGCGGCCGGGGTCGGGGTCGGGGTCGGGACCTGGGCCGGGGCAGGGGTGCCGGGTTGCGGGAACCCGTAACTCCCCTGCTGTGCCTGAGCCGGAGGTGCCGCGTGCGGAGCCTGCGGCGGGGCCGGGGCCTGGGCCGGAGTTGGGGCAGGGGTTCCGGGCTGCGGGAATCCGTAGCCGCCCTGCGGTGTGGGGTTCGGTGTCGGGGTGCTGGGCTGGGGGAACCCATAACTGCCCTGCTGGGCCTGAGCCGGAGTGTCGGCGGCCGGGGCCGGGGCCGGGGCCTGGGCGTGGACCGGGGCAGGGGTGCCGGGTTGCGGGAACCCGTAACTCCCCTGCTGCGCCTGAGCCGGAGGTGCCGCGTGCGGAGCCTGCGGCGGGGCCGGAACCGGGTTCTCGAAGGCGGGCGCGGGCACCGGCGCGGACCCCTGCGCCGGCTCCGGCGAGACGGGCGCGCTGGGCGAAGGCCATGCCGGAGCCGCGGTCTGCGCCGTGGGCGGCTGGAACGGCTGGCCCGGCGCCGGTGCGGGCGGCTGAGCCTGCGGCGGCACCTGCGCCTGCACGGGCTCGGCCGCCGCAGGCTCCGTGGAGGCGGGCCAGTGGGCCGCGGGAGCGGGCGCCGCGGGCTGATACGCGGGCGGCAACGGCGGGAGCCCACCCTGCGGCAGCGGCGGCGGAGCCCAGGCCGGGGGCGCGTCCTGCACGGCCCCGGAGGCGTCTGCCCCGGCCGCGGGCACCGCGTCCTGAGGCTCGCTGTCCTGAGGCTCGCTGTCCTGAGGCTCGCTGTCCTGAGGCCTGCTGTCCTGAGGCTCGGCGTCCTCTGGCTCCGCGTGCAGCGGGTCGGCCTGCGGCGGCACCGCATCGCTGACGTCGTCCAACGGCACGGCGTCGCTGATCTCGTCGGCCGCGTCGCCCTCGTCCGCGCGGCGCAGCTCCACGACGTCGGCGACACGCTCCTCGTCTGAGGCATCGCGCGGCTCATCGGCGGAATCCGCACCGGGGAAGGCCACTTCGGCCTCGGCCGCTACTGCTTCCTCTTCTATGTCGACGTGGTCCCTGTGCCGGGAGGCCTCCAGGGACTGGTACGCGGCCACCGGATCAAGCACGGCCTCGGCCTCAGAGCCCACCGCGGCCTCGACCTCGGGCTCGGCTTCAGCCGCGCGCTCGGCATCGACGTCAGCTTCCGCCGCTGTCTCCGCCTCCGCCTCCTCCGACGCCGCAGCCGCCCGCGCCGCGATGTCCCGCTTCAGCGCGACAGCGGAGATCCGCATGGTCGCGCCACTCTCCAGATCCCCGTTCCCCGACTCCGCCTCGTCAGAAGCGGCGACCGGCGCAACCGGCGCGACCGGAGGAGCGGGAGGAGCGGGAGGAGCGGGAGGAGTCCACTGGGCCTGCAACCCGCCCACGGGAAAGTTCGGTACAGCCGTCGGACTGCCCGCGTCGCTGACAGGTGCCACGGCCGGAGCCTCCGGCTCGGCCACGTCAGCCGTCGCCGCATCAGCCGTCGCCGTATCAGGGGCCACCGCATCAGCCGTCGCCACCCGTGGCTCAAACCCACTGCCCACCGGCAACTTGGGCACGGCGACGGGACTGCCCACCGGAGGCCCGGCAGGCACCTCACCAACGGCCGCTGCCCCCGACGCCGAAGTCTCCGAGTCCGTCGACGTGTCCGAGTCCGTCGACGTGTCCGAGTCCGTCGATGCGTCCGAACTCCCCGAAGCCCCCGAAGCCCTTGAATCCCCCGAAGTCCCCGAAACCGCCCCCGATTCCGAGGATCCGACTTCCGAATCCCCCGAACTCCCCGACGCGTTCTGCGTGTACCAGGCGGGCGGCGCGTAGTCGATGGTGAACTCGCCCGTCGTCTCGACGGCGGACTCCGCGTCGGACTGGTCATCGCCGGGTGTGGCCCAGCCCCCGCGGATCCCGTCCCGATCGCTGTTCACAATTCCTCCTGGTGTGGTCGAGCACCCTCAAGCCGTGCCGGGGCGACCGTTTTCTTGTCGTCCGTAGACGCCTGTTAGTCGTCCGAAGTCGTTCGAGGTCGTCCGAATTGACCCGGCTCCCCCTGGGACGCGGGCGGCCCGTCCACGGGTTCAGGCGTCGCGCCCGGTCCCAGCCTAATCACCATGACTGTCACTACGGCAGGCCTGTCCACCCCACCGCGGCCGCCCGCTACGTCACACCCTGCCCAGAAGTGGCGTACGCACGCTCACTGTTGACCCCCAAAGCGGACAAACGAAGCCATCAAGGCAGCCACGTCGCCCCCTGCATGTACACGATCAAGGGCCATGCATAGTAGGGGACTCCCCCGATACCGAACGGCTCCCACGAAAGGACCCGAGCGCGTGAGCTTCGGCCCACCCCCATCCCCGTACACCCAATCCGCGTTGGCGGCGGACAGCGACCGACGAAGACGTCGTACGAAACTGGTCGGCGCCGTCGCCGCCGTACTTGTCGTGGCGCTGTGCGCGGGCGGGTGGCTCCTGATGTACGCGACCGGCGACGGAACTCCGGCGAAGAGCAAGGCGACGGCCGCCCCGCAGGCCCCGGACGAGATCAGGGAGACGGTCGAGAAGACGCCCAAGACGCTCGAGGGCAAGCTCGTCATCGACTACGACGAGGAGAAGTTCAAGGACGACGAGACCCGGTACGCGCCCGGCACCTGGGCGACCGACAAGATCTTCGCCAAGGGCATCAAGAACACGCTCACAGGCTTCAAGTTCGGCGTGGACGAGGCGGCGTGGACCCTCAAGCTGGACGGCCACATCTGCGCGACGACCAAACACGTCACCGCGGACGGTCGCACCGCCGTCGTCGTCCAGCCCGGCAAACGCAAGGGCACCAAGGACGCGGGCATCTGTGACGAGGTGGTCTTCTTCGACCTCGACACCGGCAAGAAGCTGTGGACGGCGACGATGTCCGACGCCAAGACCGCGTATGTGACGAACACGAACCTGACCATGACGCGCGGCACCGTCGCGGTGGCATGGGGCAACGGCTCCGTGGCCTACGACATGAGCGACGGCAAGCAGCTCTGGAAGAGCACCGACGTCTCCAAGTGCGAGGACAACGGCTTCGCGGGCGGCCGCAGCCTCCTCGTCCTGCTTCGCTGCGGAGACGAGTCCAAGCACGCGTACCGGGTGCAGAAGATCGATCCCCGCACCGGTAAGCCGCAGTGGACGTACAAGCTCAAGGAAGGCATCTCGGGCGTCTACATGCCCTCTTCCGACCCGCCGGTGCTGGCCATCGGGGCGGGGGAGTACGACGTGACCGACCTGATCACCCTCGACGACCAGGGTCGGCACAGCGCCACGATCTCCATGAAGGGCGGGCGCTTCGACCCGATGTGCGGCGATTCCTGGGACGGCACTCATTACTTCGGAGTGATGGAGAACTGCTACGCGATGGTGGTCGGGAAGGACGACATCTTCGTCGCGAGCAAGGCGGACGGCGGCTACGACCAGGCGGAGAACTGGATCGTGGACTTCGACGTGAAGACAGGGAAGACCCTGAAGAAGTTCGACGGTCGGCCGCTGCAGCCGCTCTGGCCCGTGAAGATGAGCGGGGACAAGCTCCTGGTCTACCGGCCGAGCTCCGACAACGTCGGACCCGCCGCCATCGTGGGAATCGATCCCGCGACCGGCAAGGAGACCCCGTTCCTCTACTTCAACCTGCCGGACGGCACCACACGCATGGAGAACCCCGAGTGGTCCGACATCCTCGTCGAACACGGCAGGGCGTTCTTCTCGCCCCGGGTGCTCACGGCATCCGCGGCGCACCCGGACGACCCGGTACCGGCAGCGGTGGGGATCGCCCAGGCGCGCTGAGGAACACATGGGGCCGACGCGGAAAGGTCCGCGTCGGCCCCATGTCTTCCCGCTCGTCGTCTACTCCGCCGCGAGCCCGCCATTGTGCGGCGCCGGCTCCAGGTCGAACTCCCCGTCCCGGGCCCCGAGCACGAAGGCCCGCCACTCGGCCTCCGTGTACCTGAGGACCGTCTCCGGGTCGAGGGACGAACGCATGGCCACCGCACCCTCGGGCAGATACGCGATCTCGACCCGCTCCTCGTGCTCCTCCGTGCCCGGCGCGCTGTGCCATTCGACGCCCGAGATGTCGAGGGCGTAGAGCTCGTCCTTCTCCCGCTCCTTGCGCGCCTTGACGTCCTTGTCCGCTTCCTCGGCCATGTTCCGGCGGCCCCTTCCCCACGTGCGAATGACCTGTGCGGTCACCCTAGTGGCCAGGTCCGCGCCGTTCGGCCGGTTCGGAGACCCGGACAGACGCGTCCGCCCAGGCTGGTACCCTGTGTAACGGCCGTTTGTGTACGCACCCCCGGAGCCCACCGCTCTGGAGGTCGCGCCCAGCGGATCCCCGCCTCCCGAGTAACGGAAGCTCCCCTGAGATGTGGACCAGGGGCACTCGGTGGCACACATGAGACTACGAGGAGTACGCGTGTCGCTCGACGCCGCTACGAAGAAGCAGATCATCAGCGAGTTCGGTACCAAGGAGGGCGACACCGGCTCCCCCGAGGTCCAGGTCGCCATGCTCTCGCGCCGGATCTCGGACCTGACCGAGCACCTCAAGACCCACAAGCACGACCACCACTCCCGCCGTGGTCTGCTGATCCTGGTCGGTCAGCGTCGCCGCCTGCTGCAGTACCTGGCCAAGAAGGACATCCAGCGCTTCCGTGCGCTGGTCGACCGCCTGGGCATCCGCCGCGGTGCGGCGGGCGCCAAGTAAGACGCCGTGAAGGGAGCGGTTCCCACTCTTGGGGAGCCGCTCCTTTTGCTGTACGTGCTGCTGTACGTCTCTGTACGTGCGGAGTGTCACTGGCGCTTTGTAGTGTGGTAGCACACCGCAGTACGCAGGACACAGCACGTACGAACACAGCGTGATGACGCCGTACCCGCCGGGTGCGACACCGTCACGACAACGAACGAGGAGAAGCGCACCTCGCCGCCGCCGGTCCTCGGTAGTGGCCCCCGGGGGATTGCGAGCCCCGGGTGCTTCGATCGAAGACCGGCCCGCACCAGAAGGAGCGCCTCTCCGCCACCGTCCCCCTGCCACACGGGCAGGCCGGGACGAAGACGAGGAGAAAACGCTAGTGGAGAACGAGACCCACTACGCCGAGGCCGTCATCGACAACGGCTCCTTCGGCACCCGCACCATCCGCTTCGAGACGGGCCGCCTGGCCAAGCAGGCCGCCGGCTCCGCCGTGGCGTACCTGGACGACGACACCATGGTGCTGTCGGCCACCAGCGCTTCCAAGAAGCCCAAGGACCAGCTCGACTTCTTCCCCCTCACGGTGGACGTCGAGGAGCGGATGTACGCCGCCGGCAAGATCCCCGGCAGCTTCTTCCGCCGTGAGGGCCGTCCCTCCGAGGACGCCGTCCTCACCTGCCGTCTCATCGACCGCCCGCTGCGTCCTTCCTTCAAGAAGGGCCTGCGCAACGAGATCCAGGTCGTCGCGACGATCATGGCGCTCAACCCCGACCACCTGTACGACGTCGTGGCGATCAACGCCGCCTCCGCGTCCACGCAGTTGGCCGGTCTGCCCTTCTCCGGCCCGGTCGGCGGCGTCCGCGTCGCGCTGATCAACGGCCAGTGGGTCGCGTTCCCGACGCACACCGAGCTCGAGGACGCCGTCTTCGACATGGTCGTCGCCGGTCGCGTCCTGGAGGACGGCGACGTCGCGATCATGATGGTCGAGGCCGAGGCCACCGACAAGACGATCCAGCTGGTCAAGGGCGGCGCCGAGGCGCCGACCGAGGAGGTCGTCGCCGCCGGTCTCGAGGCCGCGAAGCCCTTCATCAAGGTCCTGTGCAAGGCGCAGTCGGACCTCGCCGCGAAGGCCGCCAAGCCGACCGCCGAGTTCCCGATCTTCCTGGACTACGAGGACGACGTTCTCGAGGCCCTGACCGCCGCGGTCAAGAGCGAGCTCGCCCAGGCGCTCACCATCGCCGGCAAGCAGGAGCGCGAGTCCGAGCTGGACCGCGTCAAGGAGATCGCCGCCGAGAAGCTGCTCCCGCAGTTCGAGGGCCGCGAGAAGGAGATCTCCGCCGCCTACCGAGCGCTGACCAAGAAGCTGGTCCGCGAGCGCGTCATCAAGGACAAGGTCCGCATCGACGGCCGCGGCGTCACGGACATCCGTACGCTGGCCGCCGAGGTCGAGGCCATCCCGCGCGTGCACGGCTCGGCGCTGTTCGAGCGTGGCGAGACCCAGATCCTGGGCGTCACCACCCTCAACATGCTCCGCATGGAGCAGCAGCTGGACACCCTCTCCCCGGTGACCCGCAAGCGCTACATGCACAACTACAACTTCCCGCCGTACTCCGTCGGTGAGACCGGCCGCGTCGGCTCCCCGAAGCGCCGCGAGATCGGTCACGGCGCGCTCGCCGAGCGCGCCCTCGTGCCGGTCCTGCCGACCCGCGAGGAGTTCCCCTACGCGATCCGTCAGGTGTCCGAGGCCCTCGGCTCCAACGGTTCGACGTCGATGGGTTCGGTCTGTGCCTCCACCATGTCGCTGCTGAACGCGGGTGTGCCGCTGAAGGCCCCCGTCGCCGGTATCGCCATGGGTCTGATCTCCCAGGAGATCGACGGCCAGACGCACTACGTCGCCCTCACCGACATCCTCGGTGCGGAGGACGCCTTCGGCGACATGGACTTCAAGGTCGCCGGTACGAAGGAGTTCGTCACCGCCCTCCAGCTCGACACCAAGCTGGACGGCATCCCGGCCTCCGTTCTGGCCGCGGCCCTCAAGCAGGCCCGCGACGCCCGCCTCCACATCCTCGACGTGATGATGGAAGCGATCGACACGCCGGACGAGATGTCCCCGAACGCCCCGCGGATCATCACCGTCAAGATCCCCGTGGACAAGATCGGCGAGGTCATCGGCCCCAAGGGCAAGATGATCAACCAGATCCAGGAGGACACCGGCGCCGAGATCACGATCGAGGACGACGGCACCATCTACATCGGTGCCGCCGACGGCCCGGCCGCCGAGGCCGCCCGTGCCACGATCAACGGCATCGCCAACCCGACCATGCCGGAGGTCGGCGAGCGCTACCTGGGCACCGTCGTGAAGACGACGACCTTCGGTGCGTTCGTCTCGCTGCTCCCGGGCAAGGACGGTCTGCTGCACATCTCGCAGATCCGCAAGCTCGCCGGCGGCAAGCGCGTGGAGAACGTCGAGGACGTCCTCGGTGTGGGCCAGAAGGTCCAGGTCGAGATCGCCGAGATCGACTCCCGCGGCAAGCTCTCCCTCATCCCCGTGATCGAGGGCGAAGGCGACGACGAAAAGAAGGACGACACCGACAAGTGACGTCGAGTAGCTCCACGGCGACGGCCCGCACCTCTTCGGAGGCGCGGGCCGTCGCCCGTACCCAAACCCTCATCAAGGGCCAGAACGGCATCGGTACGGTCCGTAAGACCACCCTCCCCGGCGGCCTGCGTATCGTCACCGAGACCCTGCCCTCGGTCCGCTCGGCGACCTTCGGCATCTGGGCGCACGTCGGCTCCCGCGACGAGACGCCCACGCTGAACGGCGCCACGCACTACCTGGAGCACCTGCTCTTCAAGGGCACGTCCCGGCGCAGCGCCCTGGACATCTCCTCCGCCATCGACGCGGTCGGCGGCGAGATGAACGCGTTCACGGCGAAGGAGTACACGTGCTACTACGCGCGCGTGCTCGACACCGATCTGCCGCTCGCCATCGACGTCGTCTGCGACATGCTCACCGGCTCGCTCATCCTCGAAGAGGACGTCAACGTCGAGCGCGGCGCGATCCTCGAAGAGATCGCGATGACCGAGGACGACCCGGGCGACTGCGTGCACGACCTGTTCGCGTACACCATGTTCGGCGACAACCCCCTCGGCCGCCCGGTCCTCGGCACGGTCGACACGGTCAACGCCCTCACCGCGGACCGCATCCGCCGCTTCTACAAGAAGCACTACGACCCCACGCACCTGGTCGTGGCCTGCGCGGGCAACGTCGACCACAACAAGGTCGTACGCCAGGTCCGCGCCGCCTTCGAGAAGGCGGGCGCCATCAAGGAGGCCGTCGCCGAGCCGATCGCCCCGCGCGACGGCCGCCGCGCGATCCGCACCGCGGGCCGCGTCGAGCTCCTCGGCCGCAAGACCGAGCAGGCCCACATCGTCCTCGGCATGCCGGGCCTGGCCCGCACCGACGAGCGCCGCTGGGCGCTGGGCGTCCTGAACACCGCCCTCGGCGGCGGCATGTCCTCCCGCCTCTTCCAGGAGGTCCGCGAGAAGCGCGGCCTGGCCTACAGCGTGTACTCGTACACCTCGGGCTTCGCCGACTGCGGCCTCTTCGGCGTGTACGCGGGCTGCCGGCCGAGCCAGGTCCACGACGTGCTCAAGCTCTGCCGCGACGAGCTCGACCAAGTCGCCGAGCACGGCCTCTCGGACGACGAGATCGGCCGCGCCATCGGCCAGCTCCAGGGCTCCACCGTCCTCGGCCTGGAGGACACCGGTGCGCTGATGAACCGTATCGGCAAGAGCGAGCTGTGCTGGGGCGAGCAGATGTCCGTCGACGACATGCTGGCCCGGATAGCGTCGGTCACCCCGGACGAGGTCCGTTCGGTCGCCCGCGACATCCTGGGACAGCGGCCCTCGCTGTCGGTCATCGGCCCGCTCAAGGACAAGCAGGCGTCCCGTCTGCACGACGCGGTCGCGTAACCCCGTCCCTGCAAGGTCTCTGCAAGGTCTCTCTAAGGAACGAAGCAATGAGCAAGCTGCGCGTGGCGGTCCTCGGTGCCAAGGGCCGTATCGGAGCCGAGGCGGTACGAGCCGTCGAGGCCGCCGAGGACATGGAGCTGGTGGCCGCGCTCGGCCGGGGCGACACACTGGAGACGCTGGCCGAGACCGGCGCCCAGGTCGCCGTCGAACTGACCACGCCGGCCTCGGTGATGGACAACCTCGACTTCTGCGTCCGGCACGGTATCCACGCCGTGGTCGGCACGACGGGCTGGACCGGCGAGCGCCTCGCGCAGCTCAAGGGCTGGCTGGCCCAGTCCCCGGAGACCGGCGTGCTCATCGCGCCCAACTTCTCCATCGGGGCCGTACTGACCATGAAGTTCGCCGAGGTGGCCGCGCCGTACTTCGAGTCCGTCGAGGTCGTCGAGCTGCATCACCCGAACAAGGTCGACGCCCCCAGCGGCACCGCCACGCGCACCGCCCAGCTCATCGCCGCGGCCCGGGAGCGGGCGGGCAGCGCCCCGCAGCCCGACGCCACGGCCACCGCGCTGGAGGGCGCCCGCGGCGCGAACGTCGACGGCGTCCCGGTGCACGCGGTCCGCCTGCGCGGCCTGCTCGCCCACCAGGAGGTGCTGCTCGGCGGCGAGGGCGAGACCCTCACCATCCGCCACGACTCCCTCCACCACAGCAGCTTCATGCCGGGCATCCTGCTCGGCGTCCGCCGCGTGGTCAGCACGCCGGGCCTCACCTTCGGCCTGGAACACTTCCTGGACCTCGGCTGAGCCGGGGGACGGACAACAGATAGTCGGCAGACATGCGCGCGAAGATCACCTACGCCCTCACGGCCGCCGTCCTGGTCGTCTATTTCGTCCTGGTCGGCAGCCGAGGCGTGCTCCTCATCCAGAACGGCACCCTGATCACCGTCACCTTCGGTGTCGCGGTGCTGGTCCTGCCGGTCATCGGCATCTGGTTCCTCTGGAAGAACACCCAGTTCGTCCGGAAGGCCAACCGGCTCGCCGCCGAGCTCGACGCCGAAGGCGGCCTGCCCGTCGACGAGTTGAGGCGCACCCCCGGGGGCCGCATCGACCGCGACTCGGCCGACGAGGTCTTCGCCAAGCGCAAGGCCGAGACCGAGGACGCCCCGGACGACTGGCGCAGCTGGTTCCGCCTCGCGGTCGCCTATCACGATGCCCGCGACACCCCGCGCGCCCGCAAGGCGATGCAGCGGGCCATCGCCCTGCACGAGGGCAGGTCCGTGGAGGCCTGAGGCCGTACGGGGCTCAGCGCTGACGCGCACACGAAGAGGGCCGGTCCGCGCGCTGCGGACCGGCCCTCTTCATGTGCGCTGTGGAGGCCTACTGGCCCTTCGCCGCGCCGTGGGAGGCGTCCTGGCCCTTCGTCGTGGGGACCTCAGCCCCGCCCGTACTCGTCCGCCCACACCTCGATGGCGTCCGCCGCGCGGTCGAAGGCCTCCATACGCGCCAGGAAGTCGGCGTTGTGCGTGGTCAGCAGGGGCGGCACGTCTTCGGGCGCCCGATCCTTGCGTACGAGGACCAGCGCCTGCCCCTGGACGGTGCGCGGCAGCCCGAGCCAGCGCACCGGCTGCTGCACCGTCCGCACCACGGCGACCCGCTCCCAGGGCGTCGTACTCGTCAGGAAGAAGCCCACCCGGCGCAGACCCCGCGCACTCACCCACACGCCCATGCGCAGCAGCCGCAGCGCGCAGAGTATGGCGACCGCGGCGCCGCCCAGACAGGCCGCGGCGGCGGTCGGGGTCCCGGTGAGGGCAATGATCACTGCGGCGACGAGCACGTACGAGGCGAGCAGCAGGACGAGCGCGGCCGCGCCCACCCGGCACGGGCCCGGCCGGTAGGGGCGCCGCCAACGGTCGCGGTCGTCATAGGGCAGCGCGAGATCGTCCGCCGCCTCGTCAAAGGCACGGTCCGCCGTCAGGAAGGGCAGGGGCACGACTGATCCTCACTCAATCCACGCATGGGCTCTGCCCGGTGAGGCTATCGAGCCAGGTGCTCGCTCACCACCCTTGGGGGTCCGGAAGGGTCAGCGCCCGTCCGAGGCCTCGGAATGCTGCGTCTTCGCAGGTGACTGATCCTGGGACAGGGCGGGCATGCCGAGGACCAGTGACCCGATGAGCCCGGCGACCACGGTGAGCCCGATGAGCCACCGCCCGGCTATCTGTCCGGCGGACGCCCGCTCGCGGGGTGGGGGAGTGACATTGCTGCGGAACTTGTCGGCCTCGGCGATGAAGGCGAACGGAACGGGCTCGCGCCGACGGAACATGGGGGCTGCTTCTCCTCTGGAGACTCGTAGGGGCTCAGGGCTCAGGCGCCTGGCGACCGGCGACTCGAACGAAATCGCCGTCACCCCTACAGACGAGCGAATGCCCCATCAGGTGCCCAGAATCACCGAATTCGCAGAAGTTCGCCGATGAATGTCGCGGCAAGGTACCGAACGCCCCGTTGTCAGTGCCGGGCCGTAGAGTGGGCGCCGCCCGAGCCTGTGATGGGAAGGACCCTCCGAACCGTGACCGACACCCCCGCCGACGACCTCAAGCCCAGCTTCCGCAGCGATGTCACCGTCGAGCTGATCAAGCACTCCGCGTCCGACGCCGACGTGCTGTTCGCCGCCCGTGTCTCCACCGCCGGGGAGCAGTCCCTGGACGAGCTGAAGAAGGACCCGGAGCGTTCGAAGGGCCTGATCAACTACCTGATGCGGGACCGGCACGGCAGTCCCTTCGAGCACAACTCGATGACGTTCTTCATCAGCGCCCCGATCTTCGTCTTCCGCGAGTTCATGCGGCACCGCGTGGGCTGGTCGTACAACGAGGAATCGGGCCGGTACAGGGAGCTCCAGCCCGTCTTCTACGTCCCGGACGAGTCCCGCAAGCTGGTCCAGGAGGGCCGCCCCGGCAAGTACGTCTTCGTCGAGGGCACCCAGGCCCAGCAGGAGCTCACGGGCCGTGTGATGGAGGACTCATACCGACAGGCGTACGAGGCGTACCAGGAAATGCTCGCCGCCGGCGTAGCCCGTGAGGTGGCCCGCGCCGTCCTCCCGGTCGGCCTCTTCTCCTCGATGTACGCGACGTGCAATGCACGCTCGCTGATGCACTTCCTCGGCCTGCGCACCCAGCACGAGCTGGCCAAGGTCCCGTCCTTCCCGCAGCGCGAGATCGAGATGGTCGGCGAGCGGATGGAAGCGGAGTGGGCCAAGCTCATGCCGCTGACGTATGCGGCCTTCAATGCCAACGGGCGCGTGGCGCCGTAACGCGCTTCCGCATGCCGTCCGGCACAGATGTACGGTTCAACCGGGCGAAGTGTCCGTATTGCGGCATTTCGCGAAGTTCATCTAGCCTGATCAAACGGACCCGGCACTGCTTGAACCCCCGAGCAGGCAGTGCCGGGTTCCACCTTTGTCGCGCTTTGTCGTGTCCCCCGAGGGCAGACCACGCGTTGAGCAGCGAGTAGCGTGTTACCCATGGCTCCGACCTCCACTCCGCAGACCCCCTTCGGGCGGGTCCTCACCGCCATGGTCACGCCCTTCACGGCGGACGGCGCACTCGACCTCGACGGCGCGCAGCGGCTCGCTTCCCACCTGGTGGACGCAGGCAACGACGGCCTGATCATCAACGGCACCACCGGCGAGTCACCGACCACCAGCGACGCGGAGAAATCGGATCTCGTACGAGCCGTACTGGAGGCGGTCGGCGATCGCGCCCACATCGTCGCCGGCGTCGGCACGAACGACACCCACCACAGCATCCAGCTCGCCCGCGCCGCCGAGAAGACCGGCGCGCACGGCCTGCTGACCGTCACGCCGTACTACAACAAGCCCCCTCAGGAGGGCCTGTACCGGCACTTCAAGGCCATCGCCGACGCGACCGAGCTGCCGGTGATGCTCTACGACATCCCCGGCCGCAGCGGCGTGCCGATCAACACCGAAACCTTGGTGCGCCTGGCCGAGCACCCGCGTATCGTCGCCAACAAGGACGCCAAGGGAGACCTCGGCCGGGCCAGCTGGGCCATCGCCCGCTCCGGCCTCGCCTGGTACTCCGGCGACGACATGCTGAATCTGCCGCTGCTCTCCGTGGGCGCCGTCGGCTTCGTCTCCGTCGTGGGCCACGTCGTCACCCCGGAACTGCGCGCGATGCTCGACGCGTACGTCTCGGGCGACGTGCAGAAGGCCACCGAGATCCACCAGAAGCTGCTCCCCGTCTTCACCGGCATGTTCCGCACCCAGGGCGTCATGACGACCAAGGCCGCGCTCACCCTCCAGGGCCTGCCCGCCGGACCGCTGCGCGCCCCGATGGTCGAGCTGTCGCCCGAGGAGACCGCCCAGCTCAAGATCGATCTTGCCGCCGGCGGGGTAGAGCTCTAACCACAGACTTCACAACTGAATACGCATGACCCGCAGGCCATCGGCCTGCACCCCACACAGACAACTGCTACTGCACGAACGTCACGCGCGCCACGTGCCTTGCCAGGTACGTGGCGCGCGTGGTGAGGAGAGTCTTTTGAGTCATCCGCATCCTGAACTCGGCCCGCCGCCGAAGCTCCCCGAGGGCGGCCTCCGGGTCACCCCGCTCGGCGGCCTCGGTGAAATCGGCCGGAACATGACGGTCTTCGAGTACGGCGGCCGCCTTCTGATCGTCGACTGCGGAGTGCTCTTCCCCGAGGAGGAGCAGCCCGGAATCGACCTGATCCTGCCGGACTTCACGTCCATCAGGGACCGCCTCGACGACATCGAGGGCATCGTCCTCACCCATGGCCACGAGGACCACATCGGTGGCGTCCCCTACCTCCTGCGCGAGAAGCCGGACATCCCGCTGATCGGCTCCAAGCTGACCCTCGCCCTGATCGAGGCGAAGCTCCAGGAGCACCGCATCCGCCCGTACACGCTCGAGGTGGCCGAGGGGCAGCGCGAGCGCATCGGCCCCTTCGACTGTGAGTTCGTCGCGGTCAACCACTCCATCCCGGACGCCCTCGCGGTCGCCATCCGCACACCTGCGGGCATGGCGGTCCACACCGGCGACTTCAAGATGGACCAGCTCCCGCTGGACGGCCGGCTCACGGATCTACACGCGTTCGCACGGTTGAGCGAGGAGGGCATCGACCTCCTGCTCTCGGACTCCACGAACGCCGAGGTCCCGGGCTTCGTCCCGCCCGAGCGCGACATCTCGAACGTGCTGCGCCAGGTCTTCGCCGGCGCCAGCAAGCGGATCATCGTGGCCAGCTTCGCCAGCCACGTCCACCGCATCCAGCAGATCCTGGACGCGGCCCATGAGTACGGCCGCCGGGTGGCCTTCGTCGGCCGCTCGATGGTCCGCAACATGGGCATCGCACGTGACCTGGGCTATCTGAAGGTCCCGCCGGGCCTGGTGGTCGACGTCAAGACGCTGGACGACCTTCCGGACCACGAGATCGTGCTCGTCTGTACGGGCTCCCAGGGCGAGCCGATGGCGGCCCTGTCGAGGATGGCCAACCGGGACCACCAGATCCGCATCGTCCAGGGCGACACGGTGATCCTGGCCTCGTCGCTCATCCCGGGCAACGAGAACGCGGTCTACCGCGTCATCAACGGCCTGACCCGCTGGGGCGCGAACGTCGTCCACAAGGGCAATGCCAAGGTGCACGTCTCCGGCCACGCCTCCGCGGGCGAGCTGCTGTACTTCTACAACATCTGCAAGCCGCGGAACCTGATGCCGGTGCACGGCGAATGGCGCCACCTGCGCGCCAACGCCGAGCTCGGCGCCCTCACCAACATCCCGCACGACCGCATCGTCATCGCCGAGGACGGCGTCGTCGTCGACCTCGTCGGGGGCAGGGCCAAGATCTCCGGCAAGGTCCAGGCGGGATACGTGTACGTCGACGGCCTCTCGGTCGGCGACGTCGGCGAGCCCGCGCTCAAGGACCGCAAGATCCTCGGCGACGAGGGCATCATCTCGGTCTTCGTGGTGATCGACTCCAGCACCGGCAAGATCACGGGCGGCCCGCACGTCCACGCCCGGGGCTCCGGCATCGACGACTCCGCGTTCAGCGATGTCATTCCGAAGATCACGGAGATCCTGGAGCGCTCGGCCCAGGACGGCGTGGTCGAGCCCCACCAGCTGCAGCAACTCATCCGCCGCACCCTGGGCAAGTGGGTCTCCGACACCTACCGTCGGCGCCCGATGATCCTCCCGGTCGTCGTCGAGGTCTGACCCCCTCGCACGCGCCAACCTGGAGCGGGGCGCCTCGATTTGCATCGAGGCGCCCCGCTCCAGTACGTTTACGGCTCCGCCTGAACGGGAACCCGGCACAATCGTGTGCCTGGAACCACCCGAGCGGGACGGAAATTCCGACTCAGAATCTCTGATAAAGTCGGAACCGCCGGAAAGGGAAACGCGAAAGCGGAAACCTCGAAAGCGCCGAGGAAATCGGATCGGAAAAAGATCTGATAGAGTCGGAAACGCAAGACCGAAGGGAAGCGCCCGGAGGAAAGCCTGAGAGAGTCTCTCGGGTG